>JAHJZX010000001.1 GCA_018826295.1 Gammaproteobacteria bacterium
TACCCTGCGACTAGAGTTTTTAGTCAATTTGGCGTTACTATAGCAAATTAATTTAGCCAACCATAAGCCTGTTTAGCAGATGGAAAAAAAGCTCAGAACAAAAGATAAAATTCTGCAAGCCAGCATAGAACTGTTTAATCAGGTCGGCGAGCGCCAGGTTACCACCAATCATATCGCAGCACATTTGGGCATTAGCCCTGGTAACCTGTATTACCATTTTCGCAATAAAGAAGACATAGTACGGCAGATTTTTAAAGAATATGCCAAGCTGCTGGACACCCGCATTAAACCACCGACAGATCAGGCAGAAGCGCTGGATGCTCTGGCCAGTTATCTGGACGCGGTATTTGAACTGATGTGGCGTTTTCACTTTTTTTACGCCAACCTGCCGGATATTTTATCGCGCGATGCGGCATTACAGCAGGATTACCTGTTAGTGCAACAAGGCGTGCTGGCGCGGGTAACGGCGGTATTGCAAGCGCTGAAAGCCTCTGCCGTGATCCGTATCGAAGATAACGACATTACCGATCTGGCGCACACGATAAAGCTGGTGGTAACGTTTTGGATCAGCTATCTGAAAACCCAATCGCCGCAGCAACAAATTGATAAAGCCAGTGTTTATCAGGGCGTACTGCAGGTATTATTGCTGTTTAAGCCTTATGCCACCGAGCAGGCCAAACCCCGCATAACCCGGTTACAACAGCATTATGAAGCGCTGGCGTACTAGCGCCGGCGAACGCTCACAAGCTGCACTGTTGTAGGCTAAACTTGACAGCAGCAGGTCCAAACAGTGCACTAATCTGTGCAAAAGCGCTGCACGGCGTTGGCATAAGCTTTACAATGGCGCCGTTTTTCTGAACCCTCACCCCCTAAACAGGAGGCTTTATGCGCAATGGCGCTTTTCTGCAACACATACAACAACAAATAGAAGATGTTAAGGCAGAAGGTTTATACAAAGCAGAACGTATTATCACCTCACAACAAAGTGCAGACGTCAGTGTTGCCGGCCAGCAGGTACTGAATTTCTGTGCCAATAACTATTTGGGCCTGGCCAACAACCCGCAACTGATTACTGCGGCACAGCAAGGCTTACAAAGCCATGGCTTTGGTGTGGCCTCGGTGCGTTTTATCTGCGGTACTCAGGATATTCATAAACAATTAGAGCAAAGCATCAGCGCATTTTTAGGCACTGAAGACACTATTTTATATTCATCTTGTTTTGATGCTAACGGTGGCTTGTTTGAAACCATCCTCGGTGCTGAAGATGCGGTGATTTCTGACGCCTTAAACCATGCCTCTATTATTGACGGTGTGCGGCTATGCAAAGCTAAACGTTATCGTTATGCCAACAACAATATGGCCGATTTAGAAGCTCAGTTAAAACAGGCCGACGCTGACGGTGCCCGCTTTAAGCTAATTGCTACCGACGGTGTGTTTTCAATGGACGGCGTAATTGCTGATCTGAAAACAGTGTGTGATCTGGCGGACAAATATAATGCGCTGGTCATGGTAGATGACAGCCATGCGGTGGGTTTTGTTGGCAAAAATGGCCGTGGTACCCACGAATATTGCGGCGTTATGGACAGAGTAGACATTATTACCGGCACTTTAGGTAAGGCGCTGGGCGGCGCGTCCGGTGGCTACACCTCGGGTAAAAAAGCAGTGATTGAATGGTTGCGGCAGCGCTCGCGGCCTTATTTGTTCTCTAATTCACTGGCCCCTTCTATTGTTACCGCGTCAATCACGGTGCTGGATATGTTAGCCCAGGGCGACGCTCTGCGGGAAAAATTATGGCAAAACGCCGCTTACTTTCGTGAAAAAATGTCGGCGGCAGGTTTTACGCTGGCCGGCAAAGATCACGCTATTATTCCGGTCATGCTGGGCGATGCCAAAATTGCAGCTGAGATGGCTAAGCGCATGCTGGAGCAAGGTATTTACGTGGTCGGTTTCTCTTTCCCGGTGGTGCCAAAAGGCCAGGCCCGTATCCGGACACAAATTTCAGCAGCACATACAACAGAGCAACTGGATAAGGCGATAGACGCTTTTATCCGCATTGGTAAAGACATGGGCGTGATCGCATAAGGGCGGGGCGTGAAAATGAAAGCACTGGCAAAGTTAAAAGCAGAACCGGGTATTTGGCAAACCGAGGTAGAAAAACCGCAGGTAGGGCCGAATGATGTGTTAATTCGCATAAAGAAAACCGCGATTTGTGGTACCGATGTGCACATTTATAAGTGGGATGAGTGGGCGCAAAACACTATTCCGCATGGCATGGTAGTAGGCCATGAATATGTTGGTGTTATTGAAGATATGGGTTCGGAAGTGCGCGGTTTTAGTATTGGCGACCGCGTCTCCGGCGAAGGCCACATTACCTGCGGCCACTGTCGCAACTGTCGCGCCGGCCGGGTGCATTTGTGCCGTAATACCATAGGTGTCGGTGTTAACCGGCCTGGTTCTTTTGCTGAGTATCTGGTCATTCCGGCCTATAACGCCTTTAAGCTGGCAGATAATATTCCGGACAATATCGCGGCTATTTTTGACCCGTTCGGTAATGCAGTACATACGGCACTGTCGTTTGATTTAGTAGGCGAAGATGTGCTTATTACCGGGGCTGGCCCCATTGGTATTATGGCCGCGGCGGTGGCGCGTCATGTTGGCGCCCGGCATGTGGTTATTACTGATGTCAACCAGTACCGGCTGGAGCTGGCGCTGAAAATGGGCGCCACCCGGGCGGTGGATGTCAGCAAGCAAAACTTAAAAGACGTGATGAGAGAGCTGGGCATGACGGAAGGTTTTGACGTTGGCCTGGAAATGTCCGGGGTGCCGTCGGCGTTTCGTGGCATGCTCGATACCATGAATCATGGTGGCAAGATTGCCATGCTGGGTATTCCACCGTCAGATATGGCCGTAGATTGGAATAAAGTGATCTTCAAAGGCCTGGTGATTAAAGGCATTTACGGCCGCGAAATGTTTGAAACCTGGTACAAAATGGCCAGTTTAATTCAATCCGGCCTCGATCTTACCCCTATGGTCACGCATGAATTGCCGGTAGAACAGTTCCAGCAAGGCTTTGACATTATGTGTTCCGGCCAGTCGGGTAAAGTCGTACTTAACTGGTCTTAGTCTGTCCGTTAGCAGTAAAAAGGCGAACTCAGGTTCGCCTTTTTTCGTTGTCTAAATTTTATACATCAAATCTGGCGTAAGCTAGTTCAATCAAAGCTAATAGACTGAATATATTCAGCATTAACAATTGGATTGTTTTATGCATTGGTTAAATTGCAAGCAATTGCACCACACCTAATCTAAAACAAAATAAATAAGAGGTAATCCATGTTGAAGTCTATTTTTCTTGCACTGTCTGTCGTGCTGCTCAGTGCTGTCACCCTGTCGAAACCGGCCCATGCAGGCCTGATCCTGACGCAGGAGCTGCTGGTAGAAGATCCGGGGGGTAGTATTATTTCTATCGGCGCTATTAGTTTTGATACTGACGATCTTGATGAATTGTTTCCTGGCACAGGCGAATTGCTGGCGTGGCAAAGTTTTACCCTGTTCGGCTATGAAATTGACACTAGTTGGTTCTCTGTCTTCTTAGGGTTTGACCCGGCCAACGCTTTCGCTGGCCTGGAATACTTGAACTTTGATGTTAGCGATATCAGCGGAGAATTCGCCTTTTCGGGCTTTTTCGATCTGAATGATCCCGGCTTACCGCCTTATTTCACCTCCTATAACTTTACCACCGGTGAATTTACCGCATTGGTGAATTTAGCACCGGGCCAAACTACCGCAGTACCGGCACCGGCCACTTTCTGGTTGTTGTTTGGCGCTTTGGCAGCCTTGATGGTACGTCAGCGTCGACACGGGCTGGTTTAGCCTGGCAGCGTCTGCTTTTTTGCACAGCACCTGGTCGGCTCCTGCGTACACTTATCTGCAACAAGCAGATACAGCTTTGCAGGCTCTGTACCGTGTCGGCTGAGTGAAATGACTGGCTGTCAAAAAATTATACAGTAGTTGTCAGTAAGTTTATCGCAGCAATAACGCTATTGCGGCGTTAAACAACGCTGCAGCGAGAGTCAGATGGCTGGAAGCCGAACGGCAGTGACTTCCCTCCGAATTAACTCCTGTTGTACAGCGAGAAAAACAATAAACGGAGATATCAGATGCAATTTAACCAATTTATGTCCAGAACGGCCTGTGCTGTTGCTTTGGCGGTAGGCGCCATGCCAGCTGTAGTAGTGGCGACGAATTATCAGATTGAAGTAGACCGCACCCTGCTACAGCAAGCAGAAGAAAGCACGACGCCGGTGCCTTATATTGTGCAGGTAAAAGGTAAAAGCGGGGTAGAAAAAGCGGAAGAACTGGGTGAGCTGCTGCCGGCGGCAGAATCGGTCACCGTCGGTCTTAACCGCTACAATGCCGGATCAGCCCGAATGCTAAGCTACACCAACGGCTTAAAACATTTTCATCAACAGTTAGCCACGCAAAGTGGCAGCGGCAAGTTGTTATATTCGTACACCCATACTTTTAATGGCTTTTCGGCGAAAATGACCGCGGCTCAGGCCGAAACATTGCGTAACCATCCGAATGTGCTGGGGGTATGGCGTGATGAAGCGCAGCAACTTACCACCTCTAATACGCCGGCTTTTCTTGGCCTGACCGGTGAACCTGACGGTTTACATGTGCAAGGTGTAAAAGGTGAAGGCATAGTCATAGGTGTGGTTGACAGCGGGATCTGGCCAGAGCATCCCAGCTTTGCCGATGATGGCAGCTACACTCCGTTGGCGGGGTGGGCCGGAGCCTGTGATAGCGGTGAAGATGCGGCTTTCAGCTGTAATAACAAACTGATTGGCGCCCGTTATTATAAAGAGTCGTTTGAAAGTGTGTATCAACTGCAACCAGGCGAATTTGTTTCACCGCGGGACGCAGATGACCATGGAACCCACGTAGCCTCAACGGCAGGCGGTAATGCGGGGGTAACCGCGGTGTTAAATGGTACTGACGTCGCCACGGTATCCGGCATCGCGCCGCGCGCCCGTATTGCTGCCTATAAAGCCTGTTGGAACAGCAGTTATACCAATCCGCAAGGCCAGCCAGAGCGTGGCTGTTTTGGCGGTGATACTATGGCTGCAATTGATCAGGCGGTGGCCGACGGTGTTGATGTTATTAACTATTCCATTAGCGGTAGTTTAACCAATATCACTACGCCGCAGGCCGCAGCAAAGCTGCGCGCTGCCCAGGCCGGGGTCTTTGTCGCGGTGTCTGCCGGTAATAACGGCCCGGCAGCAAGTACCATAGGCACGCCAGCACCTTGGGTTACAACTGTCGCTGCTTCGACGTACAGTGGTACCAGTGTATCTAACGGCATCGAAGTGACCGCCGGACCGTTACAGGGTGTGTATCAGTCAATAGAAGGTGTTACTACAGTACCGCTTAGTGTAACCGGCGACATTGTTGCTGATGTGGTTGTGGCGTCTCCGCTGGAAGCCTGTGCACCGCTGAATAATGCCGCCGAACTGGCGGGCAAATTTGCGCTGATGCAGCGTGGTACGTGCGGCTTTGATATTAAACTGGCCAACGCGCAGGCGGCCGGTGTTGCAGGGGTTATTATGTATAATAACTCGGCGGCAGCGCCGATTGCTATGGGCGGCACCGGCAGTTTTGCTTTCCCTGCTGTAATGACCACTTTGGCAGCCGGCAGTGCGATTAACGCAGAAATAAGTGGCGGTGGTACTGTTAATGTAAAAATGAGCCCGTCGGTATTTGTAGACGATGTGGTTGAAGTGGGCAATTTGATGGCAGGGTTCTCGTCCCGGGGGCCGAACCTGAATACGCTGGATATCATTAAACCCGATATCACTGCCCCTGGCGTGAAAATTCTCGCCGGTGCATCGGCGCAATCAATGTTTGGCGCGCCAGGTACCAGTTTCACCTACCTGCAAGGCACGTCAATGTCCAGCCCGCATATTGCCGGTATTGCCGCTCTGGTAAAAGAAGTTAATCCAGGGTGGTCGGCAGCGATGATAAAATCGGCCATTATGACGACTGCCAGGCAAAACCTGAGCAAAGAAAACGGCGTAACCGCGGCGGATCCCTTTGACTTTGGCGCCGGCCATGTAGTGCCTAATACTGCTGTTAATCCGGGCTTGACCTATCCTATTTCTAATTTGGAATATTTTGCCTTCCTCTGTGGAGTGGGCCAGGGCGCCTTTGTGCAAACGGCCAGTGGCTTTTCCTGCGCTGCTTTTGTCAATGCCGGTTACAACACCGACGCCAGCCAGTTAAACCTGCCCTCTATGGCCATTGCTGAGCTGTCAGAGCAAGAAACCTTGCAGCGCCGTGTAACCAATGTCAGTGCTTCAGCCGCGGTATATACCGCCAGTATTGAAGCTCCGGCCGGTGTCAGCGTGACAGTTGTTACTAATGACGGTGCCAATATGCTGTCGGTACCGGCGGGTGCGACAGTGCCGTTTAGTCTGATTTTTACGCCAACGCAAGACGCAGTGTTTGAGCAATGGGTGTTTGGTGCCATTACCTGGTCGGACGGAATACACAGTGTACGCAGCCCGATAGCGGTAAAAGTGGTGCCGCCGAAGAAGATTGTTGCGCCGGCAGAAATTAATGCCTCTGCTTTGGCCAAAGGTGGCCGTGTCAGCTTTCCGGTAATGATGAACTACAGCGGCATGACCAGCACGGCGCTGTGGGGACTGACTGCACCCTTTGGTTCGTCCGGTGTAGTCGCGCAGGATGCTAACAGCAGCTTTACCTTCAATGAGCCGGGTTTAGGCTTCCATACTTTCCTGGTGCCGCAAGGTACCCGGTTGGTGCGTTTTAGCCTGTATGAAGAGCTGGCTGATGTACCTGGCGCGGATCTGGATATGTTTGTCTATCGTTGTATTGCGCTGTCATGCTCTGCGGTAGGTTCTTCCGCCAATGAGGGCGGTTATGAAGAGGTAACGCTGCGTGATCCTGCACCTGCAGCCAATGGGGCCGCAGGCGACTTTTATCTGGTGTTTGTACACGGCTATTCGCTGTTTGGTGCAGAGCAGGCCAGCTACACCATGCCGGTTTGGCTTGCCAACGCCAATGAAAATAACAGCCGCGTTGCCGCCAGCATGCGCGCTATAGCCGGCAGGCCTAACAATGTTACCTTGATTACAACCGGTCTGACAGCCAGCCCATTTCCTTATCTTGGTGTGATGTCATTTAAAGATGAGGACGGCATTGAACAGGCCAGCAGTTTACTGGAGATCCTGGCTAACTAACACGGAGTTATCTGATAGCAGCCCGGCATTTATGCCGGGCTTTTCCGGTAAAAGCCGCTGCCTTTACCGTTAAAGAAGCTGGCCTATACTAAACAGGTTGCCAACAGTGCTAATAAGCAGGAACTTAGCTGTGTTCACAGTCAGATTTTCCCAGATCAGCTTAAGTCAGCGACGGCGTTGGCAGTGCTGTAGCATGCTTCTGGCAGCTGTTTCAGGCCGCGCTGATGCAACCCAACCCGATTACCATTTTGCCAATGCCAGCTTAGTTGTTGTGGTTTTGCTGGCGTGCTGCGTGGCGTTATTAGTGTTACTGGCAGTGGTGATTGTTAAATTTCGCCACACCGCAACAGCCCTGCGCGCCGAAATTGCCCGCCATGCCCAAACCGAGCTGCAGCTACTCGACAGCAATAAAGAATTACTGCAAATGGCTACCACCGATCAGTTAACCGGCTTATCTAACCGCCGGGCCATTTTGCAGCGGGCGCAGGCTGAAATCCGCCGCGCCAGCCGTTACCACAAAAATCTGGCGGTACTGATGTTGGATATCGACCATTTTAAACAGGTAAATGACCAGTATGGCCATGCGACCGGCGACAAAGTGCTGATGGCATTTGCGACACTGTGTCTGCAAAGTATTCGTGATACTGATCTGGCCGGCCGCTACGGTGGAGAGGAGTTTTTTATTCTGCTGCCGGAAATCGATTTAGCCACGGCCATCTTATCTGCTGATCGGCTACGTATCACGGTGTCACAGCATCCGTTTACGCTCAGTGATGGCAGTACCCTCAGTGTTAGTTGCAGCATTGGTATTGCCATGTATCAGCCCGAGCAGGACGATCTGGACAAACTGCTATTGCGCGCCGATCAGGCGCTGTATCAGGCAAAGCGGCAGGGACGCAACCGCTGCTGTGTACAGCATCATGGTTATACCGACAATTAAAAAATTGCCGCCTGTCATATTACTGCAATAAAAATGCAGCAAACTGCAGCCAACCCAAGATCGGATAACCGAGGAATGATGATGAAATTAAATACTCTTACCGCTGTGCTGTTGGCTGTTGGTGTGCTGAGCACGTCAGCTCAGGCTCAAAGTAGCCGTGATACTATTCAAATTGCCGGTTCATCAACAGTACTGCCATTCTCGTCTGTTGTGGCTGAAGAGTTTGGTAATAATTTTGCCCAGTTCCGTACACCAGTGGTAGGGTCTGGCGGTTCATCAGGCGGTTTACGTCAGTTTTGCCAGGGTGTTGGCGCCAATACTATCGATATTGCTAACTCATCACGTAAAATCCGGCCAAATGAAGTTGAAGCCTGTAAAGCTAACGGCGTAAAAGACATTATTGAAGTCAAAATTGGTTATGACGGCATAGTGTTTGCCTCACGTACCGATGCAGCTGTGTTTAAATTAGAGCCGCTGCATGTGTTTTTAGCGCAGGCCGCTCAGGTACCACAAAACGGTCATATGGTGACTAACCCATACACGCGCTGGAACCAAATCGACAAAAGCCTGCCGGATCAGGAAATTTTGCTGGCGATTCCAGGCTCAAACCACGGTACCCGCGAAGTTTATGAAGAAAAAGCGGTGATCCCGGGTTGTAAATCACTGGCTGAAGTAAAAGCCATGGATAAAGACGCCGCCCATAAATTCTGTACCGCTATGCGTACCGACGGCAAAGTGGTAGAAATTGCCGGTGACTACACCGAGACACTGGCACGGTTACAGGCACAGAAAGACGCTATCGGCGTATTTGGTTTAAGCTTCTATGAAGCCAACCGTGACCGTATTAAGGTTGCCACTATGTCTGGCGTAGAACCGAACCAGGATACCATTATCTCCGGTGAATACCCGGTATCGCGGCCACTGTTCATTTACGTTAAAGGTGCTCACATTGGCGTGATCCCAGGCTTGCAGGAATATGCTCAATTTCATGTCAGTGACACTATGTCAGGTTTTGGCAGTGTGCTGGAAAGCGCCGGTTTAATACCCTTGGCAGATGACGAGCGTGCTGAAATTCAGCAAGCTATCGCATCAAAAAAATCGCTGTAAATACAACGCTATAAACTAAAAGAACCCGGCAGGGTTCTTTTAGTTATATTGGGCTGTCATAAAAATGAAATATAAGCCGCTTACACTGCCAGCCTTAACTGGCGTAATGCTGCTTACGGAGTGACCATGAGTAACCTGTCGTTAATTGTAGTGCTGTTGATGTTGCTGGCTATGGGCTATCAGTTTGGTACCCGCCGCAGCCGCAACGTTGCTACAGTTAACCCTAATTTGCGTATGCATTCCAGGCCACACCACTACGGTATGATGGTAGGGCTGTGGGCGGTTCTGCCAGCCTTTATGCTGCTGCTATTGTGGCTGTGGCTGTCGCCGGCAGTGATTAATGCGATGCTGGTTAGTGCTTTACCGGCCGATATTGCCAGCCAGAGTGCCGAGCAACTCCGGGTGGTTTTACAGCGCATTAATAACCTGGCGAGTAATTTTGGTGTGGTAGCCGATGCTGAACAGTGGGAGCTTAACGCTGCTGAACAGCTCAACCAGCTTAAAGCCAACAGCGCCATAGTGCTGACGGCGCTAATCGCTGTTATCGCAGCCGTTGGCATGTTACTTAGCCTGCAAAAAATCACCCCGTTGCTCAAAGCGCGGCATCAGGTCGAAAAAGTGGTGAAGGCGCTGCTGGTGTTGTGCTCGGCGGTGGCTATTCTGACCACTATTGGCATAGTGTTGTCGATGGTTGGCGAAACCATGAAGTTTTTCAGCTATATATCACCGACAGACTTCTTCTTTGGAACCACCTGGAACCCGCGTTTTTCTACGGTTGGCGTCGGCGAGCAGGGCAGTTTTGGCTTAGTGCCGCTATTGTCGGGTACTATGTTGATTTCAGCGATTGCGATGCTGGTGGCTATTCCGCTGGGGTTAATGGTGGCGGTTTATCTGGCCGAGTACGCTCCTTACCGGCTGCGTAACATTGCCAAGCCGGTGATTGAAGTGCTGGCCGGTATTCCTACCATAGTGTATGGCTTTTTTGCGCTGGTAACGGTGGGGCCGTTTTTACGTGACTTGGGTAATGCTGTCGGCCTGAGTATTAACGCGACCTCGGCACTTACTGCCGGTGTGGTGATGGGCATCATGATAATTCCGTTTATCTCGTCGCTATCCGACGACATTATAACCCAGGTACCAAAATCGATGCGTGACGGCTCTTTGGGTCTTGGCGCGACTAAATCTGAAACGGTATTAAAAGTCGTGTTGCCGGCAGCCTTGCCTGGTATTGTCGGTGCGGTATTGCTGGCAGCCAGCCGCGCAATAGGTGAAACCATGATAGTGGTACTGGCAGCAGGTAACAGCCCGGCACTGACGGCTAACCCATTTGAAGCGGTATCAACCGTGACGGTAACTATCGTAAACCAGCTTACCGGTGACAACGATTTTTCCAGCCCGCAATCTCTGGTGGCCTTTGCCCTGGGATTAACGCTGTTTGTTATTACGCTGCTGTTAAACGTGATGGCGCTGGTAATAGTGCGCAAGTACCGCGAGCAATACGAGTAAAATATGACCATTATTGCAGAAAATCCGATTAAAGCTGTGGCACCACCGTCGCAGGTACAGCAAAAAGTTATAGCCTCGCTGCAAAAGCGCCATCGTAAAGAACGCTTGTTCCGCAGTCTGGGCTTAAGCGCGGTGCTGATCAGCCTGGCGCTGGTGGCAGTGCTGTTTGTTAATATTTTCGCTAAGGGTATGCCGGCATTCTGGCAGTCGGCCATTACGCTGGATATTTATTTTGACCCTAAGATCATTAAGGTTGAAGAAAAACCGGTACAGCAGGCAGGCGAGTCTGACAATGACTTTCGCCAGCGAGATCTGGCCTGGCAAACCCAGCTGGGCTTTATTAACTTTAACCGTCTAATCACCGACAGCCTGCAGCAAATCTTGCCCGATGCCAGCAAACACCGGCGCGATCTGGCGCGGGTAGTCACCTCAGGTGAACGCTTTGCACTGCGCGATATGGTGGTGGCCGATCCGTCTATTATTGGTCAAACCCGTACCTTGCACCTGCTAACTGATGCCAATATCGATGTTTGGCTAAAAGGCAATATTGACCGCAGCCTGCCGGATGAACAACAGCAGCTAAGCCCAAAAATGCGCGAATGGGTTGATAAGCTGGCCGCAGACGGTGTGATAACAAGCCGCTTTAGTCTGGCATTGTTTATGAACCCGGACTCGCGCAGCTCGCTGGCATCTGCCGGTTTGGCCGGTGCCTTTATGGGCTCGTTCTATATGATGCTGGTGGTAATCTTACTGGCGGTGCCGATGGGCGTTGCGGCAGCGATTTATCTGGAAGAATTCGCCCCGCGTAACCGTATTACAGATCTGGTTGAGGTTAATATCAATAACCTGGCAGCAGTACCGTCGATAGTGTTTGGTTTGCTGGGTGCCTCGGTACTAATTGGCTGGTTTAATCTGCCAATGTCGGCACCGATAGTGGGTGGTTTGGTGTTATCGCTTATGACATTGCCAACGGTGATTATTGCCACCCGCTCGACCCTTAAAGCCATACCGCCGTCAATCCGCCAGGCCGCACTGGGGCTGGGGGCGTCGAAAATGCAGGCCATATTTCACCATGTATTACCGCTGGCGATACCGGGTATTTTAACCGGGGCTATTTTAGGCGTAGCTCAGGCACTGGGTGAGACCGCGCCGCTGCTATTGATTGGCATGAAGTCCTTTGTTGCGTCTGTGCCGGCGTCACCGTTTGAGCAAGCGACGGCATTGCCGGTGCAAATTTACCTGTGGCAGGGCAATGAGCTGCGTAATTTCTTTGAAGCCCGCACCTCTGCAGCCATTATCGTGCTGCTGATGATGATGCTAAGCCTGAACGGCCTGGCTATCTGGTTGCGGAAAAAATACGAAAAACGCTGGTAGGCGCAGCCGGTAACAGCCGCTGCAAGGTGTAGTAACAGTTTTAGTTTTTAGCTAACGGATAAACGCATGACAAACACAGTTCCGGTAAAAATCAGTGCCAAAGACGTCAAAGTATTCTACGGCGAAAATGAAGCGCTGCATGGCATCAGCATGGACGTGTATCAGAATGAAGTGATTTCTTTTATCGGCCCGTCTGGCTGCGGTAAATCAACATTTTTACGTTGTATGAACCGGATGAACGATACCATAGAGCATTGCCGCGTAACCGGCAGCATTACACTGGACGGTCGCGACATTCATGAGCCGGCGCTGGACGTCGTGCAGTTGCGGGCCCAGGTTGGCATGGTGTTTCAAAAGCCCAACCCGTTCCCGAAGTCGATTTATGAAAATATCGCCTATGGCCCGCGCTTACATGGCCTGGCCGAGCGTAAAGCCGATTTAGACGATATCGTCGAGTCCAGCCTGCGCCGCGCTGGCTTGTGGAATGAAGTAAAAGACCGGCTGGATCAACCTGGTACCGGCTTATCCGGCGGCCAGCAACAGCGGCTGTGTATTGCCCGCAGTATTGCGGTGAGCCCGGAAGTGATCCTGATGGATGAACCCTGCTCGGCACTGGACCCCATCGCCACTTCGATTATTGAAGAGCTGATTGACGAGCTAAAGCAAAATTTCACTATCGTTATCGTCACCCACAATATGCAGCAGGCAGCGCGGGTATCTGATCGCACAGCGTTTTTCCATTTAGGCAATCTGATTGAAATTGGTAACACCAATGATGTGTTTACCAATCCGCAGCAAAAACGCACCGAAGACTATATTACCGGTCGTTATGGTTAAGTTTGCCCAACCTAAATTCGCAGGAGCACGGCGTTATGCCAAACAGTAAGATTGGTGGCCATTATTCGCAGGCCTATGATGCAGAGTTACAACAGGCAGTAGACCGCCTGATGCAAATGGCAGCGCTGACACAGCAACAGCTAAGCGATGCCCTGGCTGCTTTTGCCAGTGGCGATGTGGTGCTGGCGCAACAAGTCAAAGATTTTGATCGCAAAGTTAATAGCTTTGAAGTGGATATTGATGAGCATTGCCTGGACATTCTGGCGCGGCGCCAGCCTGCCGCCAGCGACTTACGCCTGGTATTGTCAGTGTTAAAAAGCGTAAACGACATTGAGCGGGTAGGCGATTTAGCCAAGCGCATTGCCAAAGCCCTGTTAAAAGGCGCCGAATACGGCCGTCCCAGCCAGGCTCAACTCGATGCCTTGTCTGTGATGGCGCAGAAAGTACAGCAAATGTTGCAGCGTGCGCTGGAGGCTTTTAAACAGATAGATGCGCAGGCAGCCTTGCATGTCCTGCGTGAAGATAAAGCCATAGACGACGATTATGCGCAGATTATTGCCCATAGCCTAAGCAGCATGAAGCATGATGCGCAGCAAATAGGTGTGAGTTTGCAGGTGTCTAACGTGGCCAAAGCGTTGGAACGGGTTGGCGATCATAGCCGCAATATTTGCCAGCATGCTATTTTTCTGGCCCACGGCCGTAATGTGGCACATTTAAGCGATGCTGAAGTTACCGAAGTGGTAGAGAAAAAGCCCTGATAGTTGCTACTGATGGTTTTTTCTGTTTTAAAGGGCCATAGAGGCCCTTTTTTTGTTGTTGCAGAGCCAGTTAGCTGGCATTTGCCAAAATTTGATAAATACTTTGTTTCAGACAATACAAGGATCCTTAGTCATAAAATCATCATGTTATAGTCGTAAAAATGTCATTTTGTCATTTTAGTGTCATAAATTATTCATAAGATAACCGCCATCAACATTAGCGATGTCGAATCTGACCGCAACGACGCTCACTACAACACAGGTGCAAGGTATGAAAACAACAGTAGCAATTTTATCTACCACTCTGGCCGCCTTTGCCGTGCAGGCAGATCCGGTAACAGTGTATGGCCAGTTAAATGTCTCAGCACAATCCAGTGATGAAGGTGAAGGCCGCTTCTCTGAGCTGAAAAGCAACAGTTCGCGCTTTGGCTTAAAAGGCGACTATGAACTGGAAGGTGGCCTGAAGCTGGTGTATCAGCTGGAGTGGGGCGTAGATTTGGCCGACGTCGGCGACGGTGACAACATTACCTCGCGTAACCAGTATATTGGTTTGGCCGGTAGCTTTGGCGAAGTTCGTTTGGGCCGGCACGACACAGCATTAAAAGATGCACAGGGTAAAATAGATCTGTTTAGTGATTACGAGGCCGACGTTAAAGCGCTGTGGAAAGGTGAAGTACGTGCCAGCGACTCAATTACTTATTACAGCCCCAGCTTTAACGGTTTTGGTGTGCAGCTGACTTATGTAATGGAAGATGCCGCCGATGCCGAAGATGCGTTTTCAGCGGCCGTGTATTACGGTGACGAGAATCTGAAAAACAGCAATTTTTATGCGGCGGTAGCAATGGATGCCGATGTAGCCGGTTACGACGCGATGCGGGTGCAGGCGCAGGGTAAAGTTGCTGGTTTTAAACTGGGCGCTATGTTTCATAGCCAGGAAAATATTGTCAGCGGCCTGGAGCAGGACGGCTGGTTGTTAAGTGCGGCTTACCCTATGGGTAAAACTGAACTGAAAGCCCAGTACCAGACATTGGAAGATGATGATGCCATCAGCTTAGGTGTAGATTACAAAGCCGGCAAAAATACCACCTTGTACGGCTGGTACAGCAGTTTTAACTTCGATACCACAGCGCCGGATCGTGACTATCTGGCGGTGGGTATTAAACATAAGTTTTAATACTGCCCGCTTGTTAATAAGCGCCGGTCTGTGACCGGCGTTTTTTATTGCCGATAATTAAGTATTTGAATTTGCGTGGTAAATTTTTCAGGTTTGCCAGTGCGGTTAAAATAACAGCAAAAAAACTTTAGTGCCACATTGACGTTTCCGCCGTTGTGTCTTAATTTATGAAAGCGCTTACATAATAGCCGGCAGCACTAAAATGGGTGTCAGCCGGCTGACAATGCTGATAACACGGGGCAAACAACATGGATAAATCTGCAAACCTGGCGCGCATAGCCTGCGCCAGTGTGCTTTCGCTGGCCTTGGCCGGCTGTGGCGGCGGCGCTGAGACTAAATCTGATTTTAATCAGGTTGACGTAACCCAGCCAGTCAGCGACTGGCAGTTGGTGTGGCAGGATGAGTTTGACAGCAACAGTTTAGATGCGACTAAGTGGACGCATGAAGTTAACTGCAGTGGTGGTGGTAATAACGAAAAACAATGTTACACCGACAGCAGCGATAACGCTTATATCGCCGATGGTATGTTGAATATCGTTGCCCTGCCGGCACCGGAAGGTGCAGAAAAACCCTATACCTCAGCACGCTTGGTTACCCGCAATAAGGCCGATTTTAAATATGGCCGCATTGAAATGCGCGCCCAGCTACCTTTTGGCCAGGGCAGCTGGCCGGCGTTCTGGATGATGCCAACCGACAGCGTTTATGGTGGCTGGCCAAGATCCGGCGAAATTGACATTATGGAAGCGGTAAACCTTAAAGTGGTAGGCGCTGACGGCGTAGCTGAAGCCAATGTACACGGCACTTTGCACTATGGTCGCGAGTGGCCGAATAATGCCAGCTCTGGCAAAGGTTACCTGTTGCCTGAGGGGGTAAACCCGGCCGATGATTTTCATACCTATGCGGTTGAATGGCAGCAAGGCGAAATACGCTGGTATGTCGATAACTATTTGTATGCAACTCAGCGCCAATCTAGCGTGCGATATAACAGCCGGGGCGAACCTGTTGGTCTGGCACATCGCGGCTGGTTTGCCGAGTATTTTGATCAGGGCAGTGGTGAGCTGAAAACGCATTGGGACGCAGCGCCCTTTGATCAGGAGTTTTTTCTGATCCTGAACCTGGCGGTAGGCGGTAACTGGCCGGAAAATGTTAATAACCTCGGCATTGATGCCGCGGCTTTTGCCGACGGTCAGCGTTTTCAAATTGATTATGTGCGGGTTTATCAGTGTGCGGCCGATCCGGATACTGGCAAAGGCTGCGAAACGGTGCGCACCGGTTACGACAAGCCTGAAGATGCACTGGTAATCGGTGAAGCCCCTATCCCGTCACCGCCATCAAGCGGTGTTGCGCAAAATTTAACTATCTTCGACGGTACACCTAATCCCGATTGGGCCGCCTGGGATTGCTGCGGTGGCTCGACGCCCGCATTGGTGGCTGATGCCGATCGCGGCGATGTGTACGAATTCAGTGTAGGTGCTACGCCAACGGTAAATGGTTTTGTTAGCCGCGCCGAATTTATTACCGATCCGGCCGGCCAGGCGAAGCCTTTTGATGCTTCACCAATAGTTGCTACCGGCAGTATCAGTTTTGATATGCAGGTGGTGTCTGCACCGGCCAATGCTGAGGCCGTCTGGTTGTTTAAAACTGAAAGCACCGGCGCCTCTACCGCAGTAGAAATGCCGCTGAGTGGCAGCAGTGAAGGCGCAGCGCCGGTAACCGGCCAATGGCAGAGTTATACCTTTTCGCTACAAATGCTGGCCGATGCCGGCCTTGACGTTTCCGCCATAGATGTGGTGATGATTTTTCCGGCCTGGGGCGCCGGAGAGGGCGCGGTGTACCGGGTTGATAACGTGAAAATCAGTGCCGAGATCAGCTACCCGGAGCTGGTGTTATTTGCTGATCAGCAAAACCCGGACTGGCCAATGTGGGATTGCTGCGCCGGCTCCAGCCCGACCGAACAAACCGACGATGCTGCTCATGGCACAGTAGCTGAATTTACTATCGGCGCTACACCAACAGTGATGGGCTTTATTACCCGCTCAGCCAATGGTGGCAGCGATAAACCCTTTGATGCCACGCCTATTCTGGAGCAGGGCGTAATTCAGTTTGAAATGAAGGTGGTAAGCATGCCTTCAACGCCTGATGCTGCCTGGCTGTTTAAAGTAGAAGCCGACAACGCGGCCTCAGCGGTTGAGTTAAACCTGACCGCCAGCCTGGAAGGGGTGGCACCGGTTGCGGGGCAATGGCAAAGCTACACCTTTCCGCTGGCCAGCCTGGCCGCGGCCGGTCTGGATGTGTCAGCGATAGATGTGGTGATGATTTTCCCGGCCTGGGGCGCCGGTGAAGGTGCCATATACCGGGTTGATAATGCCAAAATTTATTTACCGGGTGCCAATCAGGGCTCGGGTTTAACCCTGTTTGCCAATGAAGCCGCCGAGCAGTGGTCGATTTGGGACTGCTGTGGCGGCAGCACGCCAACAGTTGAGCAGGACGATGACAGCCACGGTGCCACTGCTCAGTTTGTCATCGGGGCCACGCCGACAGTAATGGGCTTTCTGGCTGCGGATGGCGTGTATTACGACGCTTCAGCGTTGCTGGAAAATGGCGTAGTGCAGTTTGAAATGAAAATTGTCAGCCCGCCAAATGATGCCGCGGCAGCCTGGCTATTTAAAATTGAAGCGAATGATGCCAGCAGCGCAGTGGAGTTAGCGCTAAGTAGCAGCCAGCAAGGGCAAGTGCCGGTTGTTGGGCAATGGCAAACATACACCTTTAGTTTGCAGGACCTGTTTAATGCTGGCCTGGATATCAGTGCCATTGATGTGCTGATGGTATTTCCGGCCTGGGGTGCGGGCAATGGCGCGGTATACCGCATAGACAATGTGGTGATTACGCAGCCATAAGCCAGATAACCGTATTTCGCATAGCAGACGCCGGGCGCAGCTGCCCGGCAGGACATAACGAACAGAGCTTAGCAGGTCATTATGAAAAACCTAACCTTTACTAAAAACCGCCTGGCCAGCGCCATTGCCATGTTATTGGCAACCAGTCTGGTACAGGCGCAGGACAATAACGCGGCACAAAGCGATGCTGCCGGCGAAGAAATAGAAGTGATCCAAGTTAGTGGTATTCGTGGCAGTTTAATCCGCTCGATGAACGTCAAACGCCAGGCCAGCGGCGTGGTAGATGCCATTTCCGCAGAGGAAATGGGTAAGTTTCCCGATACCAACCTGGCAGAATCGCTGCAGCGGATAACCGGGGTCACTGTCAGCCGCGCCAATGGCGAAGGCAGCCAGATCACAGTGCGCGGCTTTGGCCCGGAGTTTAATCTTATTACCTTAAACGGCCGGCAGATGCCGGGTACCGGCAATAGCCGCTCATACAATCTGGAAAACCTGGCATCAGACGGTGTCAGTGCACTGGAAGTATATAAAACGGCGCGGGCCGAAAACCCCAGTGGTGGTTTAGGTGCTACGGTAAACATTATTACCGCCAAGCCGCTGCAAACACCGGGCCTGCGCTATTCGGTTTCGGCCAAAGGTATTTACGACTCATCAAACAAGCAAAATGATGATGTTACGCCGGAAGTGTCAGCGTTGTTCAGTGATACCTTTGCCGATGATAAGTTTGGCGTGGCGTTGTCGTTGTCGCACCAGCAGCGTGATTTTCAGCGCCAGGAAGCCAATATTCAGGGCTGGCAGTTCCAAACCAGTAGTAACCTGCCTGATCTTGACGCCGCTATGGTTACCGACAACCGGCCGACCGATGCCGAGGGTAATAAGCAGGGGGTAGCGTTTTTCCCGAAAGATATGAACTACGGTATTGATGATGTTGAGCGCGAACGCACTAACGGCCAGCTTACTTTGCAGTTTGCTCCGGTCGATAATTTTATTGCCTCGCTCGATTACACCGTTTCGCAGGCTATTACCGGCGTAAATACCGTAGGCTGGGGGATCTGGAACGAATTTGGCGGCAATATCAACGCCTACGAACTGGACGCCAATGGCACCGCACTGTATGCCGATATCAGCGGTAATGACGGCTCTTTTACCGCCAGCCGCAATACTACCGAAGTCAAAGCACGCTCTGTCGGCTTAAATCTGGACTGGCAAATCAGTACCGACTGGCATGTCAGCCTGGATTACCACGACTCAGACAATAAAATCGATAATGGCGCAGATAAAGGTCTGGGCAGCGCCGGCCAAATCATTTTGGGCTCTGACAAACTGATCAGCAAAATCTATGACTACCGTAGCGGTGAAATTCCGCAAGCCTCCATTTTGTGGCGTAACGGCAGTAATGAACTGCAACCCGGTGAAATTGATTCAAATTTCAGCCAGTTTACCCATTCACCCGGTAAGTCGGCGATTAAACAGTTGCAGCTGGATACTGTTTGGTACAACTCGGTATTGGCTATACCACTAACCAGCATTAAAGCCGGTATTGCCATAACCGACCAAACCATTAGCGGCTACAGTGCCTGGAGCGGCTTGCGCGGCGGCGCCGGTTTTAGCCCCAGTTTCACCGCTATCTTGCCCGATGGCATGTTTACCCGCCACAGCACCGCCGGCTTTTTAGATCAGTTTGCCGGTGGCGGCCTGAATATGGCTTCACCTTACTACTACACCTACAACTTTGATGAAGCGGTGGCACGACAGCAGGCTTATCTGACCGAAGCGCTGATGGGAGCCGATGCTTATGTGGCGGATGCCTATTTTGACGGTATCGACAGCGAAGGCTCTGTGCAGGAAGAAACCAGCAGTATTTACCTGCAGTCCGACTGGCAATTTGATATTGGACGCTTCCCGGCGCAAATTAATGCCAGTGTACGCTACGAAGAAACTGATGTTACCAGTAATGTGCGGCAAAAAGTGCCAACCCAGGTGGTGTGGGCGTCGGCATCGGAATGGATCACCCAGTATGAAGCCGGCGACGACACCTTTTTAGAAGTCACAGGTAAGCATGATGTGCTGCTGCCGATGTTCGATTTTCGCCTCGAACTGACCGAAGATATAGTCGCACGCTTTTCCTGGGGTAAAAGTATTGCCCGGGCACCGCTGGGGGCTTTGGCCGGCGGCCGCGCTTTAAGTGGTAGCCCGAAAATTGGCGCGCGTACCGGCGCTGAAGGCAATACTAACCTGCAGCCGTTTGAATCAACCAACCTGGATCTCAGCCTGGAATATTACTACGGCGAAGGCAGCTACGCCTCAGTGGGTTACTTTAAAAAAGACGTGAAAAACTTCCTGTCCAACGAAACCGTAACCGTGCAGTACGATGAGCTAAAAGACATTTATCAGGGGCCGCGCTTTCTGGCAGCCCAGCAGCAGCTGGTTGCTGCCGGCGATAGCAACCCGGACATAGGCGACATTTACCTGCAAATGCTGGCTAACGGCCATGGTAATGCTAATGGCGTGATTGAGCCATCTGCAGATGATCCGTTAATCAGCTGGCTGGTCACCCGGCCGTACAACAGCGAAGATAAATCGGTAGACGGTGTTGAACTGGCGCTGCAGCACCTGTTTGGCGACAGTGGTTTTGGTGTTGGCGTAAATGCCACCTTTGTCGATGGTGATGTGAAGTTTGACCCGCATAGCCTGCAGGTGCAGTCACCGCTAACCGGTTTAAGCGACTCGGCCAACCTGCAACTGTTTTACGAGGCCGATGGTTTGTCGGTTAAAGCCACTTATGCCTGGCGTGATAACTACCTGATTGGCATTGGCCAGGGCCAGGGCTCATCTGATGCGCCGCCGCAGTTTGGTCGTACTTTCGGCCAGTGGGACTTAAGCGTGAATTACGATATAAACGACAACCTGACAGTCTTCTTTGAAGGTATCAACCTGAACAATGAAACTGAACGTGGCTATGGCCGCTTTAAAGAGCAGTTTTTGTTTGCCCGGCAATATGGTACCCGCTATGCACTGGGCGTGCGTTACACCTTTCAATAGCAGGTGAAGGTGATGCAATAAAAAAGGCCTGCAAAATTGCAGGCCTTTGTTTTAACTCTGCTTCTAGTACTTGTACGAGAAGCTTAAGCTGTAGTTTTGGCCTTCAACCCGTTTTTGCAGGATCTCGCCTTGCTGCAGAATTTCCACATCTTCGTCCAGCAGGTTTTTCAGCCCCAGCTTTAACGTCATGTTGTCCATTGGCGTATAGCTGTAGGTAAAGTCGAGCGAGTTAAACGGTTGTTCAAAGGCGTCGTCTTTGTCGTTCACGCCGGCAAAAGCAATGCGCTTACCAAACACGTTAAATGTTAAGGTCGCGTTGTGCTGGTTGTTGTCAGAGTCAAAGCCCAGTTGCAAGTTAGCCACATATTTAGAGTGACCGCTTAAGCTGCGCTCTAAATTGGTCAGGTTAGCACCCGGGAAACGTTGAATGCTGATTTCAGACTCACTAAGCGTCAGGTTACCAGCCAGGAAAAAGTTGTCGGCCAGCTTACCAAAGTCACCGCCAAACATGTCCAGTTGCTGCAGAAACTCCGCTTCAGCACCATAAACTTTGCCACTTTGCGCATTGCGGAACGACATTAACAGGTTGCCGTCCGAGCCAGACAATTCAATGGCTTCAATCGGGTTTTCTAAATCCTTATAGAAGACACCGATGCTGTAGTTGCTAGTGTCGTAGTACCATTCTAAGCGCACATCAGCACTGCTGATGTCGGTGCTTTTCAGGCCGGCAAAACCGGTTACTTTAAAGTCGGTTAACGGGTCAACGTATAATACCGGGGTAACTTCACGTAAATCCGGCCGTACGACGGTCTTGCTGTAACCAAAGCGCGCTTGTAAGTCGTCATTAACAAACCAGGTTAATGACAGTGCCGGGTAGAAACCGTCTTCCATTAACACTGAATCGGTGACTTCGCCGCTGACATTACCATCGGCACCCAGCGGTAGCGATACCTGTTTAAAGTCTTCATAACGCACACCGACATTTAAGCGGAATTTGTAGTCGTAGTTGACTTCCAGCGCGGCGTAACCGGCATCAATCATTTGTGCTGCCAGGTAATCATCTGCCTGAGTGGTGACGTTAGAGATTTTAAAGCCGTTGTCCGGGTTTAAAATATTGCTGTCGGAGAAAATCTCCGAAAAACTGCCGGCTAACTGTTGCAGGCTGTAGCCAACGGTATCAAAGTTAAAGCGGTCGGTCTGGGCATCACGGCTACGTTCAAAATAGCTGTAACCGCCACTAAAGGTCATTTCTGCTTTGCCCAGCGTCAGAGGTAACTTAGCATTCCAGCTTAAGTTTTCTGTGTTGTCTTTCATATCGCTGAAACTGTAATTTACCGCGTTCTGGTTACGGCGCAGGAACGAGAACACAGAGCCATCGGCCTGGGTTTCGTTCAGGTAGCGGTATTCCACTTCACCTGGTGCATAGCGGCGTGCTTTGGCATCGGTATATTGCCAGTCTACGGCTAAATCCATCAGGTAGGGGAAGTTATGCTTACCACGCAACTGGTTGCTTAACATGCTGCGTTCTTCATAAGTAATGCTGGTGTCGGTATTAGAACGGTTAGTTTCGTTGATGGTTTCGATACTGTCGCCGTTTTTAATCTTAACTTCGTCTTTGGTATCGCGCAGGTAAATAGTGGACGTTTCCAACCGGTGGTCGACACCCAGCTCTAAACCAAAGTTCAGCATGCCAGACAGCTTAACCTGATGCTCAGTACCCTTAATATCGTCATAACGGTTAAGTGGTGTTAACGATTCACCTGATACGGAGTAGTAGCGCTCTTGCTCGTCGATATTCTGTGTTGAGCGGTCATAGCTTAAACCGCTCATCACGCCAAATACTACGTTTTTGGCGATATCAAAGCGCGAGCCAAAAGATACGCTGCCATCAAAATCGGGCTTAACCGACGTGCGGCTAACATCAATATCGCGGTTAAAGGCCGTGCCTAACTCCCGCACTATGGTTTCTGCCTGCGCCAGGTTACCGGCATTAATGCCACCTAAGGCTTCAGCGATATTAATCGGTGTCAGCACGCCATATTGTGCCTGGGCAGCGGCCAGTTCGGCCGATATAGCCCGGCTGCCATCGTCTTTGCCACGCCAGTCATCGCCGCCGCCGGCATATTCATAGCCGTCGTCACTGTTCAGGCTGCTGTAGCCGGTGCCAACCGACAGGTTAAAGGTGGTTTGCAGCGGAATAGCGGCGGTGCGGATATTTACATTACCGCCACCGAAGGCTGCAGGTAGCTCTGGCGAATAGGCTTTTTGTACCACTAAACTTTCAATAATACCGGCCGGAAACATATCCAGCGGAATAACATTACGTGTTGGGTCCGGGCTGGGTACCATGGCACCGTTTAATAAGGTGCTGGAATAACGCTCACCCAAACCGCGTACATAAATAAACTTATCTTTTACCAGGGTTAAACCTGTTACCCGGCGCAGTGCGGTAGCGGCATTGCTGTCACCGGCGCGGGAAATTTGTTCCATGCCAAGTAATTCGGCCACATAAGGTTGCTCGCGGCGCTCTGCCGCGGCAGAGGCAGCGGAGCTCATCAGACGGCCGGATACAGAAATGCGTTCTACTTCTTCTTCATTTTGGGTCGGTTGCGGCTGCGTTTCCTGCGCTACTGCACCCAGCGACGCCAGCGCGGTTGCCGTGCTAAGTGCCAGCAACACACTGCGGCCTACACGACTGAAATTAAACTTTTGCATGCTGCTCATCTGAACTTTGTCCTATCAGCTTTTACTGTTATATCTGCGTTGCATTGACTGATTTGCTTGCTGTGCAATGCTGTGAAATAAAAAACACTGCCAGGCAAAACCCGGCAGTGTTAGTTGCTGTTAGTCGTCTAAACCAACGGTCCAGCCTGCAGTCCAGTCATTGCCAGGTTTTACTGCACCGACAAAGTCAACGGCGTCGAAGAAGCTATCTGCCGTCATATCTTTTGGCGTAGTGGCATCGATAGTGAAGATGCCGTCCAGCACTGCTGCCTGATTGGCGGCTACGCTATTGCCGGCCTGGCCAAGGAACCATTGCTCTGTAGTAGTGCCGTTGCCCAGGTCGCCTTTAAATGGCTCTGCACAGGCGATTACCGAGTTTGTCATGGTTAATGAGCCAGCCGCTGCCAGCGCTTTGGTTTCTGCCGAGTCAAATTCCAGACATTCACCCATACCTTCAGGGCCGGTGATAACAAAGTTAGCCAGTTGGGCATTGGTACCGGCACGCAGCAAGACGCCTTCAGAATCGTCGTCGCCGTCAAAGGTGTTGCCGATAATGGTCATATTGGCGATTGTCGGGTTAGAGATTGGCAGGGCACCGAAGTTACCTGACTGGTTATCCGCTTCAATACCACGGTTGGCTTTAGCGCCATCGGCAGCGTGTTTTACCAGTACAAATTGCAGTTTACCGTTCCAGCCGTCTGCCCAGTCTACTGAGTCATCGCCGTTGGCGGTCAGTACTACGTTTTTACAGCTGACGCTACCGCCAAACATTTCGATACCGTCATCCACGTTCTGGTGTACCTGAATGTTTGAACACTTAGTACCTGAACCGACACCAGCAAAAGTAATACCGTTTAATTCGTTATCCGGGATAACTTCAAAACCGGCGTGTTTAACCACCACATAATTTAGCGTACCGCTGCTGTCAGCCGGGTTATTGCCGCCGTAGTTACCGGCATCGCCTTCAGCCGATACCTGACAGTTTGCCAAATCAGCCTGATCACACTTGTTGCTTGGCGCTTTGCCCAGCAATACTAAACCACCCCATTGACCGGCAGCGGTTGGTGAACCGATAACATCCTGTACTGACGTCATCACGATTGGGTTAGCGGCAGTACCGTTGGCTTCAATTTTTGAACCACGGGTAACGACCAGGAAGTCGGCACCGGATTTGCCGAAAATGCGCACGCCAGGTTGTACTGTTAAGGTTGCTGCTGTGGTGTTGTCGATACCAACACGTACCCGGCCACTTAATACATAATCTGCGCCGGCAACCAGGGTAATGTTATCGGTGATATCACCGGTTAACTGACAGTTTAGTTTACCGCTTAAGCTGTTTACTTCAGTAGTGCCAGACGGGCAGGCGGCTAAATCGTCTTCCGGGTGAATACCCACTGTCCAGCCAACTGTCCAGTCGGTAGTGCCATCAAAAGCACCAATGTAATCTACAGTGTCAAACCATGGATCAACGTTATTAGCCACGTTATAACCGTTACCCAGTGCAGGTGAGTTAGGAGCTGGCACATAACCGCCTATCAGCGCATCGGTAATCATATTGCCAGGCTGTTGCATAAACCAGGCTTTAGCGTCCAGCGTCACGTTGCCATTGCCATCTACTGAGTTTTTAGTTGGCTCGGCACAATCGATAATAGAGTTACGGAACACGATTTCACCGTTGCCGGCATTGGCAACAGATTCGTCAGAGTTAATTTCAAAACACTCGCCCATGCCTGATGGGCCAGTGATAACAAAGTTGTACAGCTCAGCAGCAGTACCAGCACGCAATAACACGCCTTCTGAGTCGTCTTCGCCGTCAAAGTTATTACCGACAATCGTCATGTTGGCAATTTGCGGTTTAGATACCGGCTCAGCGGTAAAGTTACCTGACTGGTTATCAGCCTCGATGCCGCGGTTGGCTTTGGTATCGTTCGGGTTGTGGCGCACTAAAACGTGCTGCATACGGCCAGTCCAGCCATCTGCCCAGTCCAGCGAGTCATCACGGTTGCCGGTTAATACGACGTATTTGGCATCAACAGTACCGCCGAAAAATTCAACGCCGTCATCCAGGTTGTTGTGCACCTGGATATATTCCACCGTAGTACCGCGACCAACACCGGCAAAAGTAATACCGTTTAATTCGTTATCCGGAATAACCTCAAAACCGGCGTAACGTACCTGTACATATTTCAGCGCGCCGCTGCTATCTTCGGCATCTGCACCGCCGTATGGGCCAGCTTCGCCTTCAGCTTCTACCTGACAGTTAGCTAAATCCGCCTGATCACATTTGTTAGTAGGTGCATTACCCAGTAATACCAGGCCACCCCATTCGGCCGCTGATTCGTCATCGGATAAGCCCAGCATGTCGTTAACTGACGTCATGATGATAGGATCGGCTGCAGTACCGATAGCCTGAATTTTTGAACCGCGGGCAACCACCAGATAGTCGGCACCGCTCTTACCAAAAACGGTGGTACCCGGCTCTATGGTCAGGGTTGCGTTGTTGGCATTGTCGTTACCTACAGTGACCTTGCCGCTTAATGACCAGGCGATGTTTGCGGTTAAACGGACATCGCTGGTGATAGTGCCGGTAATCTCACATACTGTTTTGCTGACGCCAGCCAGGCTGTTGCCCTGCGTTGCAAAAGCCGGGCAGGCACTGGCTGGTGGTGGCGTCGGGTTACCGCCGCCATTATTGCCGCCATTGTCGTTGCCACCAGCGTTAACGACTAAGTCGCCACCACAGCCCGCCAGCATAAGGGCTGTTGCCACTGCGCTCAGTTTTATCAGTTTACCTAAAGCCATTACCATCTCTCCGTTGTGTTATTGTCGGTGGTGCTAAAAAGTTGCTTGCACCCTACAACGGGGACGTGACGCTTTTATTACAGCAATATGGCTGCAACATTACAGTTGCGCCGCCTTGTGCCAGCACGGACCTTAACGCTGTTGTTGTCAAAAAAAATTCATCTGAGTGTCATGCTTCACCTTGCTGGCGTATGTTTAATTTTTGTTTTCAATGTTTAATAGTTGTATTTGTCATTTTGCAGTAAGCGTGATTGCAAGCTGATTTGTTGCTTTCATAAAAGTGTCATAATGTGCGGTAATACTAGGCAGAGTAATCAGTTAACCGATACGGCCTTAGTGCCGCTATTTTTATGTGGTGAGAACAATGGCAAGAAAGATCCTGGTAGTGGAAGATGAAGCGCCAATCCGTGACATGTTGTGTTTTGTGCTGGAACAAAATGGTTATCAGGCAGTAACCGCTGAAGATTTTGAATCGGCGGTCAATGCCCTGGTTGAGCCCTATCCGGATTTAGTGCTACTGGACTGGATGTTACCAGGCGGCAGCGGTATCCAAATCGCGAAAAAAATGAAGCAGCACGATTTGACCCGCAATATCCCGATTATTATGATCACCGCCCGCGGTGAAGAAGAAGACAAAGTACGCGGCCTGGAAGTGGGCGCCGATGATTATGTGACCAAGCCGTTTTCACCGAAAGAGCTGATGGCACGCATTAAAGCCGTGATCCGCCGGGTGGCACCCACCAGCCTGGACGAAGTGATAGAAGTACAGGGCTTAAAGCTGGACCCGGTATCGCATCGGGTAATGGCATCGGATCAGGCGTTGGACATGGGGCCGACCGAGTTTCGTCTGTTGCATTTCTTTATGACGCACCCCGAGCGGGTATACAGCCGTGAACAACTGCTGGATCATGTCTGGGGCACTAACGTCTATGTTGAAGATCGTACGGTAGATGTGCACATTCGCCGTTTACGTAAAGCGATTTCTCTGGCCGGTCATGATAGATTAGTACAAACCGTACGGGGCTCCGGTTACCGTTTCTCTGCCAAGTAAAGGGTTAACACTTAGTCTATGCGCCAACTGTTATCAAAAAGGAAGGTCTACACCAAGCTGTTCCTTTTTTTCTGTTTTATTGCTTTGGTTGGCCTGATTTCCGACAGCCTGTTGCTGGCATTGCTGATCTTTACCGTAGCGCTGTTACTGTGGCATTACCATCATTTGTTTTTAATGGACAAATGGTTGTGGCGTGACCGCAAACTGTCGCCGCCAATCAGCGAAGGCATCTGGGGCCACCTGTTTGAAGGTATTTACTACCTGCAGCGGCGCGACCGGCGTAAGCGCCGCGAGCTGCGCAATGTGGTACGCCGCTTTCGTGATGGTGCCGAAGCCCTGCCTGAAGCCGTAGTGGTGCTGCGCGATGACTGGAGCATTATCTGGAGTAACAAACTGGCGCAAATTTTGGTGGGGTTGCGCTGGCCGGCCGACGAAGGCCAGCGGCTGGATAATCTAATTCGCCATCCGGAATTTTTGCAGTACATCAAAGCGACTAAATTTGAGCAGCCGTTGGTGTTGGCCTCGCCGGTAAATGACCAACTGACGCTCGAGTTTAATATTATGCCCTATGGCATTGAGCAGTACTTACTGATTGTGCGTGACATTACCCAGCTTAAACAACTGGAGCAAATCCGCAAAGACTTTGTCGCCAACGTATCACATGAGCTGCGTACGCCGCTTACCGTGTTGCAGGGCTATCTGGAAGTGATGGACGACGAACACCTGCCGGATAAAGCCATGTGGAAAAAAGCCCACAATGTCATGCTGGATCAAACCAAACGCATGGATGCTTTAGTGCAGCAGTTGCTAACCTTATCGCGTATTGAAGCCTCGGCCCGGGTGCAGTTTGACGACGAGGTAGATGTACCGCTGATGCTGGCGCAGCTGGAGCAGGAAGCGCAAACCGTAAACCGCGACAAGCAACATAAACTGGTGTTTGATATAGATCCGTCATTAAAAGTGACCGGTGTGACTGAAGAGCTGCGCAGTGCTTTTTCTAATCTGGTGGTTAACGCCATTAAGTACACGCAAAATGGCGGCGATATTCACATCAGCTGGCAACGCCAGCATTTAAAAGCCGTGTTTTCTGTTAACGATAACGGCCCCGGCATAGCGCCGCAGCATGTTAAACGCTTAACCGAGCGCTTCTACCGGGTAGACGAAGCCCGTGCCCGCAACACCGGTGGCACTGGCCTGGGGTTGGCGATAGTGAAACATGTACTATCACGCCATAACAGCCGTTTAATGATCTTTAGCGAGCCGGGCAAAGGTAGCAGTTTCTCGTTCACCCTGCCGGCTGAGCTGGTACTGGGCAGTACGCCGAAGCGGTCACGCAGCTAAGCTTTAGCGCGCTGCGTTCAGGCTCAGGCACATATTTAGCTGGTCGCACAGAAAGCAAAACTGGCGGTAGTCATCGTCATCAATGCTGTTACGCTGTTGCAAGCGCTGCGCACTGATAACGCCTATAACCTTGTCATGAATTTTCACTGCAGTCAGCGCCATAGCGCCGCGTTGCAGCAAGCTTTCAGTTTGTTCATCAATGTATTTGCGCCATTGTGGTTGCGTGGCATCGTTTACCAGCACAGCTTGCGCCTGGGTTACCACCAGGCTAAACAGGTTTTGCGCCGGCACTATGCTAACAGAGCGGCGGGCGGTGTTGGGTGCGCCGGCACTGTCATAGGCCGAACGCGATTCCAGCCGGCTTTTGTCAGCAGACAAGATCCAGAAGGCGCAGTTATCAAATGCAAAGATCGCCGCAGATTGTTGCAACATAGCACTGAGTAACTCACTGATATTGCCGCGGCGCATGGCTAATTGCTGCAGCTGTTGCATAAGTTGTAACACGGCGCTGTCACGGTTCAGAGGCTGCACCGGCGTGGCCAGATTTACAAAGTCGGCGTCGGTCGGCAGGGCGCGGATATGGCTTTGCAGTACATCGGCGCCATAGGAGTGCAGCATATTCAGCGCCAGATCGCGGCATTGTTTAATCCGCTCTTTAAGTTGCCGTGGCTCTATCTTCATCAGCCGGGCAATATCCTGCAGCAGCTTGTTAAAGGCGGCTTTATTTGGCGGTGGGGTATGGATGGCCGCGCTTAGCTGGTTTGCCAGACTAATAGTTTGCATTTCCAGCGTGCGGCTTTGTGGTTGATCCAATGCTTTTACCAGCAATTCACCCAGATTCCAGGTTCTGGCTAAGCTGGCGCTGAGTTCAGCAAAATTAATGCCGGTTTCTTCACGGCAATACTGGCTAAATTCCGTCTGTGGCAAGGCGCTGGCTTGACGGATCAGCTCGGCGCACAGCGGTGAGCCGCTGCTCCAGAACGCGGTTTCCCCGATATGGTATAGCATCGCTGCCAGGTACACTTCTTCTTTGGTATCTTCTTGGTGATCCGGCAGCATCATCCGCGCCAACAAGCCGGCATAAAACGCATTGGCCATCAACATCAGTAAGCGCTCGTACACCGGAGGCAGTAAATTTTTTGATTGCAGCAACGCATCAAGAATTTTCGAGGTAAGACAAATGTTTTTCACTGCCTGTATGCCCAGCACTATAGCCGCACGGGACACCGTGTTAACGCGGTTAACCGAGGCGTGATTAATAGTATTGGCGACCCGGAGCAGGCAGGATGACAGCGCCTGATCATGCAAAATGGTCTGACTGAGCTGCGGAATGGATGACACATCGTCATTGGCAAACTTGTCCAAAGTACGCGCCATAGAGGTGATAGCGGGCAACTCGTGTTTCACCAGTAACTCGGTCCAGTGTGCTGCGGTCTGGCGCCGTATTTCTGCCATTGCTGTACTGCCATAATTCAGGTTTTCACTGCTAGATCATAGTGCAATACCGCTTAAATGCGAATGTAGCAACATTGTAACTTGTTGTATTAACAGCAAAACCTAATTCAGCAACGGGTTGCACTCAGCCATAGCGGGCTGCGTCAAGGTTGCCGGCCAGAGCGCTGTCAGCGCCAGTGCGGCAAAGACATAATTTAAGCTGGTGGTGGCTAAATGCTGCTGAAATGTGTCTTTATGTCTGCCGGTGTAAATGGATGTATTTTAAAGGCTGCCTTTGCGTGAAACTATTTCTATCGCGTTGCTTTTGCTGGCATTTGCAGCTTTTTTGACCATACTTGGTCAGGCTTTTCCAGCGCGCTATTGGCGTAATAACAGAGCAAAGCAACTCAGGTCATTGTGGATAATCAGGGACTTTTTACCGCACCACCGGCTGCAGATAACACAGTGCTGTCACTTGCCGCACTGCATGCTGGTTTTTGTCTTGGTGAGGTTACGGTACTACCGGCTCAGGGCTTTGTGGTGGTGCACGGTGAGCACCGCCATGTGTCTGCCAAAGCGCTGGAGTTACTGCTGCAACTGGCAGTGCAGGCGCAAAATATTGTCAGTCAGCAGCATTTGCTTACCGCTGTTTGGGGGGATGCCAATGCAGCCAAGGTTAATCTTACCCATGCTATTAGTGAACTGCGCCATGTGCTGGGCGATGCTAAAAGCTGTCCGGTATTTATTCAGACTTTGCCCCGGCGCGGTTACCGTCTTTTAATGCAACCAGGCCCACTTCACAAAGCGGCCGGCCTGGCGCCATTGGTCGAGCGGCGTGGCCGTGGTGGTGCGGCGACGGCAAAACATCGCTTCTGGTTAATTTCGCTATTTCGTGGCAGTCGTTTGTTCAGTGTCAGCGTGGCGTTTTTGGTCAGTGTCTGGTTATTTATTCAGGTAATGGCCATTACTTTTCCACTGCTTAATATTTCAGCCACCGGCATGAAACTCACATTATTGATCCTGCTGATTGTGTTCCCGTTGGTGTTACTGATCACCTGGATAGTAGATTTGCGTGAGCGAAAAAAACGCCTGGCACAATCTGATCATCCGGACAAGCAACGTTACTGGCGCCGGCAATTGCTGCTTGAGCTTGGCTTTTTGTTGTTGTCTTTTAGTGCTGTTGCTTTGCTGGCGCACTCGGTTAAATCGGCCATGGAGGCAGATGTAGCGGGGCAGGGCCAGGCTGCAGTAGCGCCGGCAGAAAGCGCCGTTATTGCTAATGCGGTGGCTGTTATGCGATTTCAGTTAACTGCCGGCAGCGAGATTGAAGATTATCTGTTGGAGGGTATCCGGCAGGAATTGTTGTATTCACTGACCCAACTTAATCAGTTTCCGGTATTGGCCGATCGGGCCATGCAGAGCATTGCTGACAACAATAATTATCAGCAACTTGCCGCTCAGCTGCGGGTAGAGTTTTTGGTTGAAGGCCGGCTTAGTACTACTGCAGACCAACTACAACTGGAAATTTCAGTGATTGAGGCCGCTACCGGTGTGCGGCGCTGGTCAAACCGGCTTAGTCATAACCGGCAAGCGTTACCGGCGCTGCAGCAAGAACTACACCGTCAGGTACAAAACGCGTTTGCCCTGTTATTACCGCACAACGGGCCGGCTTATGCCGGCGCAGAATATCGTATTACCGACAATTTCGCCGCTTTTGATGCTTATATGCAGGCGCAGCAACGTTTAAAAAAATTTGATGACATTGCCAGTTTAGACCAAGCTGAACAGCTGTTGTTACTAGCGCTGCAAGCCGATCCTGATTTTGCGCTGGCGTCTGCTGCATTATGTAAAGTCCATCTTGATAAATATATGGTCAGTCGCAGCGTGACCGAGTTCGAGCTGGCCCGACAGGCGTGCCAGCATGCTGGCGGTCTGCAGGTTAATCAGGCGCAGGTTGCGGCGATCCTCGGCGACCTTTACCGTGTTAGCGGGCAATATCCCGAAGCCATGGCCCGCTATGAGCAGGCGCTGGCGTTAAATCCGCGTTGGGTTGATGCGCTGAGCGGCAAAGCCTTAGTACTTAAAGCCAGTGGCAATAGCAGTGAGGCAGAACAGCAATTTAAACGGGCCATAGAGCTGGAGCCCGGCTACTGGCAAAATTACATGTTGTACGGCGGCTTTTTATATGAAGCCGGTCAATTCAGCGCCGCAGCACGCCACTTTGAGCGTGCCGCGCAACTGAAACCCGCTAGTACTGAGGTGTTAAACAGCCTGGCTGCGGCCTGGTTTTTTAGCGGCCAGTTCGAACAGGCTATTCTGGCCTGGCAGCAGGTAGTGGAATTATCGCCGGTCGCGCAATCATTCTCTAATCTGGGTACTGCGCATTACTTCAATGCTGATTATCAGCGTGCAGAGCAGCGCTATCGGCAGGCTTTAAGCAACAGCGGCGATGATTACACTATCTGGACTAATCTTGCCGATGTTTTGGCTGTGCAAGCTGGCCGCCGGCACGACGCCTTGCCGCTGTATCAGCAGGCGTTACAACTGGCGCAGAGTAATCTGGTGGTGGACGCCCAGGCGCCGGCGTTGTTGTCACAAATCAGCCGCTTGCAATCTGAGTTACAGCAATGTGAAGCAGCACTGCAAACCGAGCTGCAGGTACAGGCCGCCAATCAGGCCGATTTTTATGTGTTTTACGATCTGGCGATTGCCAACTTCAATTGTGCGCGCAGCGAACAAGGTAGTGCTTATGTGCGACAAGCTATCAGTCTGGGGTATCCGTCTGAGCTGGTGGCAGTTGATCCCAAAATTCCTCCGGCTGGCTATTAGCCAGCCGGAATAAGAAAGTTGTATACCTATCATTAAAAAGGAGTTTTACAATGAAATTATACCTACTGATGCTGAGTTTATGTTGGTCCGGCCTGATTTGGGCAGCAGATAAAGACCAGACGCTGACCATAGTGTCAGAGCTGGTAGATGGCAAGCACTGCATTAAAGAGATTGCCGTGCCGGCGGACGACAATTGTAAGCAAACGGACGGCAGTCGTGATAAATGTGACGGTATAAAAAACTGCGTCTGTGGCAAAGCCGATAAGCATATTGAATGGCAAAGTGCCGATATAACTAACTATACGGTGTATTTTTATGCTGCGTCGCCGTTTAAGGACAATTGTAAATTAACCTCAAACAACAGAGGTAAACTAAAATGCCGCATAAAAGCCGACGCCGAAGGTAGTTACGACTATGGTGTGAAGGTGCCAGGCTGCGCCGATTTTGATCCGCGTATTATTGTGAAACAAAATTAATTATCGCCAGCATGACAGCGGGCAGAAGCTAGGGCGTTGACCCGCTGTCGGCGTATGGAAAGCGTGCTTCCAGCACTTGGCGGGCGTGGCCAATGTTCAACCAGAATTGCTCTACCAACTGCTGATTTTGCTGATAATACTGCTGATTAAAAACTAAAAACCATTTTTCAATCAACAGGTTATCGCTGCTGGCGGCAATTTTATCTTCAAGCCCAAGCTGGCGCAGGTGATGGCTGCCAATAAAGCGCTCGACGCTATAGCCATCCAGCTTGCCATCGGCAACCATTCGCAGGCCTTCGTCCAGCTTGAATTTGTAGGGACTAAGCCAGCCTTTATGTAGTAGCCAGCGTTCGACGATATAACCCAGCGGCGCACTGATACCAAACTGCGGTTGATATTTTGCTTTTACAAAAGATTTAGTGATTGGATGAAAAACCGGATATTGTGCCTGCCACAAATAGCGTTCTGATTGTTCAGTACCACTTTGCGGATCGGGAAAACGGAACTCCAGAGCCCGCTGCGGCGACCAAATCATCGCCAGTGTGGCATTGAGCTTATTCTCTTGTACCATTTTTTGGCATCTTAGCCACGGCGCTTGCTGAAATTGCAGGGTAATGTCCAAAGGTGCTGCCGCAGCTTCTAACATATCAACCAGTAAACCGGCTGGCTGGTCGCCGTCACTGCCGGCACTGATAAACGGCGACATGCCATAGCCCTCATAGCATACCGAAACCAGGGTTTTTGCCTGGCTAATCCAAGGTGTTGCCACTAACAGCAATGCAAATACTGCACAGAATCTCATAACAACCAGCCGGTTAAGTCAGGCCATCAACAGTGGCAGCCCGGTTTTAAAATCAGTTTAACTGGGCTAAGTATTGTTGCCAGTTGGCAACAGCGCAACAAAAAGCGACCATTGCCGTAGCAGTGTAATAGCACTGTTGCAGCTTAAACTTTGTTTTAACAATGCTGCGCAATTAAGTAATATAGCCCGCTGCAAACAGGCCCTTGATAGATTTGGGCTTGAGACAGCTAATTGGGATCTAGAGGCGCAATGGACAAACAACGTCGTCAGGAGTGGTTGGTAGCCTTACTCGGCTGGAGTGGGGTGATCTTATTTTTAACCGTGATAGATAAGCTGTATGATCTGTGGGTACCTGAGCGCGACAAGCTCAATAATCATCCACTCTGGGCATTGCAAGAGTGGGGACTATGGTATTTGCTGACGCCGTTGTTGTTTCGGATGCTAAGCCAGTCTGTCGCAACAAGGGCTCTGGTAAAGCAGCGTTATGCACTGATTTGCTCTGTCACAGCCGTAAATGCTTTGATATATCAGTCAATATTTGACCTGTTTGTTTTTAACGACAGTATCGCCTATAGCCTGTTGTATTTTGCGCCCTTGTATCCGGTGGTGATTTTTATCAATGTGTTTATTTGGCAACGATATCTGGCTGTGCCAACAGTGCAACCGGTACCGGCACTGGCAGATAGCAGGGCGGAGCGAATGCTGACTATCGAACAGTCTGACGGTGCTATGCAGCTTTGCTTCGACGATATTATTCAAATCAACTCTGCCAGTAATTATGTCGAAGTGTGCACGGCCGAGCGTAGCTGGCTAAAGCGTACCACGCTAAAAGATATCGAAAGCCAGTTACCACAGCAGATGTTTATTCGCACCCATCGTGCCCATCTGGTCAATGTGCAGCATATCGCCCGTGTCAGGCTAAAATCTTCCGGCAGTGGCTATGTTGAGCTTAAAAGCGGCCGGGTAGTTGCGCTTAGTAAAGCGCATAAACAGGCGGTCAGGGCCCGTTTGCAAAGCGCCGCTTAAACTGCGGCCATTTTAGCTTTAATCCGTTCATCCCAAAGCCGGTTGCTGATTGTACCGTCGTTGGTCCATTCGTCCCTAAGCCTTACCAGTCAACACTCTGGCCTTGAGTGAGCTATAACGATTTACTCTAATAGCGCCATTTGCAGCAAAACAACAGAGAGCTTATGCGACGTGCTATTTTAGTAAACCTGATTAGTTTTTTTAGTCTGGCGGCGCTGATACAGCAGGTTAGTGCCGATACGTTTAGCCACTATAATCAGGCTGAGCTGGCTCAGATGCCTGGTCAGTCAGCGCTGGATATTGTTGAACAGATCGCCGGCTTTAGGTTTATTGACTCAAACAGCCAGCGCGGCCTGAGCAATGCCAGCGGCAATGTGCTGATTAACGGTTTGCCTGTGCTGAATAAATCGCAATCACTGGCGGATATGTTGGCTGCTCTGCCGGTTAGTCAGCTTGGTGCTATGGAAGTGTATCTGGCGGGACATCCTTTTACCGCGGCCAGTCAATATACTCAGGTAGTTAACCTGCTACGGCATACAGCGCAGCGTCAGGTCAGCTGGCGCATAGCCGCAGGTTCTGCCTTGGGGATGCAGCAACCACACGTTTTGTCGCTGCAAACCAGTAGCGGCTGGCACGGCTGGGAGCATCAATTTCAAGCCAGACGCGAAAAAGATCTGTTGCAAAGCCGCAGCCAGTTTTTTCAGACCGGCCCGGATATAGGCCCGGATCTAAGCGGTAGCGAGGATTACCGTGACACCAGCAAGGATGGCAATCTTGCGATAACCTCTGGCAGGGCTTTGCCAGATAGTTATTTGCAGCTTAATAGCCAATGGCAGGAGCAACAGTATCAGCAGCGCTACCGGCGCAGATGGCAGCAAGAAGCAGTGGTTACGGCGACAGAAGCCATTGATAGCCAGCTTAACCAGCAGCAGTTTGAGTTAGGTCTGGACTGGCAGCAACAGGCAAATGACAACCATGACGCTTGGTTATGGCAAATTAGCGGGCTATATCGCCGGCAGCGTTCAGACTATCACTCGCAGACCGATACCGCAGAGCAAGATAACCACAGCACTGAGCTGTTTAGCCAGCGCCAAACGCTGACAGAACAGGTAATAAAGCTCAGCAGCCAGCAAAGCGCATTGTGGTGGCAGCCGGAGTTGGGGCTTGAACTTAGCCAAAACCGGCTTAATGCTGACACCCAGGCACAAGGCATGCTAACAACCACAGTGCAGGAAAACCGGGCCGAGCCTTATATGGCCAGCAAAATACAACTGAACGGGCAGTGGCAATGGTATGCAAAATTAACCGGCGAATATGCCACACTACACAGTGAGACTGAGCAGTATTATCAAACGCAAAACCGCTATTTTAAGCCGCTGCTTAAGTTAAGCCACCACAGCACAAGCGGCTTGCAATCAACTTTAACGCTGCAGCGTAAGATTGAACAGCTGGACTTTGCCGATTTTATTCCGGGGCTGGATAGCGATTTTGGCCGCCAGCAAGCCGGTAATGCTGAGCTAAAGCCGCAGCAAAGGCTGGAGCTAAGTTATGAGCTAAATTATGCTGCTGCCGCTGATTGGGCGCTAAATACGCAAATCTTCTGGCATAAAATTGATGATATTCATGAGTTTGTACAATTTGATACCGACAGCTGGGGGCTGGCCAATGCCGGTCGGGCAAGCTACAACGGGATAGATGTAAAGCTAAACCTGAGCAGCCACTGGTTAGTGCAGGGCAGTGAAATAACACTGAATTACAGCTTTCGCGCTGCCCGCTACGCTGATCCGTTAACCGGTAACCGGGCAATTTCATGGCTGACACCGCACAGTGGCGACATTGAACTGAAAAAAGATGCCGACTGGTATGCCTGGGGACTGTCGCTTTATTTTGCCAATGTTGAGACTGCATTTTATCCGGATGAGGTTTATCGCCAGACAAATAAAGCAACTACCGATATCTTTGCTGAGTTCAGCTTAGGCTATGGCGTAACACTGGAGATAGCCATAAACGACCTGCTCGGCGCAGACTATCAGTATCAGCGCGACGTCTTTATAGCGGATCGCAGCAATGCCATGGCATATCGCTATTACAGCCTGGAGCGCAGTGATCCGAGCCTGGTGATTGCAATAAGTGGTAATTTTTAGCCGTTAGTACAGCCTAGCCACTGTGTTTACGAAAACAATCATTGTGGTGGTCATTTACCATACCGCAGGCCTGCATATGAGCGTAGATAATGGTTGAGCCGACAAACTTAAAGCCACGTTTTTTTAAGTCTTTACTCAAGGCATCTGACTCGGGGCTGGTGGCGCGGTAGTCTGCCGGGCTGGCAATGCTGTTTAACTGCGGGCTGCCGCCGACAAATTGCCATTGGTAGTGACTAAAGCTGCCAAACTCGCGTTGTACTTCCAAAAAACGCGCAGCGTTATTAATAGCGGCAGCCACTTTTAACCGGTTACGGATAATGCCGGGGTTTTGCAGCAATTCTGCCACTTTGGCGTCGTCAAAAGCCGCAACCTTTACCGGGTCAAAATTGGCAAAGGCCTGACGGTAGCTGTCGCGCTTTTTCAGTACCGTATACCAGCTTAAGCCAGCCTGCGCTGCTTCTAAGGTTAAAAACTCAAACAGCTTGTTGTCGTCATACACCGGCACGCCCCACTCGGTATCGTGGTAGGCAATATAATCCGGTTTGCTTAAATCGACCCAGTGGCAGCGACAGGGTGTATTCATCTTTTGTCCTTAATTTTTGCTTAGCTCTTGTTTAGCTCTTGCTTAGTTTGGGCGGATTAGCTAAGTAATCCAATGCCAAACCGGTAAGCGCCCGTACGCCGTTTACCAGCGCAGCTTCGTTTACATCAAACATCGGCGAATGGTTGGGTGGCACTTCGCTAAGCGGCTTACCCTCGGGCGAAATGCCGAGAAAGAAAAACACCCCGGGAATTTGCTGCTGATAAAACGAGAAGTCTTCTGCGCCGGTTATAGGCTTAATGGCGGCAACGCCTTTGTCGCCAGCGGCCCACTGCAGGCTTGGCATAGCCCATTCGGTTAACGCCGGATCGTTCCAGGTAACGGCAGCAAAGTTGTGTACATGAAAGTCGGCTTCAGCGCCGCTGGCTTTGGCAATATGTTCACTGGTGTGCGCCATGCGGGCGATTAAGTCTTCGCGCATCTCGCTGTCGAAAGTGCGGATAGTGCCTTCAAGCTTTACGTCATCAGGAATTATGTTCCAGCGAATACCGCCGTGTACCTGGCCAAAAGACACCACCGCCGGTGCCTTGGTCACGTCGATTTGCCGTGCCGGGATCAGGTTTATCGCGTTAATCAACTGGCCGGTGACATTGATAGGGTCGATACCGCGCCAGGGGCTGGAGCCATGTACCTGTTTACCTTTGACGGTAATTTGAAAGCTGTCAGCCGCCGCCATAATGCCTTCGGTTTTTACCTGCAACTGGCCGCTCTCGCCGGGCCAGACGTGTAAGCCAAAAATGGCAGACGGGCTGGGGTTCGCAAATAATCCCTCGGCCAGCATCATCTTAGCACCACCGTCCTCGCCGGCCGGTGGGCCTTCTTCAGCAGGCTGAAAGACAAACATAATGGTACCGGCAAGATCGGCTTGCTGTTTGGCCAGCACTTCGGCTGCGCCCATCAGCATAGCAACATGGGCATCGTGGCCGCAGGCGTGCATCACACCGGTTTGCTGGCCGTTAAATTCGCTAACAACCTTAGACGCAAACGGCAAGCCGGTTTGTTCGGTTACCGGCAGAGCATCCATATCAGCGCGCAGTGCTACCACGGGGCCGGGTTTGCCACCCTTTAAAATACCCACCACGCCGGTATGGGCAATGCCGGTACGCACTTCTAAACCGAGCTTTTCCAGGTGTGCTGCTACCTTGGCGGCAGTGCGAACCTCACGGTTGGACAATTCCGGGTGCTGGTGAATATCGCGGCGCCAGCTAATCACCTTCGGCATCACCTGTTCAATCTGTTTAGTGAGCTCAGTCCGTGCTTCGGCAAAGGCAATAGGGGTATGTAGCAAGGGTAAGATTACCAAACCTATTCTTGCCAAACTTACTCTTGTCAAACGTAGAGGTGGCCAGCGCATAGTGACTCCGGAAGATTGCATTGCGTACTACCATAAGCGCCAGTGACGAAAATGGCAATTGCTGCTGGATAATTGCCGTCAGCTTAGGTAATGTCGGACCAGTTACTAACGTTAAGGCTTAATGCAAATTAATGCAGTTACATATTCTCCCGGGCTATATTCAAAACGTTTATCTGGCGCAGCAAGGTGACAGCTTACTGCTGCTTGATGGCTGTAGCCGGGCTGATATTGCAACGGTATGTGATTTTATTCAGCAGCAATTAGCTTTGCCGTTAACTGCGCTTAAGCTGATTATGGTGACACATATGCATCCGGACCATGCTGGCGGTGCGCATAAACTCAGACGGTTAACCGGCGCCCGCATTGGCTGTCATCCGAAAGCCAGGCGCTGGTATGGCGGTGTGCTGGGCCGCACTGCGCATCTTATCGATGTTGGCTTAACCTGGTGGGTAGCCAGCCGGCTGGGTAAGCCGAAGCGGCATATCTGGTATAACCCGATTTTAAAGCCAGACTTGTTGCTGCTGGATGAGCAACCACTGCCGGGCTTCCCGGACTGGCAGGTGCTGTACACGCCAGGTCATACCGACCATGATATTTCGCTGCTGCATACGCCGACTAAACAGCTGTATATTGCCGATTTAATCGTGTCGGTAAAAAAGCGCCTGGTACCGCCGTATCCGGTGTGCCACCCGAATCAATACAAGCAATCACTGAAGCGGGTCAGCGAGCTTGCACCCAACCAGCTGTATTTTGCCCATCTGCCGCCACGTGCCGCCGACACTATTAACTTTGAAGCCATTTTGGCCCAGGCTCCGACGTTGCCGAAAAATCACTGGCACTCAATGCGCAACCGCATTGCACATGCGCTGGGCCGGCAAACCCGCTCGCATTGAAGTACGATTAGGTTTACCGTCGGTTAGCTGTGGTTAATTGGCTGGTTTTCTGAACTTCAATACCATCTGGTTTACTTCGCCGATGGCCAGATATTTGGCTTTATCTTTTTCACCGCCGGCCAGGGTGGGAGGTAAAGACCAGATCCCCGCCGGGTGGTCGGCGGTATCTTTCGGGTTAAGCAGCATATCGCTGCGCGCTTCAAAGCTAAAACCGGCTTGTTTGGCCAGATCTAACCATAGCTGCTCTGGCACATAGCCCGATTTCTTCCAGTCGCTATTCAGCAGATGATCCGGCAGTTGTGGTGCCACTACGCCCAGTACGCCGCCCGGTTTCAGCGCCTGATAAAAGTTGGCTAACGCGTGCTTAATCGAGGTTTCGCCGTCAAAGATGTAAAACTGGTTACGGATAGACAACACTACATCGGCGCTGCCAGCCGGGGCGATAGCAATATCGGCCAGCGGCGCAAACTCAGTAACGCTGACATTTTTGTACACCGGATGTGATGCAAGTTTGTTTTTAAAGTCGGTGCGGCCTTTTTGCATATAGTCGGCTGGTAACAGGCTGAATTTGTCAGAGAAATGTGCGGCATACAATTTTCCCTGCTCAGCCAGTAGCGGTGCCAGCACCTCGGTATACCAGCCAGCGCCCGGCCACACTTCAACTACAGTGCTTTGCGGTGTTACCTCAAAGAATGCCAGCGTTTGCTCAGGTTTGCGCGCGCCATCGCGTAGTTTATTCGCTTCGGTACGGGCTTCATGTTGCAACGCCTGGCTAATATCAGCGCTGGCAGTAAAGCTGGTCTGGCTTGCCAGCAGTAACAAACTTACTCCTAACAGTTTAGTGAGCATCTGCAGTTCCTTTTGTGTGTCTGATCTATGTGAAAGGTAAGTAAAATGTAACGTTATAAATCTGTTTTTAAAAGTGATTTATGCACTTAAACACTGTGCGGCAGGTATTAATTAAGCCTATTGCGACTAAGCCCGGCGGGTGCCGGGCTTAGTATACTTTGCCAAGTGGATTAATGGCCCATTAACTTTTCAACATCCGGGCGGTTGTGGATAGCAAACTTATCCACCAGAGTAGCGCTGGCTTCGTTTAAGCCAAGTAGCTCGACTTCGGTGCCTTCGCGGCGAAATTTCAGCACTACCTTATCCAGTGAACTGATGGCAGTAATATCCCAAAAATGTGCTTTGCTGACATCAATAGTCACTTTTTCTACCGCTTCTTTAAAATCAAAAGCGCCGACAAATTGCTCGCTGGAGCTAAAAAACACCTGGCCAACCACGTCGTATGTACGTTGTTTACCGTCGTTAGATAAGCTGGAGCCGATATACAAAATCTGGCCAATTTTGTTGGCAAAAAACAGCGCACTTAACAGCACACCAACTAACACGCCGTACGCCAGGTTGTGGGTAAATACCACGACGATAACCGTGGCTATCATCACAATGGATGAGCTTTTGGGGTTCTTGCGCAGATCTTTTACTGATGACCAGCTAAAGGTACCAATAGACACCATGATCATCACGGCTACCAGCGCGGCCATTGGGATCATGCCGACGTAGTCATCTAAAAACACCACCATCACCAGCAGCAAGCTACCGGCCAGCAAAGCAGATAAACGGGTGCGGCCACCGGATTTTACGTTTATAACCGACTGGCCTATCATGGCACAACCGGCCATACCGCCAATTAAGCCTGAACCGATATTGGCAATGCCCTGGCCGACACATTCGCGGTTTTTGTCGCTGCTGGTATCAGTAAAATCATCCACTATGGTGGCGGTCATTAATGACTCTAAAATTCCCACTATCGCCAGCGCTAAGGCATAGGGGAAGATAATTTGCAGGGTTTCCAGGTTGAGCGGAACATCCGGCCAGAGGAAAATTGGCAGGCTGTCAGGTAGCTCGCCCATATCGGCTACCGTGCGGATATCCAGGCCAAAATATACTGCGATAGCGGTTAGCACCAGAATACATACCAGTGGCGAGGGGATTTTTTTCGTCACATAGGGAAACAAATAAATAATCGCCAGCCCCAGCGCCGTCATGCCGTACACAGTAACGGTGCCATAGGTGCCGCTTAATTCTGGTAATTGCGCCATAAAAATCAGGATGGCTAAGGCATTAACAAAGCCGGTTACCACAGAGCGCGAGACAAACCGCATTAAATTGCCAAGCTTAAACAGACCAAAAATAATCTGAATGACACCGGTGAGCAGGGTGGCCGCCAGCAAGTACTCCAGGCCGTGCTGTTTTACCAGCGTAATCATTAACAGCGCCATAGCACCGGTAGCGGCAGAAATCATACCCGGGCGGGCACCGGCAAAGGCGATAATGACACAGATAGCAAAAGAGGCGTATAAGCCAACTTTAGGGTCAACACCGGCAATGATAGAAAACGCAATAGCTTCGGGGATTAACGCCAGGGCAACGACGATGGCAGACAGGATGTCACCGCGCAGGTTAGACAACCAGTGTTGTTTCAGATGGCTTAGCAGCATAGCTTAAAATATCGGCAAATAAAAAGGCTGCGCAGTATACCGATTCAGCCCGGCCTTTGCCAGTAAAGGCCCGGTTAAGCCGGTATTGCGTCGGCAAGGCCCGGGCAATCCAGCACAAAGGCAATTTTTTTCAGAGCTTTTTGCTCCAGTTGTAAATCCGCCGCCAACAGACTTTGTTGTGCCAGCCAGTCGGCCGGCAGTTGCAATTGCAGATATTGATGGCCGGCCGTGGCCAATAAATCCGGCAGTAAATTATCACGCCGCTTCTGGTTTAACAGCACGGCCAAACGCAGTAACACTAGCAGGTGTATTACCTGAGGTAACTGATACAAACTAAAGGCCGGTATTTCATCGGCACGTATTTTACGCCGGTGAAATCGCACCAGCGTTGCAATAAGCTGTTGCTGCTCCTGGTTAAAACCGGGCAAATTAGCATTGTGCAGTATGTAGGACGAATGCTTTTGTACGCCGGACGAATTAATGTGCAGGCCGACTTCGAATAAGGTGGCGGCCCAGCCCAGCAGCATGGCATCTTCGTCGGTGAGCTGCCAGCTGTGGCGTACCTGGCTGAATAATGTCAGCGCGGTATGGCTAACTCGCTCGGCCTGCGCCATATCGACATCATAACGCCGCTGCAGGCTGGCGACACTGTGTTCGCGAATATCCAGATGCTGCAAGCGGTCGCTCATTTCGTACAGCACACCTTCGCGCAAAGCCGCGTCGATATAAATCATCTGCTCTATCTGCAGTAAATTGAAGGCGGCAATTAAAATAGCCAGACCAGAGCACAACAGCAATTTACGATCGTCGGTTAAGCCGGGCAAATCTAACTGATAGCTGTTTTCCTGCGCCACCAGATGATCTTTTAACGCCAGCAACTGCGATAATTCCAGCGCGTTAGTGCTAAGGCCTAAGCCAACAATAATATCGCGAATGGTTTTAACGGTACCTGAGGTACCCACTGCTTGTTGCCAACCGGCGGCTTTAAAGCTGCTGACAATAGGCTCAAGCTCTTGTTCGGCTTGCAAAATGGCGCGGTTAAAGCGTTTTTCACTGATGCGGCCCTGCGGAAAATGCTGCAGCGCATAGCTGACACAACCCATATTGCGGCTGCTTAGCCTAAGCGGGTGCAAGCCTTCGCCAATGGCAAATTCTGTGCTGCCACCACCGATATCCATTACCAGCCGACGGCCGCTAAAGTGCTCAAAATGCGCGACCCCCTGATAGATAAAGCGCGCCTCTTCCTGACCGGATATGACTTCTATCGGAAACGGAAATACGGTTTTGGCGCGGCGTAAAAAGGTGGCGGCGTTGCGTGCCCGGCGCAGCGTGTAGGTGGCGATAACCCGCACCGATTGCGGTGCAAACGGCGTTAAGGTATCGGCAAACTGCGCCAGTACACTTAAGCCGCGCTCTATGGCTTCTTCGCTTAGCACCAGCTGCTCGTTTAAGCCTTCGGCTAACTGGACTTTTTGTTTTTCACGATGCAGTAGCTGTATATCACCGTCTACCACCCTGGCTATAACCATATGAAAGGAATTGGAGCCAAGATCAACTGCGGCCATATAGGCCTGCGCTGGGGCGATTAATTGCTCTGCTGCATCATTCATTCTTCGGTGCTGTCTATTTGCTGGGTGCCAGGTGTAATACGGGCAAAGTAGTCATATATTTGCTGCTGCGAGCGAATGCTGCGCTTATTGCCGCGTTTAACATAAGCATTGCTTTGTTTGGCATCAATGATACGAGCCTTTACGTTATCGCGCCACTGAATATCCAGGGTGTCTAAAATTTGCTGCTTTAACCGCACAGCATAAATAGGTACACCTACCTCAACCCGTTGATCGATATTGCGCGTCATCCAGTCGGCAGATGATAAATACACATCTGTTTCACCGCCATTGTGGAATACGTAAATCCGGGCGTGCTCTAAAAAGCGATCCAGTACCGAGATGATCTTAATATTCTGGCTTTTACCACTTAGCCCGGGTATCAGTGAACACATACCCCGCACAATAATGCGAATTTTTACCCCGGCCTGGCTGGCGCGATACAGCAGGTCAACAATTTGCTGGTCAACCAGGTTGTTTACTTTTAGAAAGATCTCGGCTTTGCGTCCGCTTACGGCAAAATCTATTTCGCGCTGAATAAGCGCCAACAGGCGTGGCCGGCTCCAGGTCGGCGATACAATTAAATGATTAAACTGATAAGGCCGGTAGCTGTACTCAATAAATTCAAATACCTGGTCAATCTCGGTGGTAATTTCCGGATGGCAGGTAAATAAGCTCATATCGGTATAGATACGGGCGGTTTTTTCGTTAAAGTTGCCGGTGCCAATATGGCCATAATGCATCACTTTACCGCGCTCGAGCCGGCTTATCAGGCACAATTTCGAGTGAATTTTCAGTGTCGTTAAGCCAAACACCACCTGGATGCCGGCTTCAGTCATTTTACGCGCCCAGTTGATGTTGTTTTCTTCATCAAAACGGGCTTTCAGCTCTACCACTACTGTTACTTTTTTACCGTTACGTACCGCATCTAACAGCGAGTGGATCACCCGTGAATGCTTAGCCACCCGGTACATGGTCATTTTTATGTGTGTCACTTTCGGGTCGAACGAGGCCTGGCGCACCCACTCGGTAAAATAACCGAAATTATGATAAGGGTAATACAGCAGGATATCGCCGGCACGAATGGCATCAAAGCTGGTAGTGTATTGCTCAAACTCCGGGCTTTTCAGTGGCGGCATGGCCGGAAATTCCAGGCTTTGATGGCCAATATTGGGAAAGCCGATAAAGTCTTTAAAATTACGGTAACGGCTGCCAGGGATCAGCGAGTCTACTGAGCTGGTGCCGAGTTGCTTGCTTAGGACTTTCAGCATTTGTTCGGGCATAGCGGCATCATATACCAGCCGTACCGGTTCTGATTTTAAGCGCTGGCGAATGCCCTTGGACATTTTGTCTATCAGGCTTTGGTCCAGCGTATCACTGATATTGTATTCGGCATCACGGGTCAGTTTTAACGAGTAAGCCTGGATCTGATCAAACTCAAAAAAGCCGGCAAATAAGTCGGCAATACAATGCACTATGACATCGTCAAGCAGCAGGATCTGACGGCGGTAATGGCCGTTTTTCTTGCGGGTATTTAAATGCAGCGGCAGTTCGATAAAGCGCGATAGCTCATTAGTGGGCACCTGCACTATGGCGTATTGCGGCTTGCCGCTACCGGTCATTTCTACCATCAGGTAGGTGGTGTTATCTTCCAGCGCTTTGGGCAGGCTGACTTCTTCACCGGATAAAATCATCGGTGAGATATGTTTAATAACTTCATCGCGAAAATAACTTTTTACCCAGCCGGATTGCAGCTCACCCAGCTTAAAGTTATCGATTAATTCGATATTGTGTTTACGCAGCTCTAACTGAATATCCAGATAGATGGCATTAAAACGCTGGCCCAGTTGCAGCACCTGCTGCTGAATTTCCTGCAGCAGATCTTCAGCGTCTTCCTGCTCGCTCGGCTGGTATTTTTTTAGCAGGATGCGCCGTTTTACGTCGGCCACCCGCACACGGAAAAATTCATCCATGTTATTGGAGTAAATACCCAGAAAACGCAAGCGCTCTATAGGTGGGTTGCGCTCATCGGCCGCCTCCTGCAGCACCCTGCCGTTAAATGCCAGCCAGCTAAGTTCGCGTGGGTAAGACGGGTATTCATTGACGGTGGTGACTTCGCGTAATTCCATAATCCAGCTCCCTGACTACTACTGGGTATCACTCTATGGCATTTTTATGACAGCAAGATGAATGCTGCCAGCTGCTGGCAGCAATTTACGCTTAGTTACTGTTTTCCACGTCAACGACGATATCGGTGGCAATAGCTTCCAGTGCTTTTACCACTTCGTCGCGGCTAAGACCCGGCGGCAGCTCAACAGTCGCCACCGCATTAAACAGCGGCACGCCCCAGTTAGGTGCGCTTTGTTTGCTACTTTCGAAGTGAATAATATTGGTGCCTTTGTGTTTAATTACCGATGATAACTCGCGCACTATACCTGGCCTGTCGTTGCCGGTAATAACAAACTTAAGTTGTTGCAAAGGATGTTGCTCAGCGGGCAGGCCGTGCTGAATGCGGATGTCCAGCTCATTGATAGACTCCAGCGCTGCCGTTAAGCCGGGTAAATCCTGTTCGGCAACTTCTACCTGCAAAATACCGGCAAAGTAGCCCGCCAGATGGCTTAAATTACTCGCCATCCAGTTGCCGTTGTGGCTGCTAATTACTGTGGCCAGTTGTTCAACCAGGCCAGCCTGGTCACGGCCAATTAACGTAAGTACTAACTGCTTCATGTATTATCTTCCTGTAGTGCAACACTTAAGGAGTGCCTTTAGCGCGTTATGTAATGGTAGTTAAAACTAACAACAGCAGAGTGTAGACCTGACTGTAACATTTTTAAATCAGTAACCGGCATTATTTGTAAATTTAATGAGTTAAGCGGGACTTTTTCGCTGCTACCAGACTGCTGGCCGGGCGCTGGAAAAAAATCATCGCGCTGAGCTTAACTGTAAGTAGTACAGCATGATAGTTTTTGCCTATACTGCAGTTACTAACACTACTGCAGTTGAGTGTAGTGCGTAACCCCCCGGAGAGCCCAGTGGATAAACTAAATTTAACAAAACATATTTCCAGCTCCTTTAATGAAGAAATTGAAGAAGTGCGCAACCATGTCATGGCGATGGGTGGCTTGATTGAGCAGCAGTTAAATAATGCCCTGGCTGCTATTGCCAGTGCTGATGCTGAGCTGGCCCAGTTGGTGATAGACACTGATTTAAAAGTTAATGACTGGGAGCTGCAAATCGATAAAGAATGCACCAGCATTATTATTAAACGCCAGCCGGCAGCCAGTGATTTACGCCTGATTATGGCTATTATGAAAACCATTGCCGACTTAGAGCGCATTGGTGACGAAACCCGCCGCATCGCCCGGGTGGCCCTGGAGTCATTTAACAGCGAGCAGCAGGACTTGCTGGTTAATTTGGATAATCTTGGCCGCCACGTTGGCCAGATGTTGCACGATGTACTGGATGCTTTCGCCCGCATGGATGTCGAAACGGCAGTGGCCGTGCACCAGGAAGATAAAAAAGTTGACCGTGAATACGAGGCGATTACGCGGCAACTTATGACCTATATGATTGAAGATCCGCGTTCAATACCGAAAATTATGAATGTGCTCTGGTCGGCCCGTTCACTGGAACGAATAGGCGATCGTTGCAAAAATCTGTCTGAATACATTATCTTTTTTGTCAAAGGTAAGGTTGTGCGTCACAGCAGTGCAGAAAAACTGGAACGCGAAGCACGCAGCTAATTTAACGCCAGCTGTACTGTACATCTTTAACGCCCTGACTAGACTTCTGTGCAGGGCGTTTTCATTGTCGGTTCATTTTTCGTTTTTCTTGCGCTTTGAATGCCGTTACAATGCGCGCCGACTATCGTCAAACCAACTTACGGGGCCAGGCTATGCCAGCTAGTACTTTTTTGTCCGTGTTTGCCAAATCACCTATTAAGCCGATAGAAGAGCATATCCGCAAGGTGCATCAGGCAAGCGAACTGTTATTGCCATTTTTTGACGCTGTATATCAGCAGAATTGGGCAGCAGCTGCGGATGTACGTAAACATATCGTGGCGTTGGAAAAGGAAGCCGACAAATTAAAACGCGAAATTCGTATCAACCTGCCGCGCGGACTGTTTTTGCCGGTAGATCGTACCGACATTTTAGAGTTAGTGTCGCAGCAAGATAAAATTGCTAATAAAACCAAAGATATTACTGGCCGGGTATTAGGTCGTGAATTGCTGATCCCGGCGAGTTTGCAAGATGGCTTTAAAGCCTATGTACAGCGTTGTATTGATGCTACAGCACTGGCCAGTGAAGTAATTAACGAGCTGGACGAGCTACTGGAAACCGGTTTTCGTGGCCGCGAGGTAGATCTGGTTATTAAAATGGTTGAACAACTGGATACCATTGAAGGCGACACCGATGACATGCAAATTAAACTGCGCAAAGCATTACGCCTGGCTGAGCAGGAACTGAACCCGATAGACGTGATGTTTTTATATCGCACCTTGGAATGGGTGGGTGACCTGGCCGACGTGGCGCTTAAGGTTGGTTCACGTCTCGAAATCATGCTTGCCCGATAATTATAAAAGGTTTTCCAGATGGATATTTTACAATCATACGGTTTAATCCTGGTTATTATTGCAGCCGTATTCGGTTTTATGATGGCCTATGGTGTAGGTGCTAATGATGTTGCCAACGCCATGGGTACCTCAGTGGGCTCTAAAGCCCTGACGATTAAACAAGCGATATTTATTGCCGCCATTTTTGAGTTTGCCGGGGCTTATTTAGCCGGTGGCTCGGTTACCTCGACTATCCGTGGTGGTATTACCGATGCCAGTTTCTTTGTTGATACGCCGGAACTGATGGCGTACGGCATGATAGCCGCGTTACTGGCAGCCGCTACCTGGCTGATTGTCGCCTCATACTTTGGCTGGCCGGTGTCTACTACCCATTCTATTGTCGGTGCCATTATCGGTTTTGCTGCCGTCGGTGTCGGCATGGAAGCGGTGCACTGGGATAAAGTAGGCGGCATCGTTGGTAGCTGGATAGTTACGCCGATGTTGGCTGGTGTGCTGGCTTATATGTTTTTTATGAGCGCGCAGCGGCTGATCTTTGATACCGACAATCCACTGGCCAATGCGAAAAAGTACGTGCCGTTTTACATGGCGTTTGCTGCCTTTGTAATGACCTTGGTAACGGTACAAAAAGGCTTGAAGCACGTAGGTTTACATATCAGCACGGCTGAAGGCTATTACATTTCGCTGGCGATAGCGCTGGTAATTGGCGTGCTCGGCAAAGTGGTGATCAGCAAATTAAAGTTTGACCCGGCAGCCGATAAAAAAATGCAGTTTAATAATGTTGAACGCATTTTCGGTGTGTTAATGATCACTACTGCTTGTTGTATGGCTTTTGCGCATGGTTCTAACGACGTGGCTAATGCTATCGGTCCTTTGGCTGCAGTAGTCAGTGTGGTAAGCAGTGGCGGTGAAATTGCCAGCAAAACACAGTTAGCCTGGTGGATCTTACCTTTGGGTGCTGTCGGTATTGTTATAGGCCTGGCGACGCTGGGCGCGCGGGTAATTAAAACCGTAGGCACGGCTATTACCCATTTAACGCCAAGCCGCGGTTTTGCTGCTGAGTTATCTGCAGCCTCAACTGTGGTTATTGCTTCAGGCGCTGGTTTGCCTATCTCGACTACTCAAACTCTGGTAGGTGCGGTATTGGGAGTGGGTTTAGCCCGTGGTATCGCCGCGCTTAACCTGGGGGTAGTGCGTAATATCTTTATCTCCTGGATCATTACACTGCCGGTAGGTGCCGGTTTGGCAATAATATTCTTCTATATTCTTAAAGCCATTTTCAGCGTCTGACGCTGTATGGATTGAGTATATAAAAAGCCCTCATACAGAGGGCTTTTTTGTGCCTGTCGGTTGCTTAAGGCAGGTATTCACTTACCAAAGTAAGGCCGCTAACCGCGCGGAAGCCATATACTGACATATGCCAGACACCGGCTTGCGGGTTGTTAATGACACAGGTTTCATCGTTGCCGTTTTTATTTGGCCGGCAATCGTAGCTGCTGCTACTTGGCTGGCTGCCATGCTTGACGTATAAGTCGGCATCACCTTTGCCACCGCTTATGGTTACGGTTAACTGTGCCATACCGGCCGGTACGTCCAGCGTATAATGCTGCCAGTTGCGGCGCGCTATGCTGATATTGCTGATGGTTTCGCCACCGGCATCAGGCACATCGGGCGCGGTAAAGCTGCCGGTCAGATTAACGTCGGCAAAGTCGGTATAACCAATCAGTTTGACAAAGTAACTGCCTGCCTGCACCGGATCGATAACACAGCTTTCGTCGTTACCTGCCTCATAAGGCCGGCAATCCCAGTCTGACGCTGTTGGCTCGCTGCCAAATTTAACGTACATATCTGCATCGCCGCTACCGCCATTCATCACGAAAGATAAATTGGTTGCCCCTGCCGGCACGGCCAGCGTGTACAGCAGTTCTTCGCCGCCAGCACCGGCAATACCGCTTTGGGTTTCACCGTTTACCAGTTCAGTAGCACCCGGTGGTGGTGGTGGATCAACAATATCGCCGTCACAGCCAAATTGCGTCAGGTAATCTACTGCGGCTTTGCTTTGTACCAGGCCATGGCCATAGGAAGTATCGCGGCCCGGCGTGCCTAAATCTTCAGAACTGGCTGCCAGTGCACTGCGTATTTGCGCATTAGTACATTGTGGGAAATGGCTCCATACCAGAGCAGCGACAGCGGCTACATGCGGCGAAGCCATCGAAGTACCGCTCATCAGACCATAGTTAGCCGCGCCGGAAAACAGACTGGCATTGTTGCCCAACTCGGTCATCAACACTGCGCCATCTTCCTGCGATATGCTCACTGCCGCAATGCTGGTAGTAGGAGCATCGCCTAAAGTGCCGCTGAAATTACCGGGTTCATTGTTATAAATAATGGCACCAATGCCGCCACCGGCTTCACAGGATTCGACTTTTTGGCTAAAGGCCACTTCGCCGCGCTGGATCAGGCAAATCTTGTCGGTGACGTCGCTGCAGCTGGTTAAGCCTAAACCGCAATCTGCCAACTCTGCCGTTAAGTCGGCAGTACCTGAGTTTTCCAGCGGGTTGGCGCTGTAGGCCATACCGTTAACTGTCAGGCTGGCATCTAAGGCAGTTCCGGTTGGATAGGTACTGCGTACATCTACCCCCGGGCCGGCCAGTTCAACCTGAGCATTGCGCTGGGAAAAGTCAGCATGGGCTTTAGTATTGTCAACTGCCGCTACGGAGACCACTGAATCGTAAGAGGCCGGATACGACAGCGACGTATTACCGTCGTTACCTGCTGCGGCAATCAGCAATACGCCGGCGTCAAAAGCAGCTTGCATCGCATTGCGCTCGGTGGCGTTAGAACCGGCACCACCTAAGCTCATATTGATTACCGTTGAGCCATTTTGCACGCAGGTGTCTACCGCCTGTGCCAGGGTAGAGGAGTAGCCCCAGCCATCATCATTAAACACTTTAACAATATGCAATTTGACGTTGCCATTGGGTAACACACCAAGTACGCCGACATCGTTATTTAATGCCGCTATAGTGCCGGCAACATGGGTACCGTGTGGGCCGCCGGCGTCAAACCAGTTGCCGGTGCCAATATCGTTACTGCCGCTGATGTTGGCGTCGTTAAAATCTTCATGCGGTAAGCCCAGACCAGAGTCAATTACGCAGACCGTCTGGTTGGAAGCGAATTGATCACTAACCTGATCGGCCTGCACCATGGTGTAGCCGTACGGCACTTGCTGCGCCATCGGAAAGCGTGGTAAATCGGCTTCAATAAAGTCTACTGCTGGATCGGCCTGCAGTTTTTTTAATGCTGCAGCAGGCAGGTCGGCGGCGATAGCATTGCGCTGGGTTAAAACATGGTGCACTTTGGCACCCTGCTGGCTTAACTGCAGGCTGATATTTTTCAGTGTGGTTGCTCTGGCCTGCTTAGCGGCGCCGGCCAGCTGGGCTTTGCTGTGCTGTTGATCTTTATAAGTCACGATATAGCGTTGTTGGCTGGCTTGGTCTGCCGCCTGTTTAACCGTGTCGTTCGCCAATGCCTGATTGACAGACAGTGCCAGCAAACTTAAGCCTGCCAGCAGTAAAGTGTTATGTGTTCCGGACATGTTCACCCTCCAGGTGATTGTTATAGTTGTAGCCAGGGTTCCTGCTGCATGCGTACGGCACGGCTCGCCTGCGTGGAGTGGTTAACTGAAAGGTATACTGCTGAACAGTACCCGCGGTGAGGTTACCGCGATGGGATATGTTGAATACATTTCGGTTATTACGTTATAACAAAAAATTACAGTATTCAAACCTATATTAATTATGTATTTATAATGGGTTGTTTTGTTAATTATTAATGTTGCTAAAATGGCTTTCGTTGTCAGCCGCCTGTGGCGACTGCTTGCAATCTGCGCGCTCTGCAGGTAGTTTTAACCACTAATTTTAGTTTTAATTCGTGTTTTTAATCGGAATAAATAATGAAGCGTCTGCCCAGTATTAAACAACTGCAGTATTTGTTGGCATTACATGAGTATCAGCATTTTGGCCGTGCAGCAGAGGCCTGCTACATAGGCCAGTCGACACTGAGTGCCGCTATTGCCAATCTGGAAGAAACCATGGCAGCGCAGTTACTGGAGCGTGACCATAAAACCTTTATTTTTACCCCGCTGGGGGAGGATGTAGTCCGCCAGGCCCGTTATATTATCGAGCAGTGTGAAGAGCTGACCGATTTTGCCAAATGTCAGGGCAAACCCATGGCTGGGCCATTCCGACTGGGGTGTATTCCTACCATAGCGCCCTTTGTACTGAGTGAAGTGATGGCGCAATGCCGTCAGCAATATCCTGAGCTGCAGTTGTTGTTGCGTGAAGACACCTCAGACAATTCGTTGCATGCTTTGGCCGAAGGCCGGTTGGATATGGTGCTACTGGCACTGCCTTATGAAACCGGCGCTTTTCATACCGAGGTGCTGGCACAGGACGCTTTTAAACTGGTACTGCATAAAGACTGGCTTGACCGTGGTTTTAATCAGGATATCAGCCAGTGGCCGGATGAAAGTATCTTTTTACTCGAGCGCGAACATTGTTTAACCAACCATGCAGTAAAAGCCTGTGAGCTGGAAGACAGCCGCAAAGTTAACCCGTTTTTCGCCACCAGCCTGCATACCCTGACCCAGATGGTAAACAATAAATTAGGCGTAACCTTTATGCCGCAAATGGCAATTAACAGTGGCGTGCTTGATGGCACTGAATTACTGGCGCAGTCGCCGGGTACCGCGGCCGCCTATCGTGATATAGGTGTGGCCTGGCGACCTACTTCTACTAAGGCCCGCAGTTACCGTTTGATGGCGGATCTTATCGCTGCAGTGCTGGCAAATAAGTGCCGCTGATCTGTACTTTCTGCTAAAATGCCGGCTGTTTTTATACAGCCGTGCCCTCTGGTCGGTAAAGCCAAGGATCCCTCTATGTCAGTAAAAAGTATGCAAGTTAAAGATTTCTCATTTGAGCTGCCTGAGCAGCTGATCGCCCGTTTCCCCAAAGCTGAGCGCTCGTCCAGCCGCTTGCTGGCGCTGGATAAACACAGCGGTGCGTTACAACATCATATTTTTAAAGATCTGGCAGACTTTCTGCAGCCTGGTGATTTGCTGGTATTTAACAATACCAAGGTGATACCTGCGCGTTTGTTTGGCCAGAAAGCCTCTGGCGGCAAAGTTGAAGTGCTGGTAGAGCGCATGCTGGATAATAAACGCTTTTTGGCGCACGTGCGGGCCAGCAAGGCGCCTAAGCCCGGCACTGAGTTAGTGCTGGAAGGCGCCGCCAAAGTCATAATGAACCAGCGACATGACGAATTGTTTGAGTTAGAGGTTATCGGCGATGAGCCGGTATTAGACATGCTGGAACGGTTAGGCCATATGCCGTTACCGCCTTATATCGACCGGCCGGACACCGAAGAAGACAAAGCGCGTTACCAGACGGTGTATAACGAAAAGCCAGGTGCGGTAGCGGCACCTACCGCCGGTTTACACTTTGATCAACCGCTGCTGGATAAGCTAACAGCCAAAGGCGTTGAATTTGCCTATGTCACCTTGCACGTTGGTGCCGGTACCTTTCAGCCGGTACGGGTAGACAACGTACTGGAGCATAAGATGCACGCCGAATATATCGAGGTACCACAACAGGTGGTCGATGCGGTAGCTGCCTGTAAAGCGCGTGGCAACAAAGTTGTGGCTGTGGGCACAACGTCGGTGCGCTCACTGGAGGCTGCCGCGCAGCAGGGTGGCGGTAAGTTGGTGGCTTATAACGGCGATACGCAGATCTTTATCTACCCCGGCTATACATTTAACGTGATAGATGCGCTTATTACTAACTTTCACTTGCCGGAATCTACATTGATTATGCTGGTATCTGCATTTAGCAGCCGCGAACATGTAATGAACGCTTATAAAACTGCAATAGCTGAGCAGTACCGGTTTTACTCTTATGGCGATGCGATGTTTATCCGATAGAGCGTTTTACAGTTGATAAAAGCTGCAGCAGGGAAATGCTAACACGACGTCGACCTCGACGAAGCCGGTGCCGGGTGTTCTTATGTAGCAGCGGCAGGGATGCCGCGCAGGCTGAGACAGCACAGGGATGTGCTGTTGAAGGCGGCGAAATAAGAATTTCCCGGCACCGGCTTTTGCACCAGGTTAGACGCATTCATAGTCGTTTAGCTTATCGCGTTTAAGCTGCTATAATCGCGGCGCAAAAAAGCCGGACTGTTTCTCCGGCGTATGAGGATAGCAATGAAATTTGAATTAGATACAACCGATGGCAAGGCCCGCCGTGGCCGGCTGATATTTGACCGTGGCGTGGTAGAAACGCCAGCCTTTATGCCGGTAGGCACCTATGGCACGGTAAAAGGTATGACACCGGAAGAGCTTGAAGCCACTGGTGCGCAAATTTGCTTAGGCAACACCTTTCACCTGATGCTGCGCCCTGGCACCGAAATCATCAAAAAGCACGGCGATCTGCACGACTTTATGCACTGGCATAAACCTATTCTGACTGACTCAGGCGGTTTTCAGGTATTTAGCCTGGGCGAGCTGCGTAAAATTACCGAAGAAGGTGTTAAATTCCGCTCACCGTTAAACGGCGAACGCATCATGTTAACGCCGGAACGTTCAATGGAAGTGCAGCGTGATTTGGGCTCGGATATCGTGATGATATTCGATGAATGCACGCCGTATCCGGCCACGGAGCAGGAAGCAAAAAAATCGATGGAAATGTCGCTGCGCTGGGCTAAACGCAGTAAAGATGCGCATGGCGATAACCCATCGGCCTTGTTTGGTATTATTCAGGGCGGCATGTACCCGAACCTGCGCGATGTATCATTAACCGGCCTGGAAGACATTGGCTTTGACGGCTACGCCATCGGCGGTTTGTCGGTTGGTGAGCCCAAAGTAGACATGATCCGCATTTTAAACCACACCACCGATAAAATGCCGGCACATAAACCACGCTATTTAATGGGTGTGGGTAAGCCGGAAGATATCGTCGAAGCAGTACGGCGTGGCATCGATATGTTCGATTGTGTAATGCCAACCCGTAATGCCCGCAACGGTCATTTATTTGTCAGTACCGGCGTGGTAAAAATCCGCAACGCCAAATACAAAGACGATATCGGCCCATTAGACGCAGAATGCGATTGCTACACTTGTAAAAATTATTCCCGTGCATATTTACACCATCTGGACCGCTGCAATGAAATTCAGGGTGCCCGGCTTAATACCGTGCATAACCTGCATCACTATCAGAAGCTGATGCAAGGATTGCGTGATGCCATAGCCGCTGGTACCTTGGAGCAGTTTGTCGCACAGTTTTATGCTAAGCGTGATATGGCTGTACCGTCATTGCACGCTGTTGATACCAATAAAGAACAACATTAATCACAATTAAGGGGACACTTATGAGTTTATTTATCAACAATGCCTATGCTCAGGCAGCTCCGGGCGCACAACCACAAGGTGGTGGCTGGGATCTTATTATCATGCTGGTGGCCTTCGGTCTGATTTTCTACTTCCTGATCTACCGTCCGCAGGCAAAACGGGTAAAAGAGCACCGTAACCTGATGTCAGCGCTGGCAAAAGGCGATGAAGTGTTAACCCAGGGTGGTTTAGTGGGCCGTATCAGTAAAATTGCTGACGATAAAGACTTTGTTGTTATCGCCCTGAACGACACCACTGAAGTTACTGTACAAAAAGCCTCAGTCAGCGCCGTGCTGCCAAAAGGCACGTTAAAATCTCTGTAAGCAGCAAAAGGACCGCAAGGTGTTAAATCAAAACCCGTTGTGGCGTTACTTAGTGGTAATCAGCGTTTTGCTGGTTGCCCTGTTGTATGCGCTGCCCAATTTATATCCGGAAGATCCGGCGCTGAACATCAGTGCTACCCGTGGTGGCGTGGTAAGTGAGCAAGCCCGTACTGAGCTGGCGCAGAGCTTTGCGGCGGCCAATATCGGTGTCAAATCGGTTGAGCTTAATGATGGCCAAATCCTGGCGCGCTTTAGCAGCACTGAAGATCAACTGCAGGCCCGTGAAATTGCCGCACAAACGCTGGGTGCTAACTATGTTACTGCGTTGAATCTGGCTCCGGCGACACCAGACTGGTTAACTGCCATTGGCGCCTCGCCAATGAATCTGGGCCTGGATTTACGCGGTGGTGTGCATTTCCTGATGGCGGTGGATATGAAAGCCGCGCTGGATAAAAACGTCAACGATATGGTGCAAACCTTTCGCGCCGATCTGCGTGAAGATAAAATCCGCTACCGTAGCGTGCAGCCAGATCTGGCCAATAGCCGGGTTATTTTAACCCTGCGTGAAGCTGCCGATGCCGTTGCTGCCGAAGCCGCGTTAAAACAGCGTGATCGCGAGCTGGTATTCAGCCAGGGTAGCGATGAGCTGACATTGTTGGTCGGTATCAGCGAAATTCGCTTAAAAGAAATCCGCGAATATGCGCTGGAACAAAACATCACTATTATCCGTAACCGGGTTAATGAAATTGGTGTGGCTGAGCCGCTGGTGCAGCGTCAGGGCGCCGATCGCATCGTGGTGCAACTGCCGGGCGTACAGGATACTGCTACTGCGAAAGAGATTCTCGGTGCTACCGCATCGCTGGAGTTTCGTTTAGTAGATGAAGAGGGCGATTTAGCCGCCGCGCTGGAAGGCCGTGTGCCGCCTAATGCCGAGCTGTATTACACCCGTGATGGCCGGCCGTTATTGCTGGAAAAACGCATTATGTTAACCGGTGAGCATATCACTGGCGCTAACTCAGCGTTTGACGAATACAGCCGGCCGCAGGTAAGCATTAAACTGGATGCCAAAGGCGGCAATATGTTGTCGGCGGCGACGCGCGACAGCATTGGCCGGCGCATGGCGTCGGTGTTTATTGAATATAAACCCGGCACCGAAATTGGTGCAGATGGCAACCCGGTGCTGATTAAGCAGCAGGAAGTGATTAACGACGCCACTATTCAGGCGCGCTTAGGCCGTGATTTCCGCATTACCGGTATCGACTCACCGGGTGAGGCGCAAAACCTGGCTACTTTACTACGCGCCGGTGCGCTGATTGCACCAATTCAGATCATAGAAGAACGCACCATAGGCCCGAGCCTGGGTAAAGAAAATATCGATCTTGGTGTAACTGCTATTCAGTGGGGCATGGTCGCCGTGCTGGTGTTTATGGTGATTTACTATAAAGCCTTCGGCATGGTTGCTAACGTGGCCCTGGTAGCAAACCTGGTACTGATTGTCGGTGTAATGTCGATGATCCCGGGCGCAACGCTAACCTTGCCGGGTATGGCGGGTATTGTCTTAACGGTAGGTATGGCAGTCGATGCTAACGTGCTGATATTCGAGCGTATTCGTGAAGAATTAGCCGAAGGCCGCTCAGTGCAGCAGGCCATACATCAGGGTTATGATCGCGCCTTTGCCACTATTGCCGACTCTAATATCACCACCTTGTTAGTGGCGTTAATTTTGTTTGGTATTGGTACCGGCCCGGTTAAAGGCTTCGCGGTAACATTGGCTATTGGTATTTTAACCTCGATTTTCACGGCAGTAGTGGGTACCCGCTTGCTGGTTAACCTGTTCTGGGGCGGTCGCCGCCTGCAGTCATTGCCGATATAAGGATTTCAGCATGCAAGTATTTTCGTTTACCCAGCCGCTGAACTTTATGCGGTTAAAATGGCCAGCCATAGCGCTGTCTGTGCTGCTGATTATTGGCTCTTTAGTGTCTTTTGCTACTAAAGGCATTAACTGGGGCCTGGATTTTACCGGTGGTACTGTTATTGAAGTGGGCTTTGCCCAACCGGCAGACTTACCGGCTGTGCGCCAGACACTGACCGCCGCCGGCTATGGTGATGCGGTAGTACAGCTGTTTGGTACCAGCCGTGATGTGTTAATCCGTGTGCCATTGCGTACGGATATTGATCAGTCTACGCTGGGCGATAGCGTCATTAAGGCGTTAAACGCCGCCCAGGCTGAACCGGTGACCATGCGTCGTATTGAGTTTGTTGGCCCCAGTGTTGGCCAGGAACTAAAAGAAGACGGTGGCCTGGCAATGCTGGTGGCACTGATCGGTATCTTGTTATACGTTACGATGCGCTTTGAATGGCGTTTATCGGTAGGCGCAGTCGCGGCGTTGTTTCACGACGTCACGCTGACCATGGGCTTGTTCTCGGTGTTGCAACTGGAATTTGACCTGACAGTGTTAGCGGCAATACTGGCGCTTATTGGTTATTCAATAAACGATACCATCGTTGTGTTTGACCGCATCCGTGAGTGCTTTCGTAAACTGCGTGATACCAGTGTCGACGACACCATTAACGATGCCATTACCGCAACGTTAAACCGTACCGTTATTACCTCATTAACCACAGTGTTGGTGTTGGTGGTGCTGTTTTATATGGGCGGGGCGTTAATTCATGGTTTTGCTACGGCCTTGTTGTTTGGTATTGCCATTGGTACTTATTCATCGGTGTATGTCGCCAGTGCGATAGCGGAAATTCTCGGCATTAGCCGTGAAGATATGCTGCCACCGCCGCCGATTGAGAAAGAAGGCGAAAATACCGACGCCTTGCTGTAATTACGCGGCTAAAGATGCTAAAAATGCCAGTCACTGACTGGCATTTTTTTTGGATAACGCAAATGAGTAAACAGCATGCCCCCGGTTTTTTGGCCCTGGTAGAGCAAGCCAAAGCGCAGATTAACGAAATTAGCATTACCGAGCTGCAACAGCATAATCAACCTTATGTGTTGCTGGATATCCGCGAAGATCACGAATGGGCCGCCGGCCATCTGCCAGAGGCAATGCATTTGGGTAAAGGCATTATTGAGCGCGATATTGAGCAAACCGTAGCAGATAAAAAGCAAAAAATCGTGTTGTACTGTGGTGGCGGTTACCGCTCGGCGTTGTCGGCGCAAACGCTGCAGCAGATGGGGTATCAGAATGTGTTTAGCTTAATTGGTGGTTACCGGGAGTGGTGCGAGCGTAAGTTACCGGTAGAAGTGCCGAAACCCTAACGCAGGTTATTTAACTGCTAGTGAGTCAGCAAAGTTGAACTTGGCTTCAGGTTACAACACCCGCTGTGCTCGCCACAGCAACTCGCAAGCCATCCATGGCTTGCTCAGACACTTTGTGGCTGCGCGCATCGGGGTTCTAACCTGCGCTATCGTGTAGCCACAGTCTTCGGTTTAGCGCGCTAAGGCTTCAGTCAGGTGTGGCCGGATACCTTTTAACATAGCGGCCAGTACTTTCGGGCTGGCTGCAACAATGTTGCCGCTGCGCATCTGGTTGCTGCCACCTACGAAGTCAGATACCAAACCACCGGCTTCACGCACAATCAGCTCGCCGGCAGCAATGTCCCATGGCTTTAAGCCAATTTCAAAGAAACCGTCAAAACGGCCGGCAGCAACATAGGCTAAATCCAGCGCCGCAGAGCCGGTACGACGTACATCGGCCGCATCGGCTAATAAGCTGCTTAACATAGCAGCGTGCGCCGGTAAATGCGTTTTGTTTTTAAACGGAAAACCGGTAGCTAAAATAGTGCCTTGCATGTCAGCCAGGTTGGTTACCCGAATACGGGTACCGTTTAACTGGGCGCCACGGCCACGGGATGCGGTAAATAGCTCACCGCGCAGTGGATCAAAGATCACTGCCTGGTCTAGTTTACCCTGATGTTTTAACGCGATAGACACCGCAAAGTGCGGAATGCCTTTAACAAAGTTGGTGGTGCCGTCCAATGGGTCAATGATCCATTGAAACTCACTGTCGCTGTTGCCGTAATCACCATGCTCTTCGCCAACAATACCGTGGGTCGGGAACGATTTTTTCAACACCTGAACAATGGCTTGTTCAGCTTCTTTGTCAACGTTGGTGACAAAGTCATTAGTGCCTTTCTGAATTTTCTGAACCATATCTAACTGGCCACAGGCACGAGCGATCACGTTACCCGCGCTACGGGCAGCGCGAACCGCGATGTTTAACATCGGATGCATAGTAATTACCTTATTTGAAAAGAGCAGTGTAAAATTTGGTCAAAACAGCGGCGCACATTGTAGCGGCTGCGCAGCAAAAGTAAAGGTAAAAGCAGGCTGCACGGCAAAACAGTGGCATAAAGTTACGCTTGCTTACAAAATTGCCGCAGCAAAGCCGGGCTATTGCTATAACATTGGTGACAATATTCACAGTCCGTTCAGTAAAAAACGCCTAATTTAACGCTATTCACCTGCTATTAAGGATGCCAAACCATGAAAACCTTGCTGATGTCGGCTATTGTTGTTACCACGCTGAGTTTATCCGGCTGTGGCGCCATGCATACCGCAGTGGCCAAGCGTAATTTAGATGTGCAAACCAAGATGAGCAGCTCAATCTTTCTCGATCCGGTCGAGCCTGAGCAGCGCACTATCTATGTTGATATTCGCAATACCTCAGATAAACCCGAGTTTGATTTAAAACCGCAAGTCATTCAAAACCTGCAGGCACGCGGTTATCAGGTGATTGACAGCCCGAAACGGGCACATTACTGGCTACAGGCTAATGTGTTACAAGTGGGTCGTAGCAACGCCCGTGATACCAATGGAGCACTGGCTGCCGGCCCCGGCATCGCCGGTGGGGCCGTTACCGGCTACGCTATTCACCGGGCTACCGGCGGTAGTTCAGGCGGCGCTGCTATTGGTGCTGCTGTGGGTGGTGCCGTAGTGGGCACAGTGGTGGATGCGATGGTAGAAGACGTGTATTACAGCGTGATAACCGATATCCAGATCATGGAACGTTTTGATGGTAAGGTTAGCGAAAGCTCACAGCATCAGTTATTGCAGGGTGACAGCGGCAGCACGACGTCAAGTTATCAACGCAGCAGCGACATGCGCAAATATCAGACCCGGGTAGTCAGCTTTGCTAATCAGGCTAATTTAAAGTGGCCTGAAGCCGAGCCGCAACTTACGCAGGGTATGGTAAGGGCACTGGCCGGGTTATTCTAAATGCGGCTATTGCTGTTACTTTGCCTGTGTAGCCTGCTGAGCGCTTGTACTGCTGTACATACGTCGGTAGCCAAGCGCCATTTAGATGTGCAGACCCGCATGAGCCAGACGGTGTATCTGGACCCGGTCGAGCCTGAGCTGCGAACTATTTTTTTAGATATCCGCAATACCACGGCCGAATACCAGTTGCCGCTGGCTGAAGATGTACGCCAGTTTATGCAAAGCCGCGGTTACACCCTGACTGACTCGCCGCTGGGCGCGCAATACTGGTTGCAGGTTAATGTGCGCACGGTGTTAAAAGAGCAGCCTGGCAAAGTACTAATGCAGGAATACGGCATGACCGAGCGCGAAGTACATGAGCTGCTGCAACCTGGCATGGCACCGCCGCCTGAGCCGGAAACCGCAGAGCAGCGTACCGAGCGTTATAACCGCAATGCGGCAGTCTTTGTTGATACCAGTATTGCCACCGATCTGGATGGCAAAGACGTGGCCCGCGCGCTACTGGTGCTGGCGGCTTTTGCCGGCGCCGAGTATATCGGCAATCAGCTGGTGCAGGATAAGTACTACACCATGCTGACCGACATTCAGATCGCCGAACGTATTGCGCCTGACAGCGAACAAAAAGTGCAGGAGTACAGTGAGCACCAACTGCGACAAGGTGACAGTGGTGCGATAGAGCAGTTATGGCAACGTGATACGGATATGCGTAAATATCAGCTTAAAGTAGTCAGCTTTGCCAATAAGGCCAATTTGCAATGGCAGGATGCCGAGCAGCCACTGCATCAGGGGCTGCTGCGTTCACTGGCCGGTATTTTTTAACCGGCCGGTTTTAGTACCTCACTCAGTGCCCTGACATCCATGCCACTGGGATGTTGATACACCCTTAAACCAAACTCCGGCAGAATCGCCAGCAAATGGTCAAAGATATCAGACTGAATACCCTCGTATTTCAGCCAGGCGGTGGTATTGGTAAAACAGTACAGTTCCAGTGGTAGGCCATCGGCAGTTGGCGGTAATTGCCGCGCCATCAGCGTCATGTCCTGATGAATACCAGGGTGGCTTTGCAGATAACGTTCGACATAAGCGCGAAAAGTACCAATATTGGTAATACGGCGGGTATTCACCGGCTCTTTACCGGCGTCGGCCAGTTTGTCGTTCCAGTCGTCAATTTCGCTCTGGCGGCTTTGCAGGTAGTCTTTTAACAACTTAAACCGGCCCAGCCGTTGCTTCTGCTCGGCATCTAAAAAATGCACGCTCTGCTGATCCAGCAACAGGCTGCGTTTAATGCGCCTGCCACCTGATTCCTGCATACCTCGCCAGTTTTTAAACGGATCGGTCATAAAACGGCGGGTCGGAATGGTGGTGATAGTTTTATCCCAGTTTTGAATTTTCACCGTGTGCAGCGCGATATCTATTACATCGCCGTCAGCATTCAGTTGTGGCATTTCAACCCAGTCGCCAACCCGTAGCACATCGTTAGACGATATTTGTACGCTGGCCACCAGCGACAATATCGTATCCTGAAATATCAACATCAGTACGGCGGCCATCGCACCCAGGCCTGAAAGTAAAATCAGCGGCGAGCGATCAAATAGCGCGGCAATTATCAAAATTAACGCAATGGCATAGATGGCGATTTTTATCACCTGGATATAGCCTTTAATTGGCTTTATCCGCGCATCAGGCCGCTCTTCATAAATGGAGTTAACTAAATCCAGCAGGCTGCTTAGCGCCAGTGCTATGGTCAGGATAACAAAGGCGTTGCACACATTAACGGTAACGGCGGTAAGGGCAGGTGGTACGCCGGCAATATGCACTATACCGGTAGAAATGATGAGTGCCGGCACCACATTAGACAGCCGTGATACAAAGGTAAACTTTTGTACTACCAGTTGCTCGTCTATGGGGGTGGAGCGTAAAGCTCTGAAGATACTGGCAATTAAAATGCGTTTTACGACAAAATTACCCAGCCAGCTCAGTAGTAACAGCGCACTGAGCCAGAACGCCAGCGCCATATCCGGATGTTGCTGCAACGCAGCCTGCACCGGTTGTATTAATTCTTCCACACTTGTCCTCCGTAATCAGTGGCATAGCGTGGCATAGCTTACCCTGATGTAAGCTGAATGTCGTTGAAAAAAGCCGCCGCTGCCAGGCCATGGCGGCTACCAATATTGCTCGACGGTGATATTGCCGGGGTCGCGGCGCAGGTTTTTCTTTAAGCCTAAACGTTCCAGCGCGGTTTTAGTGTCTTTGATCATCTCAGGGTTGCCGCACAGCATTACCTGAGAGCGGTTAGTCAGGCCTTGCTGGCAAACACTTTGCAGCTCACCGCTTTGTATCAGCTCAGGCAGGCGTTTACTCAGCGCTCCACTTAGTGCTTCGCGGGTCACGACCGGTTGATAATGCAATTGGCCCGGATATTGATGCTGGCAGTGGCTAATTAATTCGCGGTATACCAGATCGCCAATGGTGCGCACACTGTGCACCAGTACTATATGAGCAAAGCGCTGATACAACTGATGCGTGTTCAGCATCGAGATATATGGGCCTATGCCGGTGCCGCTGGCAATCAGCCATAAGTTTTCGCCGGCCGGTACTTCATCCAGCACAAAAAAGCCTGATGCCGGCTGGCTTATATCAATACTGTCGCCCATTTTAAGCTGCTGTAGCAGTGGTGACAGCTTGCCTTCAGCCACAGTGCTGACTAAAAACTCCTGCTCGGTACTGCCCGGGCTATTTACCAGTGAATACGCGCGCTGCAGCCGGCCATCTGCTGTGTTTAGTGCCAGCCGGACAAACTGGCCGGCGATAAAGTCAAAGGCAGCGGTTCGCACTTTCAGGCTGAATAAATTAGCATGCCAGTGATGATTATCGGTAACGGTGCCATTAATCCATTGCGCCATGGTGTTATCCTGTTGCTTTAGCCTAGCCCAAGCCTAGCAAAGCCATCGGCTAGTACAAGTACTGTTTGGCGTAATGCACTGTCAAAATATTTTACATGGCCTGCGTCGGGTTGGTGATGCTACTAAAAAAGTGGTTGAATACTAACAATAAAAATTAAAGGCATAAATTTTGCTGGGCGGTTACAGGAAAGCAGTTAAAGGAATTGTGTAGTGAAGCAGTCAGTCGTAGCCTTGTTTGTTTTTGTTTCCTGGTTTAGTAGTATTGCCGCCCACGCCGGTATTATCAGCTTCACCGATCGCAGCTTATTTGAAAGCTATATCAACGACTTTGTCGTCGATGAGTTTAATGATATTAATTTAGGCCCCGCTTATGGCCGCAACCGTGCCGGTTATAGCTGGACGATGAATGATTATGGCTGTGTGAACAGTTTGGGTTGTACTTCGCCAAACTCTGTTAATCCTTTTGTCGGCAACAACAATAACTGGATTTGGACTTACGGCAGCGGCAGTTTTAACTTTAACTTTGGCATTACCGCCTTTGGTTTTGATTACGTTAACCCCTATAACAGCAACACGGCGCAATTGGGTCTGAACACTATGCTAAGCGGTGTGCAGAGCAACGGTGCATTTTTTGGTATCGCCAGTACTGATGGCAGTTATTTACCTGCTATAGCCTATCTGCAATCTCAAAGCTTTATGGGCTTTGACAACCTTACCTATTCCATCACGGCTAATGGTAGCTCAACACCGATCCCCGAGCCCTGGCCGCTGGCCGTATTTGCGCTGGCTCTGGTAATGTTTACTCTGCAAGCCCGCAAAACACATAGCTGAGCTTAGCTTAAGCGAACAGACTAAACTAATGCTGCAGTGCATGTTATGGTAGCGTTACGTTAATCGTTTAAGCCTTTGTATGCGTGATACCTTTTTCTTTGCCGACTGGCAGGTAGACCCTGCCGCCAACACCTTGCGCCGCGGTAAACAGCTACAGCAGCTGGAACCCAAAGCCATGGATGTGCTGGTATTGTTATGCCGCCACGCCGGCGAGGTACTTAGCAGCGATGATATCGTGACGCAGTGCTGGCCGGGTATTGACACCGGCGACAACCCGCTGCACAAGACCTTAACCCAGCTGCGCAAAGCGTTGGGGGATAGCGCCACAGCTCCAACCTACATTGAAACCATCCGTAAGCGCGGTTACCGCACCTTGGCTGAAGTGCGCTTTCCGCTCGGGCAAGAGCAAAGTGTACAACAGCAAAGCTGGCAGCAGGGCTCGCCATTTCCCGGTCTGCAGGCCTATGATGCGCGCTATGCCAGTGTGTTTTTTGGCCGGGGCGCGCAAATTGATACCTTGCTTAGCCGCATCGCCCAGCAAATTAAATTCGGCCGCGACTTTTGTTTGCTGCTTGGCCCCAGTGGCAGCGGTAAATCGTCGCTAATTAACGCCGGGGTAATGCCCAATTTAATGCAGCCGGGCGGTTTTAACGGCATAGAGGTGGTGTCGTTCAGCAGCCTGGATTTAGCCGATGTCAGTGCCGGCCAGTTATATAGCAGCCTGGCCAGTACTTTATTAGACTGGGAAATAAATGACGCACCGGTGTTTGCCGGCGACAGCGCCGCCAGCCTGGCAGACAAACTGCAACAGCAACCACAGCAAGTATTGCAGCACTGCGTCAGGCTGCTGGCCAATAACCGTCAGCACTGCCGCCGTTTTGCCATCTTTGTTGACCGCTTAGAGGTGCTGTTGTCGTCGCCGCTGTTTAGCGAACCACAGCGCAGCGCATTTGTAAGCCTGCTTGAGCAGCTGGCCACCAGCGCTGCGGTGCTGGTGATCAGCGCCTGTCGCAACGAGTTTTACCCCGATCTGGTCGACTACCCAAGCTTAATGGCCGGTAAGGCTAAAGGCGCCCATTTTGACTTAGCCGCGCCGGGCCGGGCCGATTTGCTGCAAATGGTGCGCTTGCCGGCATTGGCTGCCGGGCTTAGCTTTGACAGCGATGCCGCTACGGCGCTGGCGCTGGATGAAATTCTGGTGCAGGAAGCCGCCAGCAACCCCGACGCTCTGCCAATGCTGCAATACACGCTGCAACAACTGTACCTGCAGCGCAGCAGTGACAATAAACTATTGTTTTCAGTCTATAACACCCTGGGCGGTATAGAAGGCGCCATCGGCAAAAATGCAGAGCAAGCGATTAAAGGTTTAGGTAAAGCCGAGCAGGATAGTTTGCCTAAGGTATTGTCGCTGTTAGTCACGCTGCGTGAAGACGAGCAAAGCATTACCAGCCGCAGTGCGCGTTTAGCGCAATTACAAACCGATGCTGAGCGTGCTCTGGTCAATACCATGGTAGAGCAGCGCTTATTTGTGTCGCACCTGCAACACGGTGAGCCCTGCTTTAGCATTGCACACGAAGCGCTGCTGCGGCGCTGGCCGCGCGCCACCGCCTGGATAACAGAGCACCACGACAGCTTAAGCGTAAAAAGCCGGCTGTTGCATTTAAGCCAGCGCTGGCGCAGCGAGCAGCAAAACAGCGCTTATTTACTGGCCGAAGGCAAGCCACTGCAAGAAGCGCTGCTGCTACAGCAAAACCGCTTATTTCAGCTGGAGGCAGAAGAAACCGAGTTTATTCAGGCCTCGCATGCCAAAGCGCGGTTAAAACGCTGGAGCCGCCGCGGCACCTTCGCCATCTTGTGTTTACTTACCGTTGCCGCGGTAACTATGGGCATCCGCAGCTTTCAGGCTGAGCAACAGGCACAGCAAAAGCGGCTGGCAGCAGAAAACCTGCTCGGTTTTATGGTCGGCGACTTTGCCGACAAGCTACGCAGCATCGGCCGGATGGATTTACTCGACGGTATCAGCAATAAAGCGCTGGAATATTTTACCGACTACAGCAGTGACGACAGTAATTTAAGCATTGAAGCCCGCTTGCAACACGGCCAAACGTTAGAAGCCATGGGCGAGGTAGCTTACTCGCGCGGTAAAACCGACGAAGCCATAGCCGCCCTGCAAGCGGCCCGGCTGCAGTTAGAGGCAGTACTGGCGCAGCAGCCGGATAATTTAGAGCTGTTAAAAACCTTAGGCGCCAATGCATTTTGGCTGGGGCAAATACAGTACGACGCCAGCAACTGGCAAGGCACCCAGCCTGAGTTTGAGCGCTATTACCAGTACAGTGAGCGGATGTATGAACTGGCACCGGATAATGTCGACGCCATTATGGAACTGTCCTACGCCACCAACTCCCTGGGATCGCTGGCGATGAAGCAACAGCAATTTGATGTTGCCCGGCAGAATTTTGAAGAATCATTGCGATTGAAGCTGAGAGCGCAATCAGCAGATCCTGACAAAAACCGCTTTCAGGCGGACATTGCTAACGCTCGCTCATGGCTTGCAAGTTCTGCTCAGTCATCGGGAAATGTCAATTTGGCAATTCAAACACATCAACAGCTTCAAACTGAACTAACTGGGATGAATATTGTTTCGCAAGAACCTTATTTACTTTTTAGACTTGCTGGAAGCTATCAAATTCTAGCGGACCTCATGGGGTATCAAGGGCGTATTTCTGAAGCAAAAGTTGTCGCAGAGGCAGGGTTCAGCGCGTTGTCTAGAGCATTGGAGCAAGACCCAGATAATAAAAGTTGGCAGAAAAGGAAACACTATTATTATTTCCAATCGTTTAAATTTTCACTGCATTTAACGGTGGAGGAGATTGAGTACAATCGTAAAAACCTAGTGCAAACAGTTAATGACGAAAGCGTATTTCTGACTGATGTCGATAAGAAAGAGTTTATAGCGCGCCACTGGCTAACTAGTGCATTGCATTACACGGCAATGGAGATGTTTATTGAGGCAAAACAATATGCTGACCTTGCAAGTACTTCGTTAAATGAGCTAACTCAAGAATACCCCCAGAACCATAGCTATTTAGCTTTACTATCCGATATTCAATTATTAAAAGCAAAAACGTTAATGGCTTTGGGGCAGTCGTCTGATGCACTAGCATTGTGCGGGCGGGTGGAGCAAAAAATAGGGGATATTACAGCCGATAATAAAGACCCCAAATACCTCATTAGTTACACCAAGTCATTGGATTGCCAAGGTAAGCTGGAAAGCCGACCTGAACTAATAACTTTATTGCGCCAAAACGGTGTAGTGGATTTTAACTTTTAACCCAACCATAAGGAAATATGTTATGCCTAACACTCAAGCATCTGCGCTAATGCAGGTTGTTGTTAATCTGGAAAATGGCGAGCCGGTATTTAGTTATAAAAATAATGCCGGCCAACCTTGCGATGGGAATGTAACGGTAACCGAAGCCGGCACTATTACCTACCAACTGATCGACAACACCGGCAAAGGTTTAAAGTTTGTCGGCGTTGGTTTTACCACACCGTTTGATGGCATTATCGATGCTATTACTGTTAGTAATGATGGTCAGTTTGTGCAGATGATCGATACGGATCGCACGCCTGGTGAAACCAAATTTCAGTTTGTTTTAACCAATACTGCTAACACATTAATGATACTGAGCCCAGACCCAGAAGTAGTGAATGTGCCGGATTGATTTTTAATCAGACACTTCTTTCTGATACTGCAATCTTAGTAGCCCCATCTAGGGGCTTTTTTATTTGTATACCCTCACTGAAGCATTTTGTATATCGTCACCTGTAAGCAAAAAGTTAGTGATTGTTCTTATATCTTTTTTAGGAAATAATGCCTTAAGCATTTGATTAAATTGTTTTTAAATGCATTATGAAATAATAAAGAGGATTGTCCTATATATGCATGTTAAAAAAACACTACTTAGTTGCTGTTTGTTAAGTGCCTTTAGTAGCCTGGCGGCAACCAGCCTTAGCAGCAATGATCCATTAACGCCATACCAGTGGCATTTACAAAATGTTGGTCAGCCTGGTTTTACTGCATCGCCTGGTGTTGAGGGCGAAGATTTAAACCTGCTGAATACCGATTTATCGGGGATAAGGGGTGCAGGTGTTACGGTTACAGTAATCGACAGTGGGGTAGAGTTATCGCACCCTGATTTATGGCGTAATATTGCGCCGGGGTCTTTAAACTTGCTGACAGGGTCAGCGCAGCCGCATGACCACAGCGGGCACGGTACGGCGGTAGCTGGTATTATCGCCGCTGAGGCTGACAATAACTTCGGTGGTCGTGGTGTTGCACCTGAGGCAAACATCGTTGGCTTTAACTATTTAGATGCGCAGTCGATGACCGCTTGGTTGCAGTCACATGGTGCACCACTAAACGGAACAGCATCTTCTCGGGTATATAACCAAAGTTACAGCAGCAAGCCGGCAATGTTTATCAATGTTGATGGTGAGCAAAGCCTTAGTTTGCAGCTAAAAGATCAGGTAATGCGCAATGTTAGTCTGGACAGCAATAATGGTTTAGGGGCGTTATTTGTTAAGTCAGCCGGTAACGCTTTTAACCAGTATGATACTGTTATCGGCGATACCGTTTTTCAGGTATTACCTTATGAAAACCAGCAACAATTTAATAATGTGGGGCTGCCGTTTCACAACGCTAACTTAAGTGCAGACAACGCCAGTTTCTGGAACTTAATCGTGTCCGCCTACAACGCCGATGGCCAGTTGTCGTCGTATTCTTCTGTTGGTGCTAATGTGTTTTTAACCGCCCCTGGCGGTGAAAGCGCTGGTCAGCAAGCCGGTATAGTGACAACAGATTTAAGTGGCTGCGATAACGGCTTTCATACTTTTTTCGGCCCGACAGATATTGCACTGCAGGCTTCCGGGCTGGATCAGAACTGTGATGCGACTGCGGCGATGTTTGGCACCTCTGCTGCAGCTGCCAGTTTGTCAGGTGCTATCGCGCTGGTTATGTCTGCCAACCCGCAGTTGGATGCAAGAACCGTTAAACATATTCTGGCTACCACCGCGCGTAAGCTGGACCCGGATAACAGCGGCGTTAACCTGAGCTTTACCGATCGCAACGGCAACAATAGCAGCTACAACGCCATACCCGGTTGGCAGCAAAATGCGGCAGGTTACAACTTTCATTATTTTTACGGTTTAGGTGCAGTAAATGTAGACGCTGCAGTGCAGCAGGCGCTGCAAACAACAACGACGCTGCCAGCACTGCAGGTAACCGACTGGCATAATAGCGACACTGAGCTGACAATACCCGATGCTGATATTGAGGGTACAACCGGCACTATGCAGTTAAACGATAACCTGACAATAGAAGCTGTGCAGCTGAAGCTGAGTGTTAAGCATCAGCGTATGCGCGATCTGGCGATAGAGCTGATTTCACCGTCTGGTACCCGTAGTGTATTGCTAAGCCCCAGAACCGGCCTGGTGAATGTTGGCAGCGACACTATGCAAAACGCTGTGCTGTTAAGCCAACATTTTTATGGTGAAGCGGCTGCAGGGCAGTGGCAAATCCGCGTGCTTGATACCGACAAAGACAGCAGCCAAACATTAATGTATAGCCAGCAACATGGCTGGTTAAGTATGAATGACAGCAACAACAGCACAGATGGCTTGCTGCTGTCCTGGTCGTTACGCGTTTATGGCCATTAATGGAGAAATTAATATGAAGTTTATTGGTTATATCTCAGCTCTGGCATTACTGGCCGGTACTGCGCAGGCGGCGACGAACCCGGTTATTACCCCCGGCAGTGGCGTATTAGCCAGCCTGGTAGCACAACACCAAAACCAGGCATCACTTGCTACAGCTGACATAGTGGCCGTCAGCCAGGGCGGCACCGGCTATCAGCTAACCGGTGAGCTGCTGCTACAGTTAGCTGCGTCTACTGATATCAATACAGTATTAGCGCAATATAACCTGCACCTAAAGCAGCGTTTTGGCAATATTTTGGTAGTAAACAGTGACAACGTGAATTTATCGCAGTTGCGTATGCAGTTACTGGCAGACACGGCGGTGGTAAAAGTGAGTTACGATTTACGCGAATTGGGATTAAGCCCCGACCCTCAAGTTGTAAATCGCAAAGATAACTAAACCAGCCCCGCAAGGGGCTTTTTATTTTTATAAATCAATAATATAAATCAGAAGGTTGCCAGAAGGTTTGCGCGCGTATAAGTAGCTAAAGTTTGCTGCAGTTAAGTTAGCTCAGCGAGACAGCATAATGACTACTGCACAACGACACAGCCAGATACCCGCTCATGCGTTAAACGATGACAGCCCTTGGGCAGATGAAAACAGTGCAACAGCAAGCCTGGATGTTGGTGGTTTTATTCAGTACCTGGCCGAGGCTGTTTTAATTGTCAGCCCGGATGGCGTGATTGAATGCGCCAATGCCAAAGCGGCTTTATTGCTGAACTGCGTTGGCCAGCCGCTGATTGGCCGCAAGTGGCAGCAGTTTTTAGTTAGCCGCTGCCAGCAGCAGTACGATGGCCTGGTGAATATGGTGGCCAAACGTATTTTGTCACTGCAGGCCGGGCCGAGCGAAATGGCGCTGCGCTGCGCTGATGGCGAGATAAAAGACATTGAATTGTCGGTATCGTTTTTACCTGAGCCGCAGGCACATTTAGTGCTGGTAATGCGCGATTTAACGCGCTACAAAGCGGAATGTGAGCTGCTTAAGCTGCAGGCGTCTACCGACGCGCTAACCGGCCTGGCCAACCGGCGTGGCTTTGACGAGCAGCTGGCGCAGCAATGGCAACAGTGCACCGATGCCCGCCGGCCGCTTAGCGTAGTTATTATTGATATCGACTTTTTTAAACAGTTTAACGACCGCTACGGCCATATACAGGGCGATGCCTGCCTGCGTAAAGTTGCCGGTGCCATAGTGCAGGCGATGCCGGTAGATGGCAAAATGGCGGCGCGTTATGGCGGCGAAGAATTCGCGCTGATATTGCCAAACCACAATGAGATTAGTGCATTAAAAGTTGCGCGGGACGTGCAACAGGCGGTGCGTCAGTTGCAGTTTACCGATGCCGGTTTACCGGCCACGCTTAGCGTATCGGTAAGCCAGGGCATCGCCACTGAAATTAACGGCCAGTACCGTACCAGTATGGCGTTATTATGTGCTGCAGATACCGCGCTGTACCGGGCGAAAGCCGACGGCCGTGATTGCATTAATACCAGTAGCTAAGCATAGTGCAGCAGCTCGATTCTGCCGGCTGCTGCAATTTTGCCGGCCTAGCCTGTTCAGCTAAGCCGTCGTTGACCGCTGCAAAACTGCTACAGTAGATAAAATGTCATTTTCAGCCTGCCAGTCTAATGCTATATTCCTGCAAAATTATTTATAAGGATGCGAATTTTGTTAAGGATAGTATTAACTATGGCGCTGTTGGCGCTGCCTGCTGCCGCAACCGAGATCTACCGCTGGGTAGATGACAAAGGCCAGGTGCATTTTACCAGTAGCCCGCCACCGGAAGCGGCATCCCGGGCGGAAGAGATAAATGTTAATTTTAACGTAGATGCACAAAAGTCATCTGCCAGGGCCAGTTACAATGACATTGATGACTACGACGGTGACGAAGCGGATGACGTTGAATCGCAATCAGATCGGCCAAAAACGGCAGCAGATTTAAAGCGTGAACAGCAGGATGAGTGGCGCTACCAGTGCGAAAAAGCAGTAAAAACGGCCAAGTCAGAGTATGAGGTTGGCGTTGATGTGATTAAGCAAAATCACAGCGGTGGCTATATTTCAGCCGATAAAATGAAACAGCAAACTGACGCTTTAGCTGCGGCCAGTAGAAGTGTGTCGATGCATGAGTGTATCGGTAGTACTGGCGACAAAAAGCGCAATTATCAGTGTCTTGCTGATTACAAAGGCCTGCAAAACTGTGGTTTTGGCTCTATTTACTGAGTTAGCTTGCCGCCTTGGTGTAATGCCACTGAACCCCTGGTGTTGCCATTACAGTCGGGATTGAACACAGTGGACAAAACCGTTAACGCTTATTGCTATGGCTGAGTATCTGTTCGTTTATGGCACCTTACGTCAGGGTGCCAATCATCCCATGCACCAGCAGCTTATTGCACATGCCCGCTTTGTGGCTAAGGCGCGCTATCAGGCGTTGTTATATCAGGTTAGCTATTACCCCGCTGCGGAACCCTCAGACAAGGCGTCGGCACAGGTAATAGGCGAGCTATATCAGCTGTTACAGCCAGAGCTATTACTGCCGCTACTGGATCAGTACGAAGAGTGCGGCGAAGGTTTCCCACAACCACAAGAATACCGGCGCGAACTGCAGCAGGTAACGCTGGACAGTGGCGCTAGTGTTAACGCCTGGGTGTATATCTATAACCGCAGCACAGCCGGGCTGCGGTTAATCGCATCGGGGGATTTTCTGCCTGCCGCCAGGCATATGACTTAACCGGCTTTAAGCTGGATTTCAACCGTACGGTAGTACAAGGTGGTTAGGCCTTCAAAGCCGGAGTCGGTACCAATAAATAACCAGATAGTGCCGTTGGCATCAGAGGTAAAGTTCAACGTTTGCGTACTGCTGGTTTCAATGGTTTTATCTTTGTACAGCGTGGCCTCGCAATTGGCTCCCTCAGTGGCAAGATTACCGATAACCTTAGCCTGGCTGCCGCTTTCGGCCTGATTACCTTTGGGCACATTAAGGTAATAACCCACTTGCTTGGGTTCAATGTCGGCGTAGCCAAACTTCAGATACACCGATTCACCCGGCGAGCCGCCAATGCCCATGCAGCCAACACCGGCGTTAGATAACAGGTTTAACTTAAGCTTTGCTGTATAACGGCTTGATGGCTGCAGGCCGCTGATTTTTCGCTTCATAAACATAAACAAATCATCACTGCGGTTATGGCCACTGATCATCAGGCCTTGCCCGCTAAAGCCTTGCGGCAACGGCTTGATGCCGTGCTGCAACTGGTATATTTCGATATTCTCGTAGTCGGCAGGATAATCTGAGTAGCCGACCTGCCACCCCTGACTGCCAAGATTAAAATCGTAATGGTACTTATCGCCGGACAAATCATCTATTTCGCAGCCTGTCATTAGTGCCAGGCAACAAGCTAAGCTGGTAGTACGCAGTAGTTGTTTCATATAAGCTTCCTGATTGTTGTTTTCAGTAGCCTATCGAGTAGTTATCACAGTGGTTGTAAGAAATGGTGAGCTAACTGTGATAAGCCGTTACCAGCGGTAAGAATTGGTGCATTGTTGCTGTGATAAAGTATAAAAAAGGCCGCGACGCGGCCTTTTTGCATAAAAACAAGCGTTTGCTGTTAATGTCTGAAGTGACGTACGCCGGTAAATACCATTGCCATACCGTGCTCATCGGCAGCGGCGATGACTTCAGCGTCGCGCATTGAGCCACCTGGCTGAATAACGGCGGTTATACCGGCAGCCGCTGCGGCGTCGATACCGTCGCGAAACGGGAAGAAGGCGTCAGAGGCCATAACCGAGCCTTTTACTTCCAGCTTCTCGTCTGCAGCTTTAATACCGGCGATTTTTGCGCTGTATACACGGCTCATCTGGCCGGCACCGACACCAATGGTCATGCTGTCTTTAACGTAAACAATAGCGTTGGATTTAACAAACTTGGCCACTTTCCAGCAAAACAGTAAGTCTGTTAACTCTTGCTCGGTTGGCTGGCGCTTAGTGACGACTTTTAAGTCGTTGGCGGCAACTTTGGCCTGATCGCGGTCTTGCAGCAACATGCCGCCGTTTACTTGCTTAATATCAAGCGCTGGTGCCGCAGCGCTGAATTCGCCGCATACCAACAAACGTACGTTTGGCTTAGTGCCTACCACGGCAACGGCCGCGTCGGTAGCTGATGGCGCAATAATTACCTCAACAAACTGACGGCTGACAATTTCTTCGGCCGTGGTTTCATCCAGCTCGCGGTTAAAGGCAATAATGCCGCCAAAGGCTGAGGTTGGGTCGGTCTGGTAGGCACGGTTGTAGGCGGCAAGGATTGAATCACCAATGGCGACACCGCACGGGTTAGCGTGTTTAACGATAACGCAGGCCGGCTCAGCGAATTCTTTTACGCACTCCAGCGCAGCATCGGTATCGGCGATATTGTTGTATGACAACGCCTTACCCTGCAGCTGCTTAGCTGTAGATACCGATGCTTCGGTGGCGCCGTCCTGCACATAAAAGGCCGCACTCTGGTGGCTGTTTTCGCCGTAACGTAAGTCTTGTTTCTTCACAAACTGGCTGTTAAAGGTGCGTGGAAACTTAGACGCAGGCTCAGTTGGCGTGTCGTAGGCGCTCAACATAGTGCCAAAGTAGTTGGCAATCATGCCATCGTACTGCGCTGTGTGTTCAAAAGCGCTGATTGCCAGGCTAAAACGGGTTGCGTGCGTGGTTGCGCCGCCGTTAGCCTGCATTTCGGCCAGTACCAGCCCGTAGTCTTTGGCATTAACCACAATAGTCACGTCTTTATGGTTTTTCGCCGCTGCGCGCACCATAGTCGGGCCGCCGATATCGATATTCTCTACCGCGTCTTCCAGCGTACAGCCAGCTTTCGCCACCGTGCTGGCAAACGGATACAGGTTAACCACCACTAAGTCGATTGGGCCTATGTTGTTGTCGGCCATTACCGCTTCATCGACCCCGCGGCGGGCTAAAATGCCACCGTGAATTTTCGGATGCAGGGTTTTTACCCGGCCGTCCATAATTTCCGGATGACCGGTATAATCAGAGACTTCAGTTACCTTAATGCCTTGCTCGGCCAGCAGTTTTGCCGTACCACCGGTAGAGAGGATATCAACCTGAGCCGCTTCAAGGGCGCGGGCAAATTCAACGATACCGGTTTTGTCGGACACACTTAGCAGTGCGCGGCGGATGGGTCTTAATGTCGTCATGCTTAGACTCTCATTTAGCTTGCAGAAATCGGTTAACCTTTTTACTGTCCTGAGTACCGAAGTTAATGCGGAATTAATGCGTAAAATTCCTCAGGTGCAGCCAATAAAAAAGCACCCGAAGGTGCTTAGTAGCGGGGCGAACCCCGCGTTGGCATTAGCTCATGCCGTACTGTTTTAATTTTTTACGCAGCGTACCACGGTTAATACCCATCAGATTAGCGGCGCGGGTTTGGTTACCGCGGGTATATTTCATTACCTCTTCCAGTAACGGACGCTCTAATTCTGATAACACCAGTTCGTACAGGTCATTCACGTCCTGACCGTTTAATTGCTGCAGGTAGTTAGCAACAGCTTTTTGAGCGGCAGTGCTCAAAGCCTGCGGCTTTTCCTGTGATTGTACGTTAGCGTTAGTAATAAATGGCGAAGTAACGTTCGAATTAAACATTGCTTTTCTCTTTTACGTTAGGTTGCTGCTAGTTGATAAAAATAGTCATTTAATGCATCAAGCTGCTGCTGAGCTAGCTCGATACCATTGAACTCACTACGAAACTGTCCGAGCGTGTCGTGCTCGGCTAAATACCAGCCCACATGTTTGCGGGCAATACGGGAACCGGCATGCTCACCATAAAGCTGGTGTAAACCCTGCACATGTTCCAGCATGATCTGGCGCACTTCGGCTATGCCGGGGGGCGCCAGTTTGTCGCCAGTGGCCAGGTAATGCGCCACTTCACGGAAAATCCACGGCCGGCCCTGTGCGGCTCTGCCAATCATAATGGCGTCCGCACCGGTGTAATCCAGCACATGGCGCGCTTTTTCCGGCCCGGTAATATCGCCATTGGCAATAACCGGGATCGACACACTTTGTTTAATGGCGCGGATGGTGTCATATTCCGCTTCACCTTTGTACATGCAGGCGCGGGTCCTGCCGTGTACTGCCAGCGCCTGTATGCCGTTATCTTCGGCAATACGGGCTATCTGAATACCGTTTCTGTGCTCAGGATCCCAGCCGGTGCGTATTTTTAAGGTCACCGGTACCTTAACTGCCGCCACCACAGCGCGCACAATCTGCTCAACTAACTCCGGATATTGTAACAATGCCGAGCCAGCCAGCTTCTTGTTCACTTTTTTTGCCGGGCATCCCATGTTGATGTCGATAATATCGGCACCGATATCAACATTGTATTGCGCTGCCTCAGCCATCTGCTGTGGATCCGCTCCGGCAATTTGCACCGAGCGAATACCAGATTCCTGCCGGTGGCCCATGCGATTTTGTGATTTTTCGCTTTGCCATACCAAAGGATTGCTCGACAGCATCTCTGATACAGCTAAAGCGGCACCAAAGCGGCGGCAAAGCTCACGAAAAGTGTGATCTGTTACGCCAGCCATCGGAGCACAAATTACTTTGTTCGCTAATTGATATGGACCTATGCGCACCACGTAATCCAAGGCTCTACCCGTAAGGGGCGCTAAGTTTACGGATTTTTGCCGGCAAAGCAAAGGTTATTATTTAAACAAAAATGCAAATTTAACCGGCTTTGCGGTCTTGACATTCGCTAAACGGCTGAAAAATGGTGTTTTGTAAAGTTAGGATAACGCTTAGGCGGCAGAATCAGTAAAGATAAATAGTCGGCTGTTCGTTTTGTAACCATAACAAAAAGGCCTTGCCAGGGGTTTGGCAAGGCCTTAAAGCAGTATTAATTGCAGTTGTATGAGCGTTATTTACGCTCGATACCGCTGCTACCGGCGACAGAAGAATGAATACTGTTCATAGTATTGCGGGCTTCTTCGCGGTCTGCTTCAATTTGTTCCCGGGTGCGGCAACGCTTGTTTTTCAGCATACTGCCGGTGCTGCGGGTGTTTTGGCAGATCAGCTCAGCATTATCTGAGCTACCTGTTGAGGCAGTTTGCGTGCCATCGCTGTTAGTTGCTGCAGTATTTGCTGAGCCTGCGCATCCTTGTGTGAGTGCCGCAAGCATGGCGGCTAATAGTACTTTCTTATACATTGGGTTGGCTCCTGTGGTTAAATTGTGAACAAGGTCAAAGTACCCGTAACCGCACTATATTGCAACCGCCACATTGCCGGATTGTAAAATTAAATTGTAAAAATTCGTTACCTTGTTCAAGTGCCCAACCAATCGACCTGGCCGCGCGCCTGGCGCCGCTTGATCATCAACTCTTCAATCAGCGGCGTTAATATCAGCTCCATGGCCAGGCCCATTTTGCCGCCGGGCACCACCAGCGTATTGACCCGCGACATAAAAGAGCCTTGGATCATTTGCAGGTAATAGGGGAAATCGACATGTTTAATGCCGCGAAAGCGGATCACGACAAAACTTTCATCCAGCGATGGTATGTCTTTGGCGCTAAAGGGGTTAGAGGTATCAACCGTAGGTACGCGCTGAAAGTTAATATGGGTACGGGAAAACTGCGGCGTAATATGATTAATATAATCGTCCATGCTGCGCACTATGCTGGCTTGCACGGCCTCGCGACTATGGCCCCGCTGCGAGGTATCGCGGATAATTTTTTGGATCCACTCGAGGTTGACAATAGGCACCATGCCTATTAGCAAGTCGACATGTTGAGCGACATTGTGCTCGTCTGTTACCGCTCCGCCATGCAGGCCTTCATAAAACAGCAGATCGGTGTTTGGCCGCAAATCCTGCCAGGGCGTAAAGGTGCCGGGAAGTTGATTGTACGGCACCGCTTCATCAAAGGTATGCAAGTAATGGCGGATTTTGCCGCTACCGCTATCGCCGTAACTGGCAAAGAAGGTCTCCAGCGCGCCAAAGTCATTAGCTTCCGGGCCAAAATAGCTGATGTGACGACCTTCGTCTTTCGCTTTACGGATCGCCACTTCCATTTCCGGCCGGCTAAAACGGTGAAAGCAGTCGCCTTCAACAAAGGCGGCATCAATACCCAGAGTACGGAAAATATGCTGAAAAGCGATAGTAGTAGTAGTAGTACCTGCACCAGAGGAGCCGGTAATGGCAATAATCGGGTTTTTATGAGACATAGCGTCGGCTCGGTAACTTAACTGAACCTCACCTTAAAGCAACAGCTAAAGCCGGCGCAATAGTTTTTGTCATTCAGTTGCTGGCAGACAGGCTTACTGCCGGCCAGCGTTGTTGCTTAAAAGCTAAAGGTGGCCAGTACCGGATCATGATCGGACGAGCGGTACGGTGTCGGCGCATACAGCTGCTGTTGCTGAGCAGGGCTCTTGTATTCCAGATTGTAATCCAGTATCGCGGGCTCATCAGCATTGATGGCCCAGTGTTGCAGCTGTATTAGCTTTGCTGCCAGCGCCGGGCTGGCCAGCGCATGGTCTAGCGAGCCGCTACGGCCACGATAAACATAAGAATACTGTTGGCCATCGGCTGCGCTTAAATACTGCCAGTTTTGTTGTTGCAGCGCCCGTAGCGGATCTTCCTGCCGATAGGCATTTAAATCACCCAAAATAAGCTGCTTATCGGTTTTAACTCCGGTGGGTGCTGTCGCCAGCCACTGGCTAAGTGCCTTAGCAGACACTGTGCGCAACGGGTTCCAGCAGGCCTGGCCATCCTGCTGATCGGCATTGGCATCGGAGGGGTTTTTCGGGCAGCTACCCTTAGATTTAAAGTGATTAATGCTAACGGTTACCAGCTCGTCGGATGCCAGATGGCGAAAGCTTTGTGCCAGTGGCGGCCGGCTACCCCAATCAAAAGGTTTGTCCAGTAACATCGCCGCTTTGCCCTCAACACTGACGGTTGACGGCCGGTATAATAGTGCCACTTTAATCGCATCGTTACCGGGTTGTTCGCTGGTGATAATAAAGCGGTAAGGTTTTGCTGCAACTTTATTCAGTGCTGCAGTGAGTTGTGCTAACGCGCCTTTGGGGCTGTAGCCGTTGTTTTCTACTTCCAGCAGACCGATTACGTCGGCGTCCAGTGCCGCCAGAGCGCTAATGGTTTTGGCTTGCTGACGCTCAAACTCAGTCGCATTGCTGGCACCGCGCCGGGTTGGAAATGCCGGCTGTTGACCTTCGCCATTAAAGTAATTCAACACGTTGAAGCTGGCGACACGTAATGCCTTGGCTGGTTTAGCGTCGGGGGCAGCGGGCCTTGGGTTAGTGTGGGTAAACTGTGGCGTCACAGTTGGCACCAGGCGGTAACCGCGCGCATCTTGCAGCAGGACGCCGGTTACGCCAGACACGCTGTCACCCACCCGTAAGCTTTGGTTGGCCGTCAGGCTGAATTTGCCGAAGGTTATGGGGTCGGGGTTTTGTCTCGTCGAGGCATCGTCCAGCACCAGCATATGCTGCTGTTGTTGCGTGTGATAAAGCCCGGCTGCCGCTTTGCCTGGCAGCATAATATCGGTTGGTACCATTAAGCGGCTGGCGGCCAGTGTGATTTCGCCGTAACGGGCCAGGTCGTAGCTATCGTTTACTGTCAGTGTCTGCTCAAGCTGGAGCAGGGCACCTTCTAGTTGCTCCCAGCTTTGGCCCTCAGGCAGCGGCAGGCGCAATGTTACCGGTTGAGCGGTCAGCCCCTGCTGACAGAGTTTAATGTCGGTGATCTGGCTCAGGCTGGTTAAGTTATTGCGCTCAATCACTGTACCTGTTATTTGCAGTAGTTGTCCGGTTTGATAAATGGCTGCTGCGGTTGCATCGGCAATAAACAGACTGTTGGCGGTGCTGCTACGACGGTTTTCTGTGACATTGTTCTCTGTGACATTGTTGTCAGCGCCGCGCAGCACAATGCCGGCAGCGGGACTGTTTTGAAACAACACCGCCGTCACCACACCCTGGGTGCTCAGTTGTTGTCCGCTCAGCGGGCTGCTGTCGCCGGTACCCTGAATGTCACTGATAGCCGTAAATTTGGCGTCACAGATCGCCAGGGCTTGAGCGCTGCACAGCAGGGCAGCAAGCGCAGGTAAAGAAAAGCAGCTGAATTTCATGAGGATATTTCCGGGCTAAAATTGCAGCCTAGCCTGCGGCGATGAACTGCAAATGACAATAACAATACGTTGATTAACCGGCTTGTCGCGTCAGAACAGGCTGTTACTGCGAACAGTAACAGCGGTTAAACATTAGTTTTTTTCGCGGGCAATGGCACGGTAGCCAATGTCGGTGCGGCAAAACATGCCGTCCCAGCTTATTTTATCTGACAGTTGGTAAGCAGCCTGCTGCGCAGCGGTCACGTTGGCACCTAAGGCTGTGGCGCAGAGTACCCGGCCACCATTGGTCACGACCTGGCCATCTTTTAACTCTGTACCGGCATGAAATACCTTGGCTATGGCTGAATCGGCGCCATCCAAACCTGTGATCACTTTACCTTTGGCATAACTGTCAGGATAACCACCGGCTGCCAGCACTACGCCAACAGCGGCATCCTGCGTAAAGTTAATCTGTTTATCTGCCAGGGCAGTCTTGGTGGCCGCTAAGCACAGCTCTACCAGGTCTGACTGTAAGCGCAACATAATCGGCTGGGTTTCCGGATCGCCGAAGCGGCAGTTAAATTCCAGTACCTTGGCGCTGCCATCGGGCGCTATCATTAAACCGGCATATAAAAAGCCGGTAAAAACCGTGCCTTCGCTGACCATGCCGTTCACGGTTGGGTAAATCACGTGTTGCATCACCCAATCATGTACCGCCGGCGTCACCACCGGAGCTGGCGAGTAAGCGCCCATGCCGCCGGTGTTCGGGCCTTTATCGCCATTGTCACGGGCTTTGTGATCCTGCGATGAGGCAAACGGCAGGGCCGTTTTGCCATCAACCATCACGATAAATGACGCTTCTTCTCCGGTTAAGAACTCTTCAACGACCACCCGGCTGCCGGCATCACCAAACTTATTGCCGGATAACATATCGTCAATGGCGGCGTCAGCTTCCTGCTGGCTTTGAGCAATAATTACGCCTTTACCGGCCGCCAGGCCATCGGCTTTAATCACTACCGGCAAGCCCAGGGTTTGCGCAAAGGCTTTAGCCAGCGCAGTGTCGGTAAATGTCTGGTAAGCGGCGGTAGGGATTTGGTGGCGGGCTAAAAAGTCTTTCGCAAAAGCCTTAGAGCTTTCCAGCTGGGCTGCAGCCTGGGTTGGGCCGAAAATGGCCAGACCTTCGGCGCGAAATGCATCTACCACGCCTTTTGCCAGAGGAGCTTCCGGGCCAACAATGGTCAGCGCTATGTCTTCGGCCTTAGCAAACGCCAGCAGCGCGGCAACATCATCCGCGGCTATAGCAACATTGTGCAGATTAGCTTCGCGGCCGGTGCCGGCATTTCCCGGCGCGACAAATACCTGGCTCGCCAGAGGAGACTGTGCCGCTTTCCAGGCCAGAGCATGCTCGCGGCCACCGCCGCCAATTACCAGTACTTTCATTTAACTTTCCGTCAATTATACAAAATATTATTTAGCCAATGGCTTACGAAACTTCAGTGTCATGCGGTCGCTTTCGCCAATCGCCAGATATTTTTCTCTGTCCTGCTCTTTTAACCGCAGCACAGGTGGCAGGCTCCAGACACCGCCCGGATGATCCGCACTGTCTTTCGGGTTAGCATTGATATCGCTTTGTGCTTCTAAAACAAAACCGGCCTGCTGTGCCAGTTTCACCGTCAGTTTTTCCGGGAAATAGCCGGATTTTATCCAGTCACCAACCATTTTGTCCTCTGGCAGCCTATGCTCTACTACGCCCAGCACACCACCAGGTTTAAGCGCGCTGTAAAACTGTTTAAAGCTGTTGAGCAAGGCGTCTTCACCACCCTGGTTATACCAGTTATGCAAGTTACGGAAGGTCAGCACGACGTCAGCACTACCTGCCGGTGCTATGGTATTACTATTGGTTGGTGCAAATTCAGTTAGCTGTACCCGGCTGAATACCGGGTTGGCCGCCAGTTTTTCTACAAAGCCGGCGCGGCTGCGTTTGTAGTAGTCTGAAGTGCTGTCGGCCGGAAAGTGCGCGGCATATAAAGTGCCATGTGCTGCCAGTAACGGGGCCAGAATTTCGGTATACCAGCCGCCGCCAGGGGAAATTTCAACAACGGTGCTGTTTGGCGTTACGTCAAAAAACGCCAGCGTGGCGGCCGGGTTACGGTATTTGTCGCGCTCGGCGTTGGCAGCAGTGCGGCTTGGATGATCAACCGCCAGTTGTAAGGCTTCGGTGTTGCTGTCAGCGCTCGACAGCGGGCTTAACAGTAAAGCAGATAACGCAACGGCAAGTTTTATTGTTTTCATGTTCGCGGTTCCCTGTTGTTAAAGTGGCGCTAGTGTAGCAAAACAAAGCAGAAAAAGCAGGCGGGCTGATCGCTTAATCGGGCATAGTTAGATGGCCAGACTGCTATTTTCTCATCAACAATTGCTTTTGGCTGTGGTAGAATGCCCGCCCTTTAACGCGGGAAGCCTTATGTTAGACCAGATCCGAATTATTCTTGTTGGCACTACCCACACCGGCAATATTGGCTCGGTAGCCCGTGCTATGAAAACCATGGGCCTGTCACAATTGTATTTAGTGGCACCTAAAGAGCTGCCCGATGGCCAGGCCTATGCTTTATCTGCTGGTGCCAGTGATATTCTGGCCAATGCCAAAGTATTTGATACCCTGCAACAGGCGATAACAGATTGCGCGTTAGTGGTTGGCAGCAGTGCGCGTTCACGCACCTTAAGCTGGCCAATGCTGGAGCCGCGTGAATGTGGCGTTAAAGCCGTGCAGGAAGGCGCAAAGCATCCGGTAGCGCTGGTGTTTGGCCGTGAAAGCAGTGGTTTAACTAACGAAGAGCTGCAGCTGTGCAACTATCATGTTTGCATAGCCGCCAACCCGGAATACAGCTCATTAAATCTGGCGATGGCGGTGCAGATTGTAACCTATGAAGTCCGTATGGCCTGGTTGCAACAACAAGCATTGCAACAATCGCAGCCTGAGTCAGACGACGAGGTGGCTTATCCGAGCAATGAGCAAATGCTGAATTTTTATCAGCATTTAGAAGATACCTTAAATGAAACCGGCTTTATTATTAAGCAGCACCCCGGCGTAGTAATGACAAAACTAAAGCGGCTGTTTACCCGGGCCCGGCCGGAAGAAGCCGAATATAACATACTGCGCGGCATCTTAACCTCGGTGCAGCGTTTTGGCCGCAAGGCACAGGGCGAAAAGGAGTAAGGCATGTTTTCTGGTATCAAAGAAGATATCAAAAGTGTGTTTGAGCGGGATCCGGCCGCGCGCAGCAGCTTTGAAGTTTTAACCAATTACCCCGGCCTGCATGCTATCTGGTGGCATCGCGTTAGCCATAAATTGTGGCGGGCCAACTGGAAATGGCTGGCACGCTTTTTAAGCACCCTGGCGCGTTGGTTAACCGGGGTAGAAATTCATCCGGGCGCGAAGATTGGCCGGCGCTTTTTTATTGACCACGGCATGGGCGTTGTGATCGGCGAAACCGCTGAGATTGGCGATGATGTGACGTTGTACCACGGTGTCACGCTGGGCGGTACCAGTTGGAACCCGGGTAAGCGTCATCCCACTTTAGCCAATGGCGTAGTTATTGGGGCCGGTGCCAAAGTACTGGGGCCGTTACAGGTTGGCGAAAATGCCCGTATTGGCTCTAATGCGGTGGTGGTTAAAGATGTGCCGGCCGGCGCGACTGTCGTCGGTATTCCCGGCCGTATTGTCGCCAGGGCAGACGCTGAGGTGAGTGCAGAGCGCAAACAACTGGCGCAGAAGTTTGGCTTTGATGCTTATGCCGTTTCGGCCGACAACCCGGACCCGGTAGCCAATGCTATTGGCCGGATGCTGGATCATATCCAGCTGCTTGATACCAAAGTAGGCGAGTTGTGCCACAGCGTAAACCAACTCGGTGGCAATGTCTGCGAAGAAGTCCCTACCGTTACCATTGATGAAGAAGATTTTAAGCTGGCAGAAAAGCGCGCGGCAGAAGCACGCAAACGTGACGTTGAAGCCTTTGATCCTAACATCTAGTTAAACACGGGATTGAACCTTAGCGCACAATACCCGACTAAAATACTAGGCTATTAATACTTGACTAAAATAGTCAGGAAAGTACAATAGCGCCAATATTTTCGGGGGGCAAACTATGCGACTGACATCGAAAGGCCGCTACGCGGTAACGGCTATGCTGGACGTGGCTTTGCATACCAGCAGTGGCCCGGTGCCGCTGGCTGATATTTCCGAGCGTCAGGGTATTTCGCTGTCCTATCTGGAACAACTGTTTGCCCGTCTGCGTAAGCAAGGCTTAGTCAGCAGTGTACGTGGCCCGGGTGGCGGCTATCAGTTAGGCCGTGAAGCCGGCCAAATCTCAGTGTCGGACGTGATCAGTGCTGTAGATGAGTCGGTCGATGCCACCCGCTGTCAGGGCAAGTCAGATTGCCATAGCGGTACCCGCTGCTTAACCCACACGCTGTGGAGCGATTTAAGCAACCGTATTGAAGATTTTCTTACCAGTATTACGCTGGGTGAGCTGGTTAACCAGCAAGATGTACAACACGTGGCAAAGCGGCAAAAAAACCGCATTGTGAAAAACCCGGCAACTGATATCGAAGTCAGCTGCCAGCTGTAGGCAACACGGAGCAAACAATGAAGCTACCTATTTATCTGGACTATGCTGCAACTACCCCGGTCGATCCGCGGGTAGCAGAGAAGATGATGCAGTTTTTAACGATGGACGGTGAGTTTGGTAACCCGGCCTCGCGCTCGCATCGCTTTGGCTGGCAGGCAGAAGAAGCGGTAGAAATTGCCCGTAGCCAGATTGCTGAACTGGTTAACGCCGACCCGCGTGAAATTGTATTTACCTCTGGCGCAACAGAATCAAATAACCTGGCAATTAAAGGCGCTGCCGACTTTTACCGCAAAAAAGGCAAACACCTGATTACGGTAAAAACCGAGCATAAAGCGACCTTAGACACTATGCGTCAGCTGGAGCGCGAAGGTTACGACGTAACCTATCTGGAGCCGCAAACCGACGGTTTAATCACCCTTGCCATGCTGGAAGCGGCCATTCGCCCTGACACCAGCGTGATTAGCGTGATGTTTGTAAATAACGAAATTGGTGTCGTGCAGGACATCGCCGCTATCGGCGAGCTGTGCCGTAGCAAAGGCATTATTTTTCATGTTGACGCTGCACAGGCGGCAGGCAAGATAGATATTGACCTGCAGGCATTAAAAGTCGACCTAATGTCATTTTCAGCCCACAAAGCCTACGGCCCTAAAGGTATAGGTGCACTTTTTGTGCGCCGTAAACCACGTATTCGCTTAGAAGCGCAGATGCACGGTGGTGGCCACGAACGTGGTATGCGTTCAGGTACTTTACCAACGCACCAGATCGTGGGCATGGGCGAGGCATTCCGTATTGCTAAGCTGGAAATGCATGACGAAATTCAGCGCATCAGCGTACTGCGCGATCGTTTATTAAACGGTGTTAAAGATATTGAACAGGTATTTTTAAACGGTAACCGTGAACAACGCGTACCGCAGATCACCAATATCAGCTTTAACTACGTTGAAGGTGAGTCACTGATAATGGCTTTAAAAGATATCGCTGTGTCGTCGGGTTCGGCCTGTACCTCAGCCAGTTTAGAGCCATCTTATGTATTGCGTGCTTTAGGCATGAGCGACGAACTGGCGCACAGTTCTATCCGTTTTAGCATTGGCCGCTTTACGACTGAACAGCAGATCGACCATACGATAAAAATAGTGCATCAGGCGATAGAAAAACTGCGCGCAATGTCACCGTTGTGGGATATGTACAAAGACGGTATCGATTTAAACACTGTGGCCTGGGTTGCGCACTAAGCGCACTGGCTGCATAAGAGGTAACTATCATGGCATACAGTAATAAAGTCATCGACCACTATGAAAACCCGCGTAACGTTGGTTCTTTTGATAAAGACGAAGCTGGTGTAGCGACCGGTATGGTTGGCGCTCCGGCGTGCGGCGATGTGATGAAACTACAAATTAAGGTTAATAATCAAGGCATTATTGAAGATGCTAAGTTTAAAACCTATGGTTGTGGCAGTGCCATTGCCTCCAGCTCACTGGTAACTGAGTGGGTAAAAGGTAAAAGCCTGGATGAAGCTCAGCTGATTAAGAATACTGACATTGCGCAGGAGCTGGCATTGCCTCCGGTAAAAATTCACTGCTCCATTTTGGCAGAAGATGCCATTAAAGCCGCTATTGCCGATTATAAGCAAAAGCAGGGGAGTTAAGGGTTTATGGCCATTTCGATGACAACGGCTGCCGCAGAACGGGTACGCAGCTTTTTGCATAACCGCGGTAAAGGTATTGGCTTGCGGGTGGGCGTAAAAACCACCGGTTGCTCTGGCCTGGCGTATGTGCTGGAGTTCGTTGATACATTGAACGACGATGATCAGGTGTTTGAACATGACGACCTGAAGTTAATTGTTGATGGCAAAAGTCTGGTGTATATCGACGGTACACAACTGGATTTTACCAAAGAAGGTTTAAACGAAGGCTTTAAGTTTAACAACCCGAACGTCAATGGCGAATGTGGTTGTGGCGAAAGTTTTACCGTATAAAACTGTAAGGGCCGGATGAACTATTTTCAGTTGTTTCAGCTGCCGGAAAAATTCGATCTCGATTTAACCGAGCTCGGATCGCGCTATCTCAGATTGCAAAAGCAGTTTCATCCAGACCAGCATGCTGCCGGCTCAGAGCGCGATAAACTGCTGGCCGTGCAGCACACAGCCAATATCAACGATGCTTATCACAGCCTTAAGCAGCCGTTATTGCGGGCCGAACACTTGCTGGCGCTACGCGGGCTAAAAATCAGCCAGGAGCAACGCAGCTTCACCGACCCGGCCTTCCTGATGCAACAAATGGAACTGCGTGAACAATTGGCAGACATTGAACACAGTGATGATGCCGACGCCGTGATAGTGAATATTGAACAACTGCTACAGCAACAAAAAAAACAATTACAGCAGCAGTTAGCAACGGCGCTCGATGCCGTCAGCCATGAGCAGGACCAGTTGGCTGCCGAGCTTATTCGTAAACTAAAATTCTTTTATAAGCTTGAGCAGGAGCTTGAGCTTATCGAACAGCAACTACAAGACTAAACAACACTATGGCGTTATTACAGATCGCAGAGCCCGGACAAAGCGCTGCGCCGCATCAGCACAAGCTGGCGGCCGGTATTGATCTTGGCACCACCAATTCATTAGTCGCTACTGTGCGCAGCGGCGAAGCCAATACGCTGAAAAATACCGAGGGCCGCGATATGCTGCCCTCGGTAGTACGCTACAGTGCTGAAGGCGTAACCGTGGGTGATGCGGCTATGCAGGCCGCCGACAACGATGCTGAAAATACCATAGTGTCGGTGAAGCGCTTAATGGGTAAAGGCTATAGCGAAACGCTGGCGCTAAATGACAAAGTGCCTTACCGGCTGGTTGATCAACAGGGACTGGTCGCGATAGACACTGCACTGGGCGTAAAAAATCCGGTAGAGGTGTCGGCTGAAATTCTGGCTACGTTGGCTAATACTGCCAGTGAAACCCTCGGTGGCGAGCTAAATGGTGTGGTGATTACCGTGCCGGCTTATTTTGATGATGCCCAGCGCCAGGCCACCAAGGATGCCGCTAAGCTGGCAGGTTTAACCGTATTACGTTTGCTGAACGAACCCACAGCCGCTGCGCTGGCCTACGGCCTTGATTCTGGCCAGGAAGGCGTTATTGCCGTGTACGATTTAGGCGGTGGCACCTTTGATATTTCTATCTTACGGTTGCGTCGCGGCGTATTTGAAGTGCTGGCTACCGGCGGCGACTCGGCGCTGGGTGGGGATGACTTTGATCATGCGTTGGTTAGCTGGATGCAACAGCAGGCCGGAGTCAGCAACCTTAGTCATCAACAAATGCGTCAGTATTTAACGCTGGCCCGTTCAGTTAAAGAGCAACTTAGTGCCACCGACACAGTAAACTTTAGCCTGCCTGGCACGCAGCAGCAGGCTGAGCTTAGCCGGGCTGAATTTAACCAGTTAATTAGCCCTTTAGTGAAGAAAACCAGCCGGGCTTGCCGTCAGGTTTTGCGTGATGCCGGCTTAACGGCTGCTGATATTGCTACCGTGGTAATGGTTGGCGGTTCAACCCGGGTGCCTTTAGTGCGCAGCGAAGTGGCAGCATTTTTTGGCTCTGAGCCACTGACGTCAATCGACCCGGATAAGGTCGTGGCGTTGGGCGCAGCTATTCAGGCTAACGTACTGGTAGGCAACAAAGCTGAAGCTGACACCCTGTTGCTGGATGTGATCCCGTTGTCATTGGGCCTGGAAACTATGGGCGGGCTTACCGAAAAAATTATCCCGCGTAATACCGTGATACCAGTGGCACGGGCGCAGGAATTTACCACCTTTAAAGATGGCCAGACTGCAATGGCGCTGCATGTAGTGCAGGGTGAGCGCGAGCTGGTAGAGAACTGCCGTTCTCTGGCGCGCTTTGAACTGCGGGGTATACCGCCAATGCCGGCTGGTGGTGCTCATATCCGCGTCACCTTTCAGGTCGATGCAGATGGCTTACTCAGTGTCAGCGCTCAGGAAAAGTCGACCGGAGTGCAGGCCAATATTCAGGTGAAGCCGTCTTACGGCCTTAGCGATGATCAGGTGGCTGACATGCTTAAAGGCTCAATGCAGTATGCCCGTCAGGATATGCAGCAACGGCTGTTGCGTGAGCAACAAGTTGAAGCCGAACGGGTACTTGAAGCCGTGGGCCAGGCGTTAAAAGCCGATGCAGCACTGCTTAGCGCAGCAGAATTTGCCAACATTGAACAGGCACTGGCGCAATTGGCAAAAATTAAGCAAGGTGACGATACGGCTGCCATTAAAGCCGCCATTGAACACACCAATACATTAACCGATGATTTTGCCGCCCGGCGTATGGACCAGTCTATCCGCCAGGCGCTAAAAGGCCATAACGTGGACGAGGTATAACAGATGCCACAAATCGTATTTTTACCCCATGCCCAGCTGTGCCCTGACGGTGCCGCACTGGAGGCAAAAACCGGTGAAACAGTGTTGGATGTGGCGCTGCGTAACGGTATCTCTATTGAACATGCCTGTGAGAAATCCTGCGCCTGTACTACCTGTCACGTTATCGTGCGGGAAGGTTTTTATTCGCTGAATGAAAGTGAAGAGCTGGAAGACGATATGCTGGATAAAGCCTGGGGGCTGGAACCTGAGTCGCGGCTGGGTTGTCAGGCGCGGATCGCCGATGAAGATCTGGTGGTCGAAATTCCAAAATACACCGTAAACATGGTCAGTGAAGGCCATTAAGTACAACAAAGTACAAAAAAACGGCCAGCCTGGCCGTTTTTTTATGCAATTAACTGATCTAACTTAATAAAAAACTAATGTTGGCTGGAGAATCAGTAAAATTCAGCTAGGATCAGTAAGACATCGATAACGTACGGAGTAACTATGATAAAAAAATCTGTTCTGGCACTGGCACTTGCCGGGCTACTGAGCTCCCCGGCTTATGCCGATCTTACTATTAACGGTTTTGCTTCTATCAAAGCTGGTATGACAACCGGTAGTAATGACACCTTGTACGGTTATGCTGATGATCTCGATTTTAAAAATGAGAGTTTAATGGCATTACAGGTACGCTCTGATCTGGGCGAAAAGCTGTCGGTGACAGCGCAATTAATGGGGCGTGGTAACAACGATTTTGACATTGGCTTTGAATGGGCATTTTTAACCTATGAGCTGACCGACAATATGCGTATCAATGCCGGTCGATTGCGCACACCGTTTTATAAATACTCCGACTATATGGATGTTGGTTACGCTTACGACTGGAGCCGGGTGCCGCAAAGTGTTTACAGCCTGGGCTTTGACAATATAGAGGGCATCTCGCTTTATCGTACCGCGCAGCTCGGCAGCTTTGACTCTACATTACAACTTATTTTTGGTGCCTACAGTGGCAATATCAGTTTGGCGGGCAGTGCAGCCAGTGCAAAAATTGACAATATCGCCGGTATTACCTGGGAGCTGGGACAGGACTGGTTTAATTTACGGGCCGCATACCTGAGCGGTAAAGTGACGATTGATGCGCCGGCATTACAGCCGTTATTGGGTGGTCTGCAGCAAGTCGGCTTACCGCAGGTCGCAACATCAGTAGACTTTGCAGATGATAAAGGCGTATTTATTGGCCTGGGTGCGACTATTGACCGGAACAACCTGATTGCGGTGTTCGAGTTTAACAAAGTAGATGTTGAGGATACCTTCTTTGCGGAACGGGAAAACTATTATCTGTCGGTAGGTTACCGGTTCGACACTATAACTCCTTATGTGTCGTTTGAGCGCGAAGAGCATAGCAGCAAAGCTGAGATCTATCAGCCGTTAACCACGGCACTGCCACCACAGTTGTTATTGCCGTTGATTGGCACGGTAGAATCTTTAGCCTTTGAAGCCGATACTTTTAATATTGGTATGCGCTATGATTTTCATCCGTCTGCCGCTTTTAAAGCGCAGTTCAGTTCACAAAAAGACAAAATCCAAAATGACCGCAGTGGCTTAATCACTGTTGGTGTTGATCTTGTGTTCTAAGGAGCGATTATGCGATTTCTGACTACTTTTGTTCTAATCCTTGGTTTCACAACGGCACTGGCACAGGCTGAGATTGCTGTTGTGGTTAATCCGGCTAATGCCAATGCGGTATCTTCTGACGATTTAAACCGGCTGTTTTTAGGCCGGGCGTCCAGCTTCGCTGATGGTAGCAAGGCAACGCCGTTAAATCTGGCAGAGGGCCAGGCAGCCCGTGAAGAATTCGACAGCAAGGTACTTAACCGCTCGTCAGCCCAGCTGAAAGCTTACTGGTCAAAACTGGTGTTTACCGGCAAGGGCACGCCACCAAAAGAGCTGGCAGATGATGCTGCCGTTAAAGCTGCCGTGGCAGGCGATAGCACGGCTATTGGTTATATAAGCAGTGGCAGCGTAGACGGTAGCGTCAAGGTTGTCGCGACCTTTTAAATTGCTGCCTTAATCTGCTAAAACTGTCATCTACAGCCGCAACACTGAGTTGCGGCTTTTTTATCGGCAAAAATAGGTTTTTTAATACAACTAGCGTATAATTTGCCGCCTTAAAATTTAATCAGTTAGTTTAACTAATCTTTTAATCAGGAGCCTGTTATGGCGTTAGAACGCACTTTTTCAATTATCAAGCCGGATGCTGTTGCAAAAAACGTAATCGGTGCAATTTACAACCGCTTTGAATCTGCCGGTTTACGTATCGTTGCAGCTAAGATGCTACACTTAAGCCGCGAACAGGCTGAAGGTTTTTACGCTGAACACAAAGAGCGTCCGTTCTTTGCTGCTTTAGTATCTTTTATGACGTCTGGCCCGGTAATGGTACAGGTGTTAGAAGGTGAAGATGCGGTACGTAAAAACCGTGAAATCATGGGCGCAACTAACCCTAAAGATGCGACTGCCGGTACTTTACGCGCAGATTACGCTGCCAGCATTGACGAAAATGCGGTACACGGTTCAGATGCAGCGGCTTCTGCAGCACGCGAAATTGCTTACTTCTTCACAGAAGCTGAGCTGTGTGCCCGTACCCGTTAAGCGTTAAACGCCTGCGATAACGGACTAAGGGGGCAGCAGCCCCCTTAGTGCATGTTGGTACAGTGTTTTATGGCTATTGTTTATAGTAGTAAGGAGCGGTCGGCTAATGACTGAACAGCAAAACAAAATTAATTTACTCGATTTAACGCGCGCCGAGATGCAGGCGTTCTTTGTTGAGCTGGGTGAAAAACCGTTCCGCGCTGATCAGGTAATGAAGTGGATTTACCACTTCTGCGTCGATGATTTCGACAAGATGAGCAATATCAATAAAGTACTGCGTGAGAAACTCAAAGCACGTTGCGTGATTGAAGCACCTGTAGTGGTAACCCGGCAAGATAGCAGTGACGGCACCATCAAGTTTGTGATGGGCTTAAGCGGTGGCCAGGAAGTTGAAACGGTGTGGATCCCGGAGAAAGACCGCCGGACTCTGTGTGTGTCTTCACAGGTTGGCTGCGCGCTGGATTGTTCATTTTGCTCTACGGCGCAGCAGGGTTTTAACCGCAATCTTACCGTATCGGAAATTATCGGTCAGGTCTGGCGGGTAGCACAGATTATCGGCAGCTATGGCGATACCGGTGATAAACCGGTCACTAACGTGGTGATGATGGGCATGGGTGAGCCACTATTAAACCTAAACAATGTGGTGCCGGCCATGGAACTGATGCTGGAGGATTTCGGCTTTGGCTTATCCAAGCGCCGTGTCACCTTAAGTACTTCTGGTGTGGTACCGGCCTTAGAGCTATTACGGGATAAGATCGATGTTGCCCTGGCAATTTCGTTGCATGCGCCCAATAACGAGCTGCGTAATGAGCTGGTACCGGTTAACCGCAAATACCCGATGGAAGAGTTTTTAGCAGCTTCAAGGCGTTATGTGGCGAACTCTAAAGCCAATGATAAGGTCACAGTAGAGTATGTCATGCTGGACGGTGTAAACGACAGTATGGAACAGGCACATGAGCTGGCGCAGGCGCTGAAAGACACACCGTCGAAGATAAACCTGATCCCGTTTAACCCTTATCCGGGGTCGCCGTACAAACGTTCGAGTAACTCACGGATTGACAGATTTAACAAAGTCTTACAAGAATACGGCTTTACTGTTATTGTACGCAAAACCCGCGGTGACGATATTGACGCTGCCTGCGGCCAACTGGTTGGTGATGTGATTGACAGAACAAAACGCCTTATTAAAAAGCAGGAAAAAGGTCAGCCCATTACCGTTAAATTGTTGTAATAAATCAAGGATGTGCGTGTTGTGAAGCAAAAAGTTCTTCTTGGTATATCACTTTGTAGTGTGCTGGCTCTGACCGGTTGTGTGTCGGAGCAAAGCTATGTTGGCAGTGATAAACCAGTGTCTGACCGTACCTTTGACAACATAGAAGCCGCCCGCACCCGCATTTCTTTGGGGCTGAATTATCTGCGCCGCGGTGACACATCACAGGCCAAATATAATCTGGAACGGGCCCGCAGTTTTTCACCAAATTCAGCCGAAGTGCACAGTGCGCTGGCTTATTACTATCAAAGTGTCGGTGAAAATAAGCAGGCTGAAGAGTATTTTCGCAATGCTATCAGCAAGGATGCCAATTACGCTGATGCCTACAACAACTATGGCGCGTTTTTATGTCAGCTGAATCGTTATGATGAAGCTGAGCAGTTATTACTAAAGGCGATTAGCAGAGCCGGTTATATCCGTGTTGCTGAAAGCTATGAAAACCTGGCGCTGTGTCAGTTGCAGCAAAACCACTTTGTTAAAGCCAGCACTTATTTAGAAAACTCCATAAGCCACAATGCTACCCGCATCACATCGTTAACTCTGGCCGCAGGTCTAGCCTATGCGATGGGAGATAACCGGTCGGCTAAAGAGCGGCTTGACCGCATCCAGCGTCTGGGGCGGGTGTCTGCGCGTACTGTGTTGTTAAGTTATTTGATAGCCGAGAAAAACGGTGATGTGCAAACCCAACGCAATGCTGAACAACTGTTACTGACGCTGTACACCGAAACACCGGAAACCCGGTTGTTGTTGCAAAATAAAACGCAGGACAGCGAGTTTGAACAGTTACGCGAGCGCTATAAAGACAGCTTGATGGCCAACATTGTCACACCAGACCCTTCTGCGGATAAGTTACCGCTGCCAGCTAAACCGGTAGCTAATCCTAAATTGAAAGTGGTAAAACGAAAAACTGCTGCAGACGATGAACCCGCTGTGACATCTTTTAGCCGGCCGCGGACAGAATTAAGCAATACCGCTAGTGGCATTGCTGGCGCACTGGCGGCTAACACCGCTGCGGCTACAAAAACGCCGCCGTTACCCGTTGAAGCTACAACCACACCACAGACAGCTGAGCCGGAGCCGATGCCGGCAGAGCCTGAGCTGAGCGCAGACGTAGTGGCGACAGCCGAAGAAACCGTGACAACTGAACCTGAAATGGCCGCCGAAACTGAACTCGCTGCGCTTGAGCCGGAACTTACGCCAACTGAGCCTGAAATGGCCGCTGAAACTGAACTCGCCGCGCTTGAGCCGGAACTTACGCCAACTGAGCCTGAAATGGCCGCTGAAACTGAACTCGCTGCGCTTGAGCCGGAACTTGCGCCGACTGAGCCTGAAGTAGCTGTTGAAACTGAGCTGGCGAACGAGGCTATATCAGAAGAGGCGATGCCAGAAGAGCCGATGCCAGAAGCATCTACGCTGACTTTGGCGCAGCCAGAGACTGGCGGGAACGATATGGCTTCTGCAGTTGAGCCGGCGTTTCATCTGGTGCAGGCGGCAGAATCGCTGTACGCCATTTCAGTAAAACATAATATCCGTTTGCAAAAGCTGATGCAGTGGAACCAGCTGACGCCGGAGTCGGTAATTAAAACCGGCCAGAAAATATGGCTGGAGCCGGTATCGGCGCAACAGCTTGAAGCTGCCGTCGCCGTCGTAGCCGAGCGGCAGCAGACAGTAAGCACTACCGATGTACATATTGTTGCCAGTGGCGAAACGATGTTTGGTATTTCATACCGCTACAACATAAAACTGGACAAATTTATGAGCTGGAACGGTTTAACCGAATACAGCACCTTACAGGTAGGTCAAGCAGTTTATGTGGTTGACCCGGCAAGTGTTACGCAATGACAGCTGAAATACCGGCCTTAACTGTAGGGCAGCAACTGCAACAAGCCCGCGAACAGCGCGGTTTAAGCCAGCAGCAGGTCGCGGTGCAGCTAAACCTTAAACCAGATGTGGTGGTTAAGCTGGAATCAGATCAGCTAGACGGTACCCTCGAGACCTATGCCCGTGGCTATGTGCGTGCCTACGCCCGGCTGATGAAGTTACCTGAACAAGAACTTTTAGCCGCCTATGGTAAGCACGGCGACAAACATAACACGGCTAAACCGATGCGGACCTTTTCTAACCGGGCTGCCCATCAGGCCACTGAAAACCGCTTTATGTGGCTGACCTACGCCATCATCGCATTATTGCTGGTATTGCTGTTTATCTGGTGGTGGCAAAGCGAACGAAATGTTGTGCAACCTGCCGCAACGCCGCAAGCCGAGTTGTCCGCTGCGGTAACCGATAGTGAGTTGCCAGTTGTAGCCCCTTTAGAAGGTATCGAGACAGAGAATAGCAGCATTGAGCCGACAGCGGACCAGATAGTGTCGATGCTGGCGCAGTTAGCTGAAGAGCCAGTGCAACAGTCCGACAGCGGGCCGTTAACGACAGAGCCTTTACTGGACGAGCTGGAAATGCGCTTTAGTGCCAATTGTTGGGTCAATGTGGTGGACGCTGCCGGTAATAGGGTGGCCTATGGCACCAAGCAAAGCGGTTATGTTATGCAATTGCAGGGCAAAGCACCATTTGAAGTGACATTGGGCAACCCCAGTGTAGTGCAAATTAACTTTAATCAGCAGGCCGTAGATATGTCGTCGTTTCCCGGTGGCAGAGTGGCAAAGTTTAGTATTCCAGAGTCAGAATAAGCATGTTTGCAGAAAATCCGATTAAACGGCGTGAAAGCACGCAAATTCGTGTTGGTAATGTGCTGATCGGCGGTGATGCACCGATCGCTGTACAATCGATGACTAACACCCGTACCACCGACGTAGCAGCAACAGTGGCACAAATACAGGCAATTGCTAAAGCCGGTGCTGATTTAGTCCGTGTTTCGGTACCGACAATGGAAGCCGCTGAGGCTTTTAAACTGATTAAGCAGCAGTCGCCTATTCCGCTGGTGGCTGATATTCATTTTGATTACCGTATTGCGCTTAAAGTGGCAGAATACGGCGTAGATTGCCTGCGGATAAACCCGGGTAATATTGGCCGGGAAGACCGTATTCGTGCCGTGGTAGATTGTGCGCGCGATTACAATATTCCTATCCGTATCGGCGTTAACGGTGGCTCACTGGAAGCCGATATTCAGGAAAAATACCGCGAGCCCACACCAGAAGCGCTGGTCGAGTCGGCTATGCGGCATGTTGAAATTCTGGATCGGTTGAACTTTGATCAGTTTAAAGTCAGCGTTAAAGCCTCCGATGTGTTTTTGGCAGTGGGTGCTTACCGGTTGCTGGCAAAACAAATTAAGCAGCCGCTGCATTTGGGTATTACCGAAGCCGGTGGCGCCCGGGCTGGTGCGGTAAAGTCGGCTATTGGTTTAGGCATGTTACTGGCCGAAGGTATCGGCGATACGCTACGTATTTCATTGGCCGCCGATCCGGTAGAAGAAGTTAAAGTAGCCTTTGATATTTTAAAGTCACTGCGTATCCGCTCACGCGGTATTAATTTTATTGCCTGCCCCAGTTGTTCGCGGCAGGAGTTTGATGTGATCAAAACCATGAACCAGCTTGAAGAGCGGCTGGAAGATGTGATTGAGCCTCTAACGGTATCGGTGATTGGCTGCGTGGTAAATGGCCCGGGCGAAGCTCTGGTGTCAGATTTAGGCGTGGCCGGAGCCAGTAAAAAAAGCGGTTTTTATATTAACGGCCAACGGCAAAAACTGCGGTTGGATAACGAGCAGGTCGCCGAGCAACTGGAACAACAGGTGCGCGACTATCTGCAGCAAAAAATTGCAGTACGCCAGCTGGATTAAACCAGTACGGGCTTGGTGTTTAGGCGCCTTGCGCCTATAATCGCCGCTGCTTTTTAACTTAAACCGATGGAAATTTCATTTTGTCGAAGCAAATTCAGGCCATTCGCGGCATGAACGATTGCCTGCCGCAGGATACTCCGGCCTGGCAATACGTAGAGCAGATATTGCGCCAAACGGTTGCCAGCTATGGCTACAGCGAAATTCGTTTTCCGATTGTGGAAATGACCGAACTGTTTAAGCGCTCGATCGGTGAAGTCACCGATATTGTCGAAAAAGAAATGTACAGCTTTGCCGATCGCAATGGCGACAGCTTAACGTTGCGCCCGGAAGGCACCGCCTGTTGTGTGCGGGCCGGCAATGAGCATGGCTTACTGTATAATCAGGAACAACGGCTGTGGTACACCGGGCCAATGTTTCGCCATGAACGGCCACAAAAAGGCCGCTACCGGCAGTTTCATCAGTTTGGCCTGGAGGCTTTTGGTATTGCTTCGGCCGATATTGACGCTGAAGTTATCATCCTGAGCAGCCGGTTGTGGCAACAGTTAGGGTTAACACCCTATGTTAAGCTGGAACTGAACTCTTTAGGCTCAAGCGATGCACGCGCCGCTTATCGCGATGCACTGGTTGCTTATCTGGAGCAGCATAAAGCACTACTTGATGAAGATAGCCTGCGCCGCATGTATACTAATCCGCTCAGGGTGTTAGATAGCAAAAATCCGGCGCTGGCCGAAATATTAGCCGCCGCGCCTAAGCTGGCCGATTATCTGGATGACGAGTCGGCGGCACATTTTGCCCGCTTGCAACAGTTGTTAACGCAGGCCGGTGTTGAGTTTAGTTTAAACCCACGCCTGGTACGCGGGCTGGATTACTATAACAAAACCGTATTTGAGTGGGTTACCACTGAGCTGGGCGCCCAGGGCACCGTCTGTGCGGGTGGCCGTTATGATGGTTTAGTTGAACAACTGGGTGGTAAAGCCACGCCGGCAGTGGGGTTTGCTTTAGGCCTCGAGCGGCTGGTGCTGTTGCTGCAAACGCTGAATTTACTGCCAGCCTTACCGGCTGCGGCAGATATTTATCTGATGGCGCTGGGCGAAGCAGCGGAACTTGCCGCCTTGTCTGTTGCCGAAAGGCTGCGAACTGACTTGCCGCTCAGACGGATTATGGTGCATTGTGGCGGCGGTAATTTAAAGAAGCAGATGAAGCGGGCGGATAAATCCGGCGCCGGCATTGGCTTAATTTTAGGGGAAGAAGAACTTGCGCGCGGTGAGATCACTGTCAAATGGCTGCGCGCTGACAAACCCCAACAGACAATCTTATTAACTGAACTGGCTAACGCACTGGCTGAGCAAGCTTAACAGGCCTGTGCCGCACCTTGGAGTAATGCAGTGGAAATTTATAGCAGCGAAGAACAACAGGTAGAAGCAATAAAGCGGTTTTGGCACGAGTACGGCAAAGCTATTGTTGGCGGTGTCGTACTGGGTCTGGCAGTGCTTTATGGTTTTCGTTTTTATCAGGCAGAGCAGCGCGGTAATGCAGAGCAAGCCTCCAGCCGTTTTAGTCAGCTGGTAGAGCAGCGCACTGACAATGCCAGCGAAGACTGGGTAGCCCAGGCGCAGGGTTTTATTGATGCTGGCAACAAAGACAGTTATGCCGTAATGGCGGCCTTGCTGGCAGCCAAAGATGCCATAGCGTTGCAACAGTTTGATAAGGCCGAAACTCAGTTGAACTGGGCACTGGGCCAGATTAAAGAACCGGCACTGGCGGCTGTGGCGCAACTGCGTTTGGCGCGCTTACAGCGTGAGCAGGGTAAATTAGATGCTGCTCTGACTACGTTAGCTAAGCCAGTACCACAGAGCTTTATTGCGTTACAAGCCGAACTGACCGGCGATGTGCAATTGCAGGCGGGTAAATTGGCAGAGGCGAAAGCCGCTTATCAACTGGCGCTGAAAAACGCCGGTGAAAACAGCCAATTGTTGCAGGTAAAGCTGGATGACTTAGCACACGTCACAGCAGTATAACGAGGTGAGTGTGAATTTATCAGTAAAACCGCTGTTACTTCTGGCCGCTGTGGCGTTGTCAGCCTGTTCCAGCAAAGAAGAGTTAGTGTTACCGCCGGTAACGAACATTATTGCACCCAAGGTAGTGTGGGATCAGGATTTGGGCTCGGGCGTAGCGCATTATGAGTCTAAGCTGACACCGATTATTGTGAACGATACCGTTTATGCCGCCAGCCGCGAAGGCTTAGTCAGCGCTTACGAGCTGCAAACGGGTAAACGCAAATGGCAATTCGATCTACGTAAACCAGATGGCAGCTCGATGTGGAGTGGCATCAGTGATGTCTGGTCGGGAGATAACGCGCGGATTTCCGGCGGCCTGAGTTATGGCTACGATAAGCTGTATTTTGGGACTGAAAATGGCGATGTTGTTGCATTGTCTGCTGCCGGTGAGCTGGTATGGCGGGTTGAAGTAAAAGGTGAAGTGCTGGTAAGCCCTGCAGTAGGTGAAGGCCTGGTTGTCGTGGCAACCGGCGCCGGTACTCTGGTGGCATTGCACCCGGATAGTGGCGAACAGCGCTGGCAGTTTGAAAATGAGCAACCTGCATTAACACTGCGCGGTGTCAGTGAACCGCTGATCCAGGCTGGTGGTGTGATCTATGGCTCTGGCAGTGGTCATTTAGGCGTGCTGATAGCCGATCGTGGTTATCAGGCCTGGGAAGAAGCTGTTGCTGTACCCAAAGGAAGCACGGATTTATCGCGTTTAGTTGATGTTGACGCCAAACCTGTAGTACGTGGCGGCACCGTGTACAGCATTGCCTATAATGGCGAGCTGGTAGCGATGGAGTTACGCAGTGGCCGTCAGCTATGGAAGCGCGATTACGCCAGCTTCCGTAATTTAACCGCCGCCGGCGATATTCTGTATCTGGTTGATTCTACTGGCCGGATCTACAGCGTAGACAGCCGCAATGGTACTGAGCTTTGGTCGCAGCTGGCGTTAAATAAGCATTATCTGACGGCACCTGTGGTGTACAAAGATTATCTGGTAGTAGGAGACAGCGAGGGCAATCTGCACTGGCTAAACCGCAATACCGGTGACTTTGTTGCCCGCCAGAGTATGGACAGTTCCGGGTTTTATACTGAAGCGGTAACCGACGGTAGCTATTTGCTGGTGCAAAGCCGGAACGGTGAGCTAGTCTTATTACAAACACCCTAAGCCTTAAACGCGGGTGGATGTGTTGTTAAACAGGCCAGTACTTGGCCTGTTTTGTTATTTTTGAGGTGCACCTAATGTTGCCTGTCGTTGCCCTGGTAGGGCGAGCCAATGTCGGTAAGTCGACACTTTTTAACCGTTTAACCCGCACCCGTGATGCGTTGGTAGCCGATTTTCCCGGCCTGACCCGTGACCGTAAATACGGCTCGGTAAATTATGAAGGGCTGGAATTTATTGTAGTGGATACCGGCGGTATCGACGGCAACGAGCAAGGCATTGAAGTGGAAATGGCTGAGCAATCGCTCAAAGCTATTGATGAAGCCGATGTGGTATTGTTTATGGTGGATGCCCGTGTCGGCGCCACTGTTGGCGATGAAGCCATTGCAGCGCATATCCGCAAGGTAGAAAAGAAAGTTTTTGTGGTAGCCAATAAAACTGACGGTCTTGATGCTGATACTGCCATTGCTGATTTTTACAGTTTAGGTCTGGGCGAAGTGTATGCCATAGCGGCGGCCCATGGCCGTGGCGTGTCAGTGTTGTTAAACCAGGCGCTGGTGCCGCTACTAAGTGAAGAGCAGCAAAAACGGCTGGCTGGCGAGATTGTTGATGACGAAGGCCCGCAGCTTGAAACGCTGACCGAAGAGCAGGCCGATGCCGAAGCTGCCAGGCTGCGCAGCGAACATATCAAACTGGCGATAGTAGGCCGGCCCAATGTGGGTAAGTCCACGCTAACTAACCGAATACTGGGTGAAGAGCGGGTAGTGGTATTTGATATGCCGGGTACCACGCGCGACTCTATTTATATTCCAATGCAGCGTAATGAGCGTGATTACACCCTGATTGATACTGCCGGTGTGCGTCGCCGCGGCAGAATTGACGATATGGTGGAAAAGTTTTCCGTAGTTAAAACGCTGCAAGCCATTGAAGATGCCAACGTGGTGATCTTAGTGCTGGACGCCCGCTTAGGTATTTCTGATCAGGATTTAAGCATTTTAGGTTTTGTGCTCAATTCCGGCCGCTCGCTGGTGATAGCGGTAAACAAATGGGATGGCTTAAACGATGGCATTAAAGATGAAGTAAAACGCGAATTAGATCGCCGTTTAGGCTTTATTGACTTTGCCCGGTTGCACTTTATCTCGGCACTGCACGGTTCAGGCGTGGGCAATTTATTTGAATCGGTAGAAGAAGCCTTTGACAGTGCAACCAAACGCCACAGCACGGCGCTGTTAACCCGCATTATGAAAATGGCGCAGGAAGATCACCAGCCGCCGCTGGTGCATGGTCGCCGGGTAAAACTGAAGTACGCTCATGCCGGTGGTTATAACCCGCCGTTAATTGTTATTCATGGCAACCAGGTGGATGATCTGCCGGACTCTTACAAGCGCTATCTGATGAACTACTTCCGCAAAGCGCTGCAGATGATGGGCACGCCAATACGCATCGAATTCCGCGAAGGCGAAAACCCGTTTGCACCAAACAAAAAGAACACTGAAACACCGCTGCAAAAATACAAACGCGAGCGGTTGATGAAGGCACGTAAAAAGCTGGATCAATAAGGATACAGGCATGAATTTTCGTTTCCCGGTAATTGTTATCGATGAAGATTTCCGCTCTGAAAATATTTCAGGCTCGGGGATCCGTGATCTGGCCGAAGCTATTAGTAGCCATGGTTTTGAAGTGGTCGGTTACACCAGCTATGTCGACTTAAGCGCCTTTGCCCAGCAGGCCAGCCGGGCGTCGTGTTTTATTTTATCAATAGACGATGAAGAGTTTGGTAGTGGCAGTGCCGAAGAAGTGGCGCTGGCGCTTGGCGAATTGCGTACTTTTATTAAAGAAGTACGCAAACGCAATGCCGATATTCCTATCTTCTTATACGGGGAAACCCGCACCACACGCCATGTGCCGAATGATGTGCTGCGTGAGCTACACGGCTTTATTCATATGTTTGAAGACACGCCGGAATTTGTTGCCAAGCACATTATCCGCGAAGCGAAAAAGTACCTGGATGCGTTGGCACCACCATTTTTTAACGCGCTGATGGATTACGCCTCCGACGGCTCTTACTCCTGGCACTGTCCGGGCCACTCTGGTGGCGTAGCCTTTTTAAAAAGCCCGGTTGGCCAGATGTTTCACCAGTTCTTTGGTGAAAACATGCTGCGTGCCGATGTCTGCAATGCAGTAGACGAGTTAGGCCAGCTGCTGGACCACACCGGCCCGGTTGCACAAAGTGAGCAAAATGCCGCGCGCATCTTCAGCTGCGATCATTTGTTCTTTGTCACTAACGGTACTTCTACCTCGAACAAAATGGTCTGGCACTCGGTAGTGGCACCCGGCGATATCGTGGTGGTAGACCGTAACTGTCATAAGTCGATACTGCACTCGATCATTATGACCGGCGCTATACCGGTGTTTTTAATGCCAACCCGTAACCACTACGGCATTATCGGCCCGATCCCGAAAAGTGAGTTTTCACCAGCCGCGATTGCGAAAAAGATAGAAGCCAACCCGTTTGCCCGTAATGCAAAAAACAAAAAGCCGCGCATTTTAACCATTACGCAAAGTACCTATGACGGTATTTTGTATAACGTGGAAGAAATTAAGCAGGAACTGGGCTCCACTATCGATACGCTGCATTTTGATGAAGCCTGGCTGCCACATGCCAGCTTCCATGATTTCTACAAAAATATGCATGCTATCGGCAAAGACCGGCCGCGTTCTGAAGACACTCTGGTATTTGCTACCCAGTCGACGCATAAGCTACTGGCGGGTTTATCGCAGGCATCGCAAATTCTGGTGCAAAATGCCGAAAAGCGCAGCCTGGATACGCACCGCTTTAACGAGTCGTACCTGATGCACAGCTCAACCAGCCCGCAGTATGCCATTATTGCCAGCTGTGACGTCGCGGCGGCGATGATGGAAGCACCGGGCGGCACGGCACTGGTAGAAGAAAGCTTAATGGAAGCGATCGATTTTCGCCGCGCTATGCGTAAAGTTGACGACGAGTTTGGCGATGACGACTGGTGGTTCCGTGTCTGGGGCCCGGACGAATTACCGGAAGAAGGCCTCGGCACACGTGACAACTGGACGCTGCACGCTAAAGACAGTTGGCATGGTTTTGGCGCTATCGAGTCGGGCTTTAATATTCTCGACCCGATTAAGGCCACTATTATTACGCCGGGTTTAAACCTGCATGGTCAGTTTGATGAGCAAGGCATACCAGCCGCTATCGTCAGCAAATACCTGGCTGAGCACGGTATCATAATCGAAAAAACCGGTCTGTATTCGTTCTTTATCATGTTTACCATCGGCATTACCAAAGGCCGCTGGAACTCCATGGTTACCGAGCTGCAGCAGTTTAAAGACGACTACGATCAAAACCTGCCTATGTGGCGTGTACTGCCGGAATTTGCCAAAAAACACCCGCGCTATGAAAAAGTAGGTCTGCGCGATCTGTGTCAGCAAATTCACAATATGTACCGCAAGTTCGACGTGGCCAAGGTGACCACAGAGATGTATCTGTCGCATATTGAAACCGCGATGACGCCAGCTGATGCCTGGGCCAAAATGGCACACCGCGAAATAGAGCGCGTATCCATCGATGAAATTGAAGGTCGTGTTACCGCTATGCTGGTAACGCCGTATCCGCCTGGTATACCGCTAATGGTGCCGGGTGAGCGCTTTAACAAAACCATTATTAACTACCTGCAGTTTACCCGCGCCTTTAACAGCGCCTTCCCCGGTTTTGAAACCGACGTGCACGGCTTAGTACGTGAACTGGTAGACGGTGAAGTGAAGTACTTTATTGATGTGGTGAAAGAGTAAGTGCTGAATGCGTAGTGCTTAGTTTGTCGGGTTGGGTTTTTATTGCCGCAACGACGTTAAGCGTGCTAAAGACCGGGTTGGTGTTATGCCTTCCCGGTTTTTTTATGCTTAATTACTTTTCAATAAAGGCTTGCTCTATAACGTAGTGCCCCATAGTGCGTGAATTGGCTTTAGAAAAACCATGCTGATCTAACATGGCCATCAGCTGTTGCAGCATGGCATCGTTGCCGCATAGCATAAACCTGTCGTGCGCCGGGTTAAGTGCAGGCATACCAATATCGGCAAGTAACTTACCGCTGTCCAGTAAATCGGTAATGCGCCCCTGATGTGGCACGCCGTTTCTGATATAAACTTCCCGTGTTACTGTCGGGTAATAAATCAGCTTGTCGCTAACTGCTTCGCCAAAGTAAGGGTTGTTTGGTAATACCTGTTCAATTTCCTGCTGGTAGGCCAGTTCAGAGCACCAGCGCGTGCCATGCACCAGGATAATTTTCTCAAAACTCTCGTAAATAAGCGGGTCGCGGATGATGCTCATAAAAGGCGCCAGCCCGGTACCGGTGCTTAATAAATACAAATGTCTACCGGGAATAAGATAACCGGGTACCAGGGTGCCGGCAGGTCGTACCGTTAGCATAATCTGGTCGCCGGCTTTGATATTCTGCAGTCTTGATGTCAGCGCACCGTCCGGCACCTTGATACTGAAAAACTCGAGTTCTTCTTCATAATGCGGGCTGGCGATACTGTAAGCACGCATTAAAGGCCGGCCGCCAACTTCCAACCCAAGCATAACAAACTGACCGCTTTCAAAGCGAAAAGATGCCTCGCGCGTGGTTTTAAAGCTAAACAGGGTGTCATTCCAGTGATGAACATCAGTGACAATGGCATTAATAGTATTACGCATAACAGTCCTTACTGAATGGCCTGAGCGCAATTATGCCATACTGTAAAAGATGATAATAGTTATCATTAGTATGTGTGCTGCGTGCTTATGCTAACGACATAGTGAAGAAATGGCTAGACTACTTCGTTTAGAAAAAGCACATTAGCCCGCAACTTATTACACAAAAGGTGAAAAATGTCCGCACTATCGGTAGTTAATGCACAGCATATAACGGGACATATTCTGGATATCACGTTTAGCGATGGTCACAGCTCTGTTGTCGACTTTGCGCCCTTTATTTTCTCAGTTGGTCATCCGGATTACGAGCCGTATAAAAAGCTGGACAACTTTCTGGCTTACAAGTTGGAAGACGGTAACCTGAACTGGGATGATTACACGATGATTTTCCCGGTTGAAGATCTGTACCACAATCGTCTTATCAAGCGCCCGGCATAAAGGGCGCTACTTTACCCCAATAAACAGTACACAGTAATTTGCTGCCGGTTGTTACGTTCTTACCGATCTAATTGCTTTAACAGCTCGCGTTCAATGGCAAACACATGCTCGTCCTGTTCATTCATAGCGCGCAGCGCCTGCGCCAGTTTCAGCACATACTCGCTATTTGGCCCGCTCGGGCCAGCGCTTCTGGCAATATGGGCTGCGATGGCGGCATCGGAATCCGGGCCTAAATACGCTTCATTATCGGCGCTGGCTAAATACACCACGCCTTTAGTTTGGCCCAGCTCGCTGTTGCCGGAATCAGTTAGCCAGTGTAGTGGCGTAAACACACGCAAATAACCGTTTTTCTCGCGATGATCTAAATGCTCAAAGGTATCGGGTGTTACCTGATACGCCATACCAGCACAGCGCGCACCGGCTGCTGCAACCAGGGTTAACACCCGCCCCGGTGCCTGTGGCGTACCACGGTGATCATGCGAGCCCTGCCAAAACCGCCGCGCCCAGCCATAAATGCATGCCGGTTTAGCGTCCAGATAGGCAAAGTCGGTTTTATAAATCAGTGAGCCATAACCAAATAGCCACACCGAGTCCAGGTGGTGCAACGGCTGGCGCTGTTTGTTCAAAGAAATGGTGTTATGTGACATAACGCTCTGCTTAGCCAAAAACAGCATTGTATTTTTATGCAGCGACCAGCGAAAGCCTTTATTAGACGGAGATTTCCGTATTTGTCGATATGGCTAAACTAAGCTGTACCTGTAAGGCGTTGTAAATAATCTAAAACCGCTGTAATGTCATAAACACTAAGTTTACAAAGGCGGAAAAACCCGTGTTTAAGTACGGATTTTTCCGCCGAATAAGCGTTATGCCTTTTGAATTATGAAGCCTGAAATTGCTATTTCGAAATATAAACTTGGGTTGCTTTCCAGCGAAGAAATTGTTCAGCTTGCAGACTTGTGGCTAACACAAGGTATTTTTACGGACTCACTAAACTTCCTTGCAATGGAGCTATATCCGGTAATGGCAACCGTGGGACCAATGTTCGAAAAAGCAATTATTGAGTTGGGTTTAACCGTTCCTCCAAAAATTGAAGCTGCAAAATATTTAGCAAGAGACACCATAGAAAAAATGGTATCGGGAGAGATAGATTTAATGGTTGGTGCTAATTTCCTGTATTGGGATGTTCACCACGAAATAACTGACGAACTACCAGATGGAAAGTATCTAGGAAGTAATCTCGGTTTTGAGCATATTTTTTGTTGGCTCAGAGAAGTTTGGGATTGTCGTGATGGTTCACGAATTCTCTATTACACTGATTTACCTAGAGATGAAGCGGAAGTTAAATTTCTAATTCACCTTAAGGAAGAGGCGGAGGCCTGGCTTGCAAATCAGGCATAACAAGGCGCTATTGTCGCCACTGTCGTGGCTGGGACGGCTTACGCTGCGCTCCAGTCGCCCCAAAGCTTTGCGTTAGGCATACGAATTGGCAATGAAGCAAGTACCAATATTTATAGCAGCGACACTGATTGTTGTGATAGAAATTACACTAATCTCTACGGTTTGGGTGTTTGCGCCTTCAGTGATGCATGATCCGGCTGGGTATCTCATCAATCAAGCGCTTTTCTATGCTTTTTTTGTTGCATTAGTAACTGGAATTATTGTGTTGGTTGTCGGGCTTCCAACATATTTTGTTCTCGACTATAAAAGTAAATCGTCCCAGGTTAATCTTGCTCTGGTAGGTGCAATAATTCCTGTAGTGATATTATTCCTGATTATGTGGGTTACATCCTCAGGTGGAAACGGTTCGTATTCTTCTGGTCAAAATTATTATGGTACCTATCGAGAAATGGTCGTTAATAATGAACGGACCTTGTGGGGCTGGATTAGCGTTATTGAGCAATTTATTACATATTCTATATATGGCTTAATTGGGGCAACTACGTTTGGTAAGGCTATATCAGTAATGAGATCAAGGTATAAAAATGCCTAACAAAGCCAGTCAATCTGACCTCCGTAAACTGTCTCCTTTTTTGCAAAAATACGCAAAAATACGCAAAAAAGCAGCCAATTCACTCCGGCAGTTGCTGGCGGCGTTAAGGCCCGTATGAATCCAATAGCAAGATTCTTAAGAAGCGGTGCGAAGTTGAGGTTTAAGGCCTTGGGGCTTGCCACGATCAAGGATATTCCAACCGAACAGTTCAACACTCTACTGGACTCTTTGATCAGTTCCGGCTGGCAAAAGACATACGTCTATGATGGCTTTGATGCATGGATTGACTACGGTCAAGTGAAGCTAGAGAAGGACGGAGCCAGACTTAACTGCGAATGGGATAACTGGACTGAGGGCAGCATTGAAGGACAAGCGGGTCTCATCAAGGAAATAGGCAAAAGCTATGGTTTGCGAGTCACGGATGAGTGGCGGTGGTCCCAGTATGATCCAAAACCTTAACAAGCGGCTGTTGTCGCCCCTTCGGGGCTGGGACTGCCTTTCCGCAGGAGAATGGGATTGCAGCTAATAATCGCCATTTTGCATAAATCGCTGAAATATAATTAATTATATAAACTTAACTTTAATTGTCTCCGACCCTTTTTGGCTTTTTCGAAAAAATAAGGGCTGGCTACGACGCTAGCCCGCTGCGCGGTTTTCCGCGCTAAATTTCAGAAAATGAGGTCGTAGCTAATTAACGGCTACTCTGCATAGCAGTTGCTATAGCGCACTAAGAAATGCTTCACCATCAAAATGATAAAACTGTGCTATCTGAGGCATAATTTAGCTAAGGAATAAACGTAGCTAAACTTGATAAGTAACCGTCGATCACTACAATATCACGTAACAACACCCCTCCCGCTACCCGTAGGATCAGCGCCCTGTGAGGGGTTACTTTTTTCTGGAGTTTCGCAAACGGAATTTGCCAAGCAACCGATAGAGGTTGCCCACCAAGTCGAAAATTAAGTTCTCGCGGATTAATTCAGAATAGCCCCGGATAATTAGTGGGGCATCGTCTGGTAGATTTGTTGTACCGTCTAGGATTACTGCGTGTTGATTACAACTAAACATTACTCCGGTAGTCGTTCTTTAAGTGCTTCCAGCAAAGCCTGCGCGCTTTGCTCAGTCGCCTGGCAAGATGCTTTGTCCAGATATGCTGAGACCTGCGCATTTAAGCTATTGTACGTATGACTAGGTACTTTAGAAGCGTGCTCTGCCAGTAGCTCTTGCTGCTCTGTCATGCCAATTACAAAACTTAGATCATCCTCGCTGGCCAGTGCTTTGGCGTCATCAGAAAGGTCAAAAGCCAGATCCATAAGCTGTTGCTTCTCTGCAGTAGAAAAGCCAATGGTATGCTCTGCGCAAGTTAGTAAAGTGACAAAAGCCCTACCATGTTCAGTAAAGCCAATAGCCGAAGGCTGTGCTGTAACAAATAGCAAAACAAGCAATGGCGTCATATGTTTGCTGATACCTTTAGACCAATCAATTCGTACAGAAATATACAGCTAAACACGGCCAAAGCCATCACATATCCCACAGGATAATGGATAGCTTTCACTGCCATAACGGAAAATGGAGTCGTAGCTAATAATCGATATTTCACATAAATTGCTGAAATATAATTAATTATATGAATTTGATTTAATTGTCTCCGACCCTTTTTCAAACAAATAATGCTGGCTTCGACGTTGGCCTACTGCGCGGCTTTCCGCGCTAAATTTCGGTCTTGCCAGTCAAAATCGACATGTTCATTATATTGTACAAGTTAAGGCTTGTGGCTATACTTGTCCGCTAAGTTGTACATGTGGGGGTTGTATGAGAATTGTGTCTTTTACGGAAGCAAGAAATAGCCTGAAAGCGGTATTAGATTCTGTCGTTAATGACGCAGATACCGCGGTGATTACGCGCCGTGATGCGCAAGACGCTGTTGTAATGTCGTTAGACTACTACAACAGTTTGATGGAAACGGTGCACTTACTGCGTTCACCGGCAAATGCTGAGCACTTGAATCGTTCAATTGAGCAATTCAAAGCCGGTAAGGCAAGCCGCAGAGATTTGATTGATGAGTAGTCGTTTACTGTCATGGACTGACGAATCCTGGAGCGATTACTTATATTGGCAAACCCAGGACAAAAAAACGCTTAAACGGATAAACAAACTTATAAACGACGTTAAACGCTCACCGTTTGCAGGTATTGGTAAACCAGAGCCGTTAAAAGAATACTTAGCGGGTTTTTTGTCGCGACGTATAGATGATACGAATCGATTGGTGTACGCAGTTGAAGACAATACCATTACGGTCATCTCGTGCCGTTATCACTATTAGATCCGGTCATTGCACAGGGCGGCTTACAGGTTACCGAACTGGGCTAAGCTAGTACAGCTAAGCCAGACGTCGCCATTTATTACCCAAAGCCGCATTCTGCTGTGTCACTTGTGCAGCAAAGTGAATCTAGAAGATATAAACAAACCCAATACCTATTTCGGCTTCATAGTTGCTGCGGGCGATGGGGCTGTTACGAACCTCGCTGCTAAAGTGCTCGTACAATGCCTCGGCGAAAATCTGCCAGTTGTCGTTGATATTATGCCGGTAGTTGTAGTCAATGCCGATTGAGCGTAAGCCGCTGCTTAATCGGGTTTCGGCTAAACCCGATGCCAGTGATTGCTCTGCAGTGACGCCGAAGCCGGTATTGGCATATTTGCTGTCGTGAAATACCGCCACCAGATTAATCTCCGAGCCGGAACCGTCGGTTTTATCGCCGAAGCGACGGCCGACACCAAACAGGCCAAGGTTACCGTTGTCACCTGTGACCAGCCGGCTTACCAACCAATAACGCCAGTCGCTGGAGAAAGCCCGTCGCGCCTGCAGCACTAATTCAACGCCTTCTTCAATATCGCCCAAGCCATTGAGGCGGCCATCGTCAGAGTCGCTTTCTTCCCGGCCTTCGTCAAAGCCTATTAAGGCTTCCAGCAGCCAGGTATCTGCACGGAGGCCGCGCCAGCCCGCCGCCTCGCCGGCAAAGTAGAAAATGTTATCGCCGCTGCGCCACTGCACGGCACCGGCTGGCTGTATTTCAACCCCAAATTCGTCTGAGCCTTCGTAGGCGGTTTCATATTCAATGCCCGCACCAAGCGCAAACGCCCAGCCGTCATTACCACGGGTAAAGTCGTCGACTGCAGGTAAAGGTACCAGCGCCGTTTTGCCATCTTGCGCTGCAACCGTTTGCGGGAAGGAAAGCAATATCAAACTAATCAGCAGTAAATCAGTAAACGTTTTCATGTCAAAAACCTGCGCTGTTATCGGGCGGAAGGGATACTTCCGCACTAAGTGGTCAGTGCGGGATTACGTATGGCTGGCGTAAGCCGATCTCATATCGGCTGCTTTTTTACCGGAAGACAGCCGTTTATCACGGCATGGCATAGGTAAAACACCGGTTTGCTTAAAATGCTAATTGCAGAGGTTAAGGTAAATACTGAAGCGGGCGCCGGCGAGTGCGGGATCCCGGTCGACAATAATACTGCCGTGATGCCACTTAATAATTTCTGCCGTGATAGCCAGGCCCAGGCCAAAGTGCGGTGAGGTATCCTCTGTTGCGGTGTCCAATTTAACGAAGGGCAGCAGGACATTTTTTTCCTCGGTAATGGCTATGCCGGGGCCATCGTCGCTAATGGTAATAAGCAGCTGCTGTTGTTTAACTGACAAGGTTATTTGCAGCTGGCTGTTAGCAAAGCGGCAGGCGTTGCTAATAATGTTGCTTAGAGCCCGCTCCAGCCAGTGCGGGTTGATCTGGCTGTGCAGTGGCGGCGCTGTCATTAACAGGGAGAAACGCAATTGTTGTTGCGCCAGCAAAGGTTCAATGCTGTGGCAATAGTGCTGTAACCAGGGTTGCATATGCTGACGGCTAAACTCCAGGCTAAGTGCAGTACGGGATAAGCTGGCAAATTGTAAGAACGAGTTAACCATGGCTTCCATCCGGTCGACGTCTTGCTCCATACGTTGTAGTAGCTGCTGTTTTTTCTCGCTGCTGCTGACATCAAACAAGGCATCCAGGCCAAAGCGCAGGCAGGCAATGGGGGTACGTAAGTCGTGTGACAGGCTTTTCGCCAGCAGTTGGTTTTCATGCAGCAACTGGCTTATTTGATCGGCCATCCGGTTAAAGCTTTGCTCCAAGCCGGGGATATAGCTAAATTTGGATAAACTTAAACGGCTGCTATGTTCACCACGGCCAAAGCGCTCGGCAGCGCGGGTTAGCAGTTTTAACCGGCTGACTAACGGCCACTGCCACAGCAGTAGCAACAATGCCATACCCAGATACAGCGCTAATGTCAGCCATAAGCTAAGCGGATGGTGTTCGTCGGTATTGGGCAGCGTCATTTTTAGCAGCCACTGCGGATATGCCGGTAATTGACGTAACAAATACTGCTGTTGATCACCGGCCAGTGCTAAACCACTGCCAGAGCTTAGCAGCGGCATTAGCTCCGCTGGAAGTGCCAGCGCCTGATAGGGCTCCAGTTGCAGGTCAATATCCAGATGCGTGGCCTGTTGCTGGTAATAGCCGGTTAACTCTGCTTCGCTAAGATGCTGGCTTTGCTGCACCAGATAATGCAGTAACTTTGCTGCCAGCGGCTCGGGCGCGGCCGCCAGCGGCTGAGCGGCCAGGCGATCGAGCAGGTAACCTAAGCCAAATAGTGATACCAGACAGGTAAGCAGTAAGCCAAGAAAAATACGCGTCATCAGCTTATTGCCAGGCGTCGGCAACAAACAAGTAGCCTTTACCCCAGATGGTTTTTATCCGTTGTGGCTGGCTACTATTGTCATTTAATTTGCGCCGCAGTACTGAGATCAGCATATCTATGCGCCGGTCTAAGCCGTCATAGTCGCGGCCTGTCATATGTAAAAATACCTGTTGCCGGCTTAGTACAGTGCCGGCATTGCTGGCCAGTAACCAGAGTAATTTAAATTCGGTGGCAGACAAGCTGATTTCAGTCTCAGCCAGGCTTACCCGGTGCGACACCTTACTCAGGGTTAATACACCAAACAGCAGTTGTTCCGCTTCGGTTGTGCTGTGCTGCGGCAGCTGAAGCCGGCGCAGTACATTTTGGATCCGCGCCAGTAAAGCCCGTGGTCGGATAGGTTTGATCAGGTAATCGTTGGCGCCACTTTCCAGTGCCAGCACTTCATCCAGCTCTTCGCCCTGCGCTGTCAGCATTAATACCGGGATGTCTGACTGCTGGCGGATCTGTCGGCAAATTTCCAGACCGTTAACGCCGGGCAGCATCAGATCAAGCAGTATTAAATCTGCCTGATGCTGTTGCCACTGTGCCAGCGCAACGTCACCACGGCTAAAATGGGTGACCTGAAAGCCCCGTTGTTGCAGGAAATCGCTTATCCATTGCGCCAGTGCCATGTCATCTTCAATCAGCAATAAGTTAGCCGTGTCTGCTATCTGCATGGTGTTCAATTTGCCGTTCCCTGAGCTGGTGCAAGCTTGCTACTATATCGCAGCAAGCTTGACAATTTTGTATCAAAAATGTCAAAACCAAATTTTAACACCGGCGTACGGGAAAATCCCCAGATCTTCTTCTTTGTCGATACTATAGCTTTGCGAATCAGGCGTATTTAGCAGATAGTAACCGCTGATGTTTTCCCGGTTGTATAAATTGCGTACGGCGATGGTGTACTCGGCCGGCCGGCCAAACAGCTGGCTGCTGCGCTTAAATTCGACATCCAGCCGGTGATAAAACGGTAGGCGCTCGCTGTTTAGCTCGCCATAAACCGGTAGCAAATAATCCGGGTGATGAGGATTAGGCCGGGCGCCAATAATGGGCGAGTAGCGGTTGCCGGAGCGGCCGGTAAAAACCGCACCCATTGTCCAATGCGGGTTTAGTTTGTAATTCAGTACGGCACTAACCACCAGCGGCGTATCCAGCCGGTATTCAGTGCTGACTGCAGTAAGGGGATCTTTGCGCTCTGACTGTGAATAACTAAGCGATACCCAGCCAGACCAGTTGTCTGTCAGTTGTTTTTCCAGCATCAGTTCTACACCGCGGGCGCTGCCGCTGACATCGCTGGCGTAGTGTTGGCCGCTGCTATCCTCAGCAGGCGCCAGGGCTCGGGCCAGATGCCATAGCTTTTTATAGTACAACTCAAGTTTGAGCTGCCAGCCGTTAAACTGATAACTGCCGCCTGTGGCGTAGTGGTCTGCTTTGGGGGAGTCTAACCGGCGGTTACCGACTTTGGGCAAAATTTGCTCCAAATCAGGTGTTTTCTGGTGGCGTCCGGCACTGGCAAACCAGGCTAACGTATCGCTTAACTGCCAGTGTAGCTGCGTACGTGGCGCCAGCATAGCGGCGTTGGTATCACGCTCTTTGTCATAACGTAAGCCCAATTGCCAGCGCACGTTGCTACCTAGTTGCCAAATGCTGTCGATAAAGGCCGAGTGATAACGCTGGGTTAAGCCGTCGTTGTCCTGCTCGCGCTCGCCGCGGTTGGCCTGGCAATCCTGTTGATGGTCGGTGCAGTAATATGGAATTAAATCATATTCATAGCTTACATCCAGCTCACCGGCTTCAGCACCGGCATGCAATGACAGTGCAGCGTTGAGCCGTTGTTGCCAGCTTATTTGCACTTCGCGGTAATGCTGCTTTAGCTGATAAAACTGCGCGTCGCCAAAGGAGGCTTTTTCGTTTTGCTGCAGGTTTAACGCTGACAGATTAAGTTGCTGGCTGTGGTTGCCAAAAAATTGATAGCGTAGTTGTTGACTGTGCCAGTTAGTATTAAAGGCCGCATCGCCGATATTTTCCGGATCTATCCGGCCGGCATCAGAAGCAGCGGACATGTTAATGCCGGCTTTTTCTGCTACGCCCAAGCTGGTTAACGTGAATTTATGCCGCTGCCCTGGCCGCCATTGATAGCGTAGCTGGTAGTCACTTAATTGTGGCGGTTTGGTTACCGTTACACCATCTTCCAGCTCATCGTCTTTAGCGACAAAATGCTGCAGCGTACTTAAGCGGTAGGCGGCATAAAACGCCTGGTTTTCTGTCAGGGCGCCTTCTGCCAGTACTGAGGTGCGTAGCATATTTAAGTCAACTACCGCGCTAAGCGGCTGCGCTTTAGGGTCGCGCAGGCGCAAATCAAATACGGCGCCGGTGGCATGGCCAAAAGGTGCGGCAAAGGCGGCAGGGTATAACGAAAACTGCGCCAGCAGTTCGGGGTTGATAGCACTGCCGTACAGGTTATTCAGCACAGGCCCGCTGCGCTGGCCATCCAGCATAAAATGATTATCATACGGCGACGAGCCCCGCACTGCCGGGGCACTTTCCGTGCTGTCATATATTACGCCGGGCAGGGTATAAACGGCCTGTATCGGATCACCCATCACGGCGGCAACATTCAGCAGCTTTTGGGTATCTTCATCCACCTCTGTCTGCGGCATATTGCGCTGGCCTTGTATGGTCAGACGCTCCACCTGGCTGTTAACAGCGTTGGTTTGTTGCGTGCTTGCAGTCTGTGCCAGCGTATAAGCCGGATGGCAATAAAATGCTAAGCTGCTAAATAGGATTAATTTAGTGTGTTTCACTGTTTTGCCCATCACTGAGTTATTAACGGTGATGGTATTCTGGCGCAGTGCTGTGCAGCATGTTGTACAAGGCTTGTCAGTAAAATGTCAGCAAGTGTCAGAAGCGCCGCCACAGCCGCTTTTTCTGCGCATTGTGTACCCAGTTCACTTCTACGCTGGCGCTGTCGAGCAACACTGATGGCTGGCCGTTGGTATCCAGCTGCCATAATGTTAATTGCTGGCTGCTGGCATGTTCAAAGCGCCAGCGCCACTGCGCGCCAGCGCTATTTTGCCAGCAGTGTAAAACCTGTTGTTGCAGGTACAGGCAAACATTGTCGGCCTTGGGCAGTTGCCAGCTCACCTGCACCTGGGTGTGACAACTGCGGCCCTGTTGTAAGGTTACGCAGGTTGCCGGGGTAAGTTGCAGCAATTGGTCAGCGGCAGCGCAGCCCGGCCACAGACAGCCAGCGAGTATCAGGATATAGCAGTAGCTTTTATTTATAGACATAGCGGAATATAACAAAAGACTGCCATTCGGGTTTATCCCGGGTTAGCGGGCTATCAGTATGCGCCTTACTATACCAGTTTATGCCCGACCCCAGCTCCATTACCCATTTAGGATGCAGCGGATAAACGCCAACCAGGCCAAAGTGCTGCCGCCAGCCGCTGCCTGTCTGATACTCAGGTCTATCTGGCCGGCTTTCGGTAGCGGTAACGCCGTAGTAGTAATTAATCAGCTTAGCGCTGTGCCAGCTTAACTCGGTATTAAGGTAGAGATCCCAGTTGTTGTATTCAAAGCGATGGCCGTAAAACAGGCTGACTATTTCACCGTGGTGGGCAATAACATCTTTGCTAAGCTGCACAGAAAGCCGTTGGTTTTCGCTAAGTTGCTGCTGATAGCGTAGCCCTGGTAACAGGTCGTGTTTCCGATCGTTCAGGCCTTCCAGGCTTTTAAGCCTCAAACCATCGTTGGAGGATAGCGTAGGGCCAAAACCATAATGATAGTTTGCGGCGATCAGGGCAATATTGTAATCGTCGTTTTTGACTAAACGATATCCCAGCGTCGGGTCGCCAAATACGTAACCACTGCGCACACTGTCGGTTTCGGCAAACCAGTTTTTGTATTCAAAATCAAAGTGTATCTGTACCTGCGGTAAGCCGTTTAACTTGCTATCAAAGTCCGGCACAAGGTTACGGCCATGGCTGACGCCAAAACCGACGCCCAGTTGCCAGTTAAATGTTGATTCCTCCCCGACGGCGCTGTTGCCAGTTAGCAGAGCAAGGCCGAAGTACAACAGCAGTTTACGCACAGCAATTCCCTGCATCAGATAAAACATTACTGTAACGGCTAAATTGTGCAAAAACTGTATAAAAAATGTCAGTGTTAGTGTCAGTTGCTGCTGTGTTCAACTCTTGCATCAAAACCGCCTTCGGCCAGTTTAATGGCCACCTTATCGCCGGCTTTTAGCTGGCTGGCAGAGGTTACCACCTGTTGTTTTTCGTCAAAGGTAATACTGTAACCGCGGGCTAAAGTGGCCAGCGGGCTTACAGTGTTTAGCTGGCTGCTAAGCTGGGCCAGGCGCAATGTATGCTGCTTTAACTGCTGTTGTTGCGCTTGTTTCAGCCGCTGCTGCAGCTGGCGGACATGCTGCTGTTGCTGGGTAAACGCTTTGGCAGGGGAGAGCTGGCGCAGGCTTTTATCTAAGTAAAGCTGCTGTTGCTGCGCAGCCTGCACTGCACGTTTGATACTGGCGCTTAAGCGCAGTTGCAGCTCGTCCAGCCGCTGCTGCTGTTGCTGCAAACGCCGTTTAGGGTGCAAGGCTAATAAGCGCTGGCTCAGGTTTAGCAGCTTGGGCGCGGCTTGTTGCATGCGGCTGCGTTGTGCTTGCAGCAAGCGGTTTTTCAGCTGCAGTATCCGATCTGACAAATGCGACTGATCCGGTGAAACTAACTCTGCCGCTGCCGAAGGGGTTGGCGCACGCATATCGGCAACAAAGTCGGTGAGGGCAAAGTCAATTTCATGGCCTACAGCGCTGACAATCGGAATGGGGCAGGCTGCTACCGCACGGCATAAGGCTTCATCGTTAAAACACCATAAGTCTTCTAATGAGCCACCGCCGCGGCCAATAATTAATACATCTACTTCATTGCGCCGTATCGCAGTGCTTAGCATATTTCTAAGCTGGGCAGCGGCGGTGTCGCCCTGCACCTGGGACGGATAAATAATCACTTCTATACCGGGCGCGCGGCGCGCTAACACGGTAACGATATCGCGCACGGCAGCGCCGGTGGCCGAGGTAATTACCCCGACGCGCTGCACCTGCGTGGGAAGCGCTTTTTTCCGTGCCGGGTCAAATAAGCCCTCAGCCTGCAATTTGGCCTTTAGTTGTTCAAACTGCTGTTTTAGTAAGCCGGCACCGGCGCTCTCGATAAATTCGGCCAACAGCTGATATTCACCACGCGGCTCGTACACACTGATGCGGGCGCGGATAAGCACTTGCTGGCCATTTTGCGGCCGAAAACTGCTGTTGCGGTTAGCCATTTTAAACATGGCGCATTTAACTTGGGCGGCGCTGTCTTTTAACGAGAAATACCAGTGGCCGGAGGCGGCAGCGACAAAATTAGACACTTCACCCTGCAACCACAGCGTTTGAAACTGCAGTTCCAGTGTCAGGCGTACTTCACTGTTTAAGCGGGAAACACTATAGATATCGGGGTTTTGCATAACACTCACAACAGGGCGCGATAACAACCAGAGCCACAGAGTAACATAAAACAAAAAAAGCTTTGTGATACGCCGACAAAACCGTTAAAATTGCGCCGCAACATTCCCTATCTTTTCAGCCACAGCGAGATTGTTGCAATGCTCAGGATCAAACAAGAAGCCCTTACCTTTGACGACGTGTTATTGGTACCGGCGCACTCTAGTGTTCTACCTCACACCGCCGATTTACGCACCCGACTGACCAAAAGCATCACGCTGAATATTCCTATGGTTTCTGCTTCTATGGATACCGTCACCGAAGCCCGCTTAGCCATAGCGCTGGCGCAGGAAGGTGGTTTAGGTTTTATCCATAAAAACATGACCATCGAAGAGCAGGCTGCAAACGTTCGTAAAGTTAAAAAATACGAAAGCGGTGTAGTGTCAGACCCGGTAACGGTAACGCCGGATATGAGTATCCGCGAAGTGCAAGCCCTGGCGCAGCAGTGCGGCTTTTCTGGCTTCCCGGTGGTGGATGCCAGCAATAATCTGGTTGGCATGTTAACCAGCCGCGATATGAGCTTTGAAGCCAACAACAATGAAAAAGTCTCCAGCCTGATGACGCCACGCGAGCGTTTAGTGACGGTGCTGGAAACGGCGCCACGTGAAGAAGCCTTTAAAAAGATGCACCAGCATCGCATTGAAAAAGTGCTGGTGGTCGATAACGATTTTAAACTGAAAGGCTTAATTACCGTACGCGATTACTACAAAGCCGCCAGCAAACCTAACGCCTGTAAAGACGAATTAGGCCGCTTGCGGGTAGGCGCTGCTGTTGGCGTAGGCCCGGGCACCGACGAGCGTATTGCCGCCTTGGTTGAAGCAGGCGTCGACATCTTGCTCATTGATACCTCGCATGGCCACTCGCAGGGTGTGCTGGACCGGGTTAAGCAAACACGTGCACAGTACCCTGATTTGCAAATTGTGGCCGGTAATGTGGCTACTGCCGAAGGCGCTAAAGCGCTGGCTGAAGCCGGTGCCAATGCGGTGAAAGTGGGCATAGGCCCTGGCTCTATCTGTACTACCCGTATTGTTACCGGTTGTGGTGTGCCGCAAATTACTGCCATTTCTGAAGCGGCGATGGGCGTGGCCGGTACTGATGTCACCATTATTGCCGACGGTGGTATCCGTTTCTCCGGTGATATCGCCAAAGCCTTAGTGGCGGGTGCTAACTGCGTGATGGTTGGTTCAATGTTTGCCGGTACCGAAGAAGCGCCGGGCGAAGTTGAACTGTATCAGGGCCGCTACTATAAGTCGTACCGTGGTATGGGCTCGTTAGGCGCAATGGCGCAGCGTAACGGCTCGTCAGACCGTTACTTCCAGGGCAGCAACAATGCAGAAAAGCTGGTGCCGGAAGGCATTGAAGGCCGTGTAGCCTACAAGGGCCCGATGGAAAACATTATTCATCAGCAAATGGGCGGCTTGCGCAGCGCCATGGGTTTAACCGGTTGCCCGACTATCGATGAGCTGCGTACTAAGCCACAGTTTGTCCGGGTAACCTCTGCCGGTATGGGCGAGTCGCACGTGCACGATGTGCAAATTACCAAAGAAGCACCCAACTACCGCTTAGGCTAAACTGTTTACTGTTAATGCGGCTGGGTGATACCGGCCGCTGTACTTTCTAAAGGTCGCTATGAACAAAAACATTCATCACCACCGCATATTAATTCTGGATTTTGGTTCGCAATATACCCAGCTGATTGCCCGTCGTGTGCGCGAAATTGGCGTGTACTGTGAGCTGTGGGCCTGGGACGTTAGTGAAGCACAAATTCGTGACTTTAACCCAACCGGTATTATTTTATCCGGCGGGCCGGAAAGCGTACACGAGCAAAACTCGCCACGGGCACCGCAGTATGTGTTTGAAGCCGGAGTACCGGTGCTGGGCATTTGCTACGGCATGCAAACTATGGCCGAGCAACTGGGCGGCAAGGTGCAGGGTTCGGACATGCGCGAGTTTGGCTATGCTCAGGTAGAAGTGGTAGCTGAAAACGACCTGTTTGCCAAAATTGAAGATCACGTTGGTGGCAACGGCAATGCGCTGCTTGATGTGTGGATGAGCCATGGCGATAAAGTGGTACAGGTACCTGAAGGTTTTATTACCTGTGCCAGCACCACCACTTGCCCGCATGCTGGTATGGTAGATGAAGCCCGTCAGTTTTATGGTGTGCAGTTCCACCCTGAAGTTACCCACACCCGTCAGGGCCTGCGTATGCTGGAGCACTTTGTAGTGGACATCTGCGGTTGTGACAAGCTGTGGACACCAGCGTCGATTATCGAAGATGCCATTATCCGCTTAAAGCAGCAAATTGGTGACGACCAGGTAATATTAGGTTTATCCGGCGGTGTTGATAGCTCAGTAGTAGCCATGTTGTTGCACCGTGCTATTGGCAAAAACCTGACCTGTGTTTTTGTGGATAACGGCTTGCTGCGTTTAAACGAAGGCAAGCAGGTAATGGATATGTTTGGTGACCATTTCGGCCTGAACATTATCAAAGTAGAAGCAGAACAGCGTTTCCTTGATGCGTTGGCTGGTGAAAACGAGCCGGAAGCCAAACGTAAGATTATCGGCCGCGTCTTCGTTGAAGTATTCGACGAGCAGGCGCAAAAGCTGGCCAATGCCAAGTGGCTGGCGCAGGGTACTATTTACCCGGATGTTATCGAGTCTGCAGGTTCTGCTACCGGTAAAGCCCATGTGATTAAATCACACCATAATGTCGGCGGCTTGCCAGAACATATGAAACTGGGTTTAGTCGAGCCACTGCGCGAGCTGTTTAAAGACGAAGTGCGCAAAGTAGGCTTAGAACTGGGCCTGCCGTACGACATGCTGTACCGTCATCCGTTCCCGGGCCCGGGTTTAGGTGTGCGCGTACTGGGCGAGATCAAAAAAGAATACTGCGATATTCTGCGCCGCGCCGATGCGATTTTTATCGAAGAGCTGCACAAGGCTGAGTTATACCATAAAGTCAGTCAGGCCTTTGCCGTGTTCCTGCCGGTAAAATCGGTAGGCGTTATGGGTGATGCCCGTAAGTACGACTGGGTAGTGTCACTGCGCGCAGTAGAAACCATCGACTTTATGACCGCGCACTGGGCACACCTGCCGTATGATTTGCTGGGTAAGGTATCTAACCGTATTATCAATGAAATTAACGGCATATCCCGCGTGGTATACGATATCAGCGGCAAGCCGCCAGCGACGATAGAGTGGGAATAATATTCCTCCGCTAAATAATAAGGCCAGCGCAATGCTGGCCTTTCTTTTATCAGCTGTTTATCAAGTTGCGGTTCAGCTGGGCTCTGGCATCATAGGCCGGTAATTTTAAGCTGAAGGAGTGGGTTAATATGAAAAAACTGGGATTATTGCTGGCGTGTTGTGCTTTTTTAACGGCCTGCGCGCCTGAGGTGGGCAGCAAAAAATGGTGTGACAACATGAAAGAAAAGCCCAAAGGCGACTGGACGGCGAATGAAGCCAAGGATTTTGCCAAACATTGTGTGTTTAAAACTGAAGAATAAGCAGCATAGAGCCGGTGAAGTACACCGGCTTTTTTATTTGTACAACCAGTAACTTATAGCTACATTATAAGCCTGTGTTCTCATATAAGAGCTGGGCACTTTATGCGCAATGTAAAACAACTTAATTTCAGTATTGTGATCAACGCACCGGTGCAAACGGTGTGGCAGCGGATGTTGTCTGACGTTGGTTACCGCAACTGGACCTCGGCATTTTGCGAGGGCTCGTACTTTAAAGGCAGTTGGCAGCAAGGCGAGACGATACGGTTTTTATCGCCATCCGGTGATGGCATGGTGGCGATGATTGCTGAACATATACCCTTGGAGTTTATGTCAATTAAACACCTGGGCTTTATCGTCGCCGGCGTGGATGATTTTAGCAGTGATAATGTCACCAGCTGGGCACCGGCGTTTGAGAATTACCGGTTTCGCACAGTAGCAAACGGTACTGAAGTCAGCATAGAGCAGGATATCGCACCAGAATACGAGCAATATATGCAGGACACCTGGCCTAAGGCATTGCTGAAGCTTAAAGCTTTGTGCGAACAGTGCTGAACTCTGTGCTTTGATATCGGTCATACCGGCTGTTGAAACTGAACCGGAGCTGGTATGACAAAATTTCTGCAGCTGTGGCGAGACAATCGCGGTGTTATCGTATTTATCAGTCTGATGTTTGTGTTTAGAAGCGCGGTTGCTGACTGGAACGATGTACCTACCGGCTCAATGCAGCCGACAATTCAGATTGGCGATCGTATTTTGGTTAATAAAATGGCCTACGATCTGCGCATTCCTTTTACTACCACCTCGTTAATTAAGCGTGCCGACCCCAAGCGCGGTGATATTGTTATTTTTGCTTCAAAAGCAGCCGACAACCGGTTGGTAAAACGCGTTATAGGCGTGCCGGGTGATGTCGTAGCGATGCAACACAATGTATTGACTATCAATGGCAAACAACTGGCTTATAGCGAACAGCTGCCAGTGACAGCCGGCGTAGCTGAAACTGCAGACGACAGCCTGCTGCTAAGCGAGCAACTGGGCAACGTTAACCATGCGATAAAACTGGCGCCTTACACCACTGGCCGTGACAGCTTTAACCCGGTAACAGTACCCACTGGCCACTATCTGGTACTGGGAGATAACCGTGATAACAGCGCCGATTCCCGCGTAATTGGTTTTGTGCCACGGCATGAAATCATCGGTCGTGCCGGTAAGGTATTGTTCTCGTTGGATTACGATAATTACTATCTGCCACGCAGTGAACGTTTTTTGGCGGCGCTGTAACTAACTGCGTGGTAGTGAACAAGTTGCAAACAATAATAGGGACATATTTGCCCACTATTGCGGGTGATGGTAGTTTTAACATCAGCATTACAATAGCAGGATGATCGGTATTATGGATGACATATTAAAAGAGCTGACAACATCAATAGAAGGCGATGGTCTGGAACAGCAGGTTAGAGCGCTGATCCAGCTGCTACAGCATTCTACCGGTTTAGAGTCAGCGTACTTCACCCGTATTGATTTAACGAAAGGCGTGCAGCACATAGTGTATTCATTAAATACCGGCCGGCTGCAGCTTAATGAAGGCCTGGCTGTCGACTGGAGTGACACTCTGTGTAAAAGGGCTTTGGAGCAAAAGCAGTTTGTTACCAGCGACGTCGCGGCTTGCTGGGGCGATTCAGCCGCCGCAGCAGAGCTGGGGATAAGTACTTATGTCAGCGCACCGGTGGAGCTTTCTGACGGTATGCTGTACGGTACGGTGTGCGCTGCCAGTACGGAAAAAACCTTGGTGTCGGCCGCCAGCGCCACCTTGCTACAGCTGATTAGCCGGCTTATCGCTATGCAGGTAGAGCGCGAGCAGCTACTCATGCAGCTCGCGCAGGAAAATCGCCAGTTTCGTAATGTCGCCCTGTCTGATCCGTTAACCGGCTTAGGTAACCGGCGGGCGCTGGAGCAGGAATTGCTGCGCATCTTAGCCAACAGCCAACGCAATGGTAACGCAGTATTTGTCGCCTATATTGATCTTGACGATTTTAAACGCATTAACGATCAGTATGGCCATGATGCCGGTGACCGGTTTTTACTGGCCATCAGTGCCAGATTGCAACATGACAGACGCGAAGGTGATTTTATCAGCCGCATAGGTGGCGATGAATTTGTGATCTTTGGTTTGGTAACCGGCAATGATGTCAGTCATGCCGCCCGAGCCTTGCGCGAGCAAATATATGACAGTACCCGCGGTAGTTTTGATATCGCCGACACCGTATTGCAATATCAGGGCGCCAGCGTAGGTGTAGTGGTGGCTGCACCGGGCGAGCCGATGAAGGATCTGCTTAAACGCGCCGACAGCGAAATGTACCTGCAAAAAAAGCAGCGTGCCAGCCGGCGCTAAGTGATGTGCTGTTAGTGCTGTTTATTCGCGCTCAGCCGCACCCACTCATCCTGTAAAACGATAGGGTCAAAGCTGAATTCATCGCTGTAAGCATCTATTACGCTTTGCGCCTGACTGGCCAAAATGCCAGACAACGCCAGCTTGCCGCCGGGTTTTACGTAAGCGCTAATTACTTGTTTTAATTCGGCCAATGGGCCTGCCAGGATGTTGGCTACCACTACGTCAGCTTTAAAGTCTGCCGGCTGATCTTTGGGCAAATACAACTCTATCTGGCCTTCGACATTATTACGTTTAGCATTTGCCAGGCTGGCTTCTATCGCCTGAGGGTCGATATCAACACCGATAACGCGTTTTGCGCCCAGTTTCAGCGCTGCAATACCCAAAATACCTGAGCCGCAACCGAAATCTACTACGGTTTGCTCTGGTTGAATAATCGCGTCCAGCCATTGCATACAAAGCGACGTAGTCGGGTGGGTACCGGTACCAAAAGCCAGGCCCGGGTCCAGCATCACATTGACGGCTGTCGGATCAGGGATCTCGCGCCAGCTTGGGCATACCCATAGCCGCTGGCCAAATTTAATCGGATGGAAGTTATCCATCCACTCGCGCTCCCAGTCTTTATCTTCCAGCTGTTCCAGTTTGTAATCTGGCTGGCCTTTAAAAAACGACACCTGCTCAAGTTGCTTAAGCACTTTATCCATCGGGTGCTCTGCATCAAACAGGCCTACTACTACAGTGTTAGTCCAGTAGATCACTTCGCCCGGCATCGGCTCATAAATTGGGGTGTCATGAGCATCAAGAAAACTAACCGCCTGCGCGCCCCAACCCATCAGCATATCGCTGACTTGTTCGGCTTTTTCTTCAGTGGTAGTCACTCGCAGTTGGATCCAAGGCATAATCAGTCTCTGGCAGCGTAAAAGGGGCGCATTTTACCTTAACTTTGCTTTTGGTGCAGCCAGCTTCTGTGGCAAGCTTCAGAAGCTGAACTTTGCAAATACGGCATCAGCAAATTTAAGTAAGCGTGTTTTGCGTTCAGTTTTTTGTTCCGGGCTTTGCCGCATGACTGGGTGGCCGTTAAAATGCAGCATTACTGTCTCGCTGCTGCTGTTGGCAAAAATGCTCAACCAAAGTTTGTCATTACGCATAATAGCTGTAACGGCGTTATTTGCTGTTGTTACGTATTCAAAGCGTTTCGCGCCATATTGTTCAATCTGGTTTTTTTGCGCGGTAAACTCGTGCTGCAGCTCGTTGCTCGATGGCATGCTGCGCACAGCAGCGGTAAGTAATAAGGTGCCATCGGCCGCAGTAAACTGACAGCTGCTACTGCTGGCTGATTCAGTCGCTTTACTTTGTACACCGGACCCGAGTAATTCTGCCAACTCTGAATCAACAAACCAGCGACAGGGATTAGTGTTTACCGCTTTGGCCCAATTGTCCCAATTAAAACCTGAAGGTACAGGTTCTTCGGCCTGGACCTGGTAACTGTATAGGCTTAGTAGCAGTACACATATTGAGAAGGTTAGTTTCAGCATGCTGTGTTCCTGTTAACGTTTTAATTTTTTACCAGGGCGGATAAGCAGGTCTACCCGTCGGTTTAGAGTCCGGCCGGCCTCATCATCATTACTGGCTACCGGACGGTTAGCGCCATAGCCTTTTATGCTCACCTGTTCTGGTTTCAGGCTTAACCCTGGCGCCAGATAATCCCATACCGCTTGCGCCCGCTGCAGGGATAAGGTTTTATTGCTGTTATCTGAGCCGGTGCTGTCAGTATGGCCTTCAACGGTAACGCGAATATCGTTGCCATACGCAGCCACTTTAGCCAGTAACTCATCTAAGGCGGTTTTCGCTTCCGGCTTCAGATTGTGCTTGGCGACATCAAATAGCAGGGCACTATCAAGCGACAAGCGGATCTCTGCGCCCACCGCGGCGATGGCATCGATATCGGCGCCGCTATGCATACCGCCACAGCTTTTGCCAGCATTACGTAGCCGTACATAATTGTAGTGCTCGCCCGCCCCGACAAGGCCGTTAATATCCACATCTGAGCGGGCACCTTCTATTACGCCAACGTCCAGCCAGTTGATACCGTCTTGCGATATGGCCAGTTCAGTGCGTTCAACAAAAGGGCCGACTTCAAAGATATACAGATCGGGTCCTGCGACATCGACCAGCACATTGTCAGTAAATTGAGTAATGAGCTCACCATCACAGCCGATAGAGATAAAATCCGGGCTTTTGGTGCTGCGATAGTCAGGCTCAGACAAAGCATTATCGGGGTTATTAAACGGCACTTTAGACGGCTTTTTTCCGGGCGTAAACGCTATAACCTTGTCGGCAAACGACAGCCCGGCTAAAGGTAAACAGATTTCGCGCTTGCCACCGCCATACACCAGCCCCGGGCAGTCATCACTTTGCCGCCCGCCCACCAGGCTGGGCTGCTGCTCTGCTTCACGCTGCTCAATAATTTTGCGGATATGACCTGCGTTAACTTTGCCTTTACTGGTCTGCGCTACCATTTGCGCGACTTCTTCCTCTGTAAATTGCTCAGTACTGCCTTCTTGTTCCAGCTCTCCGGCCATTTTCCGGCCATGCGTTGTCAGGCTGCCGCCTGCATCGATAATCATCTGCTCTAATTCTGCTGTAGTAAGTGGGCTAATATCACCGTCAGCCGCCAGCTTTAATGCCTGCTGTGCCCCGGGTGTTACGTCAACTAAGCGCTGTGCCGCCGCTTTTACCGGGTTGGCTTTGCTGCTTTTACTATCGTCAGTCTGCTGCGCGACGCTCAGGCCGCAACTTAGCAGCAGGGCAATACCAAGGAGTTGTCGTTGCATCAGTCCGTCCTTTTATAACTGGTGGCCATGGTATTGAGGAAAAAGATACCTGCGGTGTCACGCCACATGGGGTTATTGTTGTAGTCGGTTTCGCACTGACCAATGCGGTCTAAAATGCTGCTAAGTTTATCGTTAAGCTCGGGCAATTTATTGTCATAAGCCTGTTTGGTTTTGCTAAATGTATGATTAATAGCGTACTTTTGGGCTGCCCAGGCATTTTCTATCAGGCTGTGCGGTTTTGGTGCTTTATCACCTAAGGTAATGACGTTATTGACGTAATCTTTGGTGCTGCGGTAGTACACCCGTAGTTTTTCATACAGCAGTAGCTGATTTTCTAAATCTTGTAGTGGTTGCGCATAACATTGCTGACAGCGTTCATAGTTTTCCCATTGCGCGTCACCATCGCGGATCAGGCTGTCACCGTCAATCTGAGGCGGCTTGCAACTTAGTGGCAGCGCCGGGAAGTTATCTGCATCCGGTTCGTTTTGTTTGTCCTGCTCGAGTAAATATTGCAGCCGCTCCAATTCAGCGCGGTTATTGCCTACCTGCTGCGCAAGATCTGCGATGCGTTGCTCGGCTTGCGCCAGCCGGTTCTGGTAGTCTGCTGCATCAGAGGGTGTTGCGTCTGCCGAGTCTGATTCGTTATCAGTATTGTCTTTGGCCGTATTAACCTCATCATCTTTGGGCGCACTGCCAGCATGGTCGGTAACACGCGCTTTATCTTTATCATCCGGATTGGCGCTGGCGGCTTTGTTTTTGTCCATCGGCCCGGTGGCCGCGGGTTTGGCATCTGCCGGTATGTCGAACGGGTTGGCTGTCGGCTGGGCAGTTTCGGTTGGCTTAGGTTTTTCTTTATCCTGCGCATTAAGCGGCGGGCTGTTTATCAGCAGTGTGGTTGAAACCAAGGTGAGCATTAGCGCCGCATTTGCAGCCGGTTTTTTCAATAGTTTAAACAGCAACAACGCGATAATGGCAAGCAAAACCACCACGGCGATATGCCACCACTGGGTGCTACTCTGGCCTTGTTGCCGCTGTTGTTTTGCGCCAGTCGCATCGGCAGTTGGGCGGTTATAGAAACTGACCAGCGGTTTTGCCACCGGCTCGCCTTGCCAGATCAGCAAAGTGGCTTTCGTTGTTCCATCGGCTAGAGGTTTGATACCAATTCCCACATCGCCGTAAGCTCGACCAGTATAGTTAAAATCACCTTGTTGTAAGCTAGCCTGGTAATCGGCTTTCATCCAGCTTAAGCGGTGCAAAGAGATGGAGGCATCAAAAGTTGGCTCAGCACTGATCAATTGTATCGATAACGGTGCTGCCGGGTTTAGCCCACGGACAAAAAAACGCAGCTCTTTATCGTTTTTAATGGTGAATTCATGCTTTTGCCATAGTCCGGGCTTATCTGGCAAGGATGATAGCTTAAGTTGCGTGGCTTTGGTTTTATCACCGGGCGCAGCCATTGGCTCAGCCTGGCTGGAAAAGCCAGCTGACAGCAGTACTATTATTAGCAGACAAAGCATGCCAGCGCGCTGCAGGTTAAAAGACATATAGCCTCCGTGAAGATGACTTTTAGCTGCTTAACACTAGTTTAAATTAACCTTTATGTCACATGATATCTGATGCGACGGTCGGTAGTTATTGATGTGGCAAGTAAAAAAAACCGCCTTCGCAGGCGGCTTTTTACAATACGGATACGACGCGGTGAGCGCTTATTTAATACCCAGCTTGTGTTCCAGATAGTGGATATTGGTACCACCTTTGCAGAAACCTTCATCGCGCATAATGTCTTTGTGCAATGCAATGTTGGTTTTAATACCTTCTACCAACAATTCGTCCAGCGCGTTACGCATGCGGGCAATGGCGATATCACGTGTTTCACCATAAGTGATCAGCTTACCCACCATTGAATCGTAGTTTGGTGGCACGCTGTAATCGGCATAGATATGCGAATCCCAGCGGATACCGTTACCACCTGGCGGGTGGAAGCGGGTGATCTTGCCCGGTGATGGCATAAAGGTTTTAGGATCTTCCGCATTGATACGGCATTCAACCGCATGGCCGCGAATGACAATATCTTCCTGCTTAATGGTCAGTGGCATGCCTGAGGCAATGCGCAGCTGCTCTTTAATCAGATCAACGCCGCTGATCATTTCGGTTACCGGGTGCTCTACCTGAATACGGGTGTTCATTTCAATAAAGAAGAATTCACCGTTTTCAAATAAAAACTCAAAAGTACCGGCACCACGGTAGTTCATCACCTTACAGGCATCCACACAGCGGCCGCCGATAAAGGCGCGTAGCTCTGGTGTAATACCCGGCGCAGGTGCTTCTTCTACCACTTTTTGATGGCGACGCTGCATCGAGCAGTCGCGTTCACCTAAGTGAATCGCATTGCCCTGGCCGTCGGCCAATACCTGAATTTCGATATGACGTGGGTTTTCCAGGAATTTCTCCATGTACACCATGTCATTACCAAAAGCCGCTTTAGCTTCAGCCTTGGTCATCTCAACCGAGCTAACCAGTTCTTCTTCGCTGCGCACCACACGCATACCGCGACCACCGCCGCCGCCAGCAGCTTTGACGATGATTGGGTAACCGATACGTTTGGCAATGGCTTTGTTGGTGTCAGCATCATCGCCGACAGCGCCGTCAGAGCCTGGTACACAAGGTACGCCGGCTTTTTTCATTGCTTCAATCGCTGATACCTTGTCACCCATTAAACGGATAGAGTCAGGATGTGGGCCGATAAATACCAGGCCGCTTTCTTCTACCTGCTGGGCAAAGTCAGCGCGTTCGGCTAAGAAGCCATAGCCCGGGTGGATCGCCTGGGCGTTGGTAACTTCAGCCGCGGCAATTAATGCCGGTATATTTAAGTAGCTTTGTGGTGATGGCGCCGGACCAATACAAATGGTTTCGTCAGCCAGCAGCACATGTTTTAAGTTGCGGTCTACGGTGGAGTGCACCGCCACCGTTTTAATACCCAGCTCTTTGCAGGCACGCAGTATGCGCAGTGCAATTTCGCCACGGTTGGCAATCAGTACTTTTTCTAGCATCAGTCTGCCTTTTGCGTTATTCAATCACGAACAGAGGCTGGTCAAATTCGATCGCGTCGCCGTTCTCTGCCAGAATTTCTTTTACCACACCGGCCTTGTCAGACTGGATCTGGTTCATCATCTTCATTGCTTCAACGATACACAGCGTATCGCCTACTTTTACGCTCTGTCCTACTTCTACGAAGGCTTTGGCGGTAGGTGAGGCGGCACGATAGAAAGAGCCTACCATAGGTGATTTAACCACATGGCCACTGATGGCCTTAGGTGCGTCAACCGCAGGTGCGGCCGATGGTGCGGCTGGTGCCGGCGCTGGAGCCTGGGCATACTGCTGTGGTGCGGCTGCATAATGCTGCATTGGTGCATAGTGTTGCGCCGGGCCATTGCGGCTGATGCGCACTGACTCTTCGCCTTCGGTGATCTCAAGCTCAGAAATGCCTGACTCTTCTAACAGCTCGATCAATTTTTTAATCTTTCTAATATCCATGTCTTTTTAGCCTGATTTAGTTATTACTGTTTGGTTGTTTGTAACGCTGCTACCGCCGCATCAAGAGCATAGTGGTAACCTTTGGCCCCCAGACCACAGATCACCCCTTTGGCGATATCAGATAAATACGAGTGGCGGCGAAAACTTTCGCGCGCATGCACATTAGATAAATGCACTTCAATAAAAGGTATGGCAACCGCTAACAGCGCATCCCGAATTGCTACGCTGGTATGGGTAAAAGCAGCGGGATTAATCAGAATATAATCCTGCTGGCCCAGGCTTTGCTGAATGGCCGTAACCAATTCGTGCTCGGCATTCGATTGTAAGTGCGTTAATTCGACACCCTGCGCCGCTGCCTGTTCCGTCAGGTCGGTAATTATATTTTCCAGCGTGGCCGCACCATAGACTGCTGGCTCACGTACACCCAGCATGTTCAGGTTGGGGCCATTTAAGACCAAAATTCGATAAGTTGCCGCCATTTGTGCGTTATTCCCGCTAATTGTTGTGATCCGGCACTATCTTGCCAAAGCTAAGCGGTAATTGCATCTGTTTGACTAAAATCAGTCATTGGCAGTGCCATTGGCTTAACGATAGCGCCTTATTATAGTGAAATCGTGACAAATGGCAGCAAAATACTGGTCTTATCAGCCAGAGGGCAGGTGGTTGCAGGCGGCGCCCGACGAAAGCGCCGCCTTAGCGTTAGCGTTGCAGCTGTTGCAGATGGGCGGCAAAGTCGGTGGCGTTCATAAAACCGGTAACGCGGGCACTGCTGAGCTCTTCGCCCTGTGGACTGAAAAACAATAAGGTAGGCAGGCCTAATACCTGATAGTTATCCAGCAGCGCCTGATCTTTACGCGTCATTTTAGTGACATCCACTTTAATCAGCTGCATTTTCTGCATTTGCGCCTGCACTTCCGCTTTTGGAAAGGTGAGGTGCTCAAACTCTTTACAGGCAATACACCAGTCGGCATAGAGATCAACCAGGGTATAGCGCTGATCACTGGCGGCAATTTTTTGTTGCAGCTCTTCAAGACTGTTTACCAGCTCAAAGCCAGTTTGTTGCCCGGTTGCTTCGGCAATGGCGACAGAAGCATCGGTTGCAGGCCACCAGAAACGGATATTGACCAGCAAAACAGCCAACAGCAACAACTGGCCGGCAACTAACACCACAGCTTTGGCGGCAGCGCTGTGCAAGCTAAACATGGTGCGGTACAAATACACCACAAAGCACAGCATTAACAGCGAGCCTGCGGCCAGCACATAGCTAAACGGCAGTATGCGTTCAAGTAAAATCAGTGGCACGGCTAACAGTAAAAAGCCAAAACTGGTTTTTACCGCATTCATCCAGTTGCCGGCTTTGGGCAGTAATTTACCCCCCGAACTGCCCAGTAATAACAGAGGCAAGCCCATACCCAGGCTTAAAATGTACAGGGTGATGGCACCAAGCAGTAAATCACCACTTTGTGCGACATACAATAGCGCCGCCGATAACGGAGCTGTAGTGCAGGGGGAAGCAATCAGCCCGGACAATGCGCCCATAGTAAAGGCACCCTTGTGTGAGCCACCTTGTTGCTTATTGCTGACATTGCTGATTTTTTCCTGCCAGCTTGACGGCAGGCTTAAGTTAAACACACCAAACATTGCCAGCGCCAACAACACGAAAATGATGCTGGCAACAATTAACACTGCCGGGTGCTGCATATAACCCTGAAATTTTACCCCCAGACTGGCGATGATCAGGCCCAATAGCGAATAGGTAATGGCCATACCCTGCACATAAGAAAACGACAGCGTAAAAGCGCGTTTATTTGATAACTGCTTACCCTGGCCAACAATAATGCTGGTTAAAATTGGATACATCGGAAAAACGCAGGGGGTAAAGGCCAGGCCTAAACCCAATAGAAAAAAGCCGGCCAGAGTGGCTAAACTGGCACCATCGCTCAGTTTGGCTGCGAGCGTATTTTGGCTTGATACCGGAGTGCTGCTTTGGCTATTGCTGTCAGAAGTATCTACTGCTTTTAAGGCAGATAAGGGCAACTCTTTGGTCACCGGTGGGTAGCACAAGCCGGCTTCGGCACAGCCCATATACTGCAGTTTAAAGATGGCATCGTCACTGACATCGGTCAGTGGAATACGCAAGGTCAGCTGATGAAAGTAGACGTCTGTTACACCAAAAAATTCATCTTCTATCGTCATGCTGGCCGGGTAACTGGGGTGAGAAAAGCTCACGGCTATGCCACCGAGCTTTATTTTATCTTTATATAAATAGTAGCCATCGGCGATGGTCCAGCTTACAACCAGTTCGTTGTCGCGTTGGACAAAATCAAATACAAAGGCTTGTTCGACCGGCAAAAACTGATCGTTGGGCTTTAATAAACTATCCAGTACGGAGCTCTGTTGGGCCTGCAATGATGGTGCAAACAACGAAACACAGAGTAAAAACGGTAATAAAAACACTTTAAACATCAGCTTATACTTCCTGAAAAACGCCGCGGCGTTGTTATGGCATACACTAGCACGACATAGCTATACGACGATAGCCAGGCTCTGGCTCGTCAGTTGCGACCAGCTGCTCTTTGCCACAGACCAGTGTCGGGCGCGCTATCTTTCAGCCGGCGTAAAAAATAACGCTACTGAGCTGGCAGTAAACTAATAAAATTTCAGATTGCCCCTTGGATTTTTTTCCGCCTTGCCCCATATACCGACCAGACAATTTAACACCCATGTTAAAACACAAAATAGCTTTAGGAGATAGAGCATGAATATTCGTCCATTACATGATCGTGTCATCGTTAAACGTTTAGAAGCTGAAAGCAAATCAGCAGGTGGCATCGTGTTAACTGGCGCATCGGCAGAAAAATCTACTCGTGGTGAAATCCTTGCTGTAGGCAATGGTCGTATTTTAGAAAATGGTACTGTTAAACCACTGGATGTCAAAGTGGGTGACGTGGTGATCTTCAACGAAGGTTACGGCGTTAAGAAAGAAAAAATCGACGGTCAGGAAGTTCTGATCCTGTCTGAAGCTGACCTGATGGCAGTTGTGGGTTAATCCTCAGCATCAATTCGACATTCCAATTAATCATTTAGAAATTTAAAGGATAATCAAAATGGCAGCAAAAGACGTACGTTTTGGCGATGAAGCCCGTAATAAGATGCTTAAAGGCGTTAATATTTTAGCAAACGCTGTGCGCGTAACCTTAGGCCCGAAAGGCCGTAACGTAATTCTGGACAAGTCGTTTGGCGCACCCTTGATCACCAAAGATGGTGTATCGGTAGCGAAAGAAATTGAACTGGAAGACAAGTTCGAAAACATGGGCGCGCAAATGGTGAAAGAGGTTGCCTCTAAAGCCAATGACGAAGCCGGTGACGGTACAACAACGGCGACAGTTTTAGCGCAAAACATCATCAACGAAGGTGTTAAAGCGGTAGCAGCCGGTATGAACCCGATGGATTTAAAGCGCGGTATCGACAAAGCGGTTATCGCAGCTGTTGCCGAGCTTAAGTTACTGTCACAACCTTGTGCTGACAGCAAAGCTATTGCCCAGGTTGGTACTATTTCGGCTAACTCTGATGACGAAATTGGCCAAATCATTGCCAGTGCAATGGACAAAGTAGGCAAAGAAGGCGTAATTACCGTTGAAGAAGGCCAGGGTTTAGCTAACGAGCTGGACGTGGTTGAAGGCATGCAGTTCGACCGTGGTTACTTATCTCCGTACTTTATCAACAATCAGGAAGCCGGCCAGGTTGAACTGGAAAACCCGTACATTCTGACTGTGGACAAAAAAATCACCAACATCCGCGAGCTGTTACCAGTACTGGAAGGCGTAGCGAAATCTGGCAAGCCGTTACTGATCATCGCCGAAGATGTAGAAGGCGAAGCGTTAGCGACGTTGGTAGTAAACAATATGCGCGGCATCGTGAAAATCTCTGCGGTTAAAGCACCAGGTTTCGGCGACCGTCGCAAAGCTATGCTGCAAGATATCGCTACTTTAACTGGTGGTACTGTGATTTCTGAAGAAATCGGCATGGAGCTGGAGAAAGCCGGTTTAGAAGAGTTAGGTACTGCTAAGCGTGTGGTGATCACTAAAGATAACACGACTATCATCGATGGTGCCGGCGAACAAGCGGGTATCGATGGCCGCGTCAAACAAATTCGTCAGCAAATTGAAGAAGCGACTTCAGACTACGACAAAGAGAAACTGCAAGAGCGTCTGGCCAAACTGGCTGGCGGTGTAGCGGTTATCAAAGTTGGTGCTTCTACTGAAATTGAGATGAAAGAGAAAAAAGCCCGCGTTGAAGATGCGCTGCATGCAACCCGTGCTGCAGTAGAAGAAGGCGTGGTACCTGGCGGTGGTGTGGCACTGGTACGTGTTGCCGCTAAGCTGGCCGATCTGCGTGGTGTTAACGAAGATCAAAACCATGGTATTAAAATTGCGCTGCGCGCGATGGAATCTCCACTGCGTCAAATCGTTGATAACGCCGGTGACGAGCCATCAGTCGTGGTAAACAACGTCAAAGCTGGCAACGGTAACTACGGTTACAATGCGGCAACAGGCGAGTACGGCGACATGCTGGAAATGGGTATTCTGGACCCAACTAAAGTGACCCGTTCTGCGCTGCAGTTCGCGGCTTCTGTCGGCTCACTGATGATCACTACCGAAGCTATGGTAACTGAGTTACCGAAGAACGATGCCCCGGCAATGCCTGATATGGGCGGCATGGGTGGCATGGGCGGCATGATGTAATTGCTGCTGTAAGTGCTTACTTACTGATAAACCCCGGCTAAATGCCGGGGTTTTGTTTTTTATGGCGACAGATACGCGCTGGCTGGCTACATTTTTATACAAAACAGTTCAGCTCAAGCTCAGGCATTGGCGGTATAGTGAGCTATGTTAATTAAACTTATTGTTGCTGACTGCTTCTAACCGTAGAGGCAGTTATGGTTGTAACAGATGAGGAGACTGGCAATGCGTAAGATATTACTGTTGTGTGGTTTAACCGTGTTCGCTGCGGCTACAGTGCAGGCCGGCGAGGTAAAAGTAGAATGGCAGCAGCCGGAAAAATTTACCGATATTCGCCCGGCTAATGATAGCCGCAAGGCGTATCGTGAGCGGGTGCTGCGTAAGTTCGACGGCATTTTTCAGGAGATGGCAGCAAATCTGCCAGAGGGTTATCAGTGGCAGGTAACAGTAACCGATATCGATCTGGCTGGTGATATCGACTACTTTGCCAGCGGCAGTGGTCAGGCCCTACGTATCATTAAAGATATCCACTCACCGGCAATTAAATTTAGCTATGTATTGCGCGACAAACATGGTGAAGAAGTTGCTAGTGGTGAAGAAAAACTGCGTGATATGGGCTTTATGCAATCGCTGGGTTTGGTCAATAACAGCGATGAATTTCGCTATGAGCAGAAAATGCTGCAAAGCTGGTTCAAAAAGGAGTTAGCACCGAAAGTTGAACAGTATGCGCAATCGTTGCCTAAAGTGAGCGGGCCGACACCTTAATAGCGTTTTATAGCAAGCTGGCAATTTGCCGGTAAATATCTACAGCTTCCTGCCGGCTTAATTGGCCGGCAGTAGCTGCTCTGCCGATACTACTGCTTACCCGAATAAAATCACGTTCGCTTTGCGTTTCGGTTGCTGTTGTTGTTGCTGCGGTCGTCGCTGTCGGCAGCGTATTGCTACTGGCAGCCTGAGCCAGCTCAGCACTACGGCTAAGTTGGCGGCCAATATCTGTGGTGACCTGATTAACGTTGCTGACGTTACCGCTTATTGCTGACATGTCATCCTCCGCATAGTTTTAGATTAGTGGAGTCAGTTGTCAGCGTTAGATTATTTTGTGAACGATTAATTCGTCTTATTTTATTTTGTTATAACAGCACGGAAAGTAGCTAAGGTTTGGTGCAGTTGTTTTAGCTGCTTAACAACCCGCTGCAAGGTTGCAGTATTAAACTGCTGACTTTGCCGCATCGCTGCGATTTGCTCTGCGGTTTCAGCCAGGTATGGCATAAACCGGTTGCTGCTGGCCTGAAATAAACTGTTGTCAGCAAAAATACGTTGATGTTTAGCATGGCCTTGCTGTTGCAGGTTATCGAGCAAGGCGTCGGCGTCTAAGGCTTTGCGGTACAGCTCTTTTAAATTGTCATCAAGTTGAGTAAGTAAGGTATCCATAACACGCCTGCGCGGAAAAAAGTGGCGCTATTATGCCACAAAGCTGGCGTGGCTTCAGCTGCTGCATAAAGTATGGTGCCCGCTTTATTTTTGCCGCTGCCCATTCCTTTGGCAAATGTTTTGTTATATTATCTCGTTTCTCGCAATTCGGTTCTCAGAGAATGTAACGTGTTAGCCATCGTAAGAAACGTATTTGATAAAGTCGGCATTACAGTAACGTCGTTGTGCGCTATTCACTGCATTATGCTGCCGATTATTTTACCGGTGCTGCCGCTGTTAGGCCTAAGTGTGGGCCATAACCATGCGTTTGAACGTGTGATGTTGCTGGTAACTATCGTGCTGGGCTTTGTGGCATTGTTTATTGGTTTTCACCGTTACCATCGCAAACTGTACCCGTTTTACTCATTATTTTTGGGTGTGTTTATTTACTGGCAACGCGATGTGTGGGGCCACGAATACGAGCATGCAGTGTTGATTGTTGGTGCCTCGTTAGTGGTGCTGGCGCACGTAATGAATATGCGGTTATGCAATAGCTGCAATACCTGCGAAGACGACCACTAAATTGCACCTGATACAAAAAATCCCGCCACGGCGGGATTTTTGCATTTAAGGCTGACTGTTTAGCCGCTGTCGGCTGCGGGCCGGATAGTTGCTGAAAATGCCATCAACGCCATATTGTGCCATGCGGGCAATATCATCCGCCTGATCTACCGTATACACATACACTTTTAAACTCCTGGCCTTAGCGTCATCGACAAAGGCCTGGTTGATAAAGCTGACATCGCAGTTTACTGAATCGGCCTGCAGTTGCTGCGCGAACGCGGCGTAGTCAACTGGCATGCTGGCGGTCAGGGCGCCCAGTTTTAATGCTGGCAACTGCAGCTTTAACGCGGCAAGCAGATGATGATTAAACGAGGAGATCAGCAGGCGGCTCGGGTCAAACTCTAGTTCGTGCTTGGCGCGTTCAAGTAAGGGCAATAACGGCGCGACGGTATTGTCGCCTTTAAGTTCGATATTCAACCACAGTGTGGTAGGGGCCAACAGTTGCAGTACCTGCCACAACGTTGGAATGCGCTGGCCCAATCCTGCGTCGAGCTGTTGTAATTGCGCCAGATTGTGCTGGTATATGCTGCCGCTGCCGTTGGTAGTACGCGCTAAGTGATGATCATGAATTACGATAAGTTCACCTTGCACGGCGAAGACGTCGATTTCAACGGCATCAGCACCTTGAGTTATGGCCTGTTCAATAGCCAACAGGGTATTTTCCGGATAGTCGCCGCTGGCACCACGATGAGCAATGATTTGCATGTTTACTCCGTTTTAAGGCTGGATGTTAAACAGATGTAGTGAATGCAGAGTATTTTTCTCGGCGACCGTTGCAGGCCAGGATGCTGACAAATTCGCTTGGAGCGAGTTTGAACAGCTGCGCTGGTCCGTAGGATAAACTTCATGGATGAAGTTTATAATCGAGCCCCCAGGGATGGGTTCACGGCGTGTCGCAGAAAAAACATACGGCGCATTCACGTTGTCGAAGCGCCGTAGTTGAAGGATAGCGTTAGTTATTAATTTCAGCAAAAGGCGCACCCATACGGGTTACTGTGCCAGGTTGCTGGTCATCCTGAAAAGATAGCTTATCGGCAGCAAAAGCCAGTACTACGGTTGAGCCTAACTTAAAGCGGCCCATCTCAGCGCCTTTTTCCAGTGTAATGGCGTTTTTGCCATGTGCCGGGTAAGTCCAGCGGAATACATTTTTGCCGGCTGGCGGCGTAACAGTTCCTGCCCAAACGGTTTCGATGCTGGCGACGATAGTCGCACCCACCAGCACCAATGCCATCGGGCCCAGTTCGGTATCAAAAATAGTAACTACGCGCTCGTTACGGGCAAATAAATCCGGCACATTTTCTGCTGTTAACGGGTTAACCGAGAATAAATCACCTGGCACGTAAATCATCTGACGCAGGGTGCCGCTAACCGGCATATGAATGCGGTGATAATCTTTGGGCGCCAGATAAATAGTGGCAAAGTCGCCGCCGATAAAAGGCTCTGCGGTGGCTATATCGCCGCCCAGCAAGGCTTGCAGTGAATAGCTGTGGTTCTTCGCCTGTACTAACTGGCCTTGTACTATCGGGCCTAATTGGCTGATGCAACCGTCTACCGGATGAGCAACAACATGGCCGTCGGTTGCCAGTGGCCGGATACCGTCTTTTAGCGGACGGGTAAAAAACTCATTAAAACTGGCGTAATCTTCTGCCCGCTCAAATTGTGCTTCACTCATATTAATGCCGTAAGCTTTAATAAAGCGGTTAATTAAAAAATGGGTAAACCAGCCTAACTTAGCGGCGGCCAACTTGCCGACCAGGCGGGAAATGAAATGCTTCGGCATCAGGTATTGCAGGGTAATTTTTAAATTATCCATTTTGTTCTCAGTAAAAAGTTAATCGTAGTAAAGGTTAAAAATGGTTTGGCTTATCCTGCGCCATACTGGCAAGGATTTTCAGATAACTGTCATAGCGCTCCTGGCTTACGGCACCGCTCTCTACTGCATGCATAATAGCGCAGCCCGGATCACTTATGTGCTTACAATCGCGGAATTTGCAACGGCCAAGCCAGGGCGTAAATTCGGTAAAGCCACGGGTGACTTCTTCCGCAGTCAAATGCCACAACGCAAACTCGCGGATACCTGGCGAGTCAATTAAATCGCCGCCGTCGGGTAGGTGATACAAACGCGATACCGTTGTTGTGTGCTGGCCAAGGCCAGAATTGCTGGACACTTCCTGCGTCAAGGCTTCAAGTCCCGGCATCAGGTTATTCATTAACGAAGATTTGCCGACACCGGACTGACCAACAAAGATACTGGTACCACTGTGTAAGTAATCCAGCAGTTGCTGCATGCCCATGTCATTTTTAGCGCTAACGGCTAAGAAGTCGTAGCCTAGCTGCTGATACAGTGCCAGTTGCTGCTGTACCGCAGCTAACTCGGCTGTGCTGAGCAAGTCTACTTTGTTAATCACCAGCAATGGCTTAATGCCGGTCATCTCTGCCGCCACCAGGTAACGGTCAATAATGTTCAGTGATAGCGCTGGTAACACTGCAGAGACGATAATCATTAAATCGATATTGGCGGCAACCGGTTTTAAGCCGTCGTAAAAATCTGGCCGTAACAGCACGGACCGGCGCTCTTCTACCGCATCAATTACACCATCCACACCACCGGTTGGCTGTAAAGAGCGACGCCAGATTACCCTATCACCGGTAACCAGGGATGCCACTGAACGGCGCATATTGCAACGTATTACGCTGCCCTGGCTATCTTCAACATCAGCATGTTGGCCAAAACGGCTTAGCACCAGTCCCGGCTCAACCGCGGCAAAGCTGGCGTCATCGACGTTGTCGACACCTTTGTTTTTTGCGTTGCGCAGTCTTTTCCCGGCGTTATCGGCAATACGTTGTTGCTGGCGCTGGGTAAGATGTTTTTTCTTTGTCACTGCTATTGTTATCGCTCTGAGGTAAAGGATGCTATTACTGCTAAGCTTAGGGCGTGTATGATACCCGTATTCTGTAAATGAACAAAGCAGCACACTACGTAAGGGCTTTTAATGAGTATAAATGACACCCATTTAATCTGGCTTGATTTGGAAATGACCGGGCTGGAACCTAAAACCGATGTTATTCTGGAAATGGCTACTATTGTCACTGACAGCCAGTTAAATATTTTGGCCGAAGGGCCGGTATTTGCCATTAAGCAACCAGACGAAGTGCTGGACAATATGAGTGCCTGGTGCGTCGAGCAACACGGTAAAAGTGGTTTAACTGCCCGTTGCAAAGCCAGCACGACGTCTTTGGCCGATGCAGAGCAACAGACTATCGCTTTTTTAAGCCAGTACGTACCTAAGGGTAAATCGCCAATGTGTGGCAACAGCATAGGTCAGGACCGACGTTTTCTGGCGGAGTATGCTCCGGAGCTGGAAGCGTTTTTTCATTACCGTAATTTAGATGTCAGCACGGTAAAAGAGTTGGCGCGGCGCTGGCATCCACAGGTGCTGAAACAAGTACAAAAAGCCGGCAGTCATTTAGCATTAGACGATATTCGTGAGTCAATTGCTGAATTAGTAACCTATCGCACGCATTTTTTCAGATTACCGTAAAAAAACACTTGCAACGGCCAACTGATTTTGTAAAATGCGCGCCATCACGACGTAACAACGTTAGATGATGCGAGTATAGCTCAGCTGGTAGAGCGCGACCTTGCCAAGGTCGAGGTCACGAGTTCGAACCTCGTTACTCGCTCCAAATTCGACAGAAACCGCACTTGGGAAACCAGTGCGGTTTTTTGTTGTCTGCGATATAGTCACTACAACAACATCTAAACGGCGTAACAGATGGCAGATTCTCCCTGTGTACGAAATTGTTGTCTGGATCAGCAGGATATTTGTCTTGGCTGCGGCCGTAGTGTTGAAGAGATAATTGAATGGCACAGCGCGGATTTACTGCGACGGACGCAGATTTTGCAGGTTGCACAGGCCAGGTTAGCGCAGCGTAACAGTGCAGATAGCGTTAAGCATCGCGCGGTAAACCCTTCTGAATAATCCGTACCAGTCGCTCGGTACTGCGCGGCAACAAGGATTCTGCCTGCCAGCTTTTGCGTTTTTGCTGCTGTAATGCCCAGTCTATATGCTCTGCCAGCAGGTCACTGGCGTGTTCGCGCTTTGCGTTTAACGCCGCTACGATCTCCGCCTGATAGGGCGCGTTGCCCAGGGCGACAGCAATATTGCGCTGCCAACGCTCAAAGCCAATCCGGCGGATGGCACTGCCTTCGGTATGGCTTAAAAACTCATGCTGCTGCCAGGCAAACAAGCTAAGTAAACTTTGGCTTTGCCACTGTTTGCGCCGCTGAAAATCGCCTTCGATAGATAAAGGCGCATCGCGGTTTTCCGGACATACCAGCTGGCAGTCATCACAGCCATAGATACGGTTGCCAATCAGTGAGCGAAACTGCTCTGGAATTGCACCTTTAAGCTCTATGGTCAGATAAGAGATGCAGCGTCTGGCATCAACCACATAAGGTTCAACAATAGCGCCGGTAGGACAACTGGTTATACAGGCCACACAGTTACCACAATCGCCCTGATGCGGGTTATCAACGGGCAGAGGTAAATTAACCAGCAATTCACCCAAAAAGAACCAGGAGCCGGCTTCGTTGTTAAGTAATAAACTGTGTTTGCCTACCCAGCCAAGGCCAGCTTGCTGTGCTAAGGGCCGCTCTAATATCGGTGCCGAATCGGTAAAGGGGCGGTAACCGAGATCGGCGACGTGCTGGTTAATACGCTCGCCTAACTGCTTTAGCCGGTTGCGGATCAGCTTATGATAGTCGCGCCCCAGGGCGTAACGGCTAATGTAGGCCTGAGTCGGGTCGGCCAGGTTAGTGGCAAAGCCAGCGCCTTTAGGCAGGTAATTCATTCGTACACTTAATACGCGCAGGGTGCCTGGTACCAGTTCTGCCGGGCGTGCGCGCAGCATGCCGTGGCTGGCCATATAGTCCATTTCGCCGTGATAGCCGGCATCGAGCCATTTTTGCAATTGCAGTTCGGCATCTGGCAGGCTGACGCCGGTAATACCCAGTTGGGCAAAGCCGAGCTCGAGTGCCCATTGCTTTATTTGTAGCGCCAGCGCCTGATAGTCAATACTCATGTTAACCGTACGTTTTTAGAGACAGGCTAATTTAGCATAAGGCTGCCCGGTACGCCTAGCCGAGGCATTGGCTCTGTGGTGAAAATGGACCGGGATAAGCGGCTGTTTTTGCTGGCTCAGAGCGTGGCTAATTTGTTAACATAGCGGGGTATTTAGTCAGATGAGAGTTGTAACCGTGGCTACTGAGCACTTTACCTTACCCGATGAAGAAGCAACGCTGGCCTTTGCCGGCAAGATTGGCCGCGTGGTTGCTGGCGGCCAGACGCTATTTCTACACGGTGAGCTCGGCGCAGGTAAAACAACCTTCAGCCGTGGGCTGCTGCACGCACTGGGGCATCAGGGCAAGGTGAAAAGTCCTACCTATACCCTGGTAGAACCCTATCAGTTAGATGGCTTAACGGTGTACCACTTTGATTTGTATCGCTTGCGCGATGCGGAGGAACTGGAGTTTATGGGCATCCGAGATTACTTCCGGCCCGACAGCCTCTGTTTGATTGAATGGCCGGAACAGGGAATGGGTTATTTACCTGTTGCCGATCTCGACATACACTTAACTTTTGATCAGCAGCAACGGCAGCTCAGTATTTGCGCCAATACGGCCGCCGGCGCCACTATAATTAAAGCCATAACAGACGATGAAAAATAATTATTACAAACTCAAAGGCTGTTTATTGTTTATCCTGAGTGCGCTGTGTTTTGCCGCTCAGGCCAGCAATGAAGTGCAAAGTGTCAGGGTTTGGCCGTCGCCGGACAATACCCGGGTAGTATTTGATTTAACGGCAGCACCTGAACATAAGTACTTTACGTTAGACAAACCCGATCGGCTGGTTATAGACCTGCGCAATATTAAAAATGGCAGCAGTCTGCCGGCAGTTTCCGGCGATACCGGTTTAATTAAAACTATACGCAGCAGCAGTGATAACAACAGCATGCGCATAGTGCTGGACCTGGATAAAGCCAGCAAAGCGACAGTCTTCGCCTTGCCACCAACCCCGCCATATGGCCATCGATTAGTGGTCGATTTGCCAGATAGCCAGCCACAACAAAGTGCGCCGGCAATAACACCGACCATTCGTACGGCGCGCGATATCGTTATCGCTATTGATGCCGGTCATGGTGGTGAAGATCCGGGTTCTATTGGCCCCAGCGGGTTTTATGAGAAAAATATTACCCTGCCAATAGCCCGTCAACTGGCACAAATGATCGATCGCCAGCCCGGTATGAAAGCGATGATGGTGCGAACTAAAGACTACTATCTGCACGTAAACCGGCGCACAGAAATTGCCCGCGGCCAACAGGCTGACTTACTGGTATCAATCCATGCTGATGCGTTTACCACGCCGCAGCCGCGTGGCGCTTCAGTATGGGTGTTGTCGCTGCGCCGTGCTACTACGGAAGTTGGCCGGATGCTGGAGCAGACCGAGCGTCATTCCGAGCTGCTAGGTGGTGTGGCAGAAATTATCAAAGACTCAGCGAACGAACGCTATCTGGCGCAAACTGTGCTGGATTTATCGATGAATCATTCGATGGTTACCGCCTATCAGGTAGCAAACGAAGTACTGAACGAACTTGGTAAAGTGGCGCATTTACATAAAAAAGAGCCACAGGCTGCCAGTTTAGGCGTGTTGAAGGCACCGGATATTCCGTCAATTTTAGTCGAGGTCGGTTTTATCTCTAACCCGGACGAAGAGAAACAACTGAAAGCTGCGGCACACCAAACCCGGCTGGCCCAATCATTATTTACTGCATTAAAGCGGCATTTTGAACAATCACCACCTGCCGATTCATTATTTGCCCAGCAGCGCGCCCGCGAGCATCGTGTCAGTGCCGGCGAATCATTATCTTTGCTGGCGCAGCGTTATAATGTGTCAATTGATGATCTGCGCAATCTGAACCAGCTGTCATCTGACAGTATCCGTGTTGGTCAGACGCTGCGGATCCCCTGAACATGACTATCCGTATTCTGCCACCGCAACTGGCCAATCAGATAGCGGCTGGTGAAGTTGTTGAACGTCCGGCCTCAGTAGTTAAAGAGCTGGTAGAAAATAGCCTGGATGCCGGCGCTAACCAGATTGATATTGATATCGAGAAGGGCGGCAGTAAGTTAATCCGGGTACGCGACAATGGTAGCGGCATCGCCGAACAGGAATTAGTGCTGGCGCTAAGCCGGCATGCGACCAGTAAAATAACTAATCTGACTGATCTGGAAGCCATTACCAGCCTGGGGTTTCGTGGTGAGGCACTGGCCAGTATCAGCTCGGTATCACGGCTCACACTAACGTCGCGCACAGCAGAACAGGAAGCTGCCTGGCAGGCAAATGCCGAAGGCCGGGATATGCAGGTCACGGTCAAGCCGGCGGCTCATCCGGTCGGTACCAGCATTGAAGTGTTGGATTTATTTTTTAATACCCCGGCGCGGCGCAAGTTTTTGCGTACTGACAAAACGGAATTTGGCCACATTGACGAACTGATAAAACGGCTGGCGCTAAGCCGCTATGATGTGAGCTGGCAATTAAACCATAACGGCCAGACCGTACGCCGGCTTAAAGCGGCGACAACGGATGAGCAGCGGCATAAAAGGGTTGCGGCATTATGTGGCCGGGCCTTTGCTGAGCAGGCTGCTTTTATTGAAAATCAGTACGGTGAGGTGAAGATTTGGGGCTGGCTGGTGCACCCTGCCGCCTGCTCGGCGTCATTACAATGTCAGTACAGCTATGTTAATGGTCGGATGATGCGGGATAAGCTGCTAAATCATGCTATCCGACAGGCGTATGGCGATAGTTTAACCGCTGAGCAGCAACCGGCATTTGTGTTGTATCTGGAACTGGACCCGCATCAGGTTGATGTAAATGTACACCCGGCAAAGCACGAAGTGCGTTTTCATCAGGCCCGTCTGGTGCATGATTTTGTCGTATCGGCTTTGTCAGATGCATTACGTCAGCTGCAACGTGCTGCACCGCCATTACCGGCTGCGGTGGCAGAACCGGCTGTCCGGCAAACAGCGGCAGCTTATCAACCGGTGTCTGGCCGCGGCAATGGCTATCGAGCTGGCCAGCAGGCGCATCCTGGTGCTGCAGCTGTCAGCAGAGAGCTGTCATACTGGCACAGCAGTTTAGACAAGCAACAGACCACAGAGCCCGCAGCCGCCGTAGCACTGCCCGCAGCGCAGCACCATACTGCCGGGCCAGCTGCTGCCGTGCTGATTAGTGACAACCGTTATCTGTTAACCCGGCAAAGGGGGAGCAGTGGCGACATTATCGTATTGGATTTGCTGGCAACGTTAAGCAACTTTTTGCCGGCCAACCCGCAGCCGGCAGTGTCGTTGTTATTACCACAGCGTATTCGCATTTCAGCTGCATTATTGCAGTTGTTAACCGATAATGCCGGCACGCTCAGCCAGGCCGGGTTTGATGTGTTACTGACGGATTTAACTGCCATAGTGCGCGCTGTACCGGCCTGGCTGCGACACACCACGCTAAGCCAGTGGTTACCGCTTTGGCTCTCGCAGTTAGAGCAGCAGCCAACAATGGCGCCGCTAAATAGCTTGGTGTCTATGCTACTTAATGATAATGGGCTGGACGCGTATGCATTGCTAGAATGCCTGCCCGACGTCATGCTGCAATCAGAACACTGGCGTTATGTGCCGCTGCAACTGGATGCGGCGATCAGGCAATTACAGGAGCGCACTAATGAGCCGGCCTGACGTTATTTTTATACTCGGGCCTACAGCTTCGGGGAAGACCGCATTAGCCAGCGCTTTGTATCAGCACATGAATGCTGAGCTTATCAGTGTTGACAGTGCTCTGATCTATCGCGGTATGGATATTGGCACGGCGAAACCCACGGCAGCTGAACTGCAGTTGGCACCGCATCATCTGATTGATATTCGCGACCCGGCGCAGAGCTATTCTGCGGCAGATTTCCGCACTGATGCGCTGAGATTGATTGCCGAAATTCAACATCGTGGTAACATTCCCATTCTGGTTGGTGGTACCATGCTGTATTTTAAAGCTTTACTGCAGGGTATTTCGCCCTTACCAGAGGCTGATCCGGCAGTAAGATTGCAACTGGAACAGGAAGCCGCAGTAAAAGGCTGGCCAGCACTGCATCAACAGTTGGCTGACGTTGACGCCGTGTCAGCCGCGCGTATTCATCCCAACGATCCGCAGCGGATTAATCGCGCCCTGGAAGTATATCGCATTACCGGGCGCAGCCTGACGGAATTAACTGCGGAAAAAGGGGAACCTTTTGCTTATCCGGTACACCAATTTGCCATAGCGCCGGATGAGCGAGCGGTATTGCATCAACGTATTGCCCAGCGCTATATGCTGATGCTGCAACAGGGGTTTGAGCAGGAGGTGAGCAGTCTTAGACAGCGTACGGACCTGCACCTGGATTTACCGTCGATGCGCTGTGTGGGGTATCGCCAGATGTGGCAGTATCTGGACAATGAATGTAGCTATGAGCAGATGGTAGAACGCGGTATAGCGGCTACGCGGCAACTTGCTAAACGACAGCTTACCTGGTTACGCAGTTGGCCGGATCTGCAGTGGTTAAGTAGTGACGCCGCAGCCGAGGAAAACTTGCAAGCCGTTTTATCTTCGCTAAGCTAAATACGCTGGATAAAAAAGACGTTTTAACAACTTGAAATAAAAAAAATAATACTTATATAAGTCGGACTAATAAAAAAAGGAAATCGGCAAATGGCAAAGGGCCAATCTTTACAAGACCCATTTTTAAACACCTTGAGACGGGAGCGTATTCCGGTATCAATTTATTTGGTGAATGGTATTAAATTGCAGGGTCAAATTGAATCTTTCGATCAGTTCGTTATTCTGCTGAAAAACACAGTAAGCCAGATGGTCTACAAGCATGCTATCTCTACTGTGGTGCCGGCGCGGGCGGTCAACACTATGGTCAGCCACAGCAATGGACAGAGTGACGAAGACGATTCGGAATAACAACAGGGGTTATTCGCTTGTCTGATACTAGCGCATTTGTTGAACAAGCGATCCTTGTCCACGTCAACTTCTCACAGCATCACAACAGTGAAGACTTAGGTGAGCTAAGGTTGTTAGTGTCCTCCGCCGGCGTTAATGCGGTGCAGGAAGTCACTACCAATCGTAGCGCACCCGACGCAAAATTTTTTGTCGGCTCGGGTAAAGCACAGGATATCGCCGATCTGATTGAACAGACCGGCGCTACTTTGGTGATATTTAACCATGCCTTAAGCCCGGCCCAAACGCGTAACCTTGAACGTTTATGTCTGGCCCGGGTGATAGATCGTACTACCTTAATTCTGGATATTTTTGCACAGCGCGCCCGTACCTTTGAAGGTAAGTTACAGGTAGAGCTGGCACAACTGCAGCATCTGGCGTCGCGTCTGGTGCGCGGTTGGGATAGTCTTGACCGGCAAAAAGGTGGTATAGGCTTGCGCGGGCCGGGTGAAACCCAACTGGAAACTGACCGGCGTTTGTTGCGGGAGCGGGTGAAAGCCTTGCAAAACCGGCTGGCAAAGCTGGAAAAACAGCGTGATCAGGGGCGCCGTGCCCGGCTACGGGCTGAAGTTCCGGTAGTGTCGGTAGTAGGTTATACCAATGCCGGTAAGTCAACGTTGTTTAACCGTATTACCCGTGCCGATGTTTATGCTGCTGATCAGCTATTCGCAACACTGGACCCTACACTGCGTAAGCTCCCCCTCAAAGGCGTTGGCGATATAGTGCTGGCCGATACTGTCGGGTTTATCCGCCATTTACCGCATGATTTAGTCGCTGCCTTTAAGTCTACCTTGCAGGAAACCCATGATGCCGATTTGCAATTGCACGTGGTAGATATCAGTGATGCCCGCCGTGATGACAATATGCAGCAGGTGGCAGCAGTACTGCAGGAAATAGACGCCGATGCGATACCACAGTTGCTGGTCTACAACAAAATCGATCTGTTGGGGCAAGCCGCCCGTATTGAATACAATGAGTTTAACCTGCCGGTGGCCGTGTATCTGTCTGCCTTTACCGGCGAAGGTATTGCGCTATTGCAGCAGGCGATAACTCTATTGCTCAGTGAGCGCTATATCGATGTTGAGCTGAATTTACCGCCGCAACAGGCAATGTGGCGGGCACGCTTTCATCAACAGCATTGCATCGCTGGCGAACAGTTTGATGCTGACGGCTACTGTCAGCTGAAGCTCAGGTTAAGTGAGTCTTTCTGGCAACGCTGTCTGAAGCAATCAAACGGGGTGCTGGAAAACTGTGTCGTCAGTGCCCCTGTTATCTGATACATTAACGCTTATTTTATAACTATAAACGGAGTAGAGCATGGCTTGGAATGAGCCGGGCAACAACGGCAAAAAAAATGATCCCTGGAAGCAGGGTGGCCGTGATCAGGGCCCGCCAGATTTAGATGAAGTGTTCCGCAATCTGGGTAAAAAGTTTGGTGGTATTTTTGGTGGCGGTAAGTCATCAGGCAATGGTGGCGGCTCGTCAGCTGCGCTGGTGGTCGTGCTGGTTGTTGCCGCCCTGGTATGGGCGATCAGTGGTTTTTATACCATTAAAGAATCTGAGCGCGGCGTAGTATTGCGTTTTGGCCAGTATCACACTGAGGTCGGGTCGGGTATTCATTGGAAACCCACCTTTGTCGATACGGTAGAACCGGTAGATGTTACCAGTGTGCGTACCTTGCGTAGCGATGGTTTTATGTTGACGCAGGACCAGAATCTGGTGCGGGTAACCTTTGAAATTCAGTACCGGGTTTTTAACGCCCGCCAATACAAATTCTCGGTTGTTGATGCAGATAACAGCCTGCATCAGGCCACTGACGCAGCACTGCGTTATGTTATTGGTCATTCGATTATGGATGATGTGTTAACCCGTGGTCGTGAAGTTGTGCGGCAAAATACCCGCCAGGAACTGGAAAGTATCATCGAGCCTTACAAAATGGGTATTGCACTGGTTGACGTGAACTTCCGCGATGCACGGCCGCCGGAAGAAGTGCGTGACGCCTTCGATGATGCCATTAAAGCGCAGGAAGATCAGGAGCGTTTTATTCAGGAAGCCCAGGCTTATGCCCGTGAACTGGAACCGCGTGCCCGTGGCCAGGTTAACCGTGTAATGCAAGAAGCCGAGGCTTACAAGCAACAAACGGTGTTAAAAGCTCAGGGTGAAGTGGCGCGCTTTGAAAAACTGTTGCCAGAATATATAGCGGCGCCGAAAGTGACCCGTGACCGTATGTATCTGGAGACGATGGAACAGGTATACAGCAATACATCAAAAGTGCTGGTTGACGTTAAAAATGGTAATAACATTATGTATTTACCATTGGATAAAATGTTGGGTTCAGGTGCTACAAGCGGCAGCTCAAACACTATTCCGCTGATGCCACAACGCAGCAGTACAGACAACAACAGCCAGAGTCGCAGCACAGACACCAGTCGTAATACGTCGGTGCGCAGTGGCGGTAGGGGGTAACCATGAAAAACTTTACTATTATCACCCTCATTGTAGTGGCCTTAATCTTTGTCTCGGCGCTGTTTGTTGTTCCTGAAGGCCAGCGTGGCATAGTGATCCAGTTTGGTAAAATTCAGCGTGACGCTGAACAAAATGTAGTGGTGTATGAGCCGGGCTTACATTTTAAACTGCCAATGATTGAAACCGTGCGTAAACTTGACGCCCGGGTGCAAACGCTGGATGACGCTCAGGATCGTTTTGTTACCGCCGAGAAAAAAGACTTGCTGGTAGATAGCTATGTAAAATGGCGCATCAAAGATTTTGGTGCCTACTTCCTGGCGACGGGCGGTAATACGGCTCAGGCGGAAGTGTTGTTAAAGCAATATATCAACAACGGTTTACGCACCGAGTTTGGTGCCCGCACCATTCCTGAAATTGTATCCGGTGAACGTACACAGCTGATGCAAAGTGCTTTACAGCAAGCCGGTGAAGCCTCAAAAGAGCTGGGTATCGAAGTGGTAGATGTGCGCGTTAAGCAAATTAACCTGCCGCAGGAAGTCAGCAGCTCGATATTTGCCCGGATGGAAGCAGAGCGCCATGCCGTAGCCCGTGAGCATCGTTCACGCGGGATGGAAGAGGCTGAAATTATCCGCGCCGATGTAGACGCCCGGGTTACCGTAATGCTGGCGGACGCTGAGCGTAATTCGCGTACCGTTCGCGGTGACGGCGATGCGCAGGCGGCCAAAGTCTACGCTGAGGTATACAACAAGAACGCTGAGTTCTATTCGTTTATCCGCAGCCTGGATGCTTACCGTAATAGCTTTAAAAATAAAGACGATATTATGGTGATACAGCCGGACAATGACTTCTTTAAGTACATGAAAACAGACAAAGTGCAGAACTAAAGGCTGCATCTGTTAAAAGGCCCGTCAGGGCCTTTTTTGTCGGTAGCAGCTAATAACCGGGGGGATTATGTATCAGCAGTTTTATCAGCGGTTTCTGAGCGCTAATCAGGGCAAGCAACATTTTGCCTGCCATTCGCACCATTACTGGCCTGATGTTAGCCGCGAAGCTATGTTGCAATATTGGGATGACAGCGCCCGTTTAGTCGATGACAAATGGCACTATATATTTGCTGAAAAGGTACCGCAGACACAGCAGTTAATCGCCGATGTGTTGCAATTGCCGCATCCCGGCCAACTTGTGTTTGCCCCTAACACCCATGAACTGGTAATGCGGTTACTCAGTTGCTTTGATTTACGCCAGCCACTGCGCATTCTGACTACCGACAGTGAATTTCATAGTTTTTCGCGGCAGGTAAAACGGCTGGCTGAATACGACAATGTGTCGGTTGATATTGTTGCCACAGAGCCCTTTGCCAGCTTTGAACAACGTTTTGCCGCTGCGGCAGCGGCGCAACAACATCAGTTGATTTTTTGCAGTCAGGTATTTTTTAACTCCGGTTTTGCCATCGCCGATTTGACGGCCTTTGTACACCAGTTGGCTAAGGTGTCTGATGCCATGATAGCGATTGATGGCTATCACGGCTTTATGGCACTGCCGACCGATTTATCGGCTATCGCTGAGCGCATTTTTTATCTGGCAGGCAGCTATAAATATGCCGGCGGTGGCGAAGGTTGTTGTTTTATGGCGGTGCCGCTTAGCAGCGAACACCGGCCGCTGTACACCGGCTGGTTTGCTGAGTTTGGCACCTTGGCAGCCGAAAAGTCTGCCACAGTACTTTACAGCGAAGATGGTTACCGTTTTGCCGGCGCCACCATGGACTTTTCGGCACTGTACCGGCTAAATGCGGTGTTGCGTTTGTTTAAACAGCAAGGCATCAGTGTGGGCCGCATTCATCAGTATGTCCAACAGTTACAGCAGGCCTTTTTGCAGCAGCTGGCCGGCACTAAGCATGCACGGCTTAATATGACTAACCTGCTGCATGATAATCTTGACTGCCATGGTCATTTTTTGACGTTCCGTTTTGGTACGCCAGCTGAAGTGGCTGAATTAGCGGCGCAGCTAAAACGTGCTGGCATCGAAACCGACTATCGCGGCGACCGCTTGCGTTTTGGTTTTGCCTTATACCATAACAGCGCCGAATACGATTTAAGTAGTCTGACTAATTGAAAACCTAAGTTGTTGATTGAATTGAATAGATTAAGCCGCAGCGAAAAATGCGGCTTTTTTTCATCCAGACGGCTGAAACTTGGCTGGCTATTTGGTAGAATCCACGCCTAATTTTTTCCATGATGTGGGAACCATGGCCAAAAACGTCGTAGTGCTCGGCACCCAATGGGGTGACGAAGGTAAAGGTAAGATTGTCGATTTATTAACGGATAAAGCCAGTTATGTGGTGCGCTATCAAGGCGGCCATAATGCAGGCCATACTTTGGTTATCGACGGCGAGAAAACCGTATTACATTTAATTCCATCTGGCATTTTACGTGCAAACGTAAAGTGTGTGATTGGTAACGGTGTAGTGTTATCACCTGAAGCGTTCTTAAAGGAAATGACCATGCTGGAGCAGCGTGGTGTGCCGGTGAAAGAGCGTTTGTTGCTGTCAGAAGCCTGTCCGTTAATTCTGCCTTTCCATGTTGAATTGGATAAAGCCCGTGAATTAGCGCGTGGCGATAAGCCTATTGGTACGACCGGCCGTGGTATTGGCCCGGCTTATGAAGATAAAGTAGCGCGGCGCGGTTTACGCGTAGGCGATTTATTTAACCCTGAGCTGTTTGCTGAAAAACTGAAAACAGTGATGGAGTTACATAACTTTACCTTGACGCAATACTACAAAGTGCCGGCAGTGGACTACCAGACCACGCTGGACAATGCCTTAGCTATTGCTGAAATTTTAAAGCCGTTAGTGGTAGATGTAACTGACTTACTGGACCGCGCGCGTAAGGCCGGCCAGGAAATCATGTTTGAAGGTGCACAGGGCACTTTGCTGGACATCGATCACGGTACTTATCCTTATGTAACGTCGTCTAATACTACCGCTGGTGGCGTTGCTACCGGTGCTGGCTTTGGCCCCCGTTATCTTGATTACGTACTGGGTATTGTTAAAGCCTATACCACCCGCGTGGGTTCAGGCCCGTTCCCAACCGAACTGGGCTGCGCTGTTGGCGAACACTTAGGTGTTAAAGGCCATGAATTTGGTGCCACCACCGGCCGTAAGCGTCGTTGTGGCTGGTTTGATGCCGTAGCGGTTAAACGTGCCGTACAGTTAAACAGTATTTCTGGTTTCTGTTTAACCAAGCTGGATGTTTTGGACGGCCTGGACAGTATCAACATCTGTGTTGGTTACAAAGACGCCGCTGGCAATGTTTCTGACGTGCCGCCATTGGCTGCAGAAGGTTTTGACCTGGTAACGCCGGTATACGAAGAAATGCCGGGTTGGCAAGGCAGTACTTTTGGTGTGCAGCAACTGGAGCAATTGCCGCAAGCAGCGCGCAATTACATCAGCCGGTTAGAGCAGTTGACCGGTGTACCGGTTGATATAGTGTCTACCGGACCAGATCGGGTACAGACCATTGTATTACGGCATCCATTTGCCAGCTAACAGCTGATACTTTCGCGTCAACGTATAAAAAACGCTGCCCACAGGCAGCGTTTTTGTTTTATGCTGATTGAAAAATAAGCGGGGCATAAATTATGCGTATCTTGGTATTGTGTTTAGCCTTTTTGCTAGCTGCCTGCGGTGGTGGGGGCAGTGATAGCAACGATAGTAGCAGTGTAAATATCTGCCAGCGTTCTGATGTTAATTCGCACCTATATTGCGCGATGCAGCAGGATTACCTGTGGTATCGCGATATACCCGATGGTATTAATCCCGCCAACTTCAGTTCGCCATCTGCACTGCTGCAGGCTATGGCAGCACCGCAAGATCGTTACAGTTTTGTCCTGACCCGGCAGGAGTATGACGATCGCTTTATTAATGCGACGTTTTTTGGCTACGGTTTTTCCAGTGTGCGGGTCGACAATAATACCGCGCTACAGGTTGCTTACGTGTACGACGACGGTTCCGCCGCGCAAAATGGCCTGCGTCGCGGTGATAAAATCGTCGAAATTGAAGGTACCAGCGTAACAGAATGGCTAAGCCGGCTTGATGCAGGCAGCGCTAGCAATGATGACATTTACGGCCCGAATGAGGCAGGCGTAGTACGTAACTTTGTCTGGCGTAAACCGGATAACACGCAACTAACTTCAGACTTTATTAAAGCAGCCGTGACGACCAATACTGTTTTACATCGCTCGGTTAGCACTGTGGCAGAAAAAAACGTTGGTTATCTGGTGTTTAACAGCTTTATCGAATTGTCTGAAGCTGAGTTGCAACAGGCCTTTGCTTACTTCGCCAGCCAGAATATTGACGAACTGGTCTTGGATTTACGCTACAACGGTGGCGGGTTAATCCGCGTGGCGAATCAGCTGAGTACTCAGGTAGCAGGTAACAGTGTGCTGGGTCAGGCTTTTGTGAAGTATCAATTTAACGATAAGAATAGTGGTAAAAACAATACCACCTTATTTTCTGCCGGTGCCGGCAGCACGGTGTTAAATTTAGATCGGTTGTTTGTGCTGACAACAGCCGCAAGTTGCTCATCCAGTGAACTGGTGATCAACTCCTTGTCGCCATTTATTGATGTGGTGCAAATAGGCAGCACTACCTGTGGCAAACCCGTTGGCCAACAGCCGGATATTATTGCTGATTACGTATTATTTGCTATCAACTTTCAAACAGTAAATGCCCTGGATCAAGGCGCGTATTTTGACGGTTTACAACCTAACTGCCCGGTTAGTGACGTCATTATGGGCGACTGGGGAGTCGCTAACGATCCGTTATATGCGCAAGCCATCAGTTATCTAGTCAATGGCAGCTGCAGCGATGTGGCAGTAAGCAGCGCTACAATACACACCAAAGCACTGAAACCGCAGCTGGCCGCACCCTGGGTGCTAAACAATGAGCAATAACAGGCGCGAAACTTGCTTGATTAATACAGGTAGCGGCCGATAAGGCTAAAGTGACAATATACAGGCGCACAAGATGAGTAAAAAATATTGGCTTATAGCGGCATGGTTGCTAGTGCAGGCGTTCGCACAGTTACAGGCACAGGAACTGGAAGCGGTGCAACTGTACAGCCAGGACGAGCTGTTAGCATTGATCCAAACCAATAGCCATTTGAAGCGAGTGCGTGATGATGATTGCCAACTGGTACGTGATATCGACGCCCGTGCCGATATAATGCAGTTACCGGCTTATCAGTTTTTGTATGGTGATATGCTGGCCTATGGCGTCTGTGTGCCACGCAATGTTGAACGTGGCTGGGATTTGATGCTGCAAGCCGCTGGCCAGGGCCTGCCCGAAGGTTTGGAACAAGTCGGTCGTTATTATCATATTGGCCGCTTTGTACAGCCAGATGTTGATAAAGCCATTATCTATTTACGTGAAGCCTCGGCATTAGGGAATTTAAAAGCCCAATTGCGCTTAGCGCAAATATTGCTGGATGGCCACGGCAGCCCGGTTGATTTTGAACAAAGCTACCGCTGGTTACATCATGCCATAACTGCCGATAGCGCTACCCATAACCAAATACAGCAGCTGCTGGCGCATTTAGCGCAAAAAATGCCGGCGCGGGTAGTTTCTAGCGCCAGGAAGGCGGTAAAATGAAGTTCATACTCATAATGCCGTTTAGCTGTTACACTTAGCACAATTTAGGACACAAAAGATAACTTAATGACGGTAAATGATCCGCATCTTGCGCGTGAGCAGGAAAAATACGACAACCCTATCCCCAGCCGTGAATTTATTCTCGAGCATATCGAAAAACGCCAAAGCCCCGCTTATTTTGAAGAATTAGTCGCTGAACTGGGCTTGTCTGATGACGATACTATTTTTGCGTTAAAAAAACGCCTGCGCGCCATGGAGCGTGACGGCCAGTTAATCTATACCAAAAACCGCCGTTATGGTCTGGTTGATAATATGGACCTGGTAAAAGGCACCGTATTAGGCCACCGTGAAGGCTTTGGTTTTTTAAAATTAGAACAGGGCGGGCCAGACTGGTTTATCCCTAATTTTGAAATGCAGCGTTTGCTGCACGGCGATATCGTGCTGGCTACCGCGCAAAGTATTAACAGTAAAGATAAAGTAGAAGCCCGTGTTGTGCGGGTGCTAGAGCCACGCAGTGAACCCATTGTTGGCCGCTATTACAAGGATTTCGCCTTAGGTGTAGTGGTACCGGATGACCCGCGTATTACGCAGGATATTGTAATTCCCGATGGTGAGCAGGGCGAAGCCCGGCATGGTCAGGTCGTATTGGTTGAGATCACCCAGCGGCCATCGAAACGGGTTAATGGTATAGGCAAAGTAACAGAAGTACTGGGCGAGCATATGGCGCCGGGTATGGAAATTGAAATAGCTATTCGCAACCATCAAATACCGCATGTGTTTTCCGATGCCGTGCTTAAACAAGTGGCTAATTATGGCGAAGAAGTACCCGCAGACGCCAAACAAGGCCGGGTTGATTTAACCCAACTCGGTTTAATTACCATTGATGGTGAAGATGCGCGCGACTTTGACGACGCTGTGTACGCTGAGGCCAAAGACAATGGTGGCTGGCGCTTATGGGTGGCGATTGCCGATGTCAGTGCCTACGTCTTGCCTTATACGGTACTGGATAACACTGCGATAGAACGTGGTAACTCAGTGTATTTCCCTGATCATGTGGTGCCAATGTTGCCTGAGGCGTTATCTAACGGCCTGTGCTCACTTAACCCGCATGTTGACCGTTTATGTTTAGTTGCTGATATGCACATCAGTGCCAGCGGCAAACTCGACAGCTATCAGTTTTATGAAGCGGTAATGCATTCCAGTGCGCGTTTAACCTATAACAAGGTGCATAAGATCCTGCAGGGCGATCCGGAATTGCGCCAGCAGTATGCCGCGAATTTAACCAATATCGAAACATTGAACAGCCTGTACAAAAAGCTCGCCAAGGTGCGTGGCCAACGTGGTGCCATTGAATTTGAGACAGTGGAAACGCGGTTTATTTTTAACAGCCATCGTAAAATTGAACAAATTGTACCGGTGCACCGCGTTGAATCACATAAGATCATTGAAGAGTGCATGATTATGGCTAACGTGGCCGCTGCACGCTTTATTGAAAAGCACGAAGCGCATACGCTGTTTCGCGTGCATGAGCGACCCGATGCCGATCGCTTTGATAACTTTCGCCGTTTCCTGGCCGAGCTGGGTATCGATGCCAATTTGTCGGCAGAACCGACCCCGTTGGAGCTAACGCAAACGCTGGAAAAAATTGGCGACCGGCCGGACCGCGAGCTGATTGAAACCACCATGTTGCGCTCAATGAAACAGGCGGTGTACCAGGGCGATAACCAGGGGCACTTTGGCCTGGCGCTGGAAGCCTATGCCCATTTTACTTCGCCAATCCGTCGTTACCCGGATTTAGTGCTGCACCGTGGCATTAAAGCCTTACTGGCCAAGCAGGGGCAAAAAGTAACCGGAGCGCGCGAATACACCGAAGCCGAAATTACGCCGCTGGGCGAGCAATGCTCAATGACCGAACGCCGCGCCGACGACGCCACCCGCGAAGTGGCCGACTGGTTGAAATGCGAATATATGCAAGACCATTTAGGCGCAGAGTTTGACGGTGTGGTGTCTACAGTAACCAGCTTTGGCTTGTTTGTACGCTTAACTGAGCTATACATCGAAGGTCTGGTACATGTCACCTCGTTGCAAAACGACTATTACCATTTTGACGCCGAACGCCATACGCTAAGCGGCGAGCACGGCAAAGTAACTTACCGCATGGGCGATTTACTGAAAGTAAAAGTGGCTGCAGTAAATCTGGAAGCGCGCAAAATTGATTTAGTGTTAGTAGGCGAGCCCAAACGTGTGGTGAATAAAGCCGACATTAAAGCCTCTAAACAAGCTGCAGCGGACAAAGGCGCTAAACGCGGTTCGGCAAAGCCAGGCAAAGCACCTGTCAAAGCAGAAGCTAAACCGAAAGGTGCGCGTAATATTACCGCGCGGAAAAAGCCACGGCGTAAAGCTAAGTAATAAGGTAAACTGCCGGCCATTTTTAAATGTCGGCATTAAGGATTTACAATGAACGCAGATCTGGTTTTTGGTATTCACGCGGTTGAGGCGTTTTTACAGCGTGCGCCGCAAGATGTGCTGGAATTGTTTGTGATGAAAGATCGCGACGACAAACGCATGCAGCCAATCATTCAGTTAGCGCGTCAGAACGGCGTGTCGGTGCAGTTTTGTAA
>JAHJZX010000015.1 GCA_018826295.1 Gammaproteobacteria bacterium
AATCCACGTATACCAGCATGACAACCGACGAACATTACCTGCTTCATCTGGTGCATTAACTCGCTTTAACAGCAAAAGAAGGTTCTCAACTGAACAGAAATAAGCTCAACCTGCTTGACGTGGGGAGTCATACCAACGCCCTAATAATGGGCAAATAATTGTTGGCTAAAATAGCGACGAAGGAGCAAATAGCCAACTGTTATTTGTCCTTATTAATTAGTTTGTTAGGTACACTTTGCACCCAGCGATTATTAACATACTTTATAGCAACGATAACCAGCAGTGACACTAGACCACCGTAATAAAATGATTGGAAAGGTGCCTCTGCAAGTATTTCTAATAATTGACCACCAAACCTAATGTGTTCAGCACTACCTAGAAAGCCAAATATTAACAACCCGGGAATGTAATGGTATTTAGATTTAGGCCCTAAATAGTAACCAACTAAAACAAAGACTAAGCCAGCAAATAAATTAGGCCATTGACCGCACACGTAAGAAGAATTGTCAGGAAAACACGCATCGAAAGCAGGGCTTGGAAACCAGAAAACGATAAAGAGAGCTATACAAAGCGCAGCTATGCTTCTTCCGATGTTTGCAAATATGCTCAACTTATCCATGTGTACCTAACGCTCAAAGCAGCTGCGCGGTACGCGTCGGCTGGCTTTGCTTGTTAGCAGCCCGAACCGGACTTTCGCGGCTTGCCGCACTGGCAAACCCGAACAACGGCACAGCTGCTATTAATTAAAAACTACACCCGCCAGCTGCGATACGGCGAGCCAACCGGAACCTGTAAAACTGTTAAGCGAAGCCAGGAAGAACAACGCTACCGCCACCACCGTTTGCAGCAAACCCACAAACGGGCGAATGTTAATTTTTGGCGCTGCTGCTAAGAAAACCAAACGCGAGCAAAGCCGGAACAAAACTACTGACTAAAACCCTTACAACCCGAACACCTGCTAACGCTTATTCGACGGGTCGACCTGTACTTAAACACGGGTTTACCTGCCTTTGTAAATTTAATGTATAGAACACTACACCGCTTCTTTAAAACTTACAATAACTTATAGGTACAGCTGATATTTATACTGGCGACAAATACGGGTTTACCCGTCTAACAAAGCACGTGTAGCGTTAGCACTGAATTGGATATAAATACAGCAATGAGCGTGAAACGAAAGAGGAGCGAATTTAATCGCTGTGTTACCTGGTTTCTTCGCTTTAAGCTCCGAGTAACGGCAGATGTTTTAAACGATGATACTGCAATGCCATTTGCAGGCAATGCTTAAGCGGACCAGTTTCAGCGGCTCGTAACGGCATTACGATTGCTCTTTTTCCCTCATACTCGAATTCATGCCGGTATATTTCCTTAAAGGTTTCGATCAGGCTGGTCTGGCAGTGAAAATACACCTTTATAACGTCCGGCTCCTTTGGTTTCCAGTCCATTCGAATTGTGCTACCGCCCTTTACGAGAAAGCTGGGCTCACCCCACTTCAGCGTTTCCTCAACCTCGCCTAAACCCTCTTCTGCTGCAACGGCAAAGACAAGTTTGCGTATACGCTGAAGCTGCTCCCGCGCGTCTACAGGATAGGTAGCAAATTTCGCTTCTAGTTCTGGCTTCACGCCGCCTCCAGAGTTGTAAAAAGTAACGTCGCGCTTGCTGCTATTGAATTGGCTTACTGCCTGGGTCTCAGAGCTTCTATAAATTGAGCGTCTACCCAGTAGATGTCAACGTTATCATGGTTGTCTGGGGTCATATTTCGATTGAAAAACAGATATTTTCCATCCGGCGTTACGCTGGCAACGGCTTCCCAGCCTGCGGTATTTATTTTGTCACCCAAATTTATCACCGTCCCCCAAGATCCATCTTGCTGTCGATAAGTAATATACAGATCAGAATCACCATAACCGCCTTCTCTTTTACTATCAAATATCAGATAAGATTCATCTGCGGCGATGAAGGGATGAAAACTTTTTCCGCTGTTGATCGCTTTCCCCAGCAGCTTGGGTGCTTCATATTTGCCATCTACCCATCGTGAATATCGGATATCCCCGGTAAAATCCCGTTTGAATTCATCAAAATAGTAAGTCCCTTTTGCCGATGCAGATAGTCGCATAATAGCCAGGCTATCAAAAGGCGCACCAAGGCTTTTTATGTCAGACCAGCCTTGCGCTGTGCGTTCTTTATAGCGCTTACCCAAATGCATAATGCTACCATCAGGCGAGAAAAGCGGCGTGCCTTGCCTGGCTGAAAAAACGGCTTCCTGCCATCTATTATCGATACGTTTAAACACCACAATTTCTTGCTTTTTGCTTTCCTTGTTATGCCGAATAAAATAAAACTCGTTGAGTTCAGGCGTGAAGACGCCACTCACTTCCCAACCTGCTGTAGAAACAATACCGGCGGCAAACATTTCTGGCGTCGAGCCAGGTGGTGTTTGCCCAAGGTAAGGGCCTGTTAGCACCGGTGATTCGTTTTTTGCATAACTTTCGCCAATGATAAATAAAGCTGAAAATACCAGAGCCGCTGACATGTAAATTCGCTGCATAATTTATCCGTATTAAAAGAGATTGATATAGCGTTTAACCTAATCAAACGGGCTTTAAAATACCTGACGTTTTGATGAATTTCGGATGATTTTGTGCTGATGGCGATAAAGCACTTATGAAGACCTGAATTTAACGCTTTGCTAATTGGCTGCAACAGCGTAGCCAGACCGCTTGAGGCCACGCTGTTTGTGGCCGGCTTGAAATTCAGCAATTTGTTATATTTTCAAAACCCTAAAAAGCTCCAAAATGATTTTTTTGTAGCGGGCTGGGCAATCGGTTTGCCAAACTCATCAAACAAGTCTGCATCTAGTGAAGCAGCAATTTTTAATAGTGAGCTGATTTCAGCTTCGCTAGCATTGGTAATTTTAATTTCGTCACCGTCAAACAGTAAGTCCACAATAGTTTCGCTACCGTCTAATTTAAGATAAAAATGGTAATGAAAACTTGAGTCGGCAACTACCTGCTCAAACTCACCATCATGATGGATATCGTTAATTTCATTCTGCCTGGTAATCATTTCGCCCACATCCATACCAGGACGCTCAACCGGCATATAAAGATCAGGATTTACATCCGCTTCATGCATGACTTCGTGCAGTTTTAATGATTCCAAGCGTTTAATTTGTTCGCTATTTCGTTGAATCTTCATATCACTCTCCCTGAAATTAAAGCCCGCCATAAAGCGAGCAACGTGTTGCCGGCTCCGCGGCTGCAGGCCGCGTTGATTGTGGCCGGAACGAAATTAAGTATGTTGTTATATTTCATAAACTACAGACAAAATAAAGACCAAGACCAAAGTAAAAATTATTGAATATAAAGGCATTTTTCTAAAAACATAATTTCTGGCATCGCCAGGTCGGGTCATCCATGTTAATAACTTTGCGATGAACGAAATTCTCTTTCGCTGTACTTTGTCGCCTTTCGCGACGAAGTGGTACTTCTTACTTACGAACACGCCACCATAATTCCGTAAATCTGTTTCTAACTCGTGTTGCTCATGATCAATTGCAGCTTCGTTATCGGCGATTACTTTTGTTATGCGCAGCAATACTTTGCCGTCATCGGTTTCCTTCATTGAGCATTCTACTGGATTTGTCCTTTCATGAACGTACCTGAACCCACCCCGCGCCGACCGGTCAGATTGAAACAGGAACGTAAACATTATCGGCACTTTGTTGGTATTAATGCTCTTCAATCAGTTGTATCCATGAACTCTCAAAAAATATATCGCGTGAATTATACCGCGCCGCTAAGCGGTGTCGGTTGGAATGAATTGTTAGCCACCAACGCCGTGCACCCAATCCAGCAAAGGATCAAGCCATACGGTAAGCGGCATGTAAAACGCTCCATGCAATTTACCGGTGGAGATTTTGAACTCATTGAATGACCGCAGTTGTTCGGACTGGTCCGCAAGGGGCTTGCAACTGCCGGCTAGCGTATCACTTTCTTCGTAAACCGAAAGAACTTGGCCCGTAAGACTAATCTGTTGTGCAGCAGAGCCACCAGGACAAGCTGCCAGCAAAACGAAGCGAACTTGTGGCCGCCGCAAAAAGCTAGAGACGCGTGTTGTAATTGCACCGCCTTTTGAGAAGCCAATAACAACAATATTGCCCGGCGGAACGCCGCGCTCAATCAATTTTTCGACTTGCGAGACAACAATACCCGCATATTCATTCATGTCCGTTTTAGATGGGCGCTGTGCCGAAATGACCACCGCTCCCCGGGATGACAGTGCCTCGAGTATCGCGGGGTAGTCGTATAGCCCATAACGCGGATCGGTAGGGCGAGGCCCGGAATTCTCAATGATTCGCCCATGCAAATAGAACAAGTAGATCTTTGTGGACTCAGGTGTCTCTGGCACGTCGGTATAGATGGTGTCCGCACGTGCTGGCATTAAGACCGTGAGCAGAAGCAAAACCCAAACTTTCATCGAACCCTCCGTTGTGACTCACGCCCATATTTAACGCAGAAAGCCGCGCAGCGAGTTGGCATCCCAACGACCGCAGTGAGTGAGCGCTGCGTATGATTAGGCTCGATTGATAAAAAGTAACTTTTCAATAGTTCCATATAATGCTTTGTCGATACCCGGTTCACCATGCGCAACCAAAAAAGCGCACGCTTTTTCAACAAGTTCATTTGACTCTGCATATGCCAACTTCTCCAAAGCATATTGTTTTGCTATTAAACACTGAATTGAGATTGGGAGCTCGTCCATACTTTCAGACCAAAGGTTTGCAACGTAGGGTTCAAGATCATCTGCAGAAGAGCTAAGTACTGTCCATATACAATGATCAAGCGCATCCGCCTTACCATCATCATTCGAGCTTAATGCTTTAAGTAATCGGTCAAATCCAGACTGAATCCAATTCATATAAATATGCCTAACGCGTGAATTATACCGCGCCGCGAGGCGGTGTCGGTTGGAATGAATTGTTAGGGCTCATTTGCAGGTCGGTGACCATAACTAAGCACCCGGGTGAGCTGCCATTTGCCATTCTGCTCGCGCCAGATCATGGTGAAGTCAGCTAAGCCTTCGCACACGCCACTTGAAAACTGACAGAAACGATGCGAGCCCTGTGCAATGGCGCCAAAGCTCTTGATTGGATAGACCTTCAGCGAACCCGCCACGAGCTCGCGACTGAATTTGCCGCAGACATTCTTGCGCGTGCCCGCGATCATGTCCTCACGGGTCCACGTGACTCCGCCGTTATCATGGTAGAACTCCACGTCGGCTGCAAAGTAACTGGCGTGTTTCTCAAGTTGCCCTGACTCGGAGCAGTGGTTAAATGCATCGAACACCGCCGTATCCAGCGCTGCCACAGTGTTGTAAAGGCTTTCGTGCTCGGGCGTAGCCTCTGCATTGGCACCAAAGAGAGTGATGGTTGCAGCCAAGACAGCAACCAAGGCAATGTTCGTAGTAGTCATAAAAACAAAGATTCCTGAATGTGGGTTGTAAGCCTTTGCGCCGCATTAAACGGCACAAAATAGCTGGTTAAAATTAGCAACGCAGCAGTGCCAGCCAGCTGTATTTGTGTCCTTATGCTTCAAGGATTTGTTATAAGCAGCCGGCTTGATTGCCAAAGCTTGCTCCTTCATGTGGCTCAAGCGATTTTATATAACTTATTGAACTAAAATTACTTTTAGTGCTTAAAAGGCGTTTTGACGGATTAACAGCTTTAAACTTGCCTACAACCCTAACCAGTTTACCTTCGAATGCGTCGGTTAAATTTTTAGCTTGGGCTTCACCCTTCTCGCTATCATAAGCAACCACTGCTGCTTCAAAAGGCTGAGCAATAGCATTTTCGTAGGCCTTGGCTAAGTAGCTTGCACGATCGAGGTAAAGCTTACCACCTTCAAACTCAATGCTAATTACACCGACTGTTTGAAGGCATTTTCCATCATACTTTTCAGCTGAAGACAGCAAGCTTACAAACGGCACTTTTTCGACAGCTATACCGGGAAACGCTGTTATCAATAAAAATATGTTGAGAAATTTATTCATATCTAAAAGTGCTTATAACGCATATTCGAAAAGTCGCCCCGTACTTAAACACGGGTTAAGCTGCCTTTGTAAATTTAATGTACAGAACACTACACCGCTTCTTTAAAACTTACAATAACTTATCGGTACAGCTGATATTTGTGCTAGCAACAAACCCAAAACAGGTTGGAGACAATTAAAGACGAATTACTAGATTCCTTTTTCTATCACTGTCAGCGTTCTTTCAATAAAACGTGCAACGGCTGGCGGCGGAATAAAATCAGCGTTATTTTCTGGGTTAAACGTGCGCAGGATGCGCTGTATTTCAGCGTGGTCTTTAATCTCACGGGCTGTCAGGCCTTGCTCTCTCAACACTTTTACCTGGGCAACCCACTGCAGGGTGTTTTGCCGGAACAGCTTAAGCTGCTGCTTATCGCTGGGCGCACCATGGCCCGGTACTATAAGACTGTGTTCATCACCCACATTTAAGATGGCATCCACCGCAGCGACAAATCCGGCTACGCCGCCGGCATAAAATGTCGGGTGCCAATTGGTGGTATAAATATCGCCAACGAAGATAGTATTACTTGGCTTATGCCAGAAGATGGCATCGTTGGCCGTGTGTGATTTCACCGTCACGCTGTCAAAATCGGCCAACGCAGCCGCAGATTGTATAAATTCACTACCAGCGGCAATAAAATAGGCATTGCCGCCGCTATGATCACTATGCGTATGGGTGTTTAAAATATAACTGACTGGCTTAGCAAAGATACTGTTTACCAGCGAATTTAACGCATTCAGCTGGTTTTCACCCGGCATAGGGTCAAGCAGAACCACGCCGTTGGCTGTGTTAAACAAACCGATATTGGTCGCATAGGCCGGGGTTAATATATAAGCATCCGCTGAGCGTTTAGTAACGCTAATCTCTGCCGTATTGGCAACACTGAGCACAGGATAGATTAACGCGATAAAAAATATGATGGTTCTCATTCAACAGCCTTTTTCTAAGCGGTAACTGTCGTCACTTTTTCAGCTGCTGAACGTTGGCTTTTGCTGTAAACAAACTCAGGGGCAAGATCTACACCGGCATCCCACTCTATGGTGTCAAATGAAACCCGAACCC
>JAHJZX010000016.1 GCA_018826295.1 Gammaproteobacteria bacterium
AATCCACGTATACCAGCATGACAACCGACGAACATTACCTGCTTCATCTGGTGCATTAACTCGCTTTAACAGCAAAAGAAGGTTCTCAACTGAACAGAAATAAGCTCAACCTGCTTGACGTGGGGAGTCATACCAACGCCCAACTTTGGGGCAGTAAAATGCAGGCTTAACTTGGAGCGAAGCGACAGAAGCCTGCATGTTACTGTCCCAGCGAACGCAGTGAGCGACAACAGTTGTTTGTTATGTGCGTTACTCACCAAGCCATTCAAATCTAGCTTTTTTGGCTATCTGGTTGAATTCGACCTTATCTATTTTACCCTCAGACAGGTCATCTTCAGCTGCCATTATTATTTTTTGGTAACTGTATTCAATCTCAGCAAGAACATACCCTAATTTCCTTTCTGTAATGTCCCCTTTTTTTATAACTATCTATTGCTAATTTCCTATTCCACGATTTACCCGCTGGAGGATCGGGTAGAGAAAAATCTTTTTCTAGTAGTGAGTTATCGGTTATAGAATACCCCGCTGCTATCGACTCTTTAGCGCATTGATAAAGCATATAATCAATTGAGTCTTGTAATCCATGAAGATGCCAATCAAACCCAGCAATACAACCACCAACTATTTTTCCATTTCGATCAATTATATCAATTCGCCGTTCAGCACACGCCGACAACATAATCAAAAGGATTGTAATACTCAAAAACTTTAAATGCATAATCTCAACTTCTGAAGCACATAACAATTTAATAGAAGGCGTGATGCCCGCAAGAGTTAGCTGCAAGACGCTCTCTTAAAATTTTTCTTATACCGCAAAATAGCTAGAAAAGCGCTTACTATCAATCAGTTTGTTGATGCCGGTATTAACTCTATTAGCTGGATAAACATGCATCATGCCCGCAAGTCGCAGATTTTCTACTCATAAGCGCCCCTGTATAAAAACATAGTCAGCTTAAGCCTCAGCACTAAAGTGCTACGGTGCATTTTTCGCCAACTGCTTAGCTTGTGTGGTAACCCAACAGGAGCTAACACCATGTATAACTATAAAAATTATCTACTTACCGCCCTTGTTACCGTTTTAAAACTACGGGGTCGTAAAACTACGGAGTCGCGTCTTGCTTTTTGCTGGGCGGCCACTTAGGCTGCCCGGAAATGATCACCAACACCCAACCAGGCAGTAATCTGACAAACCAAATTGGATGCGTTTGACAGCTATATCTGCGATTGACAATAGAGAGCCGCGAGGTGGAATAACACCAGGCCAGAAGTTTCAGGGAATTGAAATAATGATAAGCACAATAAAACTACTATCACTGTGGTTGGTTACAATCTGCTTACTGGCATTGCCAGCTATGGCGCAAGTTAAGCTGCATACCTCTGCTGTGGGCGACTATCAGCTGTATCTGCCAACAACACCTGCTAAAAATATTCTCGTGTTAGCCCATGGCATGCTGGGTAAAAACCAGCAGGCAGCCCAGCAGGCCAGAACTTATGCAGAGCGCTGGATACCCTATGCTGAGCAGCATGGCTTAATTGTTATTGCGCCAGTATTTGATGACGAGCGTTTTGGTAACTTGTCTCAGGGTTATGGCGGCTATCGCAATTTATTTGGCAAATATATTGGCGCTGACGAGTTTGTGAATCAGTTGGTTGCACAATATCGCAGCCAAACCCACTCAGGCTCCAGCCAGTTTTATTTATATGGCCACTCTGCCGGTGGCCAGTTTGTGGCCCGCTATGTTGTTACCCACCCACAGCGAGTTATTAAAGCCGTAATAAGCGCAGCTGGCCGCTATTCTTACCCTAACGATACTGTGCCCTGGCCTTATGGCGCAGCAGCTCTGAATAAAAAAATCAGCTGGGACAACGGCGCAGTAATAAGACAAGAACGTGTCAGCCCACAGCTGACAAATTATGCGCAAGCGGCAGAAAAAGTGCAGATCGTCATTGGCGCGCAGGATACAAAAGCTCAGGATAAACGACCGGCGCACATTGGCACAAACCGAATCGAGTTTGCTAAAAGCTGGGCGGCTTCAATGAACAATCTTGCCCGTAGCCACAACATGGCGGCAAACATAGGAGTACATCAGGTTGCTGGTGTCGGACACGATTCAGCCCGTCTAACAAAACAAGCTGCGCATTTATTATTTAATTAACGCTGAAAAACACAACTAAGCAGAAAGTGCTGCCCCAAGGTTACGGGCTGCACTTTGCCTACGATTTAAATTCCCGCAGTTGAATAACATTGCCGTCTGAATCGGCAATATTGCACACGGTAAAAATCGGATTTGACCATTCACCATCAAACACCTTACCGCCCAGCTGCTGGGCTTTTAGCTTTGCCGCTGCCAGGCTATCAACCGTAATAAACAGTTTCACTGCACTAAAATGTTGCTTAGGCATATCAAACGGCGGTGTATGGATAATAATATTAAAACCATCTTTTACCAGGCTAACTAGCTCAGGCGTTTCGCGGGCCACCTGCATGGAAAAAAGCGCAGTGTAAAACCCTACCAACGCTTTAATATCAGCGGAATAAACAATAACACCGTGTTTTGATGGTCCCAGCTGCACGTTAGCCATGATTCTTTAGTTTTCTCGCTGTCCGGTAAAACACCAAACTTATTATCACTGACCAAAGCAGATAAGCCGGTAGCGTAGTGTTAAGCATCTGTAGCCCGCTTTCAACCCGCTGCTCTTCCACTAAAAACGGCGTTGCCTGCTGGTTAAAGGAATAATTAAAAATAAACAAGCAAACACAAAAATTCAGCAGCGTCAGGCCGGCATATAGCAACAATGTTTTCATCGGTTGATTATTTCACCTGCCAAAACCCAATTTATTGGCTTTGGTTTAGTCATCACAAAAAACTGCAAATTTGCTCCAGGCTTTTCTTTTTCAACGCATGTGCCGGTACTGTGGCATCTTCTGCCGGATAGCCGGTAACAATAAGCATATAGGGCCGCTCGTTGTCGTTGTCGCGGCCACAAATTTTGCTTAAAAAGCTCATCGGTTTCGGCGTATGGGTTAAGGTGCCAAGGCCGGCGTGGTGCAGTGCTTGCAGCAAAAAGCCGGTCGCCAGGCCAACCGATTCATGCACGTAGTAATTGGTTTTATCATCAGCGGCATCAACCCCGCCGCGCTTTTGGCTAAACACCGCGATAAGCCAGGGTGCGGTGTCCAGATAGGCTTTATTGGCATTGGTGCCCAGCGGTTTTAACGCATCCAGCCACTCTTCACCGGCGCGGCCGCTGTAAAAGCCCTGCTCTAACGCTTCGGCCTCATGCCGTATTTGCTGTTTTACTTCTGGGCTTTCAATAGCGACAAAATGCCATGGCTGATGGTTAGCCCCACTGGGTGCGGCGCCTGCAGCCAGTATGCACTGCTCGATTAGCTCACGCGCAACAGGGCGGTCAGAGAACTTACGAATAGAATGACGGCGGCGTATGTCAGTTAAATGCTGCTGCGCTCTGGCCAGCATTTGCTCTGGTGGATACTCGACAAAATCAGTCAGCGGTACATGTTGCTCAGTCATAGCGGCGGCCTTAGCAGAATTTAGTTAGTGCAGGTTATAACCAAATTCTGCCGGTTTTTCCAGCCGGCTGCTAACTACTAGCCAATAACCACTGTTGCAGTTGTGATAGCGAATTAACTTCAATATGCGGTGTAATACCATCAGGGCGTGCGGCACTGTGGCGGTTTAGCCAGCAGGTGTCGATACCGGCATTAATTCCGCCCTGAATATCGGCATGCGGATTATCACCTACCATTAAAATGTGCTGCTTTGGCGGATGGCCCATCAATGAAAAGGCATGGTTAAAAATGTCGATGTGTGGTTTAGCGACACCAACTTGCTCTGAAATAACTAAGGTGTCAAATACATCTGCAAAACCGGTGCGCTGCAGCCGTATTTGCTGCAGTTCGGTAAAGCCATTGGTAATAATGCCCAGTTTTGCCCGGCCTTTTAGCGCGTTTACCAGTTCAGTAGCACCGGGTAAAGGCGTACAAACATCAGCCATAGCTTGCATAAAAGCGCTGTTAAGTGCACCAGCCGTAGTGTTCAGTTTGTTTGCCCACGGCGTAAAACGGTTTACCTGCAGCTGTTTGGCGCTAATTTCGCCTTGCTGATACTGTTGCCATAGCGGTAGGTTAATCGACTGATAATAATCATATTCTGCGCTATCAAACTGATAATCATGGCGGGAAAACATTAACTGCAGGCCGGCAAAGGCGTCAAAATGAAACAAGGTTTCGTCGGCATCAAATAAAATCCACTGGTAACGCACCTACACCTCCACAACTTGGTTCAAGGCACTAGTTTACCAGCTAAAAGCTGTTTTACCCACAGCCGGACAGCGAGTAAGTTGTTACCGCTGTTATAAAAACTTACAGTTTGTCGCTGGGCCAGGCTAGCCAGGGCCGTTATTATTGCGCTGTATCAAAGTACCGCCGCCGTTAACCCGCTAGTCTGGAGGCGCTGGATGTTACGTATTCGGCCGGTCAGAACCCCAACCTTCTGGCCGGCTTTTTTTTGCCGTTAACGCTGTAACTGCTGCACCACGAACTCACAGAGCTGATGACTGCTAAGCAGAGTTTTATTTTGTGCGGTATTGCTACCGCCTTTTGCCAGCTGCTGAATAAAGTCTTCCAGCATTGATACAAAACCGCGCTTGTACAAGGTGTTGTGCCAATCATTTACCGCCAGTTGCTGCTGGCGGTTGTCTGCCCAAATGTGCCCCTGCACCAGATTATCTACCTGCCAGTGCTGGCTGGAGGCAAAGTATTCCAGCCGCTCAAAATTACCACCGGCCAGGCGGTTCATCGATGCCGACACCAAGGATCGGCCACACTGCCAGTTAACCTGCACCGCCCCCAGTTGACCATCGACAAAATGGCCATAAACCGCAGGGGTAAAATTACCCCTGTTATGTAACGCGCAGGCATAGTGGGCAAAATCCAGCAGATGAATAAAATCGTCATAGACAAAGGTGCGCGTATCGGCAGGCAGGTTGTAACGGTTTTTCTGATACTGCAGCTGCACCGGCGCTACGGCCAGAGCGCTTTGATACAAAGGCACATAGCGGCGGTTAAAGCCAACAAACAACAACTGATTTTTCTGCTCTGCCAACGCCAGTAATTGCTCACACTCGGCTAGCTGATAACTGAGTGGCTTATCTATAAATACCGCAATACCGGCATTTAGCAATTGTGTGGCAAGGCTAAAGTGGCTGTCAGTACTGCTATGGATCATCACCGCATCGGGCCGGGCTGCAATTAACTGCCCAAGCTCGGTGTAGCCCTCTTTAATACGGTATTGCTGCATTAACTGCTGTAAGACTGCCGCCTGACGCGTGCACAGCAAGGGCGTAATCCCGGGCATAGCGGCTATCAACGGTAAATAGGCTTTTTGCGCTATATCGCCAAGCCCTAACAACGCAATTCTCATACTTTGGCCTTGCTTAATCAGTCTGTGGCCAGATTACGCTAAAGCGTTCTGCACAAACAAGGTTTAGCTAAGGTGCTGGCGGAAAAACGCCAGCGTACGCTGCCAGGCCAGCTCAGCCATTTCTTTGTTATAACGCGCCGTAGAGTCATTGTGAAAGCCATGATGTGAGCCAGCATAGACTTCAATTTTGTAGTTTAGCTTGTGCTGCTGAAACAGCGCCTCGGCCGCCGGCCATTGCTGATTAACCCGCTCATCCAGCTCGCCCAATTGCACCAGCAGCGGCGCTTTAATGTTGGCGATAAGTGCCTCTGGCGGTGGCGAGCCATAAAACGGTACGCTGGCGTTTACTATGTCTGGCAGCTCTGCCGCTAAGCGACCGGCCATGGCACCACCAAAACAGAAGCCCACCACACCCAGTTGTCCACTGCCACCATCAATGTTTTTTAACCATTTTGCCGCAGCGGCTAAGTCTGCCACGATTTTGCCCGGCTCCAGGCTGCGCTGCATCGCTCTGCCATCATCATCGTTGCCCGGGTAACCGCCAAGTGGCCACAACGCATCCGGGGCAAAAGCGATAAAACCGGCTTTGCCCAGCCGGCGGGCTACGTCTTCAATATAGGGGTTTAAACCGCGGTTTTCGTGAATGACCAGCACCGTTGCTAAGGGCGCACTGGCATTTTTCGGCTTTACTAAATAGCCTCGCCCTTCACCATGGCCAGCGGCTGACGGAAATTTCTGGTAGCTGGCAGTTATATCAGGGTCGTTAAAGGACACCTGCTGTGCCAGGGCATAATTGGGCAGCATGCTGTTGATAAAGCTGGTAGCCAGCGCCGCATTTACCGCTAAGCCGGCCATAGCGCTAAAAAAATCGCGCCGGCTCATTAAACCATGCGCGTATTTATCGTAAAGCTGAAAAGCCTGTTGCGGCAGCTGTGGATCTGGCCGTTGTGTGGTTTTTTTCATCCGTACTGTTCCTGTTGTTTCTTCTTGTCACAGCAGTACGCTTTATAGTGCATAAAAGATCGACTGTCAGGTAGCAGCCGATTTTTTTCAATAGCGGTTATTTTTGTGTTAGCGGTATTTTTATATAGCTGACACCATTTTGCTCAGCCCTGGGCAACTGACCACCACGAATATTTACCTGTACCGACGGATAAATTAATCGGGGTACTGCCAGGGTTTTATCGCGCGCTTCGCGTTTTTGCACAAACTCCTGCTCAGGCGTGTCAGCCTTAACATGAATATTTTGCGCTTTTTGTTCAGCCACACTGGTTTGGTACTTCAGCTCACGCCCGCCAGGCTGGTAATCGTGGCACATGTATATTTGTGTTGTGTCCGGCAGCTGATAAATACGCTGGATGGAGCGAAACAGTATATGGGCATCACCACCGGGGAAATCGCAGCGCGCTGTGCCGGAGTCGGGCATAAACAATGAATCACCAACAAATAAATGGCCTTCGATCAAATAGCTGACACTGTCGTTAGTATGGCCCGGTGTATTTATCACTTGCGCGCTCAGATTGCCAATGCGGAAGCTTTCATTGTCGGCAAACAGTTTGTTGAAGTAGTCCCCCTTTGCCAGCAGCTCATCGTCGGCCAGGTTAAACACCAGCTTAAAGGTTTGCTGTACTTTCTTTATGCCCTCGCCTATTGCCACCGGCGCAGCGGTTTTGACGTGCAGATAGTGCGCCGCCGACAAATGATCGGCATGGGCATGAGTTTCTAAAATCCACACCACGTTTAGCTTATTCGCCGTTATGTACGCCAGCATCTTGTCTGCATCTGCTGTGCTGACACTGCCAGATGACGCATCATAATTTAGCACTGGGTCGATAATAGCCGCACTGCCAGTGCTGTTGTCGACGACAACATAGCTGAAGGTTGAGCTGTCAGAGTCAAAAAACATTTCAATATGCAGCTTGTTAGCGGCCATACTCACCTCGTAAATTAGAATGTGCTAAATTTAGATTGCAGCTTAGCGAAAACCACTCTAGAATGCAATTCATGTTATAAGCATATTCCATTATGTTATATAAGGTAAAGTCATTATGTTAGCTTTGCTCGGCGCCTTAGTTATTGGCTTAAGTTTGGGGTTGTTCGGCTCCGGTGGCTCTATTCTTACTGTGCCGGTACTGCTGTATTTGCTGCATATGCCAGCGCAACTTGCCATAGCGTCATCGTTGTTAATTGTAGCCGGCATCAGCTTATTCGGTTCGGCGCGTAATGCTTTACACGGCATAATCAGCTGGCGCCATGTGTTGTGGTTTGGTGTACCTGGCATGCTGGGTACCTACGGCGGTGCCTGGCTCGGTACTTTAGTTGACGCGCGCTGGCAGCTGTTGGTGTTTGCTCTGCTGATGTTACTGGCGGCAGTAATGATGTGGCGCAGTAAAGTTGGCGACCTGGGTAACGGCAAAGCCTTTAAACCGGTAAAAATTATTATTGACGGCCTGGCGGTAGGCGCTATTACCGGCTTTGTCGGTGTCGGTGGCGGTTTTTTAATCGTACCGGCCCTGGTACTACTGGGCGGATTAAGCATGCCGGTAGGCGTGGCAACCAGCCTGGTGATCATTGCAATGAAGTCTTTTGTCGGCTTTGGCAAATACTATTGGGTCATGGCTGCAGATGGCGCTGTGTTTGACTGGAACATTATAGGCCTGATGATAGTAGCCGGAATTGCCGGTAGCTATGTCGGAGCAGCCGTAGGTAAACGCTTACCCAAACAGCAGCTACAGCGCGCCTTTGCGGTATTCCTGGTGCTAATGGCTGCAGTGGTTATTTATCAATCTGTTCTTTAAATTCAAACAGGAGTGTCCGATGAAAACAGCACAACAGCTTATCGCAGAAGCCAAAGCCGTGATCACAGAGGTTAGCATCACCGCTTTACACAGCGCTCTTAACGCCGATGCAGAGAGCATTTTGATTGATGTACGTGAGCCAGCTGAATTTGCGCAGCAGCACATTGTCGGCGCAGTCAACTACCCGCGTGGCGTATTGGAAATGAATATTCACAACCACCCGAAAGTGGCCGCAGCAGGCTGTGAGCCGCAAGTGGCCTTGCAACAACTGGCCGCGCAGCCGGTGTATCTGATTTGTCGCTCTGGCGCGCGTTCAGCGCTGGCGGCCGAATCATTGCAACGTATGGGATTTAGCCAGGTGTATTCGGTCGCAGGTGGCATGCAAGCCTGGCTCGATGCGGGCTTAGCCGTTAAAAGCTAGTTGACCGTTAAACATTTCAGGAGCAACAAATGGAACACTTTACCCCATTTACCGCCTTAGTGGGTGGCAGTCTGATTGGCCTCGGTGCACTGCTACTGTTTATCTTTTCCGGCCGTATTGCCGGTATCTCCGGTATCGCCAGTTCAGCGCTGTTCTCACAGGAGGGGCGCAGTTGGCGCTTAGCATTTATAGCCGGCATTATCGCCGGCCCCTTGCTGGTTGGCGCCATTGTCAGCGATTTTAGCTACAGCACACCACAGCTTAGCTGGCAGGTTATCGTTGCCGGCTTGCTGGTGGGCATTGGCACCGGCTGGGGTAGCGGCTGTACGTCCGGCCACGGCATTTGCGGCGTCAGCCGCTTATCGCCGCGATCTATTACTGCCACTGTGTTGTTTATGTTAAGCGGCATGCTGATTGCCACCCTGCTGCGTTAAGGAGACTGTGATGCCGATTATTATTGCTTTTGTTGCCGGTCTGCTGATGTCTGCCGGTATCGCCTACTCACAGATGATTGTTCCGGAAAAAGTGCTCGGCTTTTTAACGCTCAATGCCAACTGGGACCCAAGCTTAATCTTGGTTATGGCCTCGGCGTTGGCGGTTTACAGCACGGGTTATTGGCTGTTTGCCAAAAAAGACAAACCTCTGTTTGCCGGCCAATTTCACTTACCCGGCAAAAAAGAGCTGGATAAACCCTTGCTACTGGGTTCGTTGCTATTTGGCGCAGGCTGGGGCTTAGTGGGATATTGCCCAGGCCCGGCGCTGGCCGCTATCAGCTCCGGCAGCAGCGGCACCCTGGCGTTTATTGCCTGCATGCTGCTGGGTTGGTTTATTAGCCGTAAGCTGCCGATTTAGCCGGCGCTTGCGCCAGATCAATCTGCCGAAGCCAGCTGAGGTCGCCGTAGCTAAAATGCTATGTTATGCTGATTTTACTTCAGTTTAACCCGGCAGGACTTGCAATCTTATGACTGGTTTCACTTCCCTTTACTTGTTTATCGAACGTAGTTTTTTTGGCAGCTTAAGCCGGAAAATTATCGGTAATATTAGCTTTTTAGCTATTTTTTTTGCACTGGCACTGTATCTGGCTTATCCGGCAGACGGAGCCAGTGGCAGCTGGTGGGCCCTGTTGCTGCTGGGGCTGGCTGCCTTTGTCTTTACTATCGGCTATATGCATTATTTGATCGTGCGGCCGGTAAAAGCGCTGGTGTCGGCACTGCATGACACCAACCGCAAAGGCACAGATTTAAACCATCGCTTACCGGCGTTTACCTTTGATGAATTTCGCACCCTGTCAGAGGAATACAACCAGTTTGTTAGCCAGCTTGGTGTGTTACTGGGCGATATACATCAACAAGCGCACGAAACCCATCAGGTGAACGAGCAAGTATCCGGTGCCGTTAAAAGTACCCGCAGCCACTTACAAGACACCGAACAGCGCAGCGGCCAAATTCGTACTGAAAGCGACCAGGTATTGCAGTATTTAGCCGACATCGTGCAGCACGGCGACGAAGTAAACCAGGTATCGGGCGTGGCGGTAGGTAAAGCTAAAGTGGCCAGCGGCCAGATGCAGCAGTTAAGCGGCCAGTTATCCGGTATTGTTAAATTGCTCGACAGCTTTGGCCATACCATTAACGGCCTGCATAAAAACTCAGAAAATGTGCGGCAAATTTTGGTGATGGTAGAAACCTTCTCCGATCAAACCAACCTGCTGGCATTAAATGCCGCCATAGAAGCCGCCCGCGCCGGCGACGCTGGCCGCGGTTTTGCCGTGGTGGCCGACGAAGTACGCACCCTGGCTGCCAAGGTAAATGACGCGACTAAACAAATTTCCGGCTTTTTAAATGAAATGGAGCAGCTGGTAAGCGAAACCCGCAGCGAGTCACACAGCCTGCACCAACAAGCCCAACAGGCGCAGCAACAAATAGACGATACCAGCGGCGAGTTCAGCCAGTTACAACAGGAGCTGCAACAGGCGAAAAACGGTATCCAGAATATCAATAAAACGGTTTTAGAACTGGAGCAGCGTTACCAACATACCCATCAGCATTTAAGTGCTATTGAGCAGGTAACCAGTAACGCTTACAGCCAGATGGCGTCTATTGATCAGGCTGCAAAAGACTTACTCAGCGGCACCGCCCGCACCCAGCAGCAACTGGGCCGCTTTGCCCGCAGCCAACACTAACTGCTGTCATCGGGTTTAACAGGGTGTAAAACTCTGTTAAACCCGCCATATTTGCTTACAGTTGCAAGCTTGCTGACATTCACAGCTGTAGGTATATTGCACGCTACGCTTAACCCCGCTGTGCCACTTTTTGCCGCCAAGGACCTGTTATGTTGAAAAAAATCGCTGTCTCGCCTGTTATTATTGCCGTGATATTAAGCCTGATGCTGATATTTTGGTTGTTCAGTGGCGACAACTACAGCGCTAAAGAGCAGGCACCGGCACAGCAACAGGTACCCGAAGCACAGTTAGCACAGGTCGAAACCCGCTGGTCTGAAGCCACGCCTTATCAGCTGACGCAAATTGCCCAGGGCCAGGTATTGCCCTGGCGTAGTGTCAGCATTAAATCGCAGCAAGCCGGCACAGTTAAAGCACTGTTAAAGCAACAGGGCGACACCGTGCAACCTGGCGACAAACTGCTGCAGTTATCCGATGAAGGCCGCAGCGCCAGGCTGGCGCAGGCACAAGCTAACCTTAAACTGCGTAAAACCGAACTGGACAGTGCCCGTGCTTTGGGTAAAGCGCAATTTTTATCTGCTACCGAGCTAACCCGGTTAGAAAGTGAACTGGCACAAGCCGAAGCTGAACTGCAAAGTGCGGCGCTGGCGGTTAACCAAACAGAGCCGGCCGCCCCCTTCGCCGGCATAGTAGACCGGCGCCATATTGAAGTGGGTGATTTTATTCAAACCGGCACAGAACTGATGCAACTGGTGCAAATTGATCAGTTAAAAGTGACTGCGCAAGTGCCACAGCAGCATATCGCCGGTTTAAGCGAAGGCCAAAACGTTACGCTGCGCCTGCTCGATGGCAGAGAACTGACTGGCACACTAAGCTTTATCAGCTATGCAGCCGACAGCGCTACCCGCAGTTTTTATATTGAAGTTACCGTAGCCAACCCCCAGCTTTGGCGCATTGCCGGTGCCAGTGCCACAGTTGAAGTGCAACTGACGCCGGTATTGGCGCACCTGGTGTCGCCGGCCCTGCTAAGCCTGGACAACAATGGTAATTTGGGGGTATCGGTAGTTAATGAGCAACAACAAGTGGTGTTTTATCCGGTGCAAATTTTAACAGCGGATAACGACGGCGCCAGAGTCAGCGGTTTACCTGCGCGCAGCCAGATTATTACCCAGGGTGCCGGCTTTGTGCAGCCAGGCGACACCGTACGGGTGGCAGGAGCGACACTATGAATAGCCTTATACAGGCGGCGATACAGCGCAGCCGCGCCAGCTTAATGCTGCTGCTGTTTTTATTTATCGCCGGCATTAGCGCTTATCAGTCTATTCCGAAAGAAGCCAACCCGGATGTCGCCATTCCGATGATGTATGTGTCGATGTCTCTGGATGGCATCAGCCCGGAAGACGGTGAACGTTTGCTGGTAAGGCCAATGGAGCATGAGCTGCGCTCGTTAGAAGGCATTAAAAAGATGACCTCTACCTCCAGCGAAGGCCATGCCTCGGTAATGCTGGAATTTGATGCCGGTTTCGACGCCGACAAGGCGCTGGCTGATGTGCGGGTAAAAGTTGATGCCGCCCGTTCCAAGCTACCCAGTGAAGCGGACGAACCAACGGTAAACGAGATCAACGTTGCCTTGTTTCCGGTGCTGTCGGTAGGCCTATCCGGGCCTATCTCAGAAAACCAGCTGGTGTATATCGCCCGGCAGTTGCAGGAGAATATCGAAGCCATTCCTGAAGTGCTGGAAGTAGACATAGGGGGTGATCGGGAAGACTTGCTGGAGATAGTCGTAGATCCGCAAGTACTGGAAGGCTACGGTCTGGATTACCAGCAACTGTTTAGCCTGGTATCCAACAATAACCGCCTGGTAGCAGCCGGCAGTTTAGATACCGGTGCCGGCCGCATGGCAATGAAAGTGCCCGGCGTGATTGAAAATTTAGATGATGTATTGTCGATGCCGATCAAAGTAAATGGCGATACGGTAATTACCTTTGGTGATGTGGCCACCATTAGCCGCAGCTTTAAAGATCCGCTTGGTTTTGCCCGTATTAATGGCCAACCTGCTGTGGTACTGGAAGTTAAAAAACGCAGCGGTGCCAACATTATCTCCACCATAGAACAAACCAAAGCGTTAATAGCACAAGCCAGTACACAGTTTCCTGGCGGCATGCATATTAACTACATTATGGACCAGTCAAAAGAAGTAAAAAGCATGTTGTCCGATTTGTTGAACAATGTGCTAACGGCTGTGGTACTGGTATTGATCCTGATTATTGCCACTATGGGCATGCGCTCGGCGCTGTTGGTGGGCATTACTATACCTGGTGCTTTCTTCGCCGGTATTTTAATGATTTACGCGCTGGGCTATACGATGAATATCATCGTGTTGTTCGCGCTTATTCTGGTAGCCGGTATGCTGGTCGACGGCGCTATTGTGGTTAGTGAACTGGCCGACCGTAATTTAGCCGACGGGCAAAAGCCGAAGCAGGCCTGGGCTAATGCTGCCGGTCGAATGGCCTGGCCGATTATTGCTTCTACCGCCACTACCGTGGTGGTGTTTATGCCGCTGCTGTTTTGGCCTGGCGTTGTCGGCCAGTTTATGAAATACCTGCCCGCCACCGTTATTTTGTGTTTACTGGCATCGCTACTAATGGCACTGATTTTCTTGCCGGTAATGGGCGGGCTTAGTAAAGCACCGCCAGCCGCGCACCAGGTAGTACAAAGCCGGGCCGGTAAGGCGTACCGTGGCGTACTGGGCCGTCTGCTGCGCCGTCCGGGGCTAACGTTCGCCGGTATGCTGGCTGCCATGGCGCTGATTTTTGTCGCTTATGGTAAATACAACCACGGTTTGGAGTTTTTCCCGTCAGTAGAACCCGAATCAGCTCAGGTTTGGGTGCGCGCCCGTGGCGATATGTCGATTTATGAAAAAGATGCCTTGCTTCAAAAGGTCGAACAGCGCCTGCTGGGGTTATCCGAAGTAAAAGCGTTGTACGCCCGCTCTTTAGCCAGCGCCGGTGGTGAACTGGCAGCCGATGTGGTTGGCACCTTGCAGTTTCAGTTTATTGATTGGCACGAGCGGCGCCGCGCAGCCGACATTCTTGATGAGATGCGAAAGCTTACAGCCGATATTCCCGGCATTATTCTCGAGTTTCGCCAGCAGGAAGAAGGCCCTTCAGGGGGTAAGCCGATAGAGCTGCAAATCAGCGCCCATGAAGCGGCTGCGACAGAGCAGGCAGTAACGCAAATTATCAGCCAAATGCAAAAAATGGGCGGCTTTGTTGATATTGAAGATGACCGTAGTTTACCCGGTATAGAATGGCGCATTGAAGTTGACCGCGCTGCTGCCGCCCGCTTTGGTGCCGATGTGCTTACTGTAGGTAATGCGGTACAAATGATCAGTAACGGCATATTACTGGCAAAGTTCCGGCCGGAATATGCCAGTGATGAAGTCGATATCCGCGTAAGATTTCCGCAAAGCTGGCGCTCGTTAGATCAATTGGGCCGGTTAACTATTCAAACCAATCGTGGCCAGGTACCGCTGAGCAACTTTGTTACCTTAGTACCGGCAGCCAAGACCAGCGTGATCAAGCGTATTGACGGCAACCGTGCGGTAACAATAAAAAGCGATTTAGCGCCGGGCGCTCAGGTAAGTGAGCGCTTACAGGCGCTGCTGGCAAGTGATATTAAATTGCCGGACAACGTTAACGTAAAAACCGCCGGCGAAAGCGCTGATCAGCAAGAGGCCATGACGTTCCTGCTGGGGGCCTTTGCCACCGCCATCTTCCTGATGCTGATGATTTTGCTGGTGCAATTTAACAGCTGGTATCAAAGCTTATTAATTTTATCGGCGATTATTTTTTCTACCGCAGGCGTATTACTCGGCCTGCTGGTAAATGGCCAAAGCTTTGGCATCGTGATGGTAGGCATGGGTATTATTGGCCTGGCCGGCATAGTGGTAAATAACAATATCGTGTTAATTGATACCTACAATCAGCTGCGCGACAGCGGCTTATCAGCCTTTGAGGCGGCGCTGGAAACCGGCTGCCTGCGCTTGCGTCCGGTGCTGCTAACCTCTATTACCACTGTACTGGGCTTAATGCCGATGGTACTGGCCGTTAACGTTAACCTGCTTGAACCCAGCCTCGGCTTTGGTGCACCGTCAACCCAGTGGTGGACCCAGCTGTCCAGTGCCATTGCCGGCGGTTTAACCTTCGCTACCGTGCTAACGCTGTTTTTAACACCCTGCATGCTGGTGCTGGGGGAAAAACTGCGGCCACGCAAAACCGGCATTAATGCAGAAGCCCTCCCCAGTAGCAGCGACGATATTGCGTTACTGCTGAAAAAACGTGCCTAAGTTTATCGCTGGCCTGCTGCTAAGCGGCTCATGTTGACGTTATCCTCAGCATGCTAAAATGCCCCAGGCAAATGATATTGTTGTTGACGATATAAATAGGATGGCAGTAACACCTGCGCCAGCGCGCGTTTAACCTGCTCGGTTGAAGGTGCTTGCGCAGACAACTGCAGCTGTTTTAACTGTGGGTTATAGCGTGCACTAACCGGTGATTGCCCGGGCCGCAAAATGGTAACCTGCTGCTCCTGCATCAACGCAAAATATTGGTCAAATTGCATTATCGCCCTACCCGGGCTGTTAGCATCAAGACTGAAATCACGCCCAATCAATGGCGTGCTGGTACTGATACCCATCAACGACAACAGCGTTGGCGCCAAATCAATCTGGCTGGCGACGGGTGTAATGCGTTTTGCGGTTAAATCTGCCCCTAAAATCAGTGCCGGAATATGAAATTTTTCGACCGGCACCAGATTGTTGCCATAAACACGATTATCATGATCGGCAACAATCAAAAACAGCGTGTCTTGCCAGTAAGGTTGTTTTTTAGCCTGCTCAATAAACTTTCCCAATGCAAAATCGGCATATTTTACTGCATTATTCATCGTAGCCTTGGGCTCATCATACAAACCGATACGGCCGTCAGGAAACTCAAAGGGGGTGTGATTAGAGGAAGTAAATACCAAACTAAAAAACGGTTTTTGTTGTTGGTGCAAGTCCGCCAGATGAGTCGCTGTGGCGGTAAACAAGTCTTCATCACTTGCCCCCCAGCTGCCAACAAATACCGGATTTGGTATTTGCGCCAAATCTATAACCTGATCAATGTCGTTGCCGGTAAAAAAGCTACGCATATTGTCAAAATGCGCTTCTCCACCGTAAATAAAACTCGTGTTATAGCCTTGCTGGCTTAAGGTTGTGCCAAGCGTATAAAAATTCTGCTGAGCTAACGACAGCTTAACGACACTTTGTGCCGGCGTAGGCATAAAGCCAGAGACCACAGCTTCAATACCGCGTACCGAGCGGGTACCCGTGGCATACATTTGCTCAAACCACCAGCCGTCGTGTTTTAGTTTTTCCAGCTCAGGGGTAACCGGTAAACCGCCGAGTGACTCGACAAAAGTAGCGCCCAGACTTTCCTGCAAAATAATCACCAGATTAAGCGGTTTTGTTCTGGTTACACTAGCCAGCTGCTGGTGCAGAGTGGGAATAGTTGCATCATTAAACACGGCTTGTTTCAGCCAGGGCCAATCCAGAGCCAGTTTAAACATCTCATTCTCAGGCAACCGGCCGTAAATCTCACTGGAACGCGCCTCGTGGCGCATACTGTACAGTGCATAAAACACTGAGTAGGGCGAGTTGATAATTAACGAGTTGACCAGCGCATCACTGGTAATCGCAAATAGCGCCGGGTTTGCCGGCCGATGCTCTGTGGTTGAGCGTACAGCTGCAAACACCAGCAGTACCACCAGCGGCCAACTTAACCACAAGGTTTTGGCAGTAAAAGGCTGTGTTGCAGCCGTTACCCGCTGAAACAACCGGTGCAAGCCCCATAACAATATCAGCGTTAGCGCAATACCACCGAGTAACATAGCGCGATAACCTTGCCACAGGGTACTGAACACCTCCTTCGGATACTTCAGATATTCGACATACAAGCGATTGGGCCGGATGTCGTATTGCAAAATAAACTGCGGCGTCGACACTTCGACAAAAATCACCAGACACAGCCCCAGCAGCACCCATACATGGCTGAAACGGCGCCATAGCGCAAAGCCACGGCCATAAGCCAGCAAAGGCGCCAGCAGCAGCGGGAGAACTAACCACAAGCCGATAAAGATAAGATCAGCTCTGATCCCTTGCAGCAACATCGTACGAACATCACCTGCAGCACTGACCCGCTCAAATTGCCAACTAAACAGTGCGCCCCGACTTAGCGATAACAGCAGTAACATCAACAGCACCATTACGAGGTACTGAAAATACGGGCCGGAATACTTTATCGCCAACTTCTGCACAGCTATACCTGACTTATCAAATTGTAATGTCAGGCATACTAATTAAGAAACCTTAAGAAATTCTTAAGCTAAGCCGGTTAGGCTGAATAGGCGCTTGATTACTTCTTTGGCGATACCAGATTAAACACCTGGCTTTAGGTACGAAACCTCTGACCAGTTAGTTATTTTTTGCTAGCTTTTGTTTACAGAGCGCTTTGCGATACTATATACACTGATTAGTTTGCCGGGCGGGTTATGCGCGTTTTAGCCTTCACAATTCTGTTGTTAAGTCACGCTGTACTGCAAGCAGCAGAAATTAGGCTGGGCGTGCATAACTTCCCGCCGTACTTTGTTATGCAAGATAGCAATAACTGTGGTGGCGAAGCGGTAGAGCTAACACGTAAATTATTGCAAACAGATAATATTAAGGTAACAGCTGTGTGTGCCACACCAGCCAGGTTGTATAAGTTACTGCAAAGCGGCGACGTTGACCTGACCATCAATATTAAACAGACCAAAGCCCTGCCGGATAATGTCAGCTTTATCGCCCCGCCTTTTGTTCAGTTGTCGCTGGTTCTGCTAACGCATGGTGCGGCAGTTGCACGTGAAAAGCAGCCGACCATAGCCGCAATCCGCGGTTTTGATTACCATGGCCAACGGCAGATATTAACCGAAAAGGGTTATACCTTTATTGACTTACCAGACAGCATCAGCGCGGTAGAAATGTTTATTAAAGGCCGCAGTAGTGCCCTGCTCACTTATGATGCACCGTTTGACTATTACCTGAAGCAGCATCAGTTGCCTTTTGCCAAAAACTATCAGTGTCAGCTGCTGGAGCAGCTGGATGCGTTTTATGTTGTGTCTGAGCAATCGGCCGCTAAAAGCTATATCAGCGACAAACTTAGCCAATATGCCTACAAGGCACAACTCAGCTACTTTACTCAATAACGGTTAATTGCTGCTCGATATCGCTGAAGCTGGTCGGTTTAGCATAAAAATAGCCCTGACCAAACTCGCAGCCTAACTCGGTTAGCAACATTTGTTGCTCTAGGGTTTCGATGCCTTCAGCAATAGCAACCACTTTAATTGCCTGTGCCATTGCCAACATCGCTTTCACTAAACTCAGGTTGTGGCCTTTATCCAGTTGCTGCACAAAGGTTTTGTCTATTTTTATATAATCTATCGGTAAAGACGTCAGATAAGATAACGACGAATAGCCGGTACCAAAATCATCAATCGCTATTTTAATCCCGGCATGACGACAGGCAGTGAGGTTGTCCAAAATTGTAGGAGAGTTGTCCATTGCCACGCCTTCGGTTATTTCTAACTGCAGACAATCCGCCGGTAATGCCAGTAAATTTAATTTGTGCTGAATAAATTCATAAAGCGCAGGATCTGAAAAATGCTTAGCTGTAATATTTACCGCCACAGGTTTTGGCTGCAAGCCGGCATCACGCCAGGCTTTAACTTGTCGCAGTACAGTTTTTAACACCCAACAATCAAGCTTTTTGCCCAGATTTACCGCTTCTGCAACAGCAACAAATACATCCGGAGCTACATTGCCAAGCTGAGCATCGTGCCAGCGTACCAGGGCTTCATAACCGCTAAGCTGTTGGCTACCTAACTGATATTTAGGCTGCAACACTACAGTTAACAAGTCTTGCTCTAATGCCCGGCGCAGCCCCTGCTCTATCTCTAACCGCCTGGTAAGATCATTATGAATATCAGCATGATACAAGCGTAACGGCAAACCTTGCTGCTTAGCATCAAACATTGCCGACTCAGCCTGCTGGATCAGTACGGCTAAATCAGCAGAATCATCCGGATATACACTCGTACCAACACAGATCGACGGTGAAATTTTCTCCTGTGCTAACCAATAAGGTTCAGTGCAGTATTCAATAAGTTTGTACACAAAAGGCAGTAAATCATTCCGGTTTGGCAGTGGCAACAACACAATAAAATCATCCGCTCCGGGTCGGCATGCCAGCGCATCTTGCGGTAATAAACTTTGCAACCGGTGCGCCGCTTCTATCAGCATTAGGTCGCCAAATTCATAACCGTATTTTTCGTTAATAAGCCGAAAGCGGTGACAATCGATAAACAACACAGCCAACGTCTGGCCTTTATCCGCCCGCCGGCTAAAGTGCTCCAGCAAGCCTTCTTTATTCAACAAACCGGTTAAAGCGTCAAAATTGGTCAGAAATTTCGCATGATTTTTCGCCTTAACCTGCTCGGTAATATCAATGCCTACTCCCTGCAGTTCATCCGCCGACTCAGCTGAACCGGCCAGACTACTGAAAGTCCAGTCGACCCAGTGCACAACATTGTTGGTTCCCAGCATACGCACCGACAACGAAATAGTATGGCCCTCACCGGCCTGGCGCAGCTGTGCCAACAACGTTTCGACGCCTTGGCGCTCATCAGCGTGGATAAATTCAAGAATAGAAATACCCAGCATCTGGAATAATTGCTGGTTTAACTGGCGGCAAAAGGCGTTGTTTACAAAGGTCAGCCTGGAGTTTTTACTTAAGCGACAGATAAACTCCTTCTGATTTTGCACGATATCGCGATAGCGCTGCTCTGCTGATATTAACCGCTGCAATACTGCTTTAAATTCAGATAAATCATGACAAACACCAACAAACAACCGGCCTTGTGCCGAATGCGACTCCCCCACCGATAAATGCATCGGAAACACCGAACCGTCTTTGCGCCGCGCTTGTACGTCACGGCCAATGCCGATAATTTTTGCCTTAGCACCATTTTTATAATTTTGCAGGTAGCTGTCATGCTGCCCGGCATGCGTCTCAGTCATCAGCATGTTAACGTTATTACCAATAACCTCTTGTTTATTATAACCAAACAACAATTCTGCGCCGCGATTAAAACTTTGTACTATGCCCCATTCGTCAATTGAAATAATGCCATCTACCGCCGCTTCGAGCAGCGCATTCTGCATTGACAGTAAATTGGAATGTGCTGCTACGCTGGCCTGATAAGCCGATAAATCATGACAAATGCCGACAAAATAACGTCTTTTGCCGGCTTTAGCTTCGCCCACCGACAAATGCATCGGAAAAACACTGTTATCTTTGCGTTTACCCCTAACATCGCGGCCCGAGCCAATAATCTTCGCGGCCATGCCATGCTGCACATAATTAGCCAGATAACTGTCATGCTCGCTATGAAATGGCTCTGGCATTAACATGCGGACATTTTGGCCCAGACACTCAGCCGCCGCATAACCAAACAGCTTTTCTGCTGAAGGGGAAAAAAAACAAATTAACCCCTGCTGATCAATCACAATAATGGCATCTACTGCACAGTGCACTATGGCATCCTGCAACTGACTGAGCTGGAAAGCATCCATACCTGGCTATACCTTTTTTGTCAGCTTATATAATAACTCACTAATTTAAGCCGTATTTTTTTGACAATTGCTACAACATTAGAAGCAATGTTTCCTTTTTTCCAGACAGATCCTCGCAAATGCGACAGAAACATTTATCCATATCAGAAACTTTTGTTAATTTTAAATGATGAGATGATGTGACAGGCCGGCTAAGCTCGTAACAGAGAGCAACCGACTGAACTACCGGCAATCACTGAGCTGCAAAAAGCAAAAAACCAGCATTATGCTGGTTTAAAGTGGCGGAGCGGACGGGACTCGAACCCGCGACCCCCGGCGTGACAGGCCGGTATTCTAACCGACTGAACTACCGCTCCGCGCTGGAGTGAGCTTGCGCTCTTATGGCTTGCCTTACGGCTGCTTACTGAAGTGGCGGAGCGGACGGGACTCGAACCCGCGACCCCCGGCGTGACAGGCCGGTATTCTAACCGACTGAACTACCGCTCCGGATCAGGAA
>JAHJZX010000017.1 GCA_018826295.1 Gammaproteobacteria bacterium
GAAAAAATGTATATCCTTATCCATCTGGCGCCTTTCATCGTTCATAACAGGCTCCAACCATCAGGGATAACAGGTTTCAGGTGCAATCGGCTTTGCGGCTTAACTTAGCTGCAATATCGTTTGCCACTGCTCGGGTGTAACTGGCATAACAGACAGCCTGCTGCCCCTTTGAACCAAAGGCAGCTCATTGAGCTTAGCTGAGCTTTTAAGTTTGTCCAGCGTCACTATAGCGGGCAATTTTTTAACAAAAACCAGATCCACAGCCACCCAACGTGGCAGCTGTTTGCTGGATTTTTCGTCAAAATAAGCACTTGCAGCATCAAACTGGCTGGGGTCGGCATAAGCTTCGCGTACAATACGGGCTATGCCAGCTACTCCGATCAGTTTGCAGCTGGAATGATAAATAAACACCAAATCATCCTGTCGTACCTGATCACGCAACATGTTACGTGCCTGATAGTTGCGTACGCCTTCCCAGACAACTGCGGTGTCGGGTGCGTTGGCAAAGTCATCTATACTGCACTCGCTGGGTTCTGTTTTAAATAACCAATACGCCATCTTTGCTGATCTCCGTGCTTTGCGGCAGAATAGCACGAGATATTCCGCAGATGTAACAGGAGAGTGAGCGATGAGTCAGGTACTGAAGAATTTGCTGGGTTTGCTTAAACTGGAAACCATAGAGCAGGGCTTGTACCGCGGACCAAGCCAGGATTTAGGCTTTAAAGCGGTGTTTGGTGGCCAGGTAATGGGGCAGGCGCTGTCGGCCGCAAAGGAAACCATTGCGGAAGATCGCAAGGTGCATTCGTTCCACTCCTATTTTTTGCGCCCGGGTGACGCCGCTAAGCCTATTGTGTATGAAGTGGAAAATATCCGCGACGGTAAAAGCTTTAGTACCAGGCGGGTAAGCGCTATTCAATATGGTAAGCCAATCTTTTACATGACTGCCTCGTTTCAGGTAGAAGAAAGCGGTTTTGAACATCAGGACCTGATGCCGCAGGTGCCAGGGCCAGAGCAACTGGTGTCCGATTTAGAATTTTATCAGCAACATGCCGAACTGATCCCGGAGAGCTTGCGCAGTAAGTTTATCTGCGAAAAGCCAATAGAAATGCGGCCGGTAGATTTTCAGAATCCGTTTAAGCCGCAGGTGAGCGCAGCTAAGCGTTATGTCTGGTTTAAAGCCAATGGCGCTATGCCGGATGATTTACGGGTGCATAAATATTTGCTGGCTTATGCGTCAGATTTTAACTTTCTGCCTACGGCCTTGCAGCCACATGGTAAGTCTTTTATGGCGCCCAATATGCAGGTGGCCACTATAGATCATGCTATGTGGTTTCATCAGGATTTCCGCTTTGACGATTGGTTGCTCTACGCAGTAGACAGCCCCAGCGCCTCAGGCGGCAGGGGCCTGGTGCGCGGTCAGTTTTATAACCGCGCCGGCAAGCTGGTGGCGTCGACCATTCAGGAAGGTGTGATCCGCGCTTACCCTACCAGCCGCTAAGGCGTGCTGGTAGGTAAAATGCTCTGAATACTCTGCAGCACCTCGTTACGTAACAGCAGGCTGACGGTGTCGTTTAGCTGTTGCAAAGACGCTGTGCTGCTGACACGGCTATGCTGATCAGTCTGGCTATAGCCACAGTCTTTCAGGGCATTTAGTAAGGTGGCAAATAGCTGTTTGTCATAGTACTCAGGTGCATTAATGCCATGCAGTTGCAACAGCCGCTGTGCCAGCTGATGGCTGTGTTTTTCCAGCTCAGCCCGGCTTTGTGGGCCCTGACTTTCCATCAGCTGCAGTACCATGGCATAACGCTGCAAGGTATGCTCGGCGTTATGCGCCAGCAGGCTTAGCATAAAATAACCCTGGCTGTGCTGAGCCGGTGCACGGTATTTATCACCCTGTTGTTCGGCCAGGCCGCTGTCCAGCAGCTGTTGCACAACGGCGCTGCAATATTGCTCTACGTCTGCTAATTGTAAAAACAGCTCTTGCTGCAACAGCGGATATAACTGACGCACTATGTGCTGCAATTCGCCTGCGCTGACATCACGCTGGTGCAAAATAGCGCTGGCAATAATAGCCGGCAGCATAAACAGGTGCAGCACATTATTGCGGTAATAGCTGAGCAAAATAGCGTTATCATCGCTAAGTTGAATTAGTTGACCAAAGCTATCGTTATGCTGGCTAACCTTTTGTAATTTCAAAGCATGATCAATAAGTTGCTCGGCATTTTCTGCCGGTAGGGTGATCTGGTCAGTATAGGGTACTGCCCGTTGTAGCTGCAGGTAAAAGTTAATTTGCTGTGCCAGCTCAGCCCGGGTTAACACATGCTTGTCAGTCGCCAACAGGCAAAGCGCAATAAGATTGATACTGTTTAGCGCTGCGGCCTGGTTAATGCGCTGCATCATTTGCTGGGCCAGATCGGCCACCACCGGGTTTAGCCATTGCGGCTTCTGTACTTCCAGTGTGTCTATATCCTGCTTCCAATCCGGCACTTGCTGGTTAAGATAACTGTTTAACGTCAATGGTTGGCCAAAATTAACATAGCCATAGCCATAATCGCGCAGATTGCGGATGGCTTTTAACACGCCCCAGACCGATTCCTTTTGTTTACCGGAGCCTTTTAACTCACGCAGGTAAGTGCTTACTTCCATTACGTGCTCATAGCCGAGGTAAACCGGTACCAGCGTTACCGGACGCTCTATGCCACGCAACATCGATTGCAGTGTCATCGCCAGCATACCGGTTTTCGGTTGCAGTAAACGGCCAGTGCGGCTGCGGCCACCTTCCGAGTAGTATTTTATCGAATAACCCTTAGCAAATAGCTGGCACAGGTATTCGCGAAACACCGCCGAATACAGCTTGTTGCCGCTAAAGCTGCGCCGGATAAAGAAAGCACCGCCACGACGGAATATTGGCCCGGCCGGCCAGAAATTAAGATTAATACCGGCTGCAATATGCGGTGGCACCAGGCCTTGCTGATAAATAACATAGCTCAGCAATAAATAGTCCATATGGCTGCGATGGCACGGTACATAGACGATTTCATGCCCTTTTTGCGCCAGATCGCGCAGCATGTCGGCATTGTTTACATTGATACCGGTGTAAAGCTTATGCCAGAGCCAGCGCAGTACCCGATCACCAACCCGTAGGGTAGAAGCACGGTAATCGGCTGCGATCTCTAACAGCAATTTGCGCGCCTCGGCCCGTGCTGCACTGGTACTGATTCTTTTGCTGCGCGCTTCATCATCAATGGCCTTTTTCAGTGCCGGTGCCGCTAACAGAGCATTGAATAGCTGGGCGCGGTTAACCAGTTTCGGCCCGGTGGCTGCCAGACGCTGCCGGTAGAAATGGAAGCGGGACATTCGCAGCAGCTTGTGTGCGGTATCCTGATCGGCACCAAACTGCGCCGCCATTTGTTGTAAGGAAACCGCCTTACTAAAACGCACCAGCGTGTGGCGCCCGGAAATCAGCACAATTATTAGCTTTGCCAGCCAGTTTGGTGCATGGGCTTCACCCAGCAGCCACTTAATGCTGTTTTCTTTGCCGGGTGCCCGACCCCATAACAATGCTACGGGTACCAGCTGGGCATTTAATTGCGGGTCGCTAAGATGTGCCTGTAACAGCGCTTGCCCCTGTTCCAGAGCCAGGGTTGTACCGCGTTTAAACAATAGTGTATGCGGCTTTTCCAGAAATAAGGTCCGTGGGTGCGCTCTGCCATTTAACGTGACGTTGTCGGCGGGATCTGGCAGATCTAGGGCTGCACAAATACGTCGTATCGCCGTCAGATCAGCGGCCGATTCGGTAGTGCAGATATAAAACAGTGGCCTGGATTGATCCAGTGCCAATTCGGCTATCGGCTGCTCAGGAACGACTTTGTACTTCAGCAGCGGCCACATTGGCCATTTTAGCAGGGCTGCAAACAATTTTACCGACCGGAACATCGTTGTCCTTCCAAGATTCAAAGTTGCTAAGCATAACATGAGGCGCGGGTGTGGAAAAATGCTCGCCACGACAGAAACTTGCAATTATAGTTCACCTGTATATACTCACAGTATTCACTGTACAGGTAAACAGCACTATGAGACCCTTAACGCCACGGCAGGCCGAGATCCTGCAATTGATTAAAGACTACCAGCAAGATACCGGTATGCCACCAACTCGGGCAGAAATTGCCCAGCAGCTTGGCTTTAAATCGGCTAATGCTGCAGAAGAGCATTTAAAAGCCCTGGCAAAAAAAGGTGTTATTGAAATGATGCCGGGTACCTCACGCGGTATCCGCCTGATGGACAATGCCCAAAATGATAGCGAAGAAGAGGCTGGTTTGCCGTTAATTGGCAAGGTTGCCGCTGGCCAGCCAATATTGGCAGCAGAGCACGTACAGGACCACTATAAAGTAGACGCTAACCTGTTTAAGCCGCATGCTGATTTTTTGCTGCGGGTACAGGGCATGAGTATGCAGGATATTGGCATACTGGACGGTGATTTGCTGGCAGTGCATAAAACCAGCCAGGCCCAGCCCGGGCAGGTAGTAGTAGCACGGGTAGATGACGATGTTACTGTTAAGCGTTTCCAGCGCGATGGTAATACGGTGCTGCTGCAAAGCGAAAATAAAGATTTTAATGTGATTAAAGTTGACTTGCGCGCCCAGCATTTTGCGATTGAAGGCTTGGCTGTAGGCGTGATTCGCAACGGAAGCTGGTTATAATTTGTACTAAGCTCAATAAGTTAATTGTTAAAAAGCGCTGGTATGACCACTGAGGTTTGCCGGCGCTTTTGCTATTTAGGGGTTTACACTGAGTCGAATTTGGATAATTCTTAGGCTGAAACTGATTAAATAATAACAACAGAGTCAGTTCTGGCTTCAGCGCTAGCCCCGAAGCCAACACTTACAATAACAATAATAAACTGATGAAACTTCAGACATAGGTTCGGTGTGGGTGAGTAAGAACCGTGTAGTACTGTGCGCTTAGTTTCTGCAGTTTGCTTTGCAAAATGACAGAGGAGAAGTCCAGTGACGAAAACGCGTTGTCTTCGTTGGTCGCTGCCAACCCTGCTTTTAGCTGCAACAGCTAATGCAACGGATATGCCCCTGAATATGACTCAGGGCGTAACGGAAATCAGTCAGCAGGTTTACCAGCTGCATATGACGATTTTCTGGATCTGTTGTGTTATTGGTGCAGTGGTGTTTGGGATCATGTTTTGGTCCATAGTTCGACACCGGAAAGCGCGCGGAGTGCAGCCAGCCCAATTTCATGAAAGTACCAGGGTCGAAATACTCTGGACCGCAATACCGGTAGTAATACTGATTATTATGGCCATTCCGGCCACCAAAACCCTGATTGCTATGGAAGATACCACTGAGGCTGATGTCACGGTACTGGTTACCGGCTCACAGTGGAAATGGCATTACAAATATCTTAATCAGGACGTTGAGTTTTACTCGTTACTGGCAACGCAAAAAGAGCAAATAAACAACAAGTTTGCCAAAGGCGAAAACTACCTGCTGGAAGTTGACCGGCCTTTGGTGATCCCGACCGGCAAAAAAGTGCGCTTTCTGATGACATCTGATGACGTTATCCACTCCTGGTGGGTACCGGCCTTTGCAGTAAAAAAAGACGCTAATCCCGGTTTTATCAATGAATCCTGGACCAAAGTAGACCAACCCGGTGTTTATCGTGGCCAGTGCGCTGAGCTGTGCGGTAAGGACCATGCTTTTATGCCGATAGTTGTGGTAGCTAAAACCCCGGCAGAATATGACGCCTGGCTTAACGCTGAGCAACAACGTATAGCTAAAGCCAAGGCTGAAGAGCAGGAACTGCTGGCGATGAACATGAGCATGGACGAGCTAATGGCGGTGGGTGAGCGCACTTACATCGCCCATTGCGCGGCTTGCCATCAGCCCAATGGTGAAGGTCTGGCGGGCATTTTCCCGGCGTTAAAAGGCAGTGCCCTGGCACTACATGATAAAGCTGGTCATATCGACGTCGTGCTAAACGGCAAAGCCGGAACAGCCATGCAGGCCTATGGCAAACAGCTGAGTTTAAAAGAGCTGGCGGCGGTAATTACTTACGAGCGCAACGCCTGGGGTAACAATACCGGAGAACTGGTGCAGGCCGCAGATGTGCATGCAGCAGCGCAAGGTAAAGGGGAATAAGGATGAGTGCAGTAGTTAACGATCATGAACATGATCACGAGCATCATGACCATAAGCCCAGCGGTATAAAGCGCTGGCTGTACACCACCAACCATAAAGACATCGGTACTATGTATCTGGTGTTTGCGCTGGTAATGTTTTTTATCGGCGGCGCAATGGCCATGGTGATCCGGGCAGAATTGTTTCAGCCTGGTATGCAATTTGTTGAACCCAACTTCTTCAACCAGATGACCACAGTGCATGGCCTGATCATGGTATTTGGTGCGGTTATGCCGGCCTTTACCGGTTTAGCCAACTGGATGATCCCGATGATGATTGGCGCGCCGGATATGGCATTGCCGCGAATGAACAACTGGAGCTTCTGGATCCTGCCATTTGCGTTTTTAATCCTGTTGATGTCGTTGTTTATGCCTGGCGGTGGCCCTAGCTTTGGTTGGACATTTTATGCACCACTATCAACAACATACAGTGGCGATAGCACTGCTCTGTTTGTGTTTTCCGTTCACATTATGGGTATATCGTCGATAATGGGCGCGATTAACGTCATCGTCACGATTTTCAACCTGCGTGCACCCGGCATGACCTGGATGAAAATGCCGTTGTTCGTCTGGACCTGGTTAATTACGGCGTTTTTGCTAATTATGGTGATGCCGGTGTTGGCAGGCGTCGTTACCATGGTACTGACAGACAAGTATTTTGGTACCAGCTTTTTTGACGCTGTCGGTGGCGGCGACCCGGTGCTGTTTCAGCATATTTTCTGGTTTTTTGGTCACCCTGAAGTGTACATCATGATACTGCCGGCGTTTGGCATAGTGTCGGCGATAGTGCCAACCTTTGCCCGTAAACCGTTATTTGGCTATGCCTCTATGGTATATGCCACGTCCAGTATCGCGCTGCTATCATTTTTGGTGTGGGCGCACCACATGTTTACTACTGGTATGCCGGTGGCCGGGGCCTTGTTCTTTATGTACTGCACCATGCTGATAGCCGTGCCAACCGGGGTAAAAGTGTTTAACTGGGTAGCGACGATGTGGCGCGGTGCTATGACCTTTGAAGTGCCAATGATGTTTGCGCTGGCGTTTATCGTGCTATTTACCATCGGCGGTTTCTCCGGGCTTATGCTGGCTATTACGCCGGCAGACTTCCAGTATCACGATACCTACTTCGTAGTGGCGCATTTCCATTATGTGCTGGTAACCGGTGCGGTGTTCTCCATTATTGCCGCAGTATATTACTGGCTGCCAAAATGGACCGGCCATATGTACGATGAAACCCTTGGCCAGTGGCATTTCTGGTGTTCGCTGATTTCGGTTAACTTGTTGTTCTTCCCTATGCACTTTGTCGGGCTGGCGGGTATGCCACGCCGGATCCCGGATTACGCGCTGCAATTTGCCGACTTTAATGCCTTTATCAGCATTGGTGGCTTTTTATTCGGCGCCTCGCAACTGATATTCGTCTGGGTACTGGTGAAATGTGCCCGTGGCGGCGAGAAGGCGACAGCGCAGGTGTGGGAAGGTGCAGAAGGCCTGGAATGGCAAGTCGCTTCACCGGCGCCTTACCATACTTTTGACACACCGCCGGTGATTAAGTAGGAGCACGTTATGGCACTGAAGCATAAGCCACTAACTTTTAAACTGGCCGTTACTGCTCTGGCTATGTTTGGCTTTGGTTTTGCTTTGGTGCCGCTGTATGACGTGTTTTGCGATCTGACCGGATTAAACGGTAAAACCGCGGCTACCGCAGCCACGGCCGAAGCGGCGCAAATTGATCTTAGCCGTCAGGTGGTGATTGAATTTATCGCCCGGCCTAACAAGCAAATGCCCTGGCTGTTTAAACCGGAAGTGACCCGCATGACAGTGCACCCGGGTGAAATTCATATTATGAATTACCTGGCAGAAAACCCGACCAGCCGCATGATTATAGGTCAGGCTGTGCCGTCGGTATCACCCGGTCAGGCCGCATTATACTTTCACAAAATAGAGTGTTTTTGCTTTACCCAGCAGCAGTTGGCGGGCGGTAAAAACATGCTGATGCCGTTACAGTTTTATGTGGATCCGGCACTGCCGAGCCAGTTTAGTACCATTACGCTGTCGTACACCTTATATGACGTAACCAGCGCTTGGACCGGCGACAGTGCAGAGCCATCCCAACTTGGGGAATAACATGAATAAAACCTATGAAAAATACTATGTTCCCGCCCAGAGCCCATGGCCGATAGTCGGTGCCGTGGCGCTGTTTCTAATTGCTTTTGGTGCAGGCACTTTTGTTAATGAAGTAACCAAGCAACAACCGGGTTTCGGTGGCTATATGCTGGCGGCCGGCTTTGTTGTGTTGATCGTGATGTTGTTTGGCTGGTTTAAAAATGTCATCGATGAATCGATGAGTGGTTTGTACAGCGCGCAGATGGACCGCTCGTTCCGACAGGGTATGAGCTGGTTTATCCTGTCTGAAGTGATGTTTTTTATGGCGTTCTTCGGTGCCTTGTTCTACGGTCGGGTAATAGCGCTGGATTGGCTCAGCGGTGGCAGTAACAACGCCATGACGTTTGAAATACTCTGGCCAAGCTTTGAAGCCATGTGGCCCTTGTTAAAAACACCGGGTGGTATTGAGACTCAGGCCATGCCAGCTACCGGTTTGCCGCTGATCAACACGGCTATACTGGTTATCTCGTCTATTACGCTGCACTTTGCCCACACCGGGCTGGAACAACAAAAACGCGGCCAGTTAAAACTGATGTTACTGATCACCTTGCTGTTGGGTGCTACGTTCCTGAGTTTACAGGTGTATGAGTATATTCACGCATACCGTGATCTGGGTTTAACGCTGGCGTCGGGTTTTTATGGCAATACCTTTTTCCTGCTAACTGGCTTTCACGGCATGCACGTAACACTGGGAGCGATAATTCTGCTGTTTGTGTTTCTCCGCGTGTTAAAAGGCCACTTTACGCCGGAAAAACACTTCGCGTTTCAGGCTGCAGCCTGGTACTGGCACTTTGTTGATGTAGTCTGGCTGTGTCTGTATGTGTTTGTCTATGTCATCTAATAGTTAGTAAGGTCTGGGGTTCGGTTCAATGAGCCCCAGTGCCTGAGCGATAAAGATCAACACTAATACCAGGGCAGAAAACAACACACGCCGGCCAAGATAGCGCGACATTTTTACACCAGGCTGCGGTTGCCTGACCATCACCAGCCCGGCACGGAACAAATTAAAAATAATAAAAAGTAGTAGTGCGATGACAATAAGTTTAAGCAACATCTGCAACAGGCTCCGGAGTTTGATTGATGCGCATTAAGCTGGCACAGCAGGTTTTTGCGCTGAATAAACTGTGGCTACTGCTCACTTTGACTGCTTTTGCCATATTAATCAACTTGTCCTGGTGGCAGCTAAACCGCGCTGACGCCAAGAGCGCACAATTAGCCCGGCTTGCACAATTGCAGCAGGCCGGTGCCCTGCAACCCGCGCAACTGGCATTACTCGCGGCGACCGATATTGATGCCGCGCCGCTACAAGGTCAGGCGCACTGGTTGGCACCTTACATCTGGCTGTTGGATAACCAGATTGTGCAGGGGCAGGTTGGCTATGACGTTATAGTTCCGGTGCAGGCAGACGGTTTAACCCAGCCGTTGCTGGTTAACTTAGGTTGGCTGGCGGCACCACAGCGGCGTGACAGCTTGCCTGAGGTAAAGATACCTGCGCAGTTTGCCTTGGATGGTTTGTTACGTACTAAAGTTGATGGTTTATTGCTACTGGGGCAAAACGCCGAAGACAGCGGGCAGTGGCCGATGCGCATTCAGCAAGTGAACTATGCCCAACTATCTGAGCAAAGTGCGCTGTCATTGTTTCCGGCGCTGTTATATCAGCATAGCGGCACTGACTTCAGGCCGCATTATCAGCCGGTAGTGTTGTCGCCGGAAAAACATCGCGGTTACGCACTGCAGTGGTTTTTACTTGGTATTGCTGTACTGGGTGTTGCACTGGCAGCCAGTCATCAGGGAAAAGCAAAATATGAATAAGAAGAAATTTCTGTGGTTATTTGTGCTGTGCTGCGCGCTGCCTTTAGTGGCCGCCAAGCTGGTGTTGGAATTTGGCTGGTTTAACCGGGGGGTATCAAGCCAGGGCGAGTGGCAAAAAGCCGAGCTGTTTCTGCTCGAAGCAACGGCGGAAAAAGCGCATTGGCGTATTGGCGTGATGCCGGCGGCTGAGTGCAGCAAGTTGTGTCTCGCTGCCTTGCATACTGTGCAGCAGCTCTATGTCGGCCTGGGCCGTAAGCAAACACAGGTGCAACCGGTGTTTATCAGCAGCGGCGCTATGGCCAGTGGCTTTTCATCTTTTATGCAGCTGCCGGCATTACATGAAGTACCGGCAGACTTACACGATAAGATATTACTGATCGATCAGCAGGGGCTGGTGTTACTCAGCTATCCGATGCCTGTTGCTGAGGCTGATATGGCTAGCACCGCCAAAGCCATCCGTCAGGATTTACTAAAATTACTTAACTATGACCGGACCAGCGTATGAAAACACAACAGTGGCTGGCGACTATCGCTATTTTCCTTACTATGGGTGTGATCTTACTCGGTGCTTACACCCGGTTGACTGATGCCGGTTTAGGCTGCCCGGACTGGCCAGGTTGCTATGGCTTTTTTAAGGTGCCTCAGCAAGAGCATCATGTTGCGGCCGCACTGCAAGCCTTTCCCGAGCGGCCACTGGAGCCACACAAAGCCTGGAACGAGATGATCCACCGCTATTTTGCCGGCAGTCTGGGCTTATTAATTGCTTCGATGTTTTTTATAGCCTTGTTTCGCCGCCATAACAGCAAGATACTGCCGTCTGTGTTACTGGCATTGGTGGTGTTTCAGGCCGCGTTAGGCATGTGGACAGTCACGCTGAATTTGCTGCCTTTAGTGGTCATGGGGCATTTACTCGGCGGCTTTAGCTTACTGAGTTTACTGGCAGTTTATTGGTTGCGTTTACATCCGCAGCATCGGGTAGCGCAGCCCCAGCCGCTATCGTTAAAGCCGCTGGCACTGTTGGCAATAGCGGTATTAGTGGCGCAAATAGCGCTGGGAGGCTGGACAGCCGCCAACTATGCCGCACTGGCTTGTATTGAATTGCCGGTATGTGAAGCCGGTTGGCTGGCGCGGTTGAATATCAGTGAGGCCTTTGATTTACATTTGGGCCATGCTGACTATGAATATGGCGTGATGTCTGCCGAAGCGCGGCAAACCGTGCATGTGTTCCATCGTCTGGGCGCCGTACTGACATTAGCTGTGCTGACGTTGTTTTTATGGCAGTTATGGCGCAAAGCGACCGACAGCCGGTTACGCAAGCTTGCGGTTGCAGCGGCCACGCTGTTGGCTGCCCAGTTTACCTTAGGTGTGCTAAACGTTGCTCTGCATTTACCGCTGGTTAATGCGGTAGCGCATAACTTTGTCGCTGCCAACTTGTTGATGTTATTAGTGATTATCTATATGCAGCTGCGCAGTGGCCGTAGCAGGGAGGCCGTATGAGTACAGTGACTAAAGCCAAAGCTATGTCTGCCAGCGGCCGTGATTATCTGGAGCTGACCAAGCCTAAGGTAGTGGCATTGTTGGTGCTAACGGCCTGGGTTGGCATGATGCTGGCGCAACCGGGTTTGCCGGATTTGCTGACGTTATTTGCCGCGACTGCCGGTATCGGCTTGTTATCGGCAGCCGCGGCGGCGGTTAATCATGTGGTCGATCAGCGGATAGATGCACAAATGGCGCGTACCTATAGCCGGCCAGTGGCAAAAGGGCGTATCAGCCCATTGCAGGCTGCTAGCTTTGCCGTGGCATTGGCGGTTACCGGCTTTGTGATTCTTTATGCGCTGGTCAATGCCTTAACGGCCTGGCTGACGCTGGCCAGTTTGTTTGGTTATGCAGTGGTATACACCATGTTTTTAAAGCGTGCCACACCACAAAATATTGTCATCGGTGGCCTGGCTGGCGCTATGCCGCCTTTATTAGGTTGGACCGCCATGACCGGCAATATCCATGGCCACGCGCTGTTGTTAGTGATGATTATTTTTACCTGGACGCCACCGCATTTCTGGGCGTTAGCAATACACCGCCGCGATGACTACGCCAAAGTCAATATGCCAATGCTGCCGGTAACGCATGGTATTGAATTTACCAAAAGCGTCATTTGCCTGTACACCGTAATACTGTTTCTGGTGTGCCTGATGCCATATCTGGTCGGCATGACCGGCGCTATTTATCTGCTGGGCAGCGCCGTATTGAACTTACGCTTTATGCAATATGCCTGGAAACTGAAGCTGCAAAGCGATAACAGCTCAGCCATGGCAACCTTTAAGTTTTCTATAGTGCATCTGATGGTATTATTTCTGCTTCTGCTGGTAGATCATTATTTTAAGGTAGCGCCAATCTATGTTTCGTAATCTGGCTTATTTGTTCTTAGTGCTGGCGGCATTGGCTGGCGGCGTGATGTTGTATCAGTGGTCGCAGCTAAGTGCTGAGCCTAAGCTGGCGCTGGTGTATCCGCAGCCCAGAGTACTGGCCGACTTTCAACTGACTGATCAGCATGGCGAAATGGTCAATCGGCAACGTTTGTATGGCCAGTGGACACTGGCCTTCGTTGGTTACACCTACTGCCCGGATATTTGCCCGTTAACGCTGGCTAAACTGGCCGGCTTGCAGCCAGAGCTGGCAGCACAGCTGCCGGAACCGCTAAAAGTGTGGTTTATCTCGGTTGATCCCAAGCGCGATACAATAGAAAAGCTAAACGAGTATGTTAGTTACTTTACTCAACCTGCGGTAATAGGTATGACAGCCGGCCATGACCAGCTGTTTCCGTTTGTGCGTCAGTTAGGCTTAATGTATGCGCTTAGTGGCAGTACCGATACCGACTATCTGGTTGATCATAGTGCTTCAGTGGTGCTGATTAACCCGCAGGGCCAGCTGGTCGCCATGTTTAAGCCACCACTTGAAGTGGGAAAACTACCGATACTCGACTCAGAGCAAATGCTGGCCGATTTCCCGCTGGTGCTGCGCAAACTTAAGGCTGGTTAAGCCAGGGCTGGGAATACCAGTAAAAATAGCCTTTTTTGCTTAGTGAAGGTGCTGTGCAGTTATAACGGCTTCGCCCCTTTGCTAAAGGTTTAGCGGCGCTTACCCTAAAGGTGGTGTCGTTAAGCCACTCGGCTTTAAGCACTTCAGACCCGGCAAAGCATTGCAACTGGGCGCGGCTAAAATCTCTGACCTGCAATGACAGGGTGAGCAAAGGCGGATTAACACCCTGTAATAGCGGATCCACGCCGTGATAATCGCTAATATTAAAAGCCAGAGTACGTAGTTTTTGCGCCAGATCGTTTAAATCAGCATAGCGGCCAGCTGCCGGAAACCGTGGCAAGCGGGTCAGCACACTGTTATTGCCTACCGCACCGGAGTGCTGACCAATACCAATAAAACCGAGTTCGCTTACCAGCTGTTCCAGTGCGGTACTGTATTCGCCATACGGATAAGCAAGCCATTGATGGCGTTGGCCGGTTACCTGTGCAATCTTATCCTCAGCTGCCAGTATGCTTTGCCGCATCCGCGTTAGCCATTGCTGTTCGGTTTCGTTTGCTTCTGGCGCAGCCATATGTTCGTGCCACATTGCATGGTTGGCTACCAGCACGCCATCGTCAGACATCTGTTTTATCTGCTGCCAGGTCAGTAAAGGGCCATCGCCTTTATCAATGCTGCCGGGGCTGATAAAGATGGTATAAGGATAACCAAACTGCTGCAAAATCGGGTGGGCGGTAGTGAAGTTATTTTCATAGCTGTCATCAAAGGTAATCACCACGGCATTGTCTGCCACTGCAGTACCTTCGCGCAGTTGTTTAATCAACAGATCCAGGCCTATCACCTGAAAGTTGTTGTCTTTTAAGTACTGTAAATGACCGCGCAGTTCATCGGCGGTAACGCTGGTAGATCTGGGGGTGTCGCTGGCTACATGATGATAAATCAACATCACCGCTGCCTGCGCCGGAAATAACAGGCTAAGCAGTACAGAGTAGAAAAGGATTAACGACTTCATTGATATCGGCCTGCCGGTGAATAAAAACAAGCCGTTTTATAACACAGGCAGGCAGAAAAGGCAGCTGATGTCAGCGCAGAAGGCTTAGTAGTACGAATGTTCGCCGCGCTGGTGCTCAGTGATATCACGCACGCCAGACAACTCACCGCTAAAGCGGGTTAGCAGCTCTTTTTCGATACCTTCTTTTAGCGTTAAATCGACCTGAGAGCAGCCGTTGCAACCACCGCCAAATTGCAATACTGCGACACCGTCGGGCGTCAGCTCCATTACACTAACCCGGCCACCATGGTTGGCCAGTTGCGGATTAATTTCGCTGTCGATAACGTACTGCACCCGCTCGATTAAAGAAGCGTCGTCATTCACCTTACGTACTTTGGCGTTCGGCGCTTTTAACGTTAGCTGTGAGCCCATCTGATCGGTGACAAAATCAATTTCTGCGTCAACTAAAAACGGCTGGCTCTCCTGATCTACTACTGCATCAAAGCCGGTGAAATTTAATTTTAAATCGGTATCTTCAACTGCATCGGGTGGGCAATAAGATACACCACACTCAGCCTGCGCCGTGCCTGGGTTGACCACAAACACCCGAATGTGGGTGCCGGTAGGTTGTTTTGCCAACAGTTTGGCAAAGTGTTGTTGTGCCTGTTCTGAAATGCTGATCATAAGAGTACCTGACTAAATCACTAGGTTAATGGCTATGATACTCTTCCCGCTGCTGCCTTGCCAGCCCTGCTTGAGTTTTGCCCCAGTTATGGCTAACGTAGCCGCAGCAAAGAGGAACGATAACAATGAAGAAATATCTTGCGCTGGTACTGCTGTTAGCCAGCTACCACCTTACTGCTGATACTAAATATGTGCCGGCAGTGGCTAATTCAACCCTGCCGACGCCACAACAGGTATTGGGTTTCAATGTTGGACAATGGCATGCCCGTCATGATCAGATCCAACGCTATTTCGAACGATTGGCTCAACAAAGCGGCCGCGCTCAGCTTGAGGTCATCGGCTACAGTCATGAACAACGGCCATTGCTGCAGTTGGTGATTTCGTCCGAGCAGAACTTACAGCGACTGGAGCAAATACGCCAGCAGCACCTGGAGGCCGCCCGGCAGGGCAAAGAGCGGGCAGCCGATGCGCCGGTAATAATCTGGTTGGGTTATAGCGTACATGGCAACGAACCCAGTGGCGCTAATGCCGCCCTGCTTGTTGCCCAGTATCTTGCTGCTGCCAACACAGACGAAGTACGTACCTGGCTGGATAACGCCGTCATTTTACTGCAACCGGTATTAAACCCGGACGGCCATGATCGTTTTGCGCTTTGGGCTAATATGCATAAAGGTGCGGCAGCGGTAGCCGATCCGCAGCACCGGGAACACAACGAACCCTGGCCAAATGGCCGGCCTAATCATTACTGGTTTGATTTAAACCGTGATTGGTTGTTATTACAACACCCGGAAAGCCGTGCCCGTATCGCCCAGTACCAACAGTGGTTGCCGAATGTGGTTGGCGATTATCATGAGATGGGCACCAACAGCAGCTACTTTTTTCAGCCGGGCATTCCCAGCCGTAATTATCCACTGACACCCAAACGTAACTTTGAACTAACCAGCGCTATTGCACAGTTTCATGCTGCTGCGTTCGACCAACAGGGCCAGCTGTATTACACCAAAGAGAGCTTTGATGATTTTTACGTTGGCAAAGGATCGACCTATCCCGATGTGCAGGGCAGTGTCGGTATTTTGTTTGAGCAGGCCAGTAGTCGTGGTCATTTGCAAGACAGTATTAATGGCCCGCTTAGCTTTGCTGCAACAGTGCAAAATCAGCTGACGGCTTCTTTATCCACCATCCGTGGCGCGGTAGCGAAGCGGGCAGAATTATTAAGTTACCAACAAGATTTTTATCGCAGCGCCTTACAACAGGCTAAAGCCAGCCGGGTTAAAGGCTATATGCTGACCGAGAGTGCTGATAGCAGCCGTTTAGCCGCGTTATTGGATTTATTGCAGCGTCACCATGTTGAGGTATACCAGTTAAATCGGGACTGGCAGGACGACAACAACAGTTATCCGGCGGCAAGCAGCTACTATGTGCCGCTGCAACAGCCGCAGTACCGGCTGATAAAAGCGATGTTCAGCACCGAGAAAAATTTTAATGACAACACTTTCTATGACGTGTCGGCCTGGACTTTGCCCTATGCCTTTAATATTGCTTTTACGCCGTTAAACCGCGAACCGGCCGCCTCGGCGCTGACGGATAGCTGGCCACAGCCGGTCAGGGCAGCACAATTAAGCAAAGGCGCCTATGCCTACGCGTTTAACTGGCAGGATCAACAGGCGCCGCTGCTATTACAGGCGTTGTTAGAAGAGAAACTGGTTGTGCGCGCTGCAATGAACGATGTTGTGGCTCAAACCGAAAACGGCCAGGTTAGCCTGCAGCGTGGCGCTATGCTGATTGCCGCCGGATTGCAGACTGAGGCCGACTGGTTTAGCCGTTTACAACGTCAGCAGCAGCGCTTTAATTTGCCGGTTTTTGCTATAAACAGTGGCCTGGCGGCCAGCGGCAGTGACTTGGGCAGCCATCAGTTTGCACCAGTGCACCTGCCGCAGGTATTGTTGATAGCCGGGCCGGGTGTCAGTTCTACAGAAGCCGGCGAAGTCTGGTATAACCTGGAACGTTTAGCCGGTGTATCACCGTCAATGTCTGAGCCTGGCCGTTTAACTAAACTGGACCTGAGCCGCTACAGCCATATTATTTTGCCTGATGGTAATTACAGCAGTTGGCATGACGCTGAGACCGCCGCACTGAAAAGCTGGGCAGAGCGCGGTGGTGTATTGTGGGGACACAAGCGCGGGGCTGCCTGGCTGGCCAAAAGTGGCCTATTAAGCGCTGGCGTGTGGCAGGGTGACGAAATGACCAGCCTGATCCCGTCAGATAATCTGAGTTATGAAGATAAGGAACGGCTGGCCGGCAAACAGCGCATTGCTGGTGCCATTTACCAGGCCGAACTGGATTTATCTCACCCGTTAACCTTTGGTCTGACACGGGACACCCTGCCGGTGTTTAAAAACAGTACCTTGTTGCTGCAACCAGCAAACCAGCCCTTTATCAATGTAGCCCTATATAGCAGAACACCGCAGTTAGCCGGGTACACAGCAGCAGAGTATGTGCCGCGCATCAGCCAGTCTGCTGTTTTGCTGGCGCATAATATCGGTAAGGGCAGAGTGATTGGCATGACGGATAATCCGGTATTCAGGGGCTACTTCTACGGCTCCAGCCGCTTGCTGGTTAATGCCATATATCTGGGGCGCAGTTTTAATAGTGTGGCCGACGCTGATTAAGTTAGCGTGGTTACCGCCACTGTCCACACACTGATGCGCCGCACGCCGTGGCGGCGCAGCAAACGGCAAATTTCATTGGCGGTAGCACCAGTGGTGACTACATCATCTACCAAGGCCAGGTGTGACGGCAGGCCGATGGTGGTATTAAGTGTAAAACTGTGGCGTAAATTGCGCTTGCGCTGCTTGCGGCTTAAGCCGACCTGTGCGGACAAATGCCGGCTTTTCTGTATCACGTGCAGCAGTGGTAGCCCCAATTGCTCTGCTGCGGCCTGAGCTAACAGCTGCGCCTGATTAAAGCCACGTTTACGTTGCCGGGCCTTGTGCATAGGCACATAGACAATGGCGTCAGGCAGGGTTTGGCCTGTCGTAGTCAGCTGAGCCAACAGCGCGGCAAATTGCAGTTGCAGCAAGTCGCCGGCGGCGTCGTCGGTAAAAAATTTCCAGCGCTGTAGCCAGTGGCGATAGGGGTGTTGGTACAGGCTGACACTGAGTAACTGATCAAAGCGCGGTTTCTTCAGCCCCTGCGCTACCTGTGGCAGCCAGAGTAAGTTGTAGTGGCACAGCGCATAAGGTAATTGCGGTAACGCCGACTGACAATCGGTGCAAAGCTGGTGTGTTGCGCTTTGCACCGGTAAACTGCACCACAAACATGACGATGGCATTAACCAGTGCCAGCCTTGCTGCAACAGACGGATTGCGGAAAATGGCAAATTAACATCCGTATTAATTAACATTTTAGTTACTATGACAGACAAAAGCGTTGCCGACAAACCCACGCTGGTGCTTTTACATGGCTGGGGTGTAAATCAGGGCGTTTGGCAAAGCATCTGCCAGAGCTTGCCTGCTACAACCACAGTGCTGACCCCCGACTTACCGGGCTTTGGTAAAGCGCTACAGTTTCCACCGGACTATACCCTGGATGCGGTATGTCAGCAGCTGGCCGCTCAAATCCCGGATGGCAGTGCTGTGTGCGGTTGGTCGTTAGGTGGTTTAGTCGCTTTGGCGTTAGCCCGGCGTTACCCGCACAAGGTACGACAACTGGCGCTGGTGGCCGCTTCGCCCTGTTTTTTGGCTCAGGCAGACTGGCCGGGCATGGCGCCCGCGGTGATGCAGCAATTTGGCCAGGCTTTAACCGCTAATCTGCAGCACACTATTGAGCGCTTTTTAGCCATCCAGGCCATGGGCAGTGACAGTGCCAGGGCCGATACCAAAATGTTGAAACAGGCCATTATGGCTTACCCTCAGGCCCAGCCTCAGGCGGTTGCCGCGGCATTGAACCTGCTACGTGACAGCGATTTACGCGCTGAGTTTGCTGCGTTAACGATACCATTGGCCGGCCTTTTTGGCCGGCTCGACTCGTTAGTGCCGGTAAAAGTAGTGGAACAGCTACAGCAATTGCAGCCACAAGGCTGTTTTACCATATTGCCACATGCCTCGCATGCACCCTTTATTTCGCATCCGGCAGCATTTTTAGCCTGGCTGCAGCACTGGCTAAGTCCTTCTGGTAGCAGTAATAATGCTGCTTAAAAGCATTTAGCCTAAAGCAAAGCTTCACAAAACGTGGTTTTTGGTTAATAATTAGCCAATATTTGCTAAGGTTAGCGGAGTTGTATTATGAACATTCAATCTGCATCGTATTCCGGTCTGCAAGGCTTACAGCGAGCCAGCGCCGGTGTGACCGAAGCTACGCTGGATATCAACCGTCAGACGCAGGCCAGCCAGCAAGCGCGGCAGGAACAGAGTCAGCAAAATGTGGCCCAGCAGAATGCTGTGCAGCAAAATGAAACTCAACAAGCTGTCGCAGCGGCAGATAATAGTGCGCAAACCCGGACGTTGCAGACCCCACCGCAGCCAGAGTTGACTGACAGCCTGGTACGGCTGAACTCTGAAGAACGTAATGCGCAGGCTAATGTCAGATCTATCCAGACCGCCGATCAGGTGCTGGGCTCTGTGATTGATATTCGCGTTTAAACGCTATGCTGGTATCAAATTATCCTAATGTCAGTATTAACACTGCTAACCCGCCAACAGAGATGGCGCGGCGCGATGCGCTGCGTCGCGATTTATTTGAGCCGGTAAAAGAAAGCAGTGCCAGTGGTGCAGAAAAGCCAATACTAACAGACGATAAAAGCCGTTCAGCAGCTGCCGGTAACGGATCAGTGCAGCTATACAATGCCAATGGCAAAGAAACAGAAACGCCGCAGGCAATTGAAGGCCGTGGCGAACAGGGTTCGGAAAAGCAAGACGGTGAGCAGGGCCAGCGTGAACAGCAGGGGGAACCCCAGTCAAATAGGCGGCAACAGCAGGCAGAGCAGCTGGAGCAACAGGAAATCCGTGAGCTTAGCGCCCGTGATTTGGAAGTGAAAGCCCATGAACAAGCCCATGCGGCTATAGGCGGCCGCTATGCCGGCGCGCCCAGTTACTCATATGAACGTGGGCCGGATGGTAAACAGTATGCCGTTGCCGGCGAAGTACAAATCGATATTGCGCCGGTAGCCGGCGACCCTCAGGCGACAGTGCAAAAAATGCAGCAGGTACGGGCTGCAGCTTTAGCACCAGCCGAACCGTCAGCCGCCGACCGTCGTATTGCCGGCGAAGCTCTGCAACGGCAAATGCAGGCACAGGCAGAGCTGGTACAGCAAAGCTCCGGGCCAGACTCAACAAATAAAACTGCAACCCAAGCTAGCGCAGATAGTAATGCGACGGCCGACAGTAATAACAACGACGGTTTTGCCGAGCAAGTTGCACAAACAGAGATAAGCTACAGTGTGGCAGACGACACTGGCAGTAATACCCCTGTCTACCCGCAACGCGATACGCTGGCTGAAACAATGCAAATGCAGCTACGGCGCAGCGTTATTGCAGGGTTTTACCAAAAGTCTACTGTGCCTCAGGTCAAACAGTACCTGCAGCAAATCTGACCCTTTAAGCCGATCACAGCAAATCCCGCCATCTATCATAACGTTTTGAATTAAAACGAATAGATTCACAATAGATACTAAAACGGCCAAAAAAAGTGTTCTAAGCTGCCGCGTTAGATTGTTCAGGCTGTCCGCTTACCCCATGCTGCAAATATCAGCAACAGGCAACCTTGTCTATTGCACACCAGAATTCTGCTTATAACACAGGAAACAGCTATGCTCCGCCAGATGTTCAGCGCTACGATGCTTTACGCTGCTTTATTTTATACTTCATGCTCAACCGGCACCGAGTCGGCACATGCCATCACCCAGTCACAGGACCAGACGCCACAACAGATAGCCCGGCAACCTGATCTGGACGACGGGCCCTATGCGTTTTTTCATGCCGATCAGCAGCAGTTGGAAGTAAAGTGGCTGTGCCAGCAGCAACTTATTGAAAAAACGCAGTTAATAGAAGATGCTATTGCACCGGTATGTGGCTACCCGCGCGCGATACAGGTAAGGCCGCAGCAGCATTTACCTGAGCCGTCACTGCGTTATAGCACCGATAAACTGGCGGTAATAAGTGATATACACGGCCAGCAACACATTATGGTTGGTCTGCTAAAAGCCAATGCGGTGGTAGACACAGCGCTGAACTGGTCTTTTGGCAACGGCCATCTGGTGGTGGTGGGCGATGTGATGGACCGTGGCGACAAAGTGACGGAAATTCTCTGGTGGTTGTATCAGTTGGAACAGCAGGCTCAGGCTGCCGGTGGCAAAGTGCATTTACTGCTGGGCAACCACGAAACCATGGTGTTGTACAATGACTTGCGTTACATCAACAGCAAGTACCAACAGGTAGCAACGCGACTGGGTACTGACTATAGCGGGTTGTTTAGCGAAAACTCAGTGCTGGGACAGTGGTTGCGCAGCCGTCCGGTGTTAGCTCAGGTAAATGATATGTTGTTTGTTCATGGCGGCCTGCATCCGGATTACCTGGCGTTGGGCATGTCGGTTGCCGAAGTAAACGAACAATTCCGGCAATCACTTGGCATTGCACGCGACCAGCTTAAAGGCGTGCCGGTGCTGAATTTCCTTTATGGTTCACTCGGCCCCTTATGGTATCGCGGTTACTTTCGTCAGGAAAACGCCATTACCGAACCACTGTTGCAGCAGCTGCTAAGCACATTAAATGTGCAACGTATTGTCGTCGGCCATACCTCCATGGATGGCGTGTACTCGCATTATGCTGGCCGGGTGATTTCTGTCGACAGCAACATTAAACAGGGCGAAAGCGGCGAAATATTGCTGTGGCAAAATGGCGAGTTGCGGCGTGGTACCTTGTCCGGCCAACAGTTACCTATGCGAACCCTGGCTGAGCAAAGCAGTAAGGCCGATTAATACCGTGACACTAGCGTGATCTGGCTGCAATATTCGTCAAATAAGCCTTGGTTAACTAATTGATTTTAAATAAATAGATATTAAATAGAGTTATAACTGGTTAAAAATGGAGCTGGCAGTCATTGCATTGACACGCAGCTCGGCGATAAACCTGCTGTCAGTAAACTGGCCATTTGCCTTAAAGCCGGTTTAACAAGCTGATGGCAAATCAGCAAAACTGACGAACTAGCATAAATTCAGTGACAAGAACTCAGGAATAACAACATGAGCAAAAAAACAGCAGTGGCGCTGGCCATTAAAACAGCAATGCTGGCAGGGTTAGTCAGCAATGCAGCTTTCAGTGCTGCTGGTTATGCACAAGAAAGTCCTTCAGCGCAAAGTGGACCAGAGAAAGTTGAGCGGATTGAAGTAACCGGCTCGCGCATTAAGCGCACCGATCTGGAAGGCGTGGCCCCGGTTACGGTGTTTAGCGCCGATGATATTGAACGCAGCGGCTTTACCAGCGTAGAAGAAATCCTGCAGGCCTCAGTAGCCAATGCCGGCCGCACCATTGAAGGTAATGAAAGCAGCTGGACCCAGGGTGCCAGCACCATTAACCTGCGCGGTATGGGCGCAAACCGTACCCTGGTACTGATTAATGGCAAGCGGGTGCCGCAATATCCGGCTGCAACAGGCGGTACTACTAACTTTGTTAATACGTCAACTTTCCCAACCAGTGCAGTAGAACGGGTTGAAATTTTAACCGGCGGCGCATCGGCGATTTACGGCTCAGACGCTGTAGGTGGTGTAGTTAATATTATTCTGAAAAAGTCGTATGACGGTTCGGCACTGGACCTACGCTTTGAAAACCCGCAGCACGGTGGTGCAGACCGGCAAAGAGCCACCCTGACCAGCGGTTTTGAAACTGCACTTGGCCAGACAGTGCTGGTGCTGGAGTATGCCAACGATGAAATTTTACGTGCCGGCCAGCGTGATATGACTAAAGTGGGTGGGCCGGATGGCACCGACACTTACAGTTCTACTTCGGCTTATCTGCGTGATTACGACAAAACTTTCCACAATGTCGGCGTATCCGGCTCAAGCGCCAGCTACATTATGGCTAACCAGCAGCAATGCGCCGATTTATTTGGCAGAAATGGCATCTGGAATGACGCTGAAAGCCGCTATAAATGCCGTTTTGATGCAGTGTCAGATGACGGCCTGCACACCGGTAAGGAAGAATTTAACCTGGTGCTAAGCCAGCACGGTGACCTATCTAATGACTGGCAATATAGCCTGTTGCTGCAAACCAGCGATAAAACCACGCAGCGTGGCAACGGCCAAAAAAGTATAAGCCCATACATTTATATGGATGCGGATAACCCAGGCATTTACAGTTACGACGCCGCCGATTTTGCCCGCAGCAAAGAGTTTCGTCTGTACCGGCGATTAGAGGACTACGGCCAAATCCGCGATTACACCGGCAAAGAAAAGAACTTTAACGGCTCTGTTGGTGTTAGCGGCACTGTCGGTGAGTACGAACTGGAGCTGAACTGGGCCTATGGCAAAAGTTCGTTCGACCGTATTGGCCGCAATCAAATTCGGGCTGACCGCTTGCTTGACGTGGTAAGTTTTAACCCGGCAGACTCGGCTAACCCGGAAAAATGGTATCCGCTGGATAAAATGACGCCGGATCAGGTAAGTTATCTGTATGCCGAAACGCTGACCTTTGCCGATTCCGGCATGAACCAGTTTTCGGCGGTGTTAACCGGTGACATTATGGACTTACCGGCCGGGCCATTGCAGTTTGCCGCGTCGGCAGAGTGGGCGCGTGACTGGTATTCAGATGTGAAGGACGCCGATACAACAAGTGGCAACCTGATAGGTCAGGGCGGTACTCAGGGGCGTGGCTCGCGCAAGCGTTATGCTGCAGCAGGTGAGTTGGCTATTCCGTTGTTAGAAAAGACCTCAGACTGGGGCGGGTTGGATGCCAGCGTCGCACTGCGCTACGACCACTACGATGATAAATCAAATGTCGGTGGTGCTGTTACGCCGCAAGCTGGTCTGGTGTACCGGCCAAACGATAGCTGGTTAGTGCGTGCTAATATGGGCCGTAGTTTCCGGGCGCCGGATTTGCACCGTATGTATGCTGGTGTCAGCCGTTCTTTCGGTGAAACCAGTCAGCGGGTAGACCCAAATCATCCGATTGATATAGATGACAGCTATCAGTCTATCAGTGCCGGTAATATTGACCTGACCGAGGAGAAGGGCAAGTTCTGGAACTTAGGTGTGGTAGCACAACTCAGCGACAACCTTAGCGCCAGTGTCGATTTCTGGAACATTGAATTGCGTGGCGCGGTTTATACTGAAAGCGTCAGCCGAATTCTGGATAACCCGGCGTATGACAGAACCGGCACCGCCGATAACTGCTTTGATCTGGATTCACTGGGTTACATAATGCAGCAACCCGCTGGCCAGGAATATAAAGATGTACTCTGTGTGCGTCGCGGCATTATCAACAGCTCTTATGAATCATCACGCGGTATTGATGCGCAGGTTAGCTACAACATCGACCTGGATACGCTCGGTAGTTTGAAATTGACGGCCGAAAGCTCTTACACGCTGAAAAAAGACTATCAGGCCTTTGCCGGTGGTGAGCTGATTGAAGAGACGGAAGCCGATTACCTGCCAAAATGGAAAGGTAACCTGGCAGCGCGCTGGAACTGGGGTGACTTTAGCATGAACCTGGCATGGTACTACCTGGGAACCGGTGAAGGCCGCGACACCTGGGAGCTGGTAGATGCTGACGGTGAAGACTATACCGACAGCGTTTACAGCAAGCTGGCACCGTTTAAACGCATTAACCTCAACACCAGTTACCGCTTTAACAGCAGTAATAAACTGACGCTGGGGGTAAACAACCTGGCTGATGAAAAGCCGCCGGTTTATGTACCTGGCCACCCGGAACGTAACGAGCACCCGTATTACCCAACCAGCAATGGTTATAACATACTGGGCCGCACCTTCTACGCCAGTTATGAACTGCGGTTTTAACCGTTAGCTAATGCTTTTACTCAAGCCCCGGTAACGGGGCTTTATTGTTTTTGCTGGTCTGGTCCTGCACCTGGGTCTTTGCATAAAACGCCGCTGCAGTGTTAACAATTGCCGCGGCCTAGCTGGCTATTGTGGTAATATTCTGGCGTTAGCTTTAACAGAAAAACCTGTATTGGGAAAACATGACAACGCAGCACTCTTTTTATCTGGCTGAACTGTTTGTTAATCCGGCCGAACTTAGCATTCATACGCCTGCTGGTCAGGTGGTGTCGTTGCAACAAAAGCCAATGGATGTGCTGGTGTTTCTGGCGCAGCAGTATCCGGCTCTGGTTAGCCGGCAACAGCTGATAGACAATGTCTGGGGCGGCAATGTCTATGTTGGTGAAAAAGCGCTGACCAACGCTATCTGGCAGTTGCGTAATGTATTGCAGCAACTGGCGCAGATGGATCTTATTTGTACCGTCAGAAAAAAAGGTTACCGGCTGGCTGTCGCGCCGGTACCGTCGGCACTTAGTGATGACGCTACTTCGCCTAATCACCCGCAACCTGTTAAAAGGGTTATGCCAGTTACCCGCCGGCCGCTTTATCTGTTTGCCGCCATTTTGCTACTGGCTGGTGGTGTGCTGCTGTTTTATTACCCCACTGCGACACCTGTTGCTACCGAAGTAACAGTGCTGACCAATGGCAATGGCCGCGCCATGTTTCCGTCGTTATCGGCGGATGAACGTTATCTGGTATTTAGCTGGCGTAAATTTGAAGCCGCCAGCGATTTATACAGTCTGGATTTAACCGAACCTGATAAACCAGCACGGCAGTTAACCTTTACGCCAGATGACGAAAGCCGGCCATTGTGGGCGAAAGACGGCCGCCATGTTTATTATTCCAGTAAAACGGCGGTATATGGCGAGTGCAACATTATGCAACTCGATACGGTCACACTGCACAGCCAAAAACTGGCAAACTGCAACCGCCACAGTACAGGCTATATGGATATCACACCGGATGGCCGCTATTTAGCATTCAGTGGCTCAATGAATACTGATGGCAGCAGTTTATATCAGCTGGATTTACAGAATCCGGAAGCCAAGCCGCAAGCCGTGCCCTGCACGCAAAATTGCCAGTACCTGATCCGGGATCTGGCGTTTTCGCCTGACGGCCGTTACCTGGCGGTAACCCGCCGTGCGCACCGCTTGTCGGAAGATATTTATCTGCACAATCTGGCAAGCGGCGAAGAACAAAAACTCACCCAGGGAGAAGAGGATATTCTCGGCCTGAGCTGGCATCCCGACAGCCAGCGTTTATTGTTTGGCGCCTTGCAACACGGTAAGCGCCAGGGCTTTGTGTTAAATATTGTCGAGGGCACTAGCGCATCATTGCAGTTAGATAATTTTGCCTGGCCCAGCCGTGTTGCCAGTAACGGCGAAGTGTATTTTCATAATAGTAAGAGTGTGCCGCAATTGGCGTATTTGCCGCTTAATAGCGCTGTTAGTGCGGCGGTATTTCCGCTCACGGCGAATGAAGCCAGATATGAAGCGCCACACTACAGCAAAACACGGCATGCGCTGGCTTATGTCAGTAATGAATCTGGCTACATGGAGATATGGCAGGCAGACGCCGAAATGGAAAACCGGCGCCAGCTTACCCAACTTCATGGCATGGTGAAGTACCCGCAATGGTCTAACAATGGCCGTTATATTGCCTTTGTTGGCCGTTTACCAACAGAAGAAGAAGACAAGCTAATGCTATTGGAAGTGCAGACCGGCAAGCTTACTCAGCTTAACACCGGGGTGCTTTGGCATGGCAGACTCAGCTGGTGGTTTGATGATAGTGCGGTGATCTTTGCCTATGATGGCAACCTGTTTAGTGTCGACATTGCCACCAGTGCGGTAGAACAACTAACACTAAAAGGCGGTGCCTGGGGGCAGATGCCAGCGGCTGAGCGTTTTTATTTCAGTAAAGGCCGCAACCGCGGTTTATGGCAATTGCTACCGGATGGCACAGAGCAGCAGCTATTACCCGGCAGTGTGTTCAGCTCCAGAACCGCCTGGACAGTGGCAGGGCAGAGCATTTATTTTCTGCAGCAAAAGCCGGGGCAGTTACTGGTAAGCCAGTATGACACTGTCAGCGGCAAGGTCGAGGATCTGATTTTGCTGCCGCCTGATTTGCTGCATCCGCATAGCATCATGAGCTATGACGCTGAGCAGCAGCGGCTGATATTTGAACTGTCGGTGCACCCAAGCGCCGACTTGCAGCGCTTACAGCACCCGTTGTTGCAGTAAACCCCAGCGCTATACCGGCTGGGGTGGCGGGCATTACTTTTTCAGTTTGGCAAAGGCTTCGGCAAAGGCATTACCCATAGCGGCATTGCTATCTGCCGGTTTGGCCGGGCGTGGCGCAGCCGCTTTGCTATTTTGCTGGCGTGGCGCGGCTTTATCCGCGGTTTTCGGCTGTGGTTGCTCGTCCATCCGCATCGTTAATGCTATACGCTTACGTTCAATGTCGACATCCAGTACTTTTACTTTCACCACATCGCCAGCTTTCACTACCTGATGCGGATCGCTGACAAACTTATCGGTTAGCGATGAAATGTGGACCAGGCCATCCTGATGCACGCCAATATCGACGAAAGCACCAAAATTAGTCACATTGGTCACCACACCTTCCAATTGCATACCGGCTTTTAAATCTTTTAAGGTTTCAACACCGTCTTTAAAACTGGCCGTTTTAAATTCCGGTCTTGGGTCGCGGCCCGGTTTATCCAGCTCTTTTAAAATATCGCTAATAGTGGGTACACCAAAGTGCTCATCGGCAAAGGCCTTAGCGTCAATGGCTTTTAAAAAGCTGCTGTTGCCGATAATTTGATCAACAGTTTTTTGATGCGAGGCGAGTATTTTTTCTACCAGCGGGTAGGCTTCCGGGTGCACACCTGACGCGTCTAACGGGTTGTTGCCATTATTTATGCGTAAAAAACCTGCCGCCTGTTCAAAGGCCTTAGGCCCTAAACGTGGTACTTTAAGCAGTTCTTTGCGCTCGTTAAAGCGGCCATGGCTGTCACGGTGAAACACAATATTTTGCGCCAGAGTTTTATTTAAACCGGCTACCCGGGCTAACAGCGGGACTGAAGCGGTGTTTAAATCTACGCCGACGGCGTTTACACAGTCTTCTACCACGCCATCCAGTGACTTGGTCAGCAGGCTTTGGTTAACATCGTGCTGATACTGGCCCACACCTATGGCTTTGGGCTCAATTTTTACCAGCTCGGCTAATGGGTCCTGCAAACGACGGCCGATAGATACGGCACCGCGTAGCGATACATCCAGATCGGGAAACTCCTGCGCCGCCAGCTCCGAGGCAGAATATACCGACGCACCGGCTTCTGACACCATCACTTTTTGGATATTCAGACCTGTAACGGCTTTAATCACTTCGCCGGCCAGTTTGTCGGTTTCACGCGACGCCGTGCCATTACCTACAGCAATAAGCTCTACTTTATGTTGCTGACACAAGGCTGCCAGGGTGCGTACTGACTTGTCCCACATATTTTGTGGTGCATGCGGAAAAATCGTGGTTTGGCTAAGCAGCTTACCGGTTTCGTCGATAGCGGTAACTTTAACGCCGGTACGCAGGCCCGGATCCAGCGCCAAAGTAGTGCGCATACCCGCTGGCGCCGACATCAGTAAGTCTTTTAAATTGCGGGCAAATACTTTAATGGCTTCTTCTTCGGCTTTTTCCCGCAGCTCGCCGAGTAAATCATTTTCCAGGCTCAGGTGCAGTTTCACCTTCCAGGTCCATTGTACAGCGGTGCGTAAAAAAGCATCTGCCGGGCGGCCTTCGTCTTTAATATTAAAGTGGCTGGCAACCATTTGCTCACACAGGCTGTGTGCGGTTTCTTCGTTAGCATCCGGCACCAACTGCAGTTGCAGTACGCCTTCATTGCGGCCACGAAACATAGCTAATGCCCGGTGCGACGGTGTGGTTTTCCAGCTCTCGCTGTGGCCAAAATAATCGCGAAATTTAGCGCCTTCCTGCTCTTTGCCGGCCACCAGAGTGCTTTTAACTACCGCATGCTGAGCTAAATGCTGGCGCAAGCGGGCCAGCAGGTTAGCGTCTTCGGCAAAGCGCTCCATTAAAATGTACTTAGCACCATCCAGTACCGCTTTTTCATCGGCAAAGCCGGCATCGGCGTTAATATAAGCAGTCGCTTCGGTTTGCGGATTAAGGCCTGGGTTTTGCTGCAGTGCATCAGCCAATGGCAAAATACCGGCTTCAATCGCAATCTGGCCCTTAGTACGGCGCTTGGCTTTGTATGGCAGGTATAAATCTTCTAAGCGGGTCTTGTTATCAGCTGCCAAAATGTCATTTTTCAGCTCTGGCGTTAACTTACCTTGTTCGTCGATGGTTTTTAAAATCACCTGACGGCGCTCTTCCAGCTCACGCAGGTAAGTTAAGCGCTGTTCTAAATGCCTAAGCTGGGTATCGTCTAAGCCACCGGTGACTTCTTTACGATAACGGGCAATAAAAGGCACGGTAGCGCCTTCTTCCAATAAAGCGATAGTGGCTGCGACCTGCTCCGGGCGTGCCGCAATTTCTGCGGCAATTTGCTTAACAATGATAGACATAAACTAAAAATTCCTGCTGCAAAAGCCTGTTAAGGCCTACTACTTTGAAAGAAAAAACAATACAGTAAGCTGATTGTCCACTTTCGGCAGTGAAAAATCCAATCCCTGGCGTTTTTAGTTGCTGTATAACGGTGGCTGCGGCTGTTACCACTCTAACCGCACACCTAAGATCGGCAGAATTTGCCCTTCTTCTATGTTGTTTTCGCCGCTGCGCGGATTAAATTCTGAGCTTAGCGGATTATCCGCGCCGTACAGGTTGATAACATCCAAAAAGACAATCACCGACAGCGGGTTAAAGGTGCGGCGGTAATCCAGCCGTACGTTGAGGCTATGGAAATTTTGGTATCGGTCGCTGTTGTTGCTGATATTTTCTTTTGCAAAACGCAGGGGTTGCCCCTCGCCCAACACGTTGGCGTAAATGACATAGCCATCAGCTGGTGTGCCGGAGGCCCATTTCCAGCGCGAAGACAGCTTCCAGCGCTCGTTTATTTCCCAGACACCGCCCAGGCTAAAACTATGTGGCCGATGAAAGTCGGCAGCGTAGTAAGGCTGGTTGGCTGCGTCCTGTACTTTGGCTTGATTGTACGAGTAATTAGCGCTTGCCGACCAACCATGGCTAAAGCGTTTAATCAGCGCAGTGTCAACGCCCCAGGAGCGGCCTGTACCGCTGTTTTCTCTGATGCGGTTGGTGCGGTCGGCTTCGACAATCAGCTTGGTTTGATGTTGATAGTAGGGTTCAAGCAATAGCTCGAGATCAGGCCTGAACAGGTAGCTAAGCCCCAGGCTGATTTGGTCGGTCAGCTCGTGTTTCAGCCGGCGATTTTCTGCTGCTGCGGCCCTGTCGTTAAAACGTGGCGCGTTGTTGTAGCGTCCGGCCGTTAGCACCAGTTTGGTGTTGTCCGTTGCCCGCCAGCTTGCGCTAAAGCGCGGTGACAGGATGGTTTCATCAGCCAGGCTGTCATGGTCAAGCCTGATGCCGCTGCGCAGCTGCCAGTTATCAAATTCAAAGGACTGGTCAGTATAAAAGCTATACAGATTATTACTGTCATGCAGGCTGCTGTTCACGTCAACGGGTGTTAATACGATAAAACGCTGGTTTGGATCCGCGCGGAAATCATCGCTGTCATATTCAAAGCGTTGCCAGTCACCAGCCAGACTGATATCAAAATCTAAATTGGTTTTTGAAAAACGTAAGCCGGCATTGAATTCGCCAAAACGGTTCCACCGGGTAAAGTCGGACCGCAGGCCGATTTCCTGCTCTTGCCGGGATGAGGTAATAATGTTGTCGCGCACCGGGATCTGCTGCGCCGGCGTGTCGATAGGTACCAGATCCGGGTAGGCTTCACCGCTTGACGCTGTCTGTTCAAAGTAACGGTAATATAGCCGGTTCGTCCAGCGGGCATTGCTGTCAGTGTGCGCGGTCCAGGTGGCGCCGAGCAGGTAATTTTCTGTTGCCGACTTTTCCAGTTCAATGTCGGTGTAGTTACCGGGCTCGTCTTCGTCGGACGCCAGCACATTGTCAATGTCACGCAGAAACTTCTCCGGCGCATAGATAAACAGCAGTTCCAGGTCGTTGTTTTGATCCAGCCGGCTGCTGGTTTTTACAATGATGTCGGTGTTTTTCGGCGAGCCGATGTCTTCCAGGCCGATTGTCTCAAAAAAGCGGCCGAAATCCTGGCTTCGGGCGGAAAACAGCAGCGAGGTATCAGCATGGATATTGCTTGGGCCATCGTAGCCTAGCTCGATGCCTGCCAGATCCAGCCGCGCTGAGTAAGACGCCGTCTGGCTATTGCCTTTGGCGACATCCAGTAGCAGCAGCGAACCGGCGCGGCCACCGTACGCTGCCGACCATCCGCCGGGCTGGAAGGTTGCACCATTGATCAGGTTTGGGGCAAACACCGAATACCGCCCGCCGCCTTCAATATCCTCCAGCTCACCAAAGCTGTCGTCAAAGTGAACAATATTGGCAAACGGAAAGCCGTCTACCAGGATTAAATTATCCCGCGGGCCATTGCCCCGCACCGTATAACTGGCAAATTCGCCACTGGAAAATAAACCGGGCAGGCCGTCCAGCGCACGCAATATATCGCTGCCGCTGCCGGCGTTGCTGCGCAGGCTCTCGCGGTCAAAGTATCGGGCCCCGGCTGAGGTTAAACTGTCTAGCCGGCTTTGGTCGCCGTACACCACTAGCGTTTCGGTGTCGCTGCGTGCGGCTATCATGCTAAGGCTTAATGAGGTGGTTTTGCCTTTGACAACCCGCACACTGGGCGCTATCACCGTTTGATACTGCGGGTGAAATACCTGAACCTGATACAAGCCGGGCGGCAATGTTATGTTGTTTGCGCTGCTGTGCGGTGGCTGTGAATTTTGCGGCAGCAAGCTGTCAGCGGCAGACACACTAAAGCTGGCCCCCGCTATCTGGCGCTGTGTTTTGGCATCGATGACGTCAATATGGATGCTGCCGCTGTTTTTGCTGCTATCCGGGTAAGCGGCGGGGCTGAGTATAAGCATAAAAATAAAGCAAAGCAGCGGTGTAAAAGGGTAGTTGCGCATGGATAAATCCTGTTGTGGCCAATCAGACTCAGCCACACTACCCAGCCACTACCGGGGCAGATAGCACAAATATAGCAATGGTAAATTTACTGTATGAACGGTGGTCAAGCGGGTATTTTGCTGCCTTGACCGTTGGTGAACAAAAACGTCCGCTGCTACAAAAATCTGCACGGCAACAACAAAAACAGTTATAAACAAGCCTGGATACAGCCGGAGGAACGCAAGGTGCTAATTAATAATACGGTGTTGGGTAATGCGCCATTTCGGGCGACGTTGTTAGTGGTCAGCCTGTTTCTGACCATACTATTTACCTTAATGCAGCCTGCCGTGTCGTATGGTTTGGCGTTTTTTCCCCGGTTGTTGTTTTGGTTGCTGCAAGTGGCAACCGGAATGCTGGGTATAGTGCTGGCCAGTTTACTGCTGAAGCAGCTTGCCTCGCGCAATATGCATTTGCTGCTGTTGCTGGCGATAACGGGGGTGTTGGGGGCTATGCTGGCGGCGCCGGTTTTTGTGCTAATTGATCAGTGGTTTCCGGGGCTGCAATCAACCGCCGACAGCTGGGTTGACGAATTTTCCATGCAAGGCCCCTGGCAGGCGGTAGTGGCAGAATGTATTGAGGTGCTACCTATTTTGCTAGTGTCCTGGTATGTGGTTAATTTGCCGTTGATCCTTAACGCGACCTATATCAATTTGCCACTGCCCGATGAACCGGACAGCTCTGCTGATCAGACACTGCGCAAACAGCGGCAGTACAAAGAGCAGTTTTTTGCCAAATTGCCGGCAATTATTGGCCACGATATCGTGTCGATTTCGTCCGACTTACATTACCTGAATGTCACCACGACCTTAGGCAGTAGTCTTATTCTGGGGAGCCTGAGTCAATTTGCCGATGTTTTTGACGAAGAGGGGTTTCTGGTGCACCGTTCGCACTGGGTGCACAAAAACCATGTTGTCAGAGTGCATATAGCCGGCAATCAGGCTTTTTGCATCCTGAGCAACCATGCGCATATTCCGGTCAGCCGCAGTAAGCGCAAACTGGTTAAAGCTTATTTCGGCCAGAGCAGGCAAGCCGGTGCGGGCTCAGCAGCGCCGCACTTACGCCGGGTAGACTAATTTTTGCTGGCTTAGGGCTTATCCGTATAACTAATATGGGTTAGCCACCAGAGCTTTTGGCCACTGGGTGTGCTTACTATTACCTCGTCGTCTACCGCCTTTTTTAACAGCGCCCGCGCCATAGGTGCGTCGATAGAAATGTAATCTTTGCGGCCGTAAATTTCATCCGGGCCAACGATGCGAAAATTCAGCTGTTCGCCCTGCTCGTTTTCAATCTCAACCCAGGCACCAAAAAACACCCGGCCATCCTGTTGCGGAGAATAATCGACTATTTTCAGCACTTCTAATCGTTTGCGTAAAAAACGGATGCGGCGGTCCGTTTCGCGCAGTAGCTTTTTGTTGTACTGATAATCGGCGTTTTCGCTGCGGTCCCCCAGGCTGGCGGCCCAGGCGACTTTGGCTGTGACGTCGGGGCGCTTTTCGCGCCACAGGTAGTCAAGTTCTTGCTGCAGGGCATTAAAGCCCTCACGGGTAATTAAATCGGTGCGCATGCTGGTATAACGCTGAACTATTGGTTGGCAGGATGGTAGCAGTTTTCGGCAGGCGCGACTATTTTCCGTCATTAAATTGACGACAGCAACGGCCGCAACAATGGCGAAAGATAAATAAATTGTTTATATACATAGTCTTAAAATTTATTTTTGTCTGGTGAGTTTATGTCATTTAGATGTCACAAAAATATGCTAGCCAGCAAAAACAGCCTTGGCTATAGTTGGTTCATTAAATGAACAGAGGTAACAGCATATGAAAACAAAATTACTCAGCTTAGTTGCAGCGGTGCTGGTCACCAGCCTGGCTGGTTGCTCTAGTGCGCCGGCAAAATATACCTATGTGGTTGACCCGGATTTGACTGAACAAGCGAATAACCTTACCCGCACCAGTGCCCATACCGGCCATGTGGTGTGGCTTAACCCACCAATGAAACGGGTAGCGGTTAACGAGCAACCTTAAGGCTGATAAAACAGCAGACAAACTTTGTAACATAAACAACCGCCAAGGTTTTTCGCCATGGCGGTTTTTTCGTTTATAGTGAAGCAAATCTCAGGGAGGCTTCATTATGGCCAGTTCAGAAACGCCAAAAATTCTTGTTGTAGACGATGATATGCGCCTGCGCGCTTTGTTGGAAAGGTACCTGGTTGAGCAGGGTTATCTGGTGCGGGCGGTGGCGAATTATGAACAAATGCAGCGCATGATGGAGCGGGAAAACTTTCATCTGGTGGTGTTAGATCTCATGCTGCCGGGCGAAGACGGTTTGTCTATTTGCCGCCGGCTACGTCAGCAGGAAAATGAAATTCCTATTATTATGCTTACTGCTAAAGGCGATGAGGTCGACCGTATTATTGGCCTGGAAATGGGCGCTGATGATTATCTGCCTAAGCCGTTTAATCCGCGTGAGTTGCTGGCGCGTATCCGGGCAGTCATGCGGCGTAAAAGTAAAGAATTACCCGGCGCGCCCAGTCAATCTGAGGCCACTGTGGAATTTGGCCCCTTCAGGTTTAATTTAGCTACCCGCGAGATGCGCAAAGGTGACGAGCTGCTGCCGCTAACCAGTGGCGAGTATGCGGTACTTAAGGTGTTGGTCAGCCACCCGCGCGAGCCGTTGTCGCGCGACAAGCTGATGAACCAGGCGCGTGGCCGCGATTACTCGGCAATGGAGCGCAGCATAGATGTACAGGTATCGCGCTTGCGCCGCATGCTGGAAGATGATGCGGCCAACCCGCGTTATATTCAGACAGTGTGGGGCTTGGGGTATGTGTTTGTGCCGGATGGCAGCGTCAACTAGATGCGGCTGTTTCCGCGCAGTGCTTTTGGCCAGACGGTATTTTTGATCGGTTTATTATTACTGATTAACCAGCTGGTATCTTATTTGTCGGTGGCGTTTTATGTCATTAAACCCACCACCCAGCAAATTAACCATCTGATTGCCAAGCAAATAAAGGTAGTGTTTATTGATGTTGGCCACCAACAGTTGGTGCTGTCACGCGAGTTAACTGAACGCTTTCAGCTGGCAACCGGTATAGAAGTACACAGCGAGCAACAGGCCAGGCTGCATGGCCTGAACGACGCTATTTACTATGCCTATTTTTCTGATCTGATGTCACGTGAGCTGGGTGGTGAGGCAGAAGTGCGGGTGGCACAGGGCGAGTCTTACGCGTTTTGGGTGCGGCCACCGCAGGCGCCACATTACTGGGTAAAAGTGCCGCTTACCGGTCTGGACGAAACCGATTTTTCACCCCTGACCTTTTACCTGCTGATGATAGGTGTGTTAAGTGTCGGTGGCGGTTGGCTGTTTGCCCGCCAGCTAAACCGGCCACTTAAAAGCCTGCAGCAGGCTGCGTTAAAAGTAGGCCGGGGCGATTTTCCGCCTCCTTTGCCTGAGCATAAAGGCTCAACCGAAATTATTGCCGTGACCAAGGCATTCAATTATATGGCCCGTGGTATTCAGCAACTGGAGCAAGACCGGGCATTACTAATGGCCGGCGTGTCGCATGACTTACGCACACCGTTAACCCGCATCCGGCTGGCATCGGAAATGATGAGTGAGCAAGACAGCTGGATCCGCGACGGCATTATCAATGACATTGAAGATATGAACGCTATTATCGATCAGTTTATTGATTATTTGCGCCACCATAAAGAAGAGCCGGGCCAGAAAGAAAATTTGAATACGCTGGTACAGGAGCTGGTGCAATCCGAGCATTTACAGCAACGGCAAATTCAGGTTGAGCTGGCAACGGCTATGCCCGACGTGGTGTTGCGCCGTATTGCGATGAAGCGGTTGTTAAATAATTTACTGGAAAATGCGCTGCGCTACAGCGACGGTAATATTGAGATCAGTACCGGTTTCGAGCGCAACCGCAAACGGGTATTTTTGCAAATGCGCGACCATGGCCCCGGCATTCCTGAGTATCAGATGAAAAGCATGTTTGAGCCCTTTACACAGGGAGACAGGGCGCGCGGCAGTGGCGGTTCTGGCCTGGGGCTGGCAATTATCAAGAAAATTGTTGATATGCACCACGGCGACATTACGTTGCACAATCATCCGCAAGGTGGCTTAGTGGTCACGGTGTATTTACCGCTGCGCTAATAAAAAAGCCCCGTACTAGCGGGGCTTAGTGCTTTAAGCTTACCGGCCATTACTGGCCGGATAATGGCTTACTGGTTGCTGTATTTCTTTTCCAGAATATCTAACCGCGCAGTTTTTACCAGACCTGAGCTATGTATTTGCTGCAGCAGACCCAGCAATTCAACATCCTGCCGGGGTTGTACTATGTATACCCCGGTTGCGGCGGCTGAGCGCACAATCTTTAAATTAAACTGCTGCAGTAAGCTTTGCAGATCGGTATCTGGACTGCTTAACAGGCTGATATTGCCGGTAACTATGCCGGTTTCACCGGTTAACAGGTTGTCGACGACGGCATTACGGCGAAATTCAATAATCTGATCCACATCCGTCGCGGCTGCCCGGTTAACCAGGGTCATATTGGCCAAATCCCGTTGTGCGTTACTGCGATCGGCCAGTGCCTGCGGCACGGCAATCAGCTCGGTGTTTAGTTGGTATACGCCATATTTTGCGCTGTTTTGCTTCACGCTAACTTGCTCTGCTGCAACGGTTTCAGTTGGCCGTAACTCATCTTTTACGCTTTGTGCCTGCACACCCTGGGCCGACAGACAAAGGGCAATGGCTACTATAGATAAACGGGTCTTCATAATGTACTCCTTTGACTGTTAATGACCAAACACACGGATAGCCACGCCTTCTAACACTGACGGCTGCTGGTTATTAATATAACCTGCCGGCCAGCGCGGGCTGTCTATTGGCAGATCTGCGCCGTTGGTATCAACTAACCGGATAGTCCAGCTGCCTTTGGCGCTTTCACCGTAAAACGCATTTGACAGAAACACAGAGTTTTTCAGGATATAGCCCTGAGAGTAGCCGGCGCTAAAGTCAAAAGCTGGTTCAACTATCGCTTGCTTAGACGACAGCAGTACGCTCTTGGTTCCGGCCGGTGAAGTCACTTCTATGGCTAAGTCGATACCAGCAGTCGTCTGGCTGTCCGCTTCAGCAGTAGTTAACTCGGCATTAGCCACATCAAAGGCAAACTGCACGCCTTCAACTACAACATCATCTGTCACTTCGATAGTCTGTACTGCGCCGTTGGCGTCATTGTCGGCAATAGTCAGTGCCAGCGCAGCGTCACCGGCCTGAGTGCCTAACGCCACCCAGTCGGTGGTGATTTGCTCAGCCAGTGCTGCACCATAACTCTTAGCCAAGGCTACGGCAGCACCGGCATTGACGCGGCCAAAACCATACAGGTTATTGTGCGCATAGCCGGCACTGTTTTCTACCCAACCCGGGTGAGCAATAAAGCTGCCATCACCTACTGGCAGTACTACCTGCGCATTGTCCGGATCGACTTTAGTGCTGGTTTTTACCAGAATATCTTTAATTTCGCGGTACGTCAGATTGGGGTTAGCACTGTGGATCAGGCTGACAACACCGGCTGCATTAGGCGCTGCTGACGAAGTACCATTAAAGGTGCTGGTATAATTACAGCTAGGATTTTCCGGGTGGCCAGGGTAATTAAAGGGCGTAAAAGCTGCAGTATATTCTGGCCAGTCATCGGCTTCGACGCTTGGAAAGCTTGAGTAACCGCGTAAGCACGTCATTTGATCTGTGGTGACCATGGCTGGTGCCAACTCGCCATATTCGCCGGCCGGGGCCGATACCAGTACGTTGGCACCTGCGGTAGAGTAGCTGGTGTGTTTGCCGTCTGAGTTGACCGCGGCAACAGACAGATAGTACGGCGTGTTTTGTGATGGCTCAAAGTTACCATTTAAACAGGTAAGACCCAGTGCATTGGCGCCGCCGCATACGGCACCGGCCCAGGCGATATTACCAGGGCGGCGAAAGGCATTACCGCTGGATTTGATATTTACCGCACCCTTACCCTGACGCAGAGTTAACGCCGAATAGGCCTGTACCGCTTCGTCAAACGGATCATACGAGATTACTGCCGGATAGCTGATGCCGTAGCTGCGGTTAAATACTACTAAAGGTTCTGCTTCGGTAATACCACTACCTGGTATGCCGTGGCTCAGCGCGCTGTTTAAATCAGATTGGGCGCTCAGGTAGTTCATACCTATAAGCTTGGTATCCGGTGCTACACCGCGCCCACCCAGACCATTCCAGCCTGCCGCGGCAATTAAGCCCGCTACGCTGGTACCGTGGTCGCCGGTCAGGCTGACTGAGGTTGGGTCTGTTACATTTAGCGCGCCCTCAGCCATATTTAATGAACGGTTTGGCAGGACATTGGCTTGCAAATCTTCATGGTTAATTTCCAGGCCTGAATCTACTACTACCGCAATGCTGCCGGTACCGGTAGCGCCTTGCTGGTAAGCGCTGACCACGTTCATATCTTCGCCGGCTACCAGAATGCCGTCGTCTAACCGGCTAGCTAACCAGGCACTGATGGCTTCATCGCTCCAGCGCAGTTCTGCTTGTAAAAATGCAGCAATAGCCTCGGCATTCATCGCATAGGCTTTTTGGCCGGTATTGCGCAGGTGCCATTGCTGATAAGCCAGTGGGTCTGACACCGGAGCGGCGATATTTAACATGGCTGAAGCAGTTTGCTGGCCGTCAGATACGGTATAACGCAGGCTGGTTGCGCTATCGTTTAATGGCAGGTAACTGAAGTTAGTACCGTTTACCGTTAACAAGCCGTTAGTTAAGCTGTAGACACCCTGAGCACCTGTGACGCTAGCGCCATTTTCGCTGATTGCGCTAATGCGTAAGGTATCTTTAATATTGGCATCACTAACTGTAAAACTACCTTGCTGTGGGACCCAGCTTTTGCCAGCTGCAATGCTGACATCAAAGGCTTCCGGTGCGACGTTTTTGCTACCACCGCAAGCGGTGACAGATAAAGCAATGGCGACAGCAATGCCGCTTAATCTGTAATTATTGGCGTTCAACATGATCTTCCTGGTTTATAAAATATAGTTATATGAGATCGGCACATAAATTTACAGTTGTAAAAAAATGTGACGATCTGTTGAGCTTATCGCCAATAAAATGCGATATAAAGCATTTTTTTACCTTATATGGAGCGTTTTTTAGTGTTTTTGTAACTATCTAATCGCCATTTGATAGTTGTGTGTATAAAAAGTGGACAGCTGTGCCAGATGTTGCTGCCACAACAGGCTGTTACTATGGTAAAGCTGATTTATTTGCTGCGGCGCTAAGTTGCGTCAGTAAGGCATCGATGATCTGGTTATCCTGCCAGTACTGGTTATGTGACAATGGGTTCCAGCTGGCGGCGAGCCAGCCGAAAAAGCCGCCGCTGGCGTTAACTTCAATATCGGTTACCAGTGCGGCGTAGCCATCTGATAATTCGGCCAGTGGCCAGCCCAACACATCGTCTTTGTCGTAGTAGTTATGCCAGACAAAAGCATTGTTTGGTTTGTTAAACGGTATAACTTGCTCCATGGCATGGGCCGCAACAAAGATCGGAATATTGCAGCCGGTAGTGATCAGACTCACCAGCCTGTCGCCACGTAAAAACGCGATATCCTCTTCTGTTAGCGGATTATCGCCACTGATCCCCGCCTGATAGCGCTTAATATCCCGCCAGATGCCAGCCGCCGGTTTAATGCCGGCTTTGGCTTGCTGTGCATCCCATAAATAGCAGGACAACACCTGACAACCCAACGAATGCGCCAGTATCACCAGCTTGCCATCGGCGGTTAGCTGTTGTTTGGCCAGATAGAGCGCGCGGGCAATTTTCAACTGGCTGTAATGGTACAGGCTGTGCGGCTGCTCTTTACGGTGTTCCAGTGCCGCTGCATCGGCAAAGCCAAACAACATAAAACGCCGCAGTTTGCTCCAGCGTAACCGGGGGCCGGTAGCCTGCCACACCCGCTGTTCGTTGTATTGCAGTAAATCCTGGTAGTATACGGTGCCACAATACAGCTGAGTTGCATCGGCAGCCAGCTGTTGGGTTAGCTGCCGGAACAGCCTGGCGGCATAGTCGGGCTGTGTTTCGCCCATGCCATGAATAGTAACCAGTGCGACGCTTTTCATCGCTCAGACCTGTTGCTGCTTGCGTTGCTGCTCCAGATAGGCATACAGCTGCTCGGTAAAAAAGCCGTGCATTAAAAAGCGCTGGCCTAAATTCCACGGCCCGACCAGATAATGCGGGTATTTGTTATAGGCCATCTCACGCAGGCTGTTATCGCCTACCAGGTCGCCAATGCGAATGGCGATGGACTGATCAAGGTTAAAGCCGTTAATGGCATCGCGGTACTCTTCGCGGGTAAGCAGCAGGCAAAATAAACACATAAACAGCGCATGGGCACTTTCAAAATCGAGCCATTGCGTGCGCTTTTCACTAAATTCAAACTGTGCCATATCAATGCTGTGCCAATGCTGCCAGTTAAGTTCGCTTGCGGCTAACGGCTTTTTGGGATGGTGCCAGCTGCCCAGCTCGGCAAATAAGCGAAACAGCTGCTGGTCATGTTCAACAAAGCTGGCGTGTTGCATATCGGCAATACATTTAGGGTACAGCTGTACCGGGGTAAAACTGCCAGTAGGGCTATTGGCAGCAAGAAAGTTCAGCACATTAGATTCGGTAGCATAGTGGCGCAATATCAGTAAGTTGGCCTCTTTGCTGACAAAATGGGTGCAAAACCAGCAAATCAGCTTTTGCAGGCTGCTATGCGCGCTAAATTGCGGCAACGGCAGGCGTTTAAACAACCAGGTAACATGCAGCAAAATAGCAAAGATAAACTGCAGCAGCGGCCGCACGCCCCAGCGTAGCGGGTTTTGTAAGTCTTTCAGCCATAAATCCAGCGCCGCTTGCTCGATTGGCAGCGAGTTATCCTTGGCTATGGCGTTTAAATAGGCGCTCGGGCCCTTGCCGCTGCTGTTGTGACGATCAGTAGTCATGCTCAATCTCTTCCAGTTGCAGGCAATACAGCCTGGCGGTAACACGGGCAGTGCGTACTATGGCAGTGAGCTGCGTTTGGTTTTGGCATAGACGGTCTATCAGCTGATATAGCTTTTGCATATGGTCGTCGTCATTGGCACCGTGGTAGCGCATAAAGCGGGTATAGCTGCCATCGCCGCCGCTAGCCTTGTCTATTTGTGTCGCCCAGTCATTAGCCATTTTCTGACCCAGGCCTTCAATGATCCACATGGCACCAATTAAATCGACCGGATTGGCTTGGCTGGCGCGGTACATTAAAAAACCGTGCAGCGCTTCGGTACCAATATTGCGCGGCGCCTGTTGAATGTCGCTTAAGCTGCCGCCGGCGGCAACGTAGTCGCGCTCGAGCATTTCATAGTCGCGGTGCTCTTCACGGGCATGGCCGATAATAACTGAGCGCACATCGCTGTAATCGCGCTCGAAGCTGGAGGCGCAGCGGCTGATCCAGCGCGAGCCTTCTATTACCTGCTGGCGCCAATTCAGCAGCAGCTGGCAATAGTCGGCTTTACTAAACTGGCCACGGTCTAAACGCTGCAATAGCGGCACCCGGCCAAGCTGGCGCTCAAATTCAAACCAGACCCGCATCAGCGCCTGTAAACATTGTTGGCCCTGTGGGCTTAATAGCTGCTCTGTCATTCAGGCCTCCACGACGGTAAGTTGCATATAAGCATTATTAAAACGGCCGCTTTCCGGCACCATGCAGATCAGGGTGTCGCCGGTTTGATAGTGTTGTGTGCGGCGAAACTCGTCCAGCATGATAAAAATAGAGGCGCAGCCGGTATTGCCGCGACTGTATAAATTGCTATACCACTTGTGTTCGGCGATGCCAACGCCGGCACGTTGCAGCATATCGAAGATTTTGCCGCGAAAATAATGCGAGGAATAATGGCACAGTACATGGTCGACCTTGTCCGGTTGCACGCGGCCTTCACTGATCAAACGCAGATAGCCATCCACCCCCAGTTTGACAATGTTTTCCAGCAGGCGCACATCCTGACGGATTAACAAGGCCCCGGCAGCTTCAGCTTCGGCATAGGTCGGGTAGTCCTGCCAGCTTTTGTTGTGGTTGTTGTCTGTCGGATAACCCACGCTCATGCAAACCGGGTAGGCGTCGGCATGCGAAAAGCTGCGGATCCAGTCAATTCGAAAACAGCGGCCGCGCGGTTGGGTTTCCAGCAGCAGGGCACCGGCGCCGTCAGACAGCATCCAGCGCAAAAACTCGGCGTTAAAATCCAGTTCTGTGCCGGCGGCTTCATAACGGCCGGCTTTAAATAAGCGCGAGGTCAACTCGCTGGCAACCACTAAGGCATTGCTTTGCTCGCCGGCCTTTATATTGGTATAGGCCGCTTTTAGCGCCATCATACTGCTGGAGCAAATACCATGGCTGCTGTGCAGCTCGATATCGCTTAAGCTTAATTCGGCCTGCAACATAGAGCCAAAACCCGGCAGCACTACATCGCCCTGGCTGGTGGCGGCACTAAGCATCTTTATCTGGCGTTTACCGATAAAGCTGTCGGTTAAACAGTGCTCTGCTGCCCGCGCCGCCATTTCGGCGTTCGAGAACAGGGTGTTATGCTTGGCATCAATCGCATAATGCCGGGTATGAATACCGTTAGACTGCAAAATACGCCGTTTTAACCGGCTGGGTTTGCCATGCACTAAACCTAACAGCGGCTCCATTTCGTCATTGCTGATAGCCGGGCCGGGTAAAAAGTGGCCTGTACTGTTGATATACACACTCATGCCTTTACCTTACGCTGTTTTAGTGCCGCCTTTAAGCAGCGCAGGTTTTCTTCCATATAGGGCAATACACACACAACGGCCATAAAGCTCAGATAATACGGCAGGTAAGTGTCGCCGCCATGGGCATAGGGCATAGGCTGCAAATAAAACTCACCCTGCCAGTCAAATGTCAGCAGTTTCACCACCACCGGGTAGTTAATCACGGCAATAAGCAGCAACATATACAACGGCAACGTCGCCAGATAATTATGTGCGTGCATTTCCCATAAGCTGATATGGCGCTTAGGGGCGGCGTAATGCACGTCGTAGTGGGCTACCGCTTCATGGGCCAGCCAGGCGGCGATACAGATCAGCATAATCAGTACATTGACCTTAAACAGCAGGCAAAGCAAAATCGGCACCGCCATTTGAATGCCCATTAACGAGTGAATAAGTGACTCTTTTAACCCTGAAGTATGTTCAATGCGGGTGGCGCGATGGCAGCACCAGTCAACAAAACCGGCAATCCCCCAAAGCGGCAGAAACACATACAACATTAACTGAATAAGCAACTGACTGGTTTGCAACACCTGACTCCTGTTGGTGCGAATACTGCGCCGTACTATAGCCGAGGGTTAATGGTTTGTAGATCAGTTTGTTGACAATTTTTTCTGTAAACAGCTAGTTACTGCTTTTTATTTCGGTCGAAAGTTCAGATAATCGCTGCGCTTATACAGCCACTAGTAACCGGGCTGATATCGCAGGTAAAAGAACAATAAAAAAGGGATGAGCTATTTTGAATAGAATGATATTTGGGTTGTTGCTTTGCACAAATTTTTTGACTGGCTGTGGCGGAAGCAGCAGCTCTGATACTGGCGTAACAGAGCAAAATAAAGCGCCGACCGTGACTGTAACAAGCGCCACAGTGTTTGAAACTGAGGCCATAACTCTGACTGCAACCGCAGGCGATACCGATGGCAGTATTGCGAAGTATAGCTGGAGGCAAATGGGCGGAACCGCCGTTAGTATTTCTGGCGGCAATACGGCGAGTATAAACTTTACCGCTCCTGCCGTTACTGTCGACCAAATTTTATCATTTCAGGTAACGGTGACTGATAACCAGGGTAGTACAGCATCGGCAACATCAATTGTTACGATTAAATTTAATCAACCTCCGGTGATATCCTTGCTAGATACTGCCGTGGATGAAAAAACGGCGCAAACACTGACCGCGAGCCTCACTGATGACGGAACTATTATCGCGATAGGCTGGCAGCAAACCGCTGGCCCGGCTATTACGCTAAATGGGGTAGATACTGCAACGGTAAGCTTTACTGCGCCTGATGTCCAAGCTGACACTGAACTGCAGTTTAGCGTTACTGCAACGGACAATCTGGGTAAAACTACTACTGCTACCGGAGCAGTTTTGGTCAAAACCACTGATAGTAGTTACCGCATTAAAGGTGTAGTAACAGATTCGCCCATCGCCAATGCTGAAGTAAACACTGAAGTTTCTGGTGTGCTGTATACCACAACCGCCAATGCTAACGGGGAATATGTATTAGATATCAAGCTGGCAACTGATGCTGGCGATGAGCTGATAATATTAACAGCAACATCGCCTGTCGATGAGCAGGTGCTATTTCACTCTATTTTGGGTAATGCAGAAGATATCCGCACTGCAGCAGGTGGTGATTCTACGCTTACTAACACAGAGTTATTTGCTACTAATATTACCAATGTCAGCTCAGCGCATTATGCGTTAGTCGTTCAGGCTAATAATGGCAATGTCCCGACAAGCAAAAGTCAGCTGTTACAGGCGGCGCTCAACGTAGAAGGCAAGTTATTACTGCCATTTGCAACGGCGGTAAAACTTGTACTGGATTATGCGGCAGGCAACGCTACTTTAATGCTGCCAGCAGAGTTTGAAACAATTGCCGAATGGTTAGCCAATCGTACAGCTGTGTTGGAATACATCAATCGGGCTCAGTTAAATGCCAGGGCTAATTACGATGAGGCCTTGGCTGCAATTCAAGCAGATGAAAGCTTGGTTAGGTTGCAGCCCGATAGCGGAACTGTAGTTGGCCGTTATTATGTTGACAGGACCCTGGGTGACCGTGGAGTTGCGCAATTCACACTAAACGCAGATAAGAGCGGAGAGTGGCTGGAGCGGGATCTTGGTGGTGCCTTTAACTGGGAGATCACGGCTGACGGTATTGTGTTGAATTTTGGTACTCCGGGCATGCTGATAGACAATAAACCGATAGCAGAATTTAGCCGTACCGAAACCAGCACCTATTTGCAACAAGTTACACTAACCATTGTCAGTGGCACTGAAGTCAGCACACAGTTTGCTGTTGAGCGTTTGCAGCTATCTATTGCAGGAGCGCTGTTCGGCTATCAGCAGATTGTTAAAGTCAGCACGGAATCGTTTAAAGCTTTTAAGCAAAGTGCTGTAGTACAGGCGACGCAACTTATTGAACTTAACACTGAATATGCACTGCCGTATGCTGGGGTAATCAGCAGCTTTTCGTCTGAAGCGTATTCGTATCTTTACGCAGATTCCCACCTGGGTACCGCGAAATTACGCTTAGTAGGAGAAGGTGCAAGTGGTGGTATCGCGTATTTTGAAACTGCTGATTATGTTGCACCCGACAGCTTGGCATTGCAGCATCGTAACTATCCATGGCAACTAAATGATACCGGACAAATCGTTATTAGCCTGTCAGAGACCGACTACATTGAAATTTCTGCATTCCAGGCCAGGGAATCGTCAGACAACCCATATGTCAGCGTTAAAGCTAAATTGGGGGATATCAGCCGTGCTATCAGTTACGCGGCTGCGGCTCAACGTGCTGTGGTTTGGAATACGCAGAACGTACCGGGTATTTATCTGTTGCCCGTTGATCCCTTGGAGCCAAACGTATTGTTTTGGCTAGAGTTATATGAAGATGGCACTGCTCTTACAGTCTCGACATATGATGCGGACAGTGATGGTAACCTGACACCAGATGAAGCAAATAAAATGCCCGGCTATTGGCAGTTGGATGAGAACGGAGACTTACATGTCAGACGCTATCGCAACATCCACCGTTACTGTCAGGCAACACAATGGCAGCCGTTGGCCGCTGATGACTGCCAGCTGTATAACAACAGAACGATGAAGTTGTACAACCTGAGTGATGAAAAGTCTGATGGTAAAAAGGATGTTTCCATCATTATTGATCACCGTTTTTATGATAGTTTCTTACGAGGTGGCGATACCGGGAACGCCCAGTTGGGCTATGATGTGCTAAGCAATGGCAGCTACTACAATGCGATCTGGCAGAAAGTACCGGAACGGCCAACTGCGATAAATTAATATTTAGAAAAAGGGCTGGCTGCAGCCCTTTTTAGTTTCGCCGGGCCTGCCAGCGCGCCAGAAAATATAGCAGGCTGCCCAATATTACAAATAGACTTGTAGCCACTATAGCCGACCAGCTTACCTGTAACGCCAGCCAGATACAGGCTGCAATACCCAGCAGCGGAAACAGATAACCCAGCGGCAAGACAAAGCTGTTGGCGTTGGCCAGTCTGGGCCTGAGCACCGGTACGGCAGCGCAGGTCAGGCTGTACAGTAACAAACGTGATACCACAGTTGCCGCGGCCAGCCATAAAAATGAGCCATATAAAGTCAACAGCAGCGCTAATACGCCAAAAAACACGATGGAGTTAGCCGGCGTTAAAAAGCGTGGCTGTACCGTGGCAAACCAACGCGGCAGGCTGCCATCTTCAGCCAGGGCAAAGCTGGCGCGCGGCGTGGAGAATATTGCACCGAGCAGATTAGCGGCGACAGACGCAACTACGCCGAGCATTAGCAGCAGGGCACCGGCCGGGCCAAATAAGCTGGCGGCGACATCCAGTAACGGGCTGGCAGAGCCGGCAATTGCCGGTACTGCTGCCACACTAACCAGTTGAATACCAACATACAGTAAGGTAACCAGGAGCAAGCCTAACAACAGTGCTCTGGGCATATCGCGGGCCGGATTTTTAGCTTCGCCGGCCGGTACCACCACCGATTCGAAGCCAACAAAGGCGTAAATCAGCAGCAAGGTAGCGCCACCGATATCATAGGGGCTGTCAAATACCTGCAGTGGATTAAACTGCGGTATGATCTGGCTGCCCAGCAAGCTGGCGCCTGCAGCAACTAACAGCAGCAACACGGTAAATTTCATCACGGTAAGCAGTGCCAGTGAACGCATAGCACGCACTGAACCCAGCACATTAATTAACGTCAGGCCGGCAATAATGACAGTAAGTAGTAGTGTGCGGTTTATGCCCTGTGTTGCTGCCGGCCAGAAGTAACCAATGCTATCTACCAGCAACACACTATTGGCGGCAAAGGACACTAAGCGGGCAATGTAATACAGCCAGCCGGCCTGAAAGCCAATAAAGGGGCCAAAAGCCGCGGTACCGTAGCGCAGCGGGCCGCCACTGCCACTAAAGTAACTGGCCAGCTCGGCCATACACAACAAGATTGGCAAAATCAGCAGCGCGCAAAACAGGTAAATTAACGGGCTGTATTCGCCGGCCAATTTTGCCGCCCCGCCAGGCAAGCCAAAAATACCGGCACCAATCAGGCCATTAACTACCAATAACCATAGGCCGAACAAGCCCAAATGGCGGGGCAGGCTGCTCATTCCTCGTCAGTTAACCAGGGAGTTTCTGGCAACTGTGCCAGATGACCGGCGTAACGGTCTAAATTAAAGCTTTGCTGATGCTCTATTACGTCTATCATCTCGGGTGCCAGAGCACAGGCAATTAACTCTATCGCCTCTTCCCGGCTATGGCCGGTCATGCGCAGCCGCATTAGGGTTTCAGTAACTTGCTTTGGGTAGTTGTCTGCCAGCTGGTTTTCTACTACTTCAAACAGCATGGCTTGATCGAGCAGTTCATCGCTCATAAATGCCTCGGGTGACTGTGGAGTTTGCGCCAGTATGAAAGAATACACTGCCTTTGCCAATTGATAGCGGAAAAAACCGTTAAAGCAATAGTATTTAGCCGCTGCTTTGGCTAAGCTGAAACGCCAGGCAATAGAGTAGAATAATAACTATGCAACAACAACTTAGCCTTTGGCGTGGCCGTTTGCAGGCATTGGGTCCGGGTGTGTTAATGGCGACGGCTGCTATTGGCGGCTCGCATCTGGTCGCTTCCACTCAGGCTGGTGCTTTGTTTGGCTGGCAGCTGGTCTGGCTGATCTTACTGGTTAATATTCTGAAGTATCCGTTTTTCCGCTTTGGCGTTGAATATACGCTTACCCGCAAAGAAAGCCTGTTAGCCGGATATCAGCGCAAAGGCCGCGGCTATTTTTACAGTTTTATTGGCTTGAATATTATTGCCGCGGTGGTTAATACCGCCGGCGTATTGCTGTTGACTGCCAGCCTGCTGCAGTATGCGTTGCCGGGCAATTTATCTGTCACCTTATTGTGCTGGCTTATTTTAGCGGCTTGTTTAGTCATTTTGCTGTTGGGTCATTACAAGGCGCTGGATAACGTCGCCAAGCTGATTATGATTGTGCTGACTATCACTACTGTCTCAGCCGCCGTTATCGCCTGGCAAAATGGTGCCCAGGCACCGGCTGGCTATGTTGGCCCTTCGCCGTGGACGCTGGCTGGTTTAGGCTTTTTGGTGGCATTAATGGGCTGGATGCCGGCGCCAATTGAAATCTCGGCTATCAGCTCGTTGTGGCTTAAGGCTAAGCAGCGCCATAGTCACGTTACCCGGGCACAGGGGCTGTTTGATTTTAACCTCGGGTATTGGCTAACGGCAGCGCTGGCGCTGGTGTTTTTATCTTTGGGCGCGCTGGTGCAATATGGCAACGAACAACCCATAGCGTTGGCTGGCAGTGCCTTTGCGCAACAATTAATGACCATGTATGCCAGCACTATCGGTGACTGGTCCCGGCCTTTAGTCGCGTTAATAGCGTTTTTGTGTATGTTTGGCACTACCATTACCGTGCTGGACGGCTATGCCCGCACCCTGCATGCCTCGTTTGAGCAACTGGGCATCATTAAACATAAATCAGCATTAAATTATTGGCTGCTGGCGCAGGCTGGCTGCGGTATGGCTTTGATTTTATTCTTTAAAGCCGCACTATCGCCCATGTTAACCTTTGCCATGACACTGGCATTTTTAACCACGCCAATATTTGCCTGGCTGAATTTCAGCCTGATGCGCGGCGAGGGGGCCATAGTGCTGAGTACACCACTTAAATTGTTGAGTTGGGTAGGACTGTTGTATCTGACCGGTTTTGCACTGTTGTTTTTATGGTGGCTGGGGCGCTAAAGCATAATTTTAAGGTATAAAACGCTGATCCAGATTGTATTTAGCCAGCAGCGCCAGCCACTGCGGATCATCGGGCATACTGGCGATAAGCTCTTCCAGCTCTTGTTGTAATGACAGATCAGTACTGCTGAACATCAGACTGCGGTTAATGCTCTCATGTGGTTCATTGGCAATGTAAAACAAACTTTTATCTTCGCCTTGCTGGAATTTATAGTTCAATGTAGACAGGCTGATAATGGCGAAGTCGCCACGGCCTAAGCGCAACATATCCAGCACGTGCTCTTCCTGCAAGGTATCAACCCGCAGTATTTCGGCGTTATTTAAAGCTTGTTCCAATTCGACATAGCGATATCCCTGCACGCCGATCAGGGTTTTACCGTTAAGTCCTTGTGGTGTGACATCAGTGATGGGGTTTTTCTTCAAAGATATAAATACATCACTGTCATGCAATATAGGTTTGGTGAAACGCATGCGTTCGGCATATTTTTTAAACCACACCTGTTGTACACCCACTACAACATGCGGGAAGGGTCTATCCAGCATAGAGTTCAGGCGCTTGCGTGGCACAAATTCTGTTTTGTACCAGTAGTTACTGCTGTGCTGATTAAAATAATGCGCCAGATCGTAATACAGCCCTTGTTGTGTGCCTAAATCAACTATAAAGGGCGCTTTCAGGTGATAGGTGAGCAGCAGCACTTCCTGCCGTTGTTGAGCACATGCAAGCGGGCTACATAGCAATACAGCACACAGCGTGAATACATTTACGTATCGAAGCAGCATAGCATCTGCACCTTTTGGCACTATGATGGTTTTACTATAGCGCAGTGCTACTGTGCCGCCAGCTTTATAACAGGCTGGCGGCGTAACTTTTACAGCGCCAGGGTTTTTTCACCGCGGGCAATACCCGAGGCGCCGCTGCGCACTACTTCCAGTATCGGCGTTGTGCCAAGCGCCTGAATAAAGGCATCCAGTTTGTCGCTGGTGCCAACCAGTTGAATGGTGTAGGTGCCTGGTGTGACGTCGATAATCTGGCCGCGGAAAATATCGGCACAACGCTTTACTTCTTCGCGCTGGTTGCCACTGGCTTTTACTTTTACCAGCATTAGCTCGCGTTCAATATGTGCTGCTTCACTGATATCGGAAACCTTTACCACCTCAATCAGCTTATGCAACTGTTTGCTGATCTGTTCAATGACCTGATCGTTACCCTGGGTAACCAAAGTTAACCGCGATAAGGTTGCATCGTCCGTTGGTGCCACGTTGAGAGAGTCGATGTTATAACCACGCTGGGCAAACAAGCCAACCAGACGGGCTAAAGCCCCGGATTCGTTCTCCAGCAGAACAGAAATAATATGCCGCATGTTAAGTCCTCTCTGTCTTGCTTAAAAACATGTCGTTCATCGCGCCGCCTGGCACCTGCATTGGGTAGACGTGCTCTTTCGGGTCGATATGAATATCCAAAAACACCAGCTGATCTTTCAGTGCAAAGGCGCGCTCCAGTGCCGGTTGCAGCTCTTCGGGTGTCGTTACGCGGATGCCAACATGGCCATAGGCCTCGGCCAGTTTGACAAAGTCGGGCAGGGAGTCCATGTACGAGCTGGCATAGCGCGACTCGTAGTTCATGTCCTGCCATTGTTTAACCATGCCTAAATAGCCGTTATTCAGGTTAATAATTTTTACGCCTAAGCCATATTGCTTGCAGGTAGATAGCTCCTGAATATTCATTTGGATCGAGCCTTCACCGGTAACGCAGATGACATCCGCGTCGGGGTAATTCAGTTTTACCCCCATCGCTGCCGGCAAGCCAAAGCCCATGGTGCCAAGGCCACCGGAGTTGATCCAGCGGTTAGGTTTATTAAACGGATAATACTGCGCAGCAAACATCTGGTGCTGGCCAACATCACTGCAGACATAGGCTTCACCTTTGGTAATTTTGCTTACCTGTTCAATAACATACTGTGGTTTTAGCAGAGGCGTAGCGCTGTCGTAACGGCCGCCGTGTACTGCGCGCCACTGCGCTATTTGCTGCCACCACTGTGTCAGTGCCGCACTGTCCAACTTTTTCTTTTTTTGCTTTAGCACAGCCAGCATTTCGTTTAACACCGGCTTTACCAGGCCAACAATCGGAATATGCGCATTAACCGTTTTGCTGATGCTGGCCGGGTCGATATCGATATGAATAATCGTAGCGTCGGGACAAAACTTCTTAGTGTTATTGGTTACCCGATCATCAAAGCGGGCACCAACGGCCAGGATCACATCGGCATGGTGCATGGTTTGATTGGCTTCATAGCTGCCGTGCATGCCCAGCATGCCAATAAACTGTTTATCGCCAGCCGGGTAAGCCCCAAGACCCATTAGCGTATTGGTAACCGGCAGATTAAGCAGTTGCGCTAATTCAGTCAGCTCGTTTGACGCTGCGCCTAAAATGACACCGCCACCGGCATATAAAATCGGCTTTTTCGCGGCTAAAAGCGCGGTTACGGCTTTTTTAATCTGGCCGCTGTGGCCCTGCTGTTTCGGCTGGTACGAGCGCAGGTTAATGTCTGCCGGATAATGATACGGAAACTTCTGGTTTGGCATCGTCATATCTTTCGGGATATCCAACACCACCGGGCCTGGCCGGCCGCTTTGCGCGATATGAAACGCCTTTTTAATTAGATACGGAATATCTTCCGGCCGGCGTACCGACATATTGTGCTTACAAATTGGCCGCGAGATACCCAGCATATCGGTTTCCTGAAAGGCATCGCCGCCAATTAAGTGGCTCATCACCTGACCGGTTAATACCACCATTGGGATCGAGTCCATATAGGCAGTGGCAATACCGGTAACAGCGTTAGTGGCGCCCGGGCCAGAGGTCACCAATACTACACCGGCTTTGCCGCTGGCACGGGCATAAGCATCGGCCATATGGGTAGCTGCCTGTTCGTGGCGCACTAAAACATGTTTAACTTTATTTTGCTGAAACAGGGCATCGTAGATGTGCAATACAGCACCGCCCGGGTATCCGTACAGGTATTCGACGCCTTCATCGGCAAGGGCGCGGATTACCATGGCGGCACCGGATAACATTTCTGTGCTGCGGTTGTGCTCGGCTGACTTATCGTCTGGCTGGGTCTTGCTGGTCATTTTATTGTGTCTCATAGTTTGCTGTGGCAATAACTGCACACCGCGGCTTTGCGGGCAAAGTCGCGGGTGAATTGTTCTAAAACAGCTTATTGGCTGTTTTTTTGTTTGCTACGTGGACAGGTTAAACAGGCAAGGCTGTAAAACTCAAACTATGGCGCTATGGTTATTCGCTGCTGAGCAGTCATTTTTTGGTGCGCAGGGTTAATTTACGTGATAGATGGTCGGATGTCGATGCTTTTTGCGCTGATTTTGCTGCTTTTGTCAGCAAACACAAGGCTTGCAAAGCCATGGCGCTGCCCACATAGTAGTAGCCAACAGTTTTTGATTTAACCCGTACAGGATTTACCTTCTTATGCAACAGCCTATCGTTGATGTGTCACTGAATAACGCTCGCGAAGTACTGGACACTTCCATGCAAAAACTGGTGTTATTCCAGTTCTGGTCGGCGCGCAGCGAAGGCTGCAAACAATTAAGCCCGCTGCTGGAGCGTATAGTACAGCAGTATCCACAACAGCTTTTGCTGGCCCGGGTCGATTGCGATAAAGAGCCAGATCTGGCTATGCAGTTTGGCGTGCAGTCGCTGCCTACCGTGATGCTGATTAAACAAGGCCGGCCGGTTGATGGCTTTGCCGGGGTAGAAACCGAGCAAGCTATTCGCGACAAACTGGCACCGTATTTACCTAAGCCGGAAGACGAATTACTGGCACAAGCGGAACAATTATTAGCCGCCCAGGATTATGCCGGAGCTTATCCGCTGCTAAAAGACGCGCTGGCACTAGCGCCACAACGCAGCGATATAAAATTGTGGCTGGCCGACGCCGCTGTCAGCCTGGGACAATTAGCCCAGGCCGAAGCGCTGCTTGGTGAAATTAAACTGGCCGATCAGGATACGTTGTACAAAACCGTATTGGCGAAACTGCAACTGGCGAAAGACGCCGCTGACACCCCGGAGATCCAGGCTCTGGAGGCAGCTTTGGCTGCCGAGCCGGCCAATAACCAGTTAAAAGAGCAGCTGGCACTGCAGTACCAGGCGGTAAAACGCAGCGAAGACGCGCTGGCACTCTTATTTGCCGTGCTGCAACAGGATCTCAACTTCGGCAGCAGTAAGAAATTGTATCTGGACATCCTGGCTGCACTGCCCAAAGGTGATAGTGTAGCCAGCCAGTACCGTCGCAAACTGTACAGTCTGTTGTATTAAAACAGCAAAATATCGTGATATTTTCGCAGCAATTTAAGCAGTACAGCGATGTACTGCAACAGTACCGGTCCTACTGGCAGTTTTTACCTTTTAGCTGCGAGGTATTGCCCTGGCAGGGTACGACATTGCAGCAGTTATTGTCGCAGCTGACAGAGCTGCAACTAAACGAGCTGGAGCAGGATGCAATCGCGCAGCAGCAGCTGCTGCAACCGTTTTTTCCCGACCTGTTTCAACTAGCCAAACTTGAGCAACGACAAGGCGACCGCGCCGCCGCGTCGCTGCCTGCTTTACCTTTTTGGTTGGCAAATGGCATCGGCGGGCGCAAATTGGAGCAAATAGACGCCTTGTGCCAACATTGGCCGCAACTGCCTCTGCCTGTGCTGGAGTGGTGTGCTGGTAAGGGGCATTTAGGACGTGTGCTGGCGCACCGTTTTGCCCGGCCTGTCGTCAGTGTAGAGTGGCAGCAAAGCCTGTGTCAGCAGGGCAGTGAATTAGCCGACAAGTTGGCATTGCCGCAACAATTTATTTGTGCTGACGTACTACGCCAGCCACTGAGTGGCGTGTTGCAGCCGCAGCAGCAGGTTGTGGCGTTACATGCCTGTGGCCAGTTGCATATCCGTTTGTTACAACAGGTCGTCGCTGCCGGCTGTCAGCAGCTGCAACTGGTACCTTGTTGTTATCATTTAATTAGCTCTGACTTGTACCAACCGCTGTCAACATTGGGGCAGCAGCGTGATCTGGCATTGAGTAAAGAGGATTTAAAACTGGTGGTACAGGGTCAGGTCACCGGCGGTGACCGCACAGAGCGGTTGCGGCACACCGAAGTGCTGTGGCGCCTGGCATATGACGAATTACGCAAACAACTCACAGGGCAACACAGTTATCAACCCTTGGCATCGGTTGCAAAACATTGGTTTAGCGGCGAATTTTCTGCTTTTGCCCAGTGGGCGGCGCAACAACACGGTTTGAGGTTGCCAGCAAAATTCAGTAGCGAAGAGTATCTGCAGCGAGCCAAAACACGGCTGCTGCTGGTAAAGCAAATTCAACTGGTACGGCATTTATTCCGCCGGCCACTGGAGGTGTGGCTGGCGTTAGATAAAGCGCTATTTTTACAGCAACACGGCTATAGCGTCAGCCTGACTGAGTTTTGTGATTACCAGCTAACACCGCGCAATATGCTGCTACAAGCCAGCAAAATGGCAACCGCTGCAGGTAGCTAGCAAGACACCTGTTCGGTGATCGGGTCGGCTGCATCGGCCAGATAATATTGGGCAATACGTTGATCTTTCTCCTGCCAGCGCTGGTTTAGCCACAGCTGAAAGCGCTGACGAAACTGCTCGTCGTTAAAGTAGTCGCCAATAACCTGTTGATCAACCGGTAACACTTCAACCTGTACCACCACCCGTTTCAGTTTGCCGGTTAACATATCCAGTGCGACATGATGTGGGTTGTCCGGGTACAGCAGGGTAAAGTCTAAAATGGCATTAAATTGCTCGCCCATGCTGGCCAGCGTAAAGGCAATACCACCGGCTTTAGGCGGCAGTAAATAGTGAAACGGACTGCGCTTTTGGGCTTTTTTTTGCTCGGTACAACGGGTGCCCTCAACAAAATTGATAATGGTGGTAGGCACGGTTTTAAACTTCTGGCAGGAGGCGCGGGTGGTTTCGATATCCTTGCCTTGTAATTCTGGCCTTTTGGCCAGCTGTGCTGCACTGTAGCGTTTCATAAACGGCATATCCAACGCCCAGCAACCGGTGCCTAAAAATGGCAGCCACTTTAATTCGTCTTTTAAAAAGAATTTGGGCTCAGGTATGCGGCTGTGCGCAACAGTGCTGACTACCGGAATATCCAGCCAGCTTTTGTGGTTAGAAATAAGCAGGTACCAACTGGCTTTATCCAGCGTTTGCGCACCGCTGATTTGCCAGTCAACCGCATTAAACAGATTAATCAGCGCGGTGTTAACGCGGGTCCAGCCGCGATAACAGCCCTTGCCGGCAAAGCCGGTCAGGCGGTGCACAGCGCTAAAGGGTAGCAGCAGTTTAACAATGCCCAGCGGCGTGACTAACAGCCCCCACAACGCCAGATTTAACGCAAACAAACTAAAACTGAATGGTAATAATAACCAACCGGGTAAAAAACTTAACATTACTGCTTAACTCCCTGTTTCAGCGCGCTAAGCTGCTGATCTTTCTGCTGCCATAATTGGTTTATCCAGTGCTGGAAACGCTCCCGGTACTGGGTATCGTTATAATCTCCGAGTAGCTCCGGTGTAATAGGTAATACCTTTATCTGCACGGTTATATCACGAACTTTGCCGGAGATATAATCCCAGAAATCAGGAATACCCTGCGGGTAGTGGATGGTAATATCGAGAATTTTGTGCAGTTGTTCACCCATGGCGCCCAGTACAAAGGCCGCGCCACCAGCTTTGGGCTTCAGCAGGTTTTGATACGGTGATTGCTGATTAGCATGCTTGGCCGGGGTAAAACGGGTACCTTCGACAAAATTCATAATGGCGGCCGGTTTAAAGCGGAATTTGCGGCAGGCCTTACGGGTGGTTTCAATGTCTTTACCCTGTAAATGCGGATTGCGCTGCAAGAACGCTTTGCTATAGCGTTTCATAAAAGGGAAGTCCAGCGCCCACCAGCACAGGCCTATAATGGGTACGTAGATCAATTCTTTTTTCAAAAAAAACTTAATAAACGGGATCTTGCGGTTAAACACCTTTTGCAATACCAGAATATCGGCCCAGGACTGATGATTCGCTAACACCAGATACCAGTCTTTACGTGACAGTTTTTCCAGCCCGGCAACGTGCCAGCGAATGCGGGTAAACAGGCGGGTGGTAAAGTTATTCACACTGATCCAGGATACGGCACAAGCATCCAGCAAATAGGTCATCCAGCTTTGCCAACGGGTAAGCGGTGGCAGCTTCAAAATAGCCAATAGCATTATCGGCACAGACCAGAACAGTGTGTTGACGATATACAGCAGTAGAGAAAGGGCACCGGTTAATGGCCGGGGCAAAAAATGCAACATATTAAGTACCTGATAGCTGTTACCGGCGTTGTCAGACGCCGGCAAAAATAATAACAGCAGGCTTGCCTGCTGTTAACACATCCGATCAGCTATCAGTTTACCTTAATCTTCAAAATAGGTGTAACCATAAACGCCGGCTTTTAACTCATCCAGCAGTTCATCCTTACGGCCATCTTGCATATCGAGTTTAGCCAGCTGCTTGGTGTAAGAGGCAATCAGCTTTTTAGCGTCAAACTGCACATAGCGCAGTACATCGGCTACCGTATCGCCTTTAATGATATTGGTAAGCTTGTAGCTGCCATCATCAGTAAGCTCAACATGCACTGAGTCGGTGTCACCAAACAGGTTATGCAAATCACCGAGGATTTCCTGATAGGCACCAACCATAAACATACCTAACAGGTATTGCTGATCTTCTTTATATAACGGTAAAGGTAAGCTGGATTCAATACCATTGCCGTCGGCATAGCTTTTTAACTGGCCATCAGAATCGCAGGTAATGTCCTGAATAATAGCGCGATGATTTAAAGGCTCGTTCATCCGCTCCAGTGGCATCACCGGGAACAGCTGATCAATACCCCAGGCATCCGGCATCGACTGGAACAGCGAAAAGTTAACAAATAACTTATCTGCCAGCTTTTCGTTTAGCTCATCGTGAATAGCGCGGTGTGAACGGGCCGATAAATCGAGGTTAGCGCGAACTTTATTAATGGTAGCGAAGTAAATTTGCTCCAGTAACGACCAGTCCTGCAACGTCAATAAACCGTGCACATACTGAGCGTGGGCATCGGTAAAGTAGTGGATAGCGTCGTGATACGCCTCGACGGCGGAACGTGGCGTCACATTTTGGTACGCTTCCCACAAGCCTAGAATGACAGTTGGTGAGTCTTCACTTGGCTCCGGCAGATTAACCAGGCCAGGTGCCCGCTCAATATCAATGGCGTCAGTGACCAGCACTGCGTGGTGGGCGGTCATGGCGCGGCCAGACTCGGTAATAATGTTCGGGTGCGGCAAATCATACTCATCGCACACTTCTTTCAGGCCGTTTACCACATTGCGGGCATATTCCATCATGGTGTAGTTCATCGAACAGGCCGAGCGGGATTTTGAGCCTTCGTAGTCGACTCCCAGGCCACCACCAACATCCACCGTGCTGATAGGCACGCCTAAGGTACGTAACTCAGCGTAGTGGCGGGCACATTCGCGAATTGCATTGTGAATGTCGCGAATATTGGCGATTTGCGAGCCGATATGAAAATGCACCAACTGTAATAAGTCGAGCTTGCCGGCATCACGTAAAATATCAATCGCCTGTAACACCTGCGTAGCTGTCAGACCAAATTTGCCTTTCTCACCGCCGGTATTTTGCCATTTACCCTTACCAACGGAATTTAAGCGAATACGGATACCGATACGCGGTGCAGCGCCAAGGTTATCTACTTCACGCAGCAGAGTTTTCAGCTCAGACAGCTTTTCGACCACGACATAGACAGTGTGGCCCATCATATCGCCAATAGTAGCTAAACGCAGGAACTCACTGTCTTTGTAGCCATTACAAACAATTTGCAACGGTTGCTCGGTTACGCCAAGGATTGCCATTAACTCCGGCTTACTGCCGGCTTCCAGGCCAACTTTACCGCTGTCGTGGCTGATCAGCCGCTTTACTACTGAGAACTGCTGGTTCACTTTAATTGGATACACAGCGGTGTACTGGCCCTGATAATCTTTTTCCGCTTTGGCAAGCTGGAAAGATTTAATCAGGGTGTCTACCCGATGCTGTAAAATATCGGTAAAGCGCACCAGCACTGGCAGAGTCAGGCCTTCCTCTTTAAAGCGGGTAGTAAGCTCAGGAAAGCTAATGCCTTTTTTACTGTGATCCTGATCCGGATAAGCCACCAGATCACCCTCAGCATTAACATCAAAATACCCTTCACTCCACACCGCTACGTTGTAGATAGAGCGCGCTTTTTCTGTACCCCAGTCGGCCATTGTCGTTCCTTTAAAATTAAGATGTGCATAGTTTAAGGCTTATACTGATAAGCTGCAGCAAAAAACGCGAAAAAGACGAAAAATTTGAGTGTGGCGGCGCTAAAAGGCACAATACGCGCCCTGTTACAGCGAGGGGATAACTATGTCTGGTTTTAAGAACAATTGGTACACCGAAATATTCGCCGCCAGCGGCAGCGCTTTTGGCCTGCAGGTCACTAAAAAGCTGGATGAAGTGCAGTCACCATTTCAGAAGATTGAAATGTATGAAACCAGCCACTTTGGCAATCTGATGGTGATAGATGACGTTATCATGCTAAGCAGCCGGGATAACTTTTTATACCACGAAATGCTAAGCCACCCTGTACTGTTTAGCCATGCTAACCCGAAAAACGTGGTGATAATCGGCGGCGGTGACTGCGGTACCCTGCGTGAAGTATTAAAACATCCTGGCGTAGAATCGGTAACGCAAATCGATATCGACGAGCAGGTTACCCGGATGGCAGAGAAATACTTCCCGGAGTTGTGTGCTTCAAACAATGATCCGCGTGCCACATTAAAGTTTGATGACGGCATTAAATTTATGCGTGAAGCCGCGCCGGAATCAATCGACGTGATTATCGTCGATTCAACCGATCCGATAGGGCCGGGCGAGGGCTTATTTAACCGGGCCTTTTACGATAGCTGCCGCAAAGCGCTGCGCCATGGCGGTATTTTAGTACAGCAAAGCGAATCACCGCTTATTCATATGCCGCTGTTAAAAGATATGCGCAGTGCCATGCAGGATGCCGGCTTTGCGGCGTTGCAAACGCTGTTATTCCCACAAATGGTATATCCGTCTGGTTGGTGGACCTGTACGCTGGCCCGCAAAGACGCCGCTTTTGATGGCTTTCGTGAAGCCGATGCCGCGGCCGCGCCATTCAGCACTGAGTATTACAACGTCGCTGTGCACAAAGCCGCATCGGCCTGGCCTAACTTTATGCAACGGGCGTTGCTAGGTTAGTTAACAGACATCTGTGGTATGTGATGAAAATAAATGTGCAGGTTAACTTGCGGTTTTGGCAAGCTTTCTGTACATTTATTGTTCATAAGTGGGGTGGCCAATGAAGAAATTATCTTACCTGTTGTTTTTCAGCGCTTTTTCCATTCAAGCTCAGGTTTATAAATGTGAGCGCAATGGTATGGTTGAATTCAGCCAGTTTCCGTGTGCGGCAGAAGCTGAGCAGGTAGATATGCGCCCTGTTGGTACAGCTACGCCTGGAACCCGCAGCGAATTTCGTCAGCAAGTTGATGCACTCAAGCGCCAGGGGCGTTTTGTCGAGTATCAAATTACCTCACTGGAACAACAAAAACAGCAAGAAGCGGATGAGTTAAAGTCGCAGTTGTACAAACTTCGGCGTAACTACCCCAGAGCAGAAGAGCTGGCAGCATTGCAACAGAAAATTGACCGTTTAGAACAGCAGTTCGATGAAAAAATTGCCATCGAAAAAACCAAGCTGGTGGGCTTAAAGCAAAAGGCCAGTAACTTAGAGCGGCAATACGCGCAAAACTAAATTCGATAGATAGATTTAAACAGCCCCGCTAATGCGGGGCTGTTGCGTTAAGAGCTACTACAGATTAAAAGAGGCGCGTAAATACCAGTAACGGCTGCCAGGCATATCATAAGTTGATGGATCATAACCATTAAGTGAGCAAGACAAACACACAGGCGGTTCTTTGCCAAACAGGTTATTGACACCAAAACTGAGCTGCATACCCGATAAAACTGCATCAGTGCTCCAGCTAAGTTGTGCGTCATGGTAAGTGGTGCTACCCAGCCTGTTTTGCCCTGCTGTTGGGTTGTTACGGCAAATGGCAAAACTAGCTGCGTCGCCACAGCTTTCTTCCAGATCACTGGTGTATCGCATGGTCCAGCTAGCTTGCCAGGCGTCATGTTTCCAGTTTAATGCCAGATTACCGCTCCATTCAGGAATTGCAGAGTCGTTTGCTTCAATGCCGACAGTTTTTGGCTGCTGTTGGCCGTTGGCATCCAGCACTTTGTAATCTTCAACCAGGGTGGCACGCAGTTTCACATCAAATTGGCCAATGCCGGTTTGTGGCAGCAACCAGCCAATATCAAAATCCAGGCCTGAAGTGTCTATGCTACCAATGTTAGTCAGAACGTTATTGAATTGGTCGATAGCGCCCAGCTGATTGCGGCCTATGCCATTACAGAAGGTGTCAGACAGTGTTTGCACACACAGATTAAGTTGTGTTTGTGCATCCAATGCCTGAATAGCGCCTTTCAATTCATGCTGGTACCAACTGACACCAATGTCCAATCGTTCTGACCAGGCTGTTGCTGCGGCGAATTCCGGACTGAACACCATACCCAGGTTATAGCTGGTTGATGTTTCTGGTGCCAGGTCGCGGTTACCACCCGTTACCACACTGATTTGCGGGTTAGGCTGCTGATAATCAGCCGGCACACCAAGAGCGGCGCAATTTGCCACCAGAGCGGCGTCTGGCTGTGAGCAGGGATCTGACAGTACTGCATCAAAGCCGCTGGCTGAGCCAAATAATTCGCCGATATTCGGTGCCCGGAAACCTTCAGACCAACTACCCCGGAACAGCAGCTCATCTTGCATTAGCCAACGAAAACCAAGCTTGCTGGTGGTTTCACTGCCGAAGGTGGAATAATCCGAATACCGGCTGGCGAGGCTTAAATCCAGTTGTTTTGCCAGCGGCAGATCTGCCAGTAATGGCACATTGAGTTCAATAAATAACTCGTTAACATTAAGCGACCCAGCGGTTGGCAATGAGACAACGCCATTATACTCACCCGCTACGGTTAGGGCGTCAGGATTGTATTCGCCGGTATATTTACGGTACTCCCAGCCGGAAGCGAAACTGAGTGCGCCAGCGGGTAACTCCATCAGTTCACCGCTAATGTTGGCAGAATATAAACTTAGTTTGTTTTCGCTGGTATCGCGTACCACAGGCCGAATGTAATCAAACATAGCCGGCGTAATGCTACCGGCACCAAAGATGTTTAGCGGCACGCATGCGGGATCAGCCTGACAGGCTGCCAGCGGGCCTAAGGCTGTGGCAATACGGCGGGCATTATAGCTGCCAAAATTATCCTGTTTTGCCCGGTTGGTGCTGTAAGCGGCGTTGATATCCCAGTAAAACAGCTGCTGGGCCAGCTCAAATTGCCCTTCAATACCGGTGCCCAGATAAAAAGTGTCAACATTTTGTTCAAAGCGGCGAGCTCCACCTTCTACAGGACGTCTGCCGGCCAATTGCAGCGTCGGGTCAGCCCCTGCGGCAACTAAATCAAAACCAAACGGATTGTATGGATTGTCTGCTGCAATCGTCAGGTTATCCAGCCAAAAGTTACTTGGCACTGCGGTACCGATAAACATCGGTTCTGGTGCGGCCTGATTTACGCTATTACGTTGGTTGTATAACGCCCGCATATACCAATGAGTATCCGGGCTAAATTCGTAACGTTGCTGCCCATAAAGTGAAATACGTTTATTGGGGGTCTGTAATAAGTTGTAGCTTGCATAGTTAAAGCGGTCTGCGGTGGTAAAGCAATGAAAGTCGTCAGTCCGCTCACAACTGTCGCCCAGAGTTGGGTCGTAGTCCGGACTTGCTACTCCTGCATTGGGTACCAGATCCATGGTAAAGCCGGTATTGGGGTCGGTAATTATAAAACGTCCACCCGGGATGGCAGAGCTGCCAAATGCTAATCCTGTGCCTGGTACTGGTATGCTGGATTGTTCGCGGGTGTTGGCGAATACCGATTTTTGTTCGTTATAACTGGCAGCCATAAAATAACTGTGTTTATCGCTTTCGCCACCAAAACTTAGTTCTAAGGTCGTGGTATCACCGTCGCCTTCGCTGAATTGACCAAAGCTGGTACTTACTGTTGCGCCGGTTGCTGCCCGGCGGGTAATAATGTTGACTACGCCGGCAATGGCGTCAGAGCCATAAATAGATGAAGCTCCATCTTCCAGTACTTCAATTCGCTCAACTATTGCCAGCGGTATAGTGTTTAAATCTACTACACCACCAACACCAGAGGCTGAGCTTTCATTTACCCAACGAATGCCGTCTACCAGAACCAACACGCGTTTAGCGCCTAAATGGCGTAAATCTACGGTGGTTGCTCCGGCCCCTACGCCGCCGCCATCTGGGGGAAAGCCGAAGTTGCCGCTGGAATTAAATTTTGTATTAAGCGCTGAACCCGAGGCAGTTATATTTTGAATAATGTCACCGATTGAAGACAGGCCCGAGCGATCTATCGCATCACGGTCCAGTATTTGTACCGGGCTGCGACCTTCAAGCTCAGTCTGCTTAATCCGGCTTCCGGTAACTTCGATGCGTTCCACACTTTTATCAGCAGTGTTGTCCTGCGCCTGGATTTGAGGCGTTGTTAATGCCAGTGCACTTAGCACAGCAATAGATAGCGTAGAGTAATAAATGCGCATGCAGTATTCCTTATAATTGTTGTTTGAATAACTGCTGACATCTTGCCTGACGTATCCTGCCAGCCAGGCAACTAGCAGCGAAATGAGCTTATCGCCGATAAGTTCAGGCAAAAGCTTAGCTAAGAGTTTGTATTTTGTAAAAAATTAATAATTTAAATGTTTTTATTGTGTATTGGGAGGTGAGATGTATGGTGAGGCAGTTTTTAAACTGTTTTGCTAATGGCTCAAATAAGCCAAAGCCGGGAAAATTGACAAGCAATCTTCCACAGCTTTGGTAATTCGCTTTTGCAGTAACATTACTTAACGATTACGACAGGCCTGAGTTCGGCATTCATCGTTTAACTCCAGCAATGATCTGCTGACGGTGTTTTTATAGCCGTGATTATCAGTCACTTCCAGCGATACTTCATAGCGTGAATACCACTTGCCATTTCGGTATTCAGATTGGATGTGCGGCAGCGATATGCTCGCTGAACTGCTTGCCACACTGCCGTTCACTATCCAACGATAATTTACTATCGAACCATCATAATCGCGGGCAGAACTTGTTAATACAAAGGATCCTGCGCGTGGAGAAACACTAAAGCCAGATACGGGTTTATATTTGCATTGTTGTGATGTGACTTGTTCCATTCTGATGAAAGGTAAAGTTGCGCTACAACTGAATCTGCCGTAGTAACCACCAATGGTGGTAAAGTCAGACACCTGTACAAAGGGGGACAGTGTTTCGAAGAAATATTCAGAAAGCTGACGAGTTTCACCGTTGTGAGTCACACTACATTGAGCCCAGCCGCCATAGATAGGTACATTAGTGGTGGTGGTGGTACAATCCACCGGTTCACCAAAAGGGGTTGCAATGGCCATGGAGGAGGACAGCGTAAGCGCGCCAAGTAACAGTAGCGAGTATGTTTTTTTCATTACTTTTCCTTGATTTATTCGTTTTGTATTGGGTTTATTATTGCGACATAAATTGCTTTATGCCGCATAAAAATAAACCAGTTTTAAACATAAATAAAACAAAAATAAGCGTTTTAATTTTACATCTCGTTAAAGCTACGTGTAATAACGTACAGGTCAATGCTTGTTAGATCGCGGGCACAACAGTGCTTTATCTGATCTGATTCGCAAGTGGCTTATTGCACTATCGGCTCGATATGAATTTCTACCCGGCGGTTTTGCGCCCGGTTGGCTTCTGAGCTGTTTGCTACCAGAGGGTAGTTGGGCCCGTAGCCCTGGGTTTCAATGCGGATGGGTTGCACATTTTGTGCAATTAAATATTGTTTAACGCTGTCAGCACGGCTTTGCGACAGGTTCATATTGTACTGATAAGGGCCGGTATCATCGGTGTGGCCGGCAACCACCAGCATGGTTTTTTCGTAATCACGCAACACTTTGGCAATATCGTTAAACACCGGGTACAAATTGGCTTTAATATCGGCACGGTTAATATCAAAAGTTAATTGTGCCGGTATATCGAGACGCAACTTATCGCCGTCGCGGATCACCTTAACGCCACTGCCACTAAGCTCTTCTTTTAAAGCCTTTTCCTGTTTATCCATGTAACTGCCGACTGCAGCACCGGCTAATGCACCTACTGCTGCGCCGATAACCAGGCGTTTATCTTTATGGTTGCCGGTGGCTTTGCCAGCTACAGCGCCCAGCACAGCTCCGATGGCAGCACCTTTGCTGGTATTGGAATACTCGTTGGTAGCACAGCCTGCCACGGCCAAACTGGCCGACATTAGCGCTACAACTAATACTGAATGACGCATACTGCTACTCCTTAATCGTTTTGGCCAGCTTAGAGTATCTAACTGAATTCGTGCTGAATTATTAATGTCGGCTGTTGTTTACAGATTATGTAAATTATTTGATTTCTTTTCATATTCACTTTGGTTGAATTTTTCAGTATTGTACTCGGGTTATGCATGTTGGCGTTTTAGCCGGCAAAAGCAATAAAGGATTAAATAATGACAATAGCGGCGCGCTTTTTATTGTTAGTGATGGCAACAGTGCTGGTGCAACCAGCAAATGCAGACGTATATAAATGTACAGATAGCAATGGCGAGGTCGTGTTTCAGGGGGATCCCTGCCGTGCTGGCGCTGAAGTTAAACTGGATATTCGCTTTGCCGAGCCGCAACAGCAGGCGGTAGAACAACTGGTAACAGGCAGTTGGTGCGAAATAGGCACCTCAACCGTTGCCAGCGGTAATGTGCAACAAGACAGTGCGCTGCGAAAAACCTGGGTGTTTACCGAACGGCAGATGGTGCAGCAAATTAGTCAGGGGCAACGTGAGGACACCTTCCGCTACCCAATAAGACAAAGCCCAGGCTCTTTTGTCATTGATCATCCGGCATTTGGCAGTGGCCAGGTCAGTTGGCAGGTTCGCACACTGACAGATAGTCAGCTGGTTATTTCCGCCTATGGCGGCTTTACTCATCTTACCGCCGGCGATTGCGACTTAGTCATGGCCAGTACACAAAATTGAATAGACATATAGACGCCCAAACTTTAAGCTGCTGACATTACCTCAGCGTTTAGGTGTGTCTATGTTAAATTCAGCCTGGCGGCGTATTGTTATTAAGGTTGGCAGTGCGCTGATTTCCCCGGATGCTAAGGGGTGTTCTACCCGCTACTTATTGGCTATCGCCCGTTTTATCAGCGAATGTCGCCAGCAAGGTACAGAAGTGGTGCTGGTGTCATCGGGCAGTGTCGCCGCTGGCCGTTCGGCCATTGCTTTTGCTCATCAGCCGTTACCGATTAATATTAAGCAAGCTATGGCGGCCGTCGGGCAAACCCAGATGATGGCGATCTGGAGCCATTTATTTGATTTTCGCTGCGGGCAAATTTTGCTGACCCATGATGATTTAGCCGATCGGCGCCGTTACCTGAATATTGATAATACCTTACGGACTTTATTGGCGAATAAGGTGCTGCCTATTGTTAATGAAAACGACAGTGTTGCGACTGCTGAGCTAAAAGTGGGGGATAACGACAACCTGGCCGCCATGGTTGCAATATTGGTAGATGCCGATGCCTTGATTATTTGTTCAGACATAGACGGCTTATACAGTGCCAACCCCAGAACCACGCCGGATGCCCGTTTTATTGCCCGGGTAGACCGGATAGATGCCACTATTTATGCCATGGCAGGTGGCAGCCATCACAGTATTGGTACTGGTGGTATGTTGACCAAAATTCAGGCGGCAGAAAAAGCCACCAGACTCGGTGTCGATACGCTTATCATCAATGGCCAGAATGCTGCTGGGTTTGATGCATTATTGCGTGGCGAACAGGCTGGCACTTTATTTGTCCGCCAGCAGGACAGGTTAAGTGCAAAGAAACACTGGTTGCTTAACAGCTTAAAAAGCCAGGGCAGTATCACGCTCGATAGCGGTGCTGTGCAGGCGCTACTGCATAAAGGCGCTTCGTTACTGGCCAAAGGAATTACTGCCGTCAGCGGCCAGTTTGATAAAGGCGATGCCATTTGGCTGTGTGATCAAAGCGGAACGCAGTTGGCCAAAGGTATCTGTCAGTACAGTGCCACTGAATTACTGCTGATCAAAGGTTTACACAGCACGCAGATTGCCCTGACACTGGGCTTTTGTCCCAGCGAAGAAGTTGTGCACCGGGATGACATAGCACTGACAAGTTAACTACAGGTGACCGATGAAGATAGCAGTAATTGGTGGTGGTATTAATGGTGTAAGCAGTGCCTGGCAACTGGCGTTGGCCGGACATGACGTTAGCTTGTTTGAACGCGACAACCTGATGCAGGCGACCAGTGCTGCGTCATCAAAATTACTGCACGGTGGTTTACGCTACCTGGAGCAGGGCGAATTCCGCCTGGTGCGCGAAGCGCTGCAGGAAAGGCGCTGGTGGCTTAAAAAAGCGCCGCAACTTACCCGGCGTTTGCCAATTTTATATCCGCTTTATGCTGAATCTCGTCGTGCCCGCTGGCAACTTAAAATTGGTTTGTGGCTGTACGATACTTTTGCCGGCCGCAAGGGGATTGGCCGCCACCGCTGGTTAACTGCGCAGCAAGCATTGCGCTGTTCGCCGCAGTTAAAGGCGGAAGGTTTAAACGGGGCTTACCTGTTTTTTGATGGCCAGATGGACGACCAGAAACTTGGCTTGTGGATGGCGCAGCAATGTCGTAAAGCTGGAGTACAGTTGTTTGAGCACAGCCCGGTGCAGCAACTAGCCGCTGATGGCCGGGTGTTGCTTAGCAATGGCTGGCAACAGTTTGACCGTGTGGTTAATGTGGCGGGCCCGTGGAGTCAGCAATTGTTACAACAGTCTGGCTTGACACAGCAGCCACTGGATTTAGTGCGCGGCAGCCATTTGCTGCTACCACCGGTTGGCCGCTACGGCCATATGCTGGAAGTGCCGGGTGAAGCCCGGATTGTATTTGTGCTGCCGTATCAGGGCCAAACCCTGCTGGGTACGACAGAGGTGCGTCAGCAGCTAAATGAGGCAATAAAATGCTCCAATGCCGAGCGGGATTATTTGCTTGGTGTTTATAACCATTATTTCCATCCAGCCGCCAGTGTAGCCACGGTATTATCTGATTTTGCCGGCGTGCGGCCTTTGCTGGGTGGCAGCGCCAGTGCCAGTAAAGCCAGTCGTGAATATCAGCTAAACTGGCAGGGCCAGGTGCTGACGGTGTCCGGTGGTAAATGGACAACCGCACGGGCGCTGGGCCGCCAGGTCAGTGAGCACATAGGCCGCTCAGTAAGGAAAGGCTAAATCTGCTGGCATGGCCTGATCCGGCAGCGAATAATCACATACCCCTGCCGGGAAAATACGCCGTAACTGGCTAACATAAGGCTGCATATTCAGCGGCAAATAGTCGCCCCGCGCAATGGCATCATCCACGCTGATTAAGGCACAGTTAAACATTAAACCGTGCTTGGGCGCTCCTGCCTGTAACCGGCTGTTACTCAAGGGGGGATAGCGTTGTGCACAGGGTTCGCCGGCCTGCCAGACGGTTGCTCCGCTGGCAATAACACTGCCGTCAGCAGCAAAACATTGATCCGTAGCCTGGGCCGGCTTTTGTTGTTGGCTTAACCACAGATCCATTAATGCAATAGCCTCGGGTAACGGGGTGTAGTCGGGATGACTAACCCAAATCAGTTGGTTATCAGCATGGCCATTGCGCTTTTGCAGGCGCTCGCGGGCAGCAAATGACGGTTCCAGGTGATGCATATCCAGCTGGGGGTCCAGGTAATGCCTGAGATCGAGGATTGGCTTGTTTGTCATTCCGAGAAATAACTGACCATAACGATACGCCCGGGTGACTGCCGCCTGGTCAGCCCGATAACGCGCTGCGGCTTGTTCTGTCGCGGTTGATGGCTGGGGGCGGGTTATGTTGTGCCGGCCAAATGCGGATAACCACAGTGGGCTGTCGGTTAGGGGTTCAAAATAAATCCGTTCTTTACGCATTGCGCTTTGGTGACGCCAACTGCCAATGTTACGGTTTACAGCCAAAAAATCTGTCACGCTTAAACGGCCATCTTTGACGGCTTGCAAACCATACTGCACGCCTTGGTTATCCCACAGGCTGTGAGCAAAACCCTGCTTATCGGTACCAAAAATAGCTTGCAGATCGGCCCAGTAGCTCCAGTTAACCTGCGGCAATACCGGGTCAGTGACAAAGCGTTTTAACCTACCCTGATGCGGGTTGTGTACCAGTGAAGATAAACCTAGCCAGGCGTTTAAGCACTGCGTTGCGCCATGCATAGGTGTTGGCCGTTCGCCGTTTAATAGCTGCGTCAGGCTAATTTGGCTGTCGAATTTGCTGCTGTACTCGGTTGAATAACTTAAGCCTTCTAATAATTGCCGGCGGGCTCCGTGTTGCCAGTAGGCTTTATTGGCTGCGGTAAAGTAATAATAGTTATGCAGTAAATCGCAATCCAGCGCATACAGTGTTTGGCTGAGCATATCCGGGTAGCTGTACAAGGCAATACCGCCGTCGAGCAGGTCTGTGCTGTTTTGCAGCAACAAATACTGCGCTATGCCGCCACCGGAGCCGCCAATACCCAGGGTATAAACCGGCTGACCATACAAAGCAGTAAACTGCAGCTTTACCCGGCGGGCGGTATCTTCGGCCAGCAAAAAATTATAAGTGTGGCTGGTTTTGTTGACACTGGAGCTGAGAATGGCAAAGCCAGCCCGTAGTTCGGCCTGACGATCGCTGATAAGCCGTGTTGTGCGCAAATGCCCCTGCCGGTAGCCGATGCCGACACCGCCATGAAACTGGTAAATAAGTTTGCCATTCCATAGTGATGCACCCTGCTGGCTGCCATATTCTGTGCGGCTGATGGGCATCACTATGTAATAGAAAAACCGGTTTATGGTGCCCAGCTCCAGCCTTAACAATAGCTGCCCGGCACTAACGGTGCCACCGTCATATACGCTGACGTCTCCGTCGCTGTTCAGTAGATAAAACTGTAGTTGTGTCGGATGCAGGCAGTCTTTGCTATAGCTGCTGAGGCTGTCTTTAGTGGCGGGTAAAACAATGCCAAAACCAGCCTGATTGTCAGGCTGCGGCGGTGTTATGCCTTGTTGTTGATAGCCACAGTACAGCGGATAGCTAAGACCGCCGGCATATAACGGCATAGCCGGCCCTGTGCTGCCAACAGCAATAGGAAACTTAAAGCTCTCTGCCGGTCGTGGGCTGTTAGCAATATGGCTGCTTACCGGCAGCAGCTGGCCTGGCTCGGCCGGGGCAACCGCCAGGATCGGGTTGGCTTCGCGCCAACGCTGGCCAGGGCCGGTCAGCAGCAGCAACAGCAAGTACGACAGCAGTAAGGCTAACAGCCCGCAAAAGATGTAGCGCCGGCGTGATCTAAGCATCTGACAGCTCCGTTGTCGGTTGCGGTCAGTTAAGTTTAGTAAATAATTCCGCTGATGCCGCCATACCGTGCTGCTGCAACAGCCGTGCTTATAAGCTTATCGCCAATATTTTTGAACGGCGCTGATAGTTGTAAAGCTGTTTTTTCTGCGCCGGCAAATCATCTACGGTTAGCAGCTCAAAGCCATGTTCTAGAAACCAGTGGATGCTGCGGGTGGTTAGGGCAAACAGCTTGCTGTATTTTTGCTGCCGTGCCTGATGGATCACCGCTTTGAGTAGGATGCTACCGCGGTCGGCGTCGCGGTAATCCGGATGCACCGCTAAACAGGCAAATTCGCCGACATTGTCATCCGGAAACGGATACAAAGCGGCGCAGCCGATTACCAGGCCATCGCGTTCAATTAGCGTAAATTGGTTAATTTCCATTTCCAGCTGCTCGCGAGAGCGGCGTACCAGTAAGCCTTGCTGCTCCAGCGGCCGGATCAAATCCAGGATACCGCCAATATCAGAGATAGTAGCCTGGCGCAGTTTTTCCGCCGATTCGGTAACGATTTGCGTACCGATACCATCGCGCGAGAACAATTCCTGCAACAGGGCACCATCCTCGTCATAACTCACTAAGTGACACCGCGGTACGCCGGCGCGGCAGGCGGTAATGGCAGCATGCAAAAACGCCAGGGTACCGGGACAGGCATTATCCTGCTGCTCCATTTGCTGCATAATTTTTTCGGCAGCATTGGGCATTAACTCGGCAGTAATTTCGCCATCTGCGCCAACAATACCGCCAATTTCGCTAAAACCTATCATCTTATCGGCTTTTAACTTTACCGCTACCTGAGTAGCAATATCTTCAGCGGTTAAATTAAAGCTTTCACCGGTAACCGAAGCGGCTATCGGCCCCATCAGTACTATGCCGTTATTGTCCAACTGACGGCGAATACCGGCGGCGTCGATGCGCCGTACTCGGCCGCTGTGATGGTAATCTATGCCTTCATCAACACCCAGTGGCTGGGCAATAACAAAGTTACCGCTAACCACGTTAATTTGTGCACCCTGCATCGGCGTGTTGCTTAAACTCATCGACAGCCGGGCGGTAATATCTAACTGTAGCGCGCCGGCCACCTGCTTAATTAACTTAAAGGAGTCGTCATCGGTTACCCGTACGCGATTGTGATAGGCCGGCTCTAAGCCAGCTTGCTGCAGCGCGGCATTGATTTGTGGCCGGGCGCCATACACCAGCACCACTTTAATGCCTAAACTGTTTAACAAGGCAATATCATTGATAATGCTGCGAAAACCACTTTGGCTGATGGCTTCGCCACCGAGCATCACGACAAAGGTTTTGCCGCGGTGTGCATTAACGTAAGGAGCGGATTGACGAAAACCGGAAACAAGTTCAGTAGTGCGCACGGGTGTGGGGCTTCCTTCTGCTATGACATTAGCTATATAGGACATAAAGATGGCAGCTGTATGACAAAATGCCAAGCCGGGCTGCGATAAAGCCGGCATTTTAGGTGATAAGTGGTTTTATATCTACTTTTTTAGCATATTTATTCTAAAGTTGGGCGGCAGTTGCTGTTGCGTTGTTAGCGGCGCTAGCCTTGATGCTAACAGCTTTTATACTGTAGCCAATAATACTGACAACCGGAGTCGGGGAATAGGGATGCGGAAACAACACACAGCAGAGAATAAAGCCGGCGGCTTGCCCTGGTTTGCGTTTGGGTTTCTTAGTCTATTTATGTTGGCAGGTATTGCCGGCGGTTTCACCTTTTTTAGCGATGGTCAATTTGGCGCCGGGCTGATATTCAGCAGCATGTTTTGCGGCATATCCGGCTTGATGATGTTTCTGCTGCTGCAAGGCCATAACAAAACGCTGGCCGAGCAGGCAATGCTGCAAGGCGCAGCGCCGCAGGAGGGCATTGCCAGCAATAATAAGACCGGCTATCAGGCCATGCTCGGGATGGGCGCAGTGTTTTTGGCCATCGGGGTACCTATTAGTTTTCTGGCAATAAGTGATGAGCTGCCAAAAGGCAATTACGCGGTATTGCTGGTGCTGGTATTCCCGATGGTTGGCGTGCTATTGCTGTGGCAGGGCCGTAGTAAGCTTAAACATTGGCAAAAAATTGGCAAAACACCGTTTTTTGCCGATCCTTTTCCCGGTAGTGCCGGTGGCCAGGTCGGTGGCTATTTTACGCTGCAACATGGCCGCTTTGCACAGCTGCCGCAGGCCGAGCTTAGTTGTGTGCATGTTTATCAGAGCGGTAGTGGTAAAAACCGTACCACTCATCGTCAGCCGCTGTGGCATGGTCAGAGTATGGTGTCGCGCACGGTAGACGGTAAACACTGGCTGGTACTGGATGTACCGGCTGAGTTACCGGCCAGCGGCAAAGATGCGCGTTATAAAGGCCGGATAGAGTGGCAGCTAAGTTGCAGCGGTGAGTTGCAGCAGGCCAGTGAACGGCTTAAATTTAGCCGGCAATGGACACTGCCGGTGATCAGTGGCACAGCACGCTGTGTCTGGCAGCCCAGCGCGGCAGAAGTTGACTTGCAACAGCAACAACGGCAGGTTGCGGCCTTTGACGCTGCCGCTAGCCAGATCTTGCAACAGGTGCAAGGTGATAGCTTGCATTTAGTCAGCAAAGCCGGCCGCCATACTGGCACCGCACTGGTGTTAATGTTATTTGGGGCTATTTTCACCGGCTCTGGCGTGTTTCTCAGTCTTGAAGCACTGCGTCAGGGCGGCATGCTCTGGCTAATGGCGCTAACGTTTACGCCTATTGGCCTGCTGATTTTATGCTATGGCCTGTTCTGGCTAGGCCGCGGCCTTAAAGCCAGTATCGCACCGGGTAGCGTGCAGATGCAGCGCGCCATGTTTGGCATTACGCTGTATCAAAGTCAGGCGGCCCTGAGTAATGCGGAGCAGCTGCAGATTAAACAAACTATGGTATCTACCGACGGTGAAAACCAGCGCACCGAGTATTACTGCCTGCAAGCCAAAGCTGACGGCAAAACGTTGGTGCTGGCCGAAGGCATAATAGGCCGCGATGCGGCAGAAGCGTTAAAACAGCAAGTGCTTGAGGCCTTGCTACCTTGATAGTTGCAAAAGTACAGACCGCAATAGCGGCCTGTGTTGTTTCTGCGGTTATTAGCGCTTTAAAGTCAGCGGTTACCAGCTACACAGCTGGGTCCAGCTGGTATCACTGCCGGGTACAGATTGTGTCCACCAATTAGCCTGATACAGCGCGTTTTGATAAATCAACTTGTCGCTGGCCGCGGCGTGGCTGGGCTGGCCTTGCCAGTCGTTTTGCGGCCAATCCGGATAAGTGTTTATCTGGCTTAAGTCATAACCAGGGCAGTTACCCGGCGGGTTGCCATCACCGCCATCATCTGGTGCCGGACGCAGGTCGAGGTTATAAAAATGGCTGTTATCCCGCACATAAGCACGGTTGGCAGCTAAATCGCTGCTAAATTCGACGTTATCGCCGTTTAACAGTCCAATTTGTAGCAGGGTGCTGTGCTGGGTGTTTACCTGCGCCGCCAATTCTGTTGCCCACAGTGCGTTGGCGATATTGCTATTGGTGATTTGCCAGCGCTCGTCTATCAGCTCCTGGCCTGTGGCGTTAAACAAGCGTAACTGGGCATAGCCGCCAACTTCAGCCGGGGTTTGCAGGTTTACGTAAGCACCTTTATCAAACCACAGTGGCGGTGGGGTGTCGGTATTGCCATTTACCAGTTCGATATCCGAACAGTTGTAAAAGCCTTCGCCGACCACATCAACCCGTTGCCAGCGCGTGTAAAGCACCGCCTGTCCGCTGCGATCGGTAGGTAGCGGTACCTGCAGCGTGTAGTAACCGGCATCGGCTGCAACATCGCTTTGCTGGTGAATAAGCTCCAACTGGTTCCAGCTAAGTGGTTCACTGGCAATATTAAAGCCGGGTTTGCTTAAATAAATTTGCCAGAAACTAGGGTTATGCGGTGTAGTCGCGCGAAAGCGCAGTGTGAGCTCACTGCTTTGTGCCAGGTCTATAGTGGTGCGCTGCCAGTCCGCAGACGGAATATCGATACCGCTCTTGCGGCTGTCGCCGGCGGCGCAAAGACTACCGTCACTGACGATGCTTTGCACGGCGGCCATATTACGGTAATCGCCAACATTGGCCGAAAATTCATGGTGTTGGGTCAGCATATAGCCGCCGGATTGCTGGTAAGCCACGCGGCAGGCTGCATTAGGTATACCGCTACCATCGGCTGGCCACCAGTAGCCGCCGTCGTCTTTACATATTTGCTGCCGGGCTTTGGGGTAGTCGACATAGCCATGGCTGCTGGCCTGCAGACTGATAAACAGCAGGCTGGTTGTCAGTAATGCAGGCACTACATTTTTAGTGTTCATTTTGCGTTCTCCTGTACGGCCGCAGATCTTTCCGGCGGCACTGTACTTGACATTGGTGAGTGGCGTGACCTTGGCAGGGCGGCGCAGAGTGTCTGAGTGCCTGCCGTGGCGGGCACGAGTTGCTGCGACGAGCCTGAAAAGTGTTACCCGCTCACCGCTTTACTCGAAACCTAACGCCAACGAAAAGCGGTAGTCTTGCGACTTACCGCCCCGCGTTTTAAAGCATGCTATAAATTACAGATAAAGCTCCAGCTGCCATCACTGCCGGGCACCGAGTTAGTCCACCAGTTGGCTTTATACACGCCGCCCTGGTAAGACAAATGGTCACCGCCGTTGGCATGGCTGGGATTACCGGCCCAGTCGGATTGTGGCCACTGTGGGTAAGGGTAGATAGGTGCGCTAATGCCACCGCAGCTATCACCGTTACCACCGTCGCCATCATCACCGCCATCGCCAGCGCCAATATCTACCAGCGGTAACTGCGGGTACTCCTCTGCAAAGGCGTACTCGTTACCGTTGACACTAAGTACCCAGTTAGATGGCATTGGCATCGGCAGTTGATAGTTCAACGTTACGGTAACGCTTTCGCCACTGGCGACGCTTAAATACGCCGGCAGCGTAAAGGCAACGCGATGCAGGTTGTTCTGCAGGCCACCGATATTGTTGCCGCTGGCGTTACGGCCGCTTTCTATTACCGTTAAACCAAAACCACTTTGATCGCTGATGGTATCGGGAATGGCAGTTGGCACATCAAAGCTAACACTGCTGCCGCCCGGAATAGTGCTGTTGCTGTGGTTAGTCAGGGTCAGTTTAGGGTTGATAGGAAAGTTTTGATCGCCCAGTTTAAAGTCACTGATACTCAGACGGATATCGGCAGCCTGAGTGGGCATAACGCGCTCGGCTTTTACTGCGCCATATTGGCTGGCACCACGAAAGCTATTGTAGAACTGCGTGGTTAGCGTATTGCCGATAAAGTACTCGCCTTTGGCGGCATCCCAGTCGTAATCGCCGGCCAGCTCCCAAAACATCACGCCGCCGATACCGTTATCAATGACGTACTGCGCTTTGGTAGCGATACTTTGCTCGGTTTCTACCGATAAAAACACTTTTTTCTGTGCGTTCCACAACCAGGGCGCGACCGCTGTAGCGTCATAATGCCGGCTGTAGCTGCCGGTCAGTTGATGCTCAGGGTTAGCCGGGTCCAGTTCATACAGGCCGAAGTAGCTGGCGCTAATGCCTTCGGCCAGGTTCATGGTGTGCCACAGCGGGTTAGAGCCGGCGGGCATTTCATTGCCCATGGTATTTTTATCATGCCACAGGTTATCAATACCAACAGCGCCATTGCCGCACTTGCTTACCGTGCTGCCACCGGTGCCGGGTGGGCACTGGCTTTGGTTGGGTAACGCCGCACTGCCCCATAAGCCAAAGCTGCCGCCTTGTACGTCTTTCCAGCCACGGCTGTAATACGGAATACCAATATTGATACGGCCGGCTGGCATAGTGCCGCGGAAATAACGGTAAGCCCAATCGGTATTCAGGTAACCGATTTGCTGGTACTGCGCCGTGTTGTAGTAGTTCCAGGCTTTTAGCTCGGCATCTTCGCCGGTATCGAACAGCGCTGCATTATGGCCGACAAACTGGTTCCAGGCACCGTGCAGGTCGTAGCTCATAATGTTAACGTAATCCAGATATTGGGTAACCTGAAACGCTTCCATACCACGCAGCAGGTAACCGGAAGAGGGCGAGGCAATGGTTAGCAGATAATGCTTACCATCAGCAGCACCGGCCGCATCCAGTTTTTGCCGCAGTACTTTCATCAGCTCGATGTAAGAGCGCATTAACCCGCCACGCAGGCCGTTGGCCAGGGCAAAGTCGTCCGGGTTTCCGGCATCGTTCATGCTGGTGGGGTATTCGTAGTCAATATCCACACCGTCAAAACCGTACTGGCGGATAAACGCCACGGCCGAGTCGGCAAAGGTATTAATGCCTTGCTGATTAATGCTTAAGTCGCTGTTGGTGGTCATGCTATAAAAACCGCCGCTGGCCACCCGATTACCGTTACTGTCAAAATAACCGCCGCTTTCTGCCCAACCGCCGACAGATATCAAGGTTTTTACGTGCGGATGTTGCTGTTTGTATTTTTGCAGCAGGTTAAAGTGGCCCTTGTACGACAGGTTAGGGTCGAGTTCAGCACCCGCTACGCCCGGCCATTCCATGCCGGTAGAGGCATTGGTTGGATCGCTGGTGTCGCCGACTGAAATCTGATTTGCTGCATTTACATGGGCAAAGGCGTAGTTAATGTGGGTAATTTTATCCCATGGTATATCGGAAGCTAAATAGGCCGGCTGGCCGTTTTTGCCATGGCGCCAGCTGGTAAAGTAGCCAATGATGCGCCGTGGGTGATCGGGGCTGATCATCTCGCGGCCATTAGCGTCATATACAGTGCAGTAAGGCACGCTAATACCGGGCGTTTGATACAGGCCATCGGGCCGGCAGCTGTTGTCACCGGGTACGCCGGGATCAGGCTCGGGTTCGGGATCAGGCTCGGGTTCCGGGTCTGGTTCTGGATCCGGCTCAGGCTCTGGCTCGGGTTCCGGGTCGGGCTCCGGCTCAGCACCATCACAGGCACCAAGCAAGCGCCATTCCTGATAGGGTGCAGAATGGCTTATCGGGTCGTTGCCCTGAGTCCACCAGTTAGCCTGAAAAGCTTGTTGTTGTTGCTGTACCTGAGTGCCGCCACCATAGGCCGCGTCGTTTTGCCACAATGGCAGATTAGAGCAATCGACCGCGCGGGCCGAAAAGGCCGCTGTGCTGGCCAACGCCAGCAGCGACAAGGTAGTTGTAAGTTTCATAATTTGTTTCCTGCAAAATGCCGGCTATACCCGTCGTGCTTGAAGCTGCAGCTTTGTTGACTTCGCTTGCTCGCCCCAATCACATAGTTTGTCTATGCTCATGGGGTCTCGCTCACTCGTCGCCTCACTGCAACTCCAATCACTTAGGCTATAGAGCCCGAGCCAACTAAGTAGCATAGGGCCGCGGCAATATTAGTTATTGCTGCGTATGGCCTAAGCCTTCATGCATCGCGTTTAAAATATGGCCATTGTCGGCATCTATTTCCCAGGCAAAAATGCCGCCCAGCTGATGCTGTAGAATATAAGCGCCTTTCTCGCGCACCGAACGCTTGGTATCGATACTGATCAGCGTATTGGTAGCTGGGTTCCAGACATAGCTGGCTTTAGCCGTGTCATCCCAGCCAACCGTAAAGCCGTTAACGCCGCTGGCATCCGGCCCGCCCATAAAGTCGGCTTCGATCTTTTTGTAGTCCATGATGCCGCGTTCCCAGCCGCCGGTAATACCATCACCACCGGTACCGGTAAACGGATTATCACCCGTTGTGCCAGACACATTCTGCCAGCCGCGACCGTACATAGCGGCACCCAGCGCAATTTTGCCAGCCGGTACGCCACGATTTAGCAGGTATTGCACCGCTTCATCAGCGCTGAAGCCAACAATAGGTGAGTTAGGTGATGGATACAGGCCGGTTTGATGGCCCAGTACGCCATTCCAGGCACCGTAGTAGTCGTAAGTCATCAGATTGATGTAGTCCATATAAGGCGCTGCATCTTCCCAATCTACTACGCTGAGTTTTTCTACCCCGCCTGACATGGCCGCTGCTAATTCGTACTCGCGACCGGTTTCTACGCTAAGTGCATCCAGCGCGGCGCGCAGTTCCTGCATTAAAGTGGCAAAGCCGGCACCGTCTTGAGGGCTACCCAGATCTGGTGTTGCACCACCACCGCCCGGGAATTCCCAGTCGATATCAATACCGTCAAAGAAATCGTAGGTGCGGATAAAGTCGATAATCGATTCAATAAACACGGCGCGGGCTGCCGGGTTTACGCCGACCTGATACAGGGGATCAGATAGGGTCCAGCCGCCAACAGAAGGCAGAATCTTAATATGCGGGTGCGCTTGTTTCAGCCGGTACAGTTCAGCAAAAATGCCGCGGATTGGCTGATCCCAGACATCGCCCGGATAGCCTTTTTCCAGCGCAGCGAATTTATCATGCACGACTACCGAATAATCCGGCTTGCCGGCACACTGGCTGTTTAGCGCCGCATAACCTTCAGGGTTAGCCTGGCGTAAACCTTCGTTCGGGCCGCACAGCGGGATAAAGCCATAGTAAATATGGGTCAGATTTTGCGCCGGTATATCAGCAGCGTGAAAGGCCCGGCCATAGACACCCCATTCCACAAAATAGGCACCAACTTTTTTACCAGTAGTGTTGTTATAGGCGACGTTATTTTGCTTTAACGGATGCGGCCAGGCAGTCATATCCAAATCAGTCCAGGGATCAAAGCTGCCATCGCCGCCGTCACCACCGTCACCTGAGCCTGCTGTAACAGAGACGGTTTTTACGTCACTGTCGGTACAAAGCAGGCTACTGCTACTTTGCTGACACAGGCTAACAACAAAGTTGTAATTGCCGGTGCTGCTAAAGCTGACGCTGGTACTGCCGCTTTGCGCTTGCTGGCCATTGGCCGTTAACGCCGCGCTGTGTACGACACTACCATTTTGCTTTAATTGCCACAGATTACCGTTAGTACCCCACCACATATTCCAGGCGAGGTTAAGGCTGGCGCTGCCGCCGTTTAACGTTACGCTGCCCTCAGACCAGGCAAAAGTTGGTTTAGCTGGCGCTGCCGGGTCTACTGGGTCAACCGGGTCTACTGGGTCAACCGGGTCTACTGGGTCAACCGGGTCAACCGGGTCAACCGGGTCAACTGGGTCTACCGGGTCTACCGGGTCAACCGGGTCCGTGCCGCCGGTGCCACTGATCGTCAGGGTGGTAATGCCGCTTTGGGCGCATTCTTCGGTCGCGCCGTTTACCTGACACAAGCTAACTTGTAGCTGATAACTGCCTGGTTGGCTAAACATCAGGTTGGTGTTGCCACTTTGCGCATTTTGGCCGTTTGGCGTTAATGCGGCCTCAAAGACAACGCTGTCATTTTTTGTTAAATACCACTTGTTACCATTAGTGCCCCACCACATATCCCAGCGAAGTGGTACCTGTACGCTACCATTTTGTAACTGGTAGTCGGCGGGCATCCAGCTGATCACCGGTGCATTGGGTGTAGCGGCCTGCACACTGGCCGCTAACAGCAGTAAGCTCAAGCCGCCACTGCCTTTAACCATTTGTTTTAACATAACTTCCTCCAATCGTGCTGCATTAATTATTTTATTTTTTATTGCTTATTATTTACCTGTCTGCCAACATATTCAGCAGCTGTTCAGGTTAAATTATTTTTGCGCCAGCCCGGCAATACTGCTCCCTGTTGCTTGCAAAATAAGCGGTATTTACTATGGCAAAAATGACAGCGTTGTCAAAATATTACAGTTAGATTTCATTGATATTTTTATGATGTGTAATTAACTGGCTGAATTAATTGTAAAAATATTTCTGGCTGCGTGTCAGAAATTTTTACACAATATCGGGCCAAAATATTGTTTTTCGGGAAGGATGTAAATTTTGGCCGCCGCACTAATGGCAGTGCGGCAGCTAAGGACAGATTTAATCGAGGATGATATGTGGCACAAAGCGTGAGCTGTCTTTGGTGATCAGGCTATTATCTTCGCGTATGCAAATACCCGCTGCACTGTCACCAACCAGCCAACTACCAATCAGGCTATAGTTATCGCCAAATTTGGGTAGTGGCGCTAATTGCTGGCGGATATAACCACTGTCGTTATAAGGGCCATCTTGCTTTAACAACTGACCGTCAGCGGTAAGCAGCTCAATGTTGGCACCTTCGCGCGAGAATATCGGTTTGCGAAGCCAGCCGGGCTGCAGAGGGCTGCTATCATCAAAAAAAGCCGGCAATAAGTTAGGGTGGCCCTGATGTTTTTGCCATAGCAACGGCAAAATGCCTTTGTTTGACAGCAGGCATTTCCACAATGGCTCGATAAACTGGGTCTGGCTGCTGAGAATAGTGCTGGCGAAGTCCTCCTGCAGCATAAATTCCCACGGATACAGTTTAAATAAGCCCTGAATGGGAAAGCCGTCTAAATCGACCAGCTGGCCGTCAATGTCGCCCAGTTGTTCCAATTGAATATAACGGCAGTTCAAGCCGGCCTGCAGCGCTATATCCATCAGGTAATCTACAGTGCCTTTGTCTTCGATGCTCTCTGTTACGCTGGCAAAATAGAAAGGCTGAGGCAGATTAAGCTCGCTAAAGGCTTGCTGCAGTTTATCCTGTAAAGAATTAAACTGGTCGGCACCTTGCGGCAATTCACCACGCATCAGTTGATCTTCCAACCAGACCCACTGGAAAAAGCCGGTTTCGTACAAGGATGTCGGGGTGTCGTAATTCAGCTCCAGCAGTTTAGCCGGGCCGTTACCGTTATAACTAAAATCCATCCTGCCGTACAAATGGGGCTGCTGGCCGCGCCAACTATCACGTACCGCGTCCCAAAATTGTGGCGGTATGGCCAGTTGCTGTAATTTTTGCTCGTCGTCGACGATATCAGCTACCAGATCCAGCGCCATCTGATGCAACTGTTCGGTCGGGTCTTCCAGATCCTGCTCTATTTGCTGCAGGCTAAACTGATAATAGGCGCTTTCATCCCAATAGGGTTCGCCGTCAAAGGTATGAAAGTTAAAGCCAACGCTTTCGGCAAAAGCTTTCCAACCGGGACGTGGCTTACTGTTGATGCGTTTCATTTGTGCTTAACCACCATAGCTGCCGGTACTGCGCTGCGCCGCCTGGGCACCAAAACCGCCGCGCCGCGCCATAGTTGCCGGTTTGGGTTGTACGGCAGAAGGACGGATACTGGCCGGGCCGGGCTGAGAGGCTACGGCAGTGTTCGTTGCGGTACGGAAAGTGTTGCGATCATCACGCGATTTATACAGCGGCTGGTTTGCTACCGGGCTACGGTTAGTGTTGGCAGTTTGCTGTTGTGGCGCGCCGGCCATACCACCGCGATTCAGCATCTGGCCGGCCATAAAGCCCATCATCATCGGCATAAAAAAGCCGCTACTTTGCTGGCTTTGCTGCGCTGCGGGTTCAGTGCTATTGGCGGCTAAAACCGGTGCATTTTCACATTGGCCGGCGCCAAAGTCGGTTTCACATTCCTGTTTGCTGGCATAGCGTGGCGCTACCTGCGGGTGCAAGGCTTTCGCCTCGGCAAAGGCTGCTTTACATTCAGCCGGTGGGTTGTAATAGGCCGCGCACTCGTCAGGGGTATTAAATACCTGAACGTCAACCGGCTTTTCGCCACAGCCAGCCAATACCAGCCCTGCTGCCGGTACCATCATAATTAAACGGGCAGTTTTACTGCGTTTAAACTGTTTGTTCATGTTGTACTCCTTAGTAGCTCATGCAGGCGGCATTTAACATACCCACTGTCACTGAACAAGCCGCAGAGAAAATACCAGCGGCTAACTCGCCCTGGCTAATACGTTGTGGCAGCTGTTTTAGTGCGGCGCTACTGATTATAAACGTCAGCACCTGCACCACTAACGCCACGCCACCCCAGATAGCGCAGTCTAATAACGACATTGAATGGGTAATGGCACTGGCCAAAGGCCAGGCAAAGCCAATAATAGCGCCAGCAAATGCAATAGCCGCCGCCGGATTATTGCTACGAATAAGGCCAAACTCGTCATGCGGCGTAACCCAGGTGTATAAACGGATAAATAGCAGCAACAACACAACTGCCAGCACAAAATAAGCGCCGAAGGCCGGTAAGCCCGCGAGTGAAGATAAGGCGGTATCTAGCATGAAATATCCTGTAGTTAATTGGTCTGGCGCTGATCCTGCGTAAAAACACTCACTAGTTCAAGTTAAATCGACCTGTGCTGCATGGTTATTTATCGCAGATTGCCCTGCGCTTAACGGCTAAGTGCTGGACAGCGGTGATCCACGCCCTACACTGGCAAAGTATTGCAATAAACCTTAGTACCTATAATAAGATGTTTTACCCAACCAGGAACCCAAGATGAAAAAACTTACTACAGTGGCGCTTAGTATTGCACTGGCACTGACTGCGACAGCAAGCAACGCCGGTACTGCCGACAGTGCCACCGCGCAAACTGCTGCCGTTGCCAGCCAGAGCCGTTTAAGCTCGGGCATTACACTGGCCAATATGGATAGCAGTGTGGCACCGCAACAGGATTTTTTCCGTTACGTAAACGGCAATTGGCTCGACAGCACTGAAATTCCGGCGGATAAAGCCCGCTGGGGTAGCTTTGATGAATTGCGTGAGAACGCCGAAAAACAAGTGCTGGCGATAGTGCAGCAGCTGGCAAGCCAGCAACATGCTAAAGGCTCAGAAGGGCAGAAAATTGCCGACTTATACCAATCTTTTCTGGATGAAGAGCTGGCTGAAGTGCTGGGTTTAAATCCATTGCGGGGTGAGCTGGCCGCAATTGAAAACCTGAAAAGCCATGCGGATTTAACCACTCTGTGGGGTAACTGGCAGCGGTATCGTATTGGCACGCCGGTAGCGGTATATGTCGGCCAGGATCAGAAACAGTCGGATCAGTATATTACCGGTGGTTCTCAAGCTGGCTTGGGTTTACCCGACAGAGATTACTACTTAAAAGACGACGCCCGTTCAATTGAGTTGCTGCAGAAGTACCAGGCCTTTATTGCCCAGCTGTGGACCTTAGCTGGTTTTGATAATGCGCAGCAGGTTGCGGCTGATATTGTCGCTCTGGAAAAACAGCTTGCTGGTGCGCAATGGAGCCGGGTGCAAAACCGGGACCGTAATGCCACCTACAACAAACTCAGTGTGACAGAGCTCAGCCAGCTGGCGCCGGGTTTTAACTGGCAAGCTTTTTTAACCGCTGCCAATCTGGGCGATATCAATGAACTGGTGGTGCGTCAGCCGACGTACTTTACTGCCTTTGCCAAGCTGCAGGCCAATACGCCGGTTAAACAATGGCAGCAATATCTTAAGTTTCATTTGCTGCGCAGCAATGCCAACAATCTGAGTAAAGCCTTTGTTGATGCCAGCTTCGATTTTTACGGCAAAACACTAAATGGCTTGCAAGAACAGCGCAGCCGCGAAAAACGCGCCGTTAGCCTGGTTGATAATAACCTCGGCTTTATGGTGGGCAAAAAGTATGTCGAACAGTACTTTAAGCCAGAAGCCAAAGCGCGGATGGACCAGATGATTGAAAATCTGCGTGCAGCGTTTCGTCAGTCGATAGACGAGCTGGAATGGATGAGCCCGGTAACGAAAAAGCAAGCGCAAATTAAGCTGGCAAAATTTAATACCAAAATTGGTTATCCGGATAAATGGCGTGATTACAGCTGCGTAGAGATTAATGCCGCCGATTTAGTTGGCAACCTGCGCCGTAGCGCCGAGTGTGAATACCAGCGCAGCATCAATCGTTTAGGTAAGCCTGTTGATCGCACTGAGTGGGGCATGACACCGCAAACGGTTAATGCCTATTACAGCTCCACCATGAACGAAATAGTGTTTCCGGCCGCTATTTTACAGCCACCTTTCTTTAATGTGGATGCCGACGACGCAGTGAACTACGGCGCTATAGGCGGCGTTATCGGGCATGAATTTACTCACGGTTTTGACGATCAGGGCCGTCGCTCTGATGGCGACGGTAACCTGCGCGACTGGTGGACTGAGCAAGATGCGGCGCAATTCCAGCAACGTGCCCAGTTAATGGTTGATCAATACAGTGCTTTTAATCCGATAGATGACTTACACCTGCAGGGCGCGCTGGGCCTGGGTGAGAATATCGCCGACTTAGGCGGTTTAACCGTGTCGTACAAGGCCTATCAAAACTCATTGCAAGGCCAAAGCGGCGCGGTTATTGACGGCTTTACCCCAGAGCAGCGGTTCTTTATGGGCTGGAGCCAGGTATGGCGGATAAAATTCCGCGACGAAGCACTGCGCCAACAAGTGATAACCGGGCCGCACTCTCCGGGCATGTATCGCGTGCTGGGCACATTGTCGAATATGCCGCAGTTCTATCAGGCTTATGATGTAAAGCCGGGTGATGGTATGTACCGTGAAGAAAAAGTACGGGTGAAGATCTGGTAATAGCCTGAAACTTAATGAAAAACAGGGGCTTAAGTCCCTGTTTTTACATTAATTGGTGCCAGGTAACGGGCTTATTGCTGATCTGACGACGGTAAGTTCTGCGGGTCAAATTGCTCGGTTTTTTCGGCCAGCAGCGCCGTTAGTTGCTGCTCAAGCTTGTCGACTTTTTCACGGGTACGCAGCAGGACGTTGCGTTGCACATCAAACTCTTCACGACTTACAAAATCCAGATCAGCAAGTTTATGCTGCAACACCTGTTTTACTTTGGCTTCAATATCATCGGCGAACTGACGCACCTGCGGCGGTATGGCATTACCAATTTGTTTGGCAATATCTTCAATTTTCTTCGGGTCGATCATGCTATGCTCCTGTGTTGCATCAGGCGGTTAGAGGCAGTGGCCAGAAAACCTTGGCTATTCTACGGCGAAAAGTATGCTTAGCGAATGAAATTTGTCAGCAATTTTCGTTACAATGCCGGCCTTGCAAAAAGGGTATGTGAATGAAGCTGAATCCGCAACAAAATGCTGCCGTTAAATTTATCAGTGGGCCATGTCTGGTGTTGGCCGGCGCAGGCAGTGGCAAAACCCGGGTGATTATCAACAAAATTGCTTACCTTATTCAGCAATGTGAGATGCCGGCCCGGCATATTGCCGCGGTCACTTTTACCAATAAAGCCGCGCGTGAAATGCGCGAACGTATAAACCAGCAATTACCTAAAACGGCCAGCCGCGGTCTGACTATTTCAACCTTCCATACGTTGGGGTTGGAGATCCTGAAAAAAGAACACCGCCATATTGGCTATAAAGCCAACTTTACCCTGTTTGATGATCAAGACAGCATGGCGTTGCTAAAAGAGCTGACAGAACAGGATTTACAAGGTGATAAAGATTTACTGCGAGCGTTGCAAAGCCGGATCAGCCATTGGAAGAACGAGCTGACGCTACCAGCCAAAGCGTTAGCTGAAGCTAAAGATGCCCAAAATATTAGCTTTGCCAGCTATTATCAGCGTTATACCGAGCAACTAACTGCCTGCAATGCGTTAGATTTTGATGATTTGATTTTACTGCCAACCCTGCTATTTGCCCACAATGTGGACGTGCGGCAAAAGTGGCAGCAGAAAATTCAGTATTTATTGGTAGACGAATATCAGGACACCAACACCAGCCAGTATCAGCTGGTGAAATGGCTGGTAGGTGAGCGGCAACGTTTCACGGTGGTGGGGGATGATGATCAGTCTATTTACTCCTGGCGTGGTGCCAGGCCGCAAAATCTGGCGTTATTAAAAACCGATTTCCCACAGCTTAATGTGATCAAGCTGGAGCAGAACTACCGCTCTGCCGAGCGGATCCTCAAAGCGGCAAACATTTTAATTGCCAACAATCCGCACGAGTTTGATAAGCAATTGTTCAGTGAAAATGGCTATGGCGTGCCGCTAAAGGTGATCCCGTGCAAGCATGAAGAAGATGAAGCCGAAAAGGTCGTAGCAGAGATTATTTCTCACCGCTTTATTAATCGCAGTCAGTACCGCGATTATGCTTTGTTGTACCGCGGTAATCATCAATCGCGGGTATTCGAAAAAGCGCTGATGACTAACCGGATCCCTTATAAGATTTCAGGAGGCACGTCGTTTTTCTCCCGCACAGAAATTAAAGACGTGATGGCTTACCTGCGACTGGTGGTAAATCAGGATGATGATAATGCACTACTGCGGGTAATTAATGTGCCGCGCCGCGAAATAGGCGCGGCCACCTTGCAGCAGATTGGTAACCTGGCCAAAGATAAGCACATCAGTTTGTTTGAAGCCTGTTGTGACAGTGAGTTGTCAATGCACCTGTCTGCCCGCGCGCACGGCGCTGTAAAGCAGTTTGCCGATTGGATAGTGGCAATTGCCGACAATGTGCAACGGGCAGAACCTGCTGAAGCTATCAGAGATTTAATCCGCCAGAGCCATTACGAGGCCTGGTTGTTTGAAACCAGCAGCAGTGCCAAAGCAGCCGAAATGGCACTGAAAAACGTCAATGAGCTGTATCGCTGGATCAATGAAATGTTGCAGGGTAAAGATGACGCGCCGGCAATGACGCTGTCTGAGGTTGTTACCAAACTTACGCTACGCGATATGATGGAGCGGCAGGAGCAGGAAGATAACGCCGATCAGGTGCAATTACTAACCTTGCATGCTTCCAAGGGCTTGGAGTTCCCTTATGTATTTATGGTTGGCATGGAAGAGGGCATTTTGCCGCATCAAAGCAGCATAGATGAAGATAACGTCGAAGAAGAACGGCGTTTAGCCTATGTTGGCATTACCCGGGCACAGCGGGAACTGTTTTTTACCTATGCCAGAGAGCGACGCCAGTTTGGCGAAGTTATCCGGCCGGAACCCAGCCGGTTTTTACATGAATTGCCGCAGGATGATCTGGAATGGCAAAGCGCTGTAGTGGTTAAAACGGCCGAGCAACGCCAACAAAGCGGACAAGCGCATATAGAACGTTTACGCCAGTTGCTTAAAAACAAGTGATGGCGTTTTTGCCAATTGTTCGGCCGAGATTAGCTCGGCAACATATTTGCCTTGCATAAAACAGCAGCCTTCAGCTAACAGCAGGTTAAGCAGCTCCGGGCTGTCTACACCATCAGCCAACAGTCGGAATTTATAATGCAATGCCAGCGTTTGCAGCATCTGTAACAGTTGGCGCCGCTGCTCATTGCGCACCAACTGGCGGCAAAATGCCGGTGCCAGCTTAACAAAATCAAATAACTGCTGTATTAGCAAGCCCATTGGCGCTGTCTCGGCGGCAAACTGGTGGATCGCCAGACGTAAATCCTGTTTGCGTAAATACTGTAATGGCTGGCTAATGTCATTGCCGGCTTGCAGCAATTCCCGTTCGGTAAACGCCAGGCACAGACGATGTTTTTGTGTAACGGTCTGTACCTGTTGTTTTAGCCAGTCAAATAATTCCGGCTGCAATAAGTGGCCGGTACTCAGGCGGACGGTCATCAGGCCGCTGCAATCATCACTGCGGTTCAGCTGTTGACAGGCCTGTTGCAAAATAAGCTGTTCAATTTTCGGTATCAGGCCGGCATCAGCGGCATACTGGCTAAAATCGTGCTGGGGGCCAAACTGAGGATGTTGCCATTGGGTATGCACTTCGTATCCAAGCAGGCTTCTGGCCTGGCCGCACAGTACCGGTTCAAAAATAGCGTTAAACTGTTGTTGCTCCAGCGCCTGCTGCACAACCTGTTCCATCGTCAGCGCCTGCAGCATGCGCTCACGCATAGTTTCGTTGAAGATGACAAAGCGGTTGCGGCCCATCGATTTTGCCTGATACATAGCGGCATCAGCATCACGTAGCAGAGCTTCTGCCTGGCTGTGATGGGCGTTGAAATAAGCGATACCGATACTGGCACCTGACTGAACCTGTTGGCCCTGCAGCAAAAACGGCTGTCTGATGCGTTCAATAATGCGATCGGCAACCTCTTCCGCATCCTGCTCATGCAGCAAGCTGGTAAGCAGTACTACAAACTCATCTCCGCCAAGCCGGGCAACTAAGTCATGTTCACGCACTGTACTTTGCAACCGCTTACTGACTTCAATCAGAAATGCATCACCGATATGGTGGCCCAGGGTATCGTTGATCAGCTTGAAACGATCCAGATCGATAAACAATAAGGCAATGCTTTGCTGAGGTTGGCGTTTATACAATGCATACTGCTGTTTTAGTTGCTGTAAAAACATTTGCCGGTTGGCCAGGCTGGTGAGGGCATCGTGGTTAGCTTCGAAAAACAGTTTCTGTTCAGCTTTTTTCCGCTCTTCGACCTGCAGGCGTAAAAACAGATTGGTCTGGCGTAATTCGCGGGTACTTTCAAATACTTTACGCTCAAGTTCTTCCTGATGGCGTTTTTGTTGTTCAGTCGTCAGCTTGCGTTGAATGGCAACAGCGATATGTTGCGACACAAAACGCAATATATTCAGTTCATTGTCACCATAGCTGTGGCTCTTGTCGTAGGATTGCAGCGCAATAACACCAATAACCTGCTGATCTATCAGTAAGGGTGCGCCCAACCAACTGGTAGAATGGCGGCCGGGTTTAGTCGGATCTGCCATTCCCCGTTTTATTTCACCTGCCTCGACCAGCTTAATGGCTTGTTGCTCGTTTATCAGTCGGGCATCGGCACAGCGTATGACATATTCGGTGAAGCCGCGGCTTAGCGGGCGCTCGCGGGCTGGTGGCGAATACTGATCCAGATAAAATGGAAAGGTTAACTTAGCTTTGTCCGGATCCAGTAGTGCGATGTAGCAGTTATCGGCATGCATTAAGCCGGACAATACCTGATGCACCGCTCGGTAAAAACTGTGCATATCACGGCTGCTGGCAGTGAGTTCTGAAATTCGGTACAGCGCGGCCTGCAGCTGCTCAGCTGAGATGCGTTCTTTAATTTCACGTTGCAGTGACTGGTTTATCACCTCAAGCTGGCGGGTTCTTTGCCGCACGGTATCTTCGAGTAACTCGCGGCTTTTTACCCGGTCCAATGCCGTTATAGTGTGGCCGCCGATACTATTAAACAGCAGCAGATCAGTATTGGTGTATAGCTGTTCGGCATTGTAAGACTGTATCGCCATCACACCTATAACACGGTCTCCACGACACAACGGAATACCTAACCAATGTGCACAGGGTGAACCCTGAGCTTTAATATGGCCATCGGCCACTAGTTTTTCAAACTGGGTAACATCACATAACAGCGGTTTTGCTGTACGAGCAACATAGCCGGTCAGGCCGCTGGAAAAGGCGCTTGACGGCACATCAGCAATCATTTGCTGATCTTTTTCATCGGAAAAATATTGCGGACTGTATTGCTGGCTATCGCTGTCATAAAAGACAACGTAGAAATTTTCAGCATGCAAAAACTCAGCGACCATGCTGTGAATAGCCGGATAAAAATCCCGCATATCACTAATGGTACTGGCCAATTCTGACAATTTTAGTAAGGCACCCTGACTAATATATGCCTGCTGATAACGCTGCGCTAATAATGTCAAACGGCGCATCTTTATCTGGGCTTGTCTGAGCTGCTTACCCGGTTCTGTTATTCCCTTCAAACCTGACTCTTATGTTGTTTTTTTTGCCAGCATGGCACAACTTTTTTTCTGATTGCGCTCCATTATGCACAAAGTTTAGGCGCAGGGAAGAGTATCATTTGGACAATTTAGCTATAAGCTTAGCGAAAACAGTGTTGATTAGCCCGCTAAATTAACAAAGGCCGCACAGTGGCGGCCTTTGGCGGATTGGGCAATGTCTAGGTTAAACACCATCCGTCATAAATTTAATTGCTGCAGCTATTTCATCGTCGCTGCAATCGGCACAGGTACCACGAGCGGGCATATTACGGATACCTTCAATCGCGTGCTTCAGCATGGTATCGAAACCCTGATCAATCCGTGCCTTCCATGCCGCGTCGCCTTTTTTTGGCGCATCTAATGCGCCCGTGCCGTGGCAGGCGAAGCAGGCGGTTTGATACACTTTCTCGCCACTGCGCGGACCTGAGGCCGCAGCATCAGAGGCGGCAGCTGCACCGGCAACATACACCTGGCCTATTGGTGCCAGCCGTTTGCTTAAGGCGTCTTTATCGGCATCTGAACTGGCATTAATACCAAAGGTCGCTAACAACAAGGCGACAGCGAGTGTATATTTAGTCATATGATTCTTTCCTGTGGTGATGTCCGCACAAAGTTTGTGCCATTATAGCCTTCAAGCTGCTCGAAGGGGAAGCCCCACAAAATACAGCTGAAAACTGTGTTGTTATACAGTCGTTCAGACCACAACATTATAGTGATCCCGGCGCTAAGCTTTGCTGGTTGTGCTTTATACTTTTATGCCGGGTTTACGGATTTTTTTAAAGCAAAATTTTTTAACGGTTTTACTTTGCATCTTGTGCAGTTGTGGTAGTCTACTTGGCCGGTATCTGCGCTGACGTTCTGTCCTGATACCGCTGGTAAACACAACGTAAAAAGTGTTTTCCACATTAAGGAAGTATAAAAATAATAATATGGGTTCTGTAGTTCACCCCTTATTTAGCATTTTAAATCAGTAAGTTAATAAATAACTGCGGATCTTTTCAGCGGAAAAGGTCTTCTATTGCTATTTGTTCTTCACAAAGTTATCCACAGCTTGTGCCTGTTGAATGCCCGGGGCAAAACTGGCAGCAAAATGCCTACTGTGGCATGCTATAGCTTTATGGTTTCAGGACTTTACACCATGCCAACAACTGCCACTACACCGCTGATCCTTGTGGATGGTTCATCTTATTTATTTCGCGCTTATCACTCACCTCCGCATCTGACTAATTCTAAAGGCGAGGCAACCGGGGCCATTTACGGTGTTGTTAACATGCTGAAAAGCCTGTTGCGGCAATATCAACCCACGCAAATGGCGGTGGTGTTTGATGCCAAAGGGCCAACTTTTCGTAATCAGATGTACAGCGAATATAAAGCTCACCGACCACCGATGCCGGATGATTTACGCAGCCAGATCGCACCTTTACACGAAATTATTCAGGCAATGGGGTTGCCGCTGCTGTGCATCAGTGGGGTAGAGGCTGATGACGTTATAGGAACTCTGGCGTGCCAGGCCAGTGCCGCCGGGCTGCATACGCTGATTTCAACCGGTGATAAAGATATGGCACAGTTGGTCGATGGCCACATTACGCTGATAAACACCATGACTAATACCCTGCTTGACCCGCAGGGTGTGGCAGAAAAGTTTGGTGTTGGCCCGGAGCTGATTATCGATTATCTGGCTCTGATGGGCGATAAAGTTGACAACATCCCGGGTTTACCCGGCGTGGGGGAGAAAACTGCAGCAGCTTTGTTGCAGGGCTTAGGCTCTATAGAGCAGATATATCAGCAGTTGGATCAGGTGACTACTCTGAGTTTTCGCGGCGCCAAAACCATGGCTGCCAAACTTGAGCAGTTCCGTGAGCAGCTGCAATTATCTTACCAGCTGGCAACGATAAAAACCGATGTTGAGTTGCCTTATCAGTTGGCCGATCTGACGATTAAAAGCGCCGACAATAGCCGGCTGGCACAGCTATATCAAGAGTGTGAATTTCGCCGCTGGCTGGCTGAAGTATTAGGTAATGAACCCGCTGCGGCCAAGCTGGAAGTCAAAGCTGCACAAGCCGATATGTTTGCCGGCGCAGACGATACTGTGGTTCCGACAACAACTACAACCGCCGATTACCTGACGGTGCTGAATGAAACGGCTTTTGCTGCCATGTTGCAACAGTTGCACTGTAGCGAACTGGTGGCGTTTGACACTGAAACCACCAGTCTGGACTACATGCAGGCAGAACTGGTTGGTTTATCAGTAGCTACTTCAGCCGGTACCGCCTGGTATGTGCCGGTTGCACACGATTATGTCGGAGCGCCTGAGCAGCTGAAACGGGACTGGGTGTTAGCGCAGTTAAAACCCTGGTTAGAAGATAGCAACAAAGCGAAAGTCGGGCAGAACCTGAAGTACGATCAAAGCGTGCTGGCCCGCTATGACATTGCTCTTAAAGGCGTATGCTTTGACACTATGCTGGAGTCTTATGTGCTTAATTCAGTGGCCTCGCGACATGATATGGACAGTTTGTCGTTAAAGTATCTGGGCCATAAAACGATCAGCTTTGAGGACATAGCCGGCAAAGGTGCCAAGCAATTAACGTTTAATCAGATAGCGTTGGAAAAAGCGGCGCAGTATGCGGCAGAAGATGCTGACATTACGTTGCAACTGCACCAGAAGTTGTGGCCACAGTTACAACAGCAGGGCGACTTAGCCCAGGTGCTGCGCGATATTGAAATGCCGCTGGTCGATATTCTATCGCGCATTGAACGCCATGGCGTGTTGATTGACAGCAAGCTGCTGAGCAAACAAAGTGAACAGCTGGCCGCGCGCATTGCAGAGTTGGAGCAATTGGCCTATGAGCAGGCAGGTAAAGCTTTTAATTTATCCTCGCCTAAGCAACTACAGGAAATCTTATTCAACCAAATGGGCCTGCCGGTATTGAAAAAGACCCCTACCGGTACACCATCTACGGCGGAAGAAGTACTGGCAGAACTGGCATTAGAGTACGAATTTCCCAAACTTATCACTGAGCACCGTGGTTTAAGCAAACTGAAATCGACTTATACCGATAAGTTACCGAAGATGCAGCATCCGGTGACAGGCAGGGTGCATACCTCATATCACCAGGCAGTTGCCGCTACCGGACGTTTAAGTTCGACAGATCCTAATCTGCAGAATATTCCAATCCGCACAGAAGAAGGCCGCCGTATCCGGCAGGCATTTATTGCGCCGCCTGGTAAAAAGATAGTGGCGGTGGATTATTCTCAAATTGAATTACGCATAATGGCGCATCTGTCGCAGGACCGTGCCTTGCTGGATGCCTTTGCTCAGGGCCGTGACATTCACCGGGCAACGGCTGCAGAGGTGTTTTCTGTCAGTCTGGAACAGGTAACCGCTGAACAACGCCGCAGTGCCAAAGCAGTAAATTTTGGTCTGATCTACGGTATGTCGGCATTTGGTTTGGCAAAACAACTGGGAGTCGGGCGCAATGAAGCGCAGCAGTATGTCGATCGCTACTTTGAACGTTTTCCCGGCGTACTGGATTATATGGAACGTACGCGTAAACAGGCGCATGAACAGGGCTACGTCGAAACGCTGTTTGGCCGCCGCTTGTATTTGCCAGATATAAACGCACAAAATATGATGCGGCGTAAAGGCGCAGAGCGCGCGGCTATTAATGCGCCAATGCAAGGCACCGCAGCCGACATTATTAAAAAAGCGATGATTAAAGTTGATCAATGGCTATTGCAGCAAGCTAATCCTCCTGCGGTGATGATAATGCAGGTACATGATGAACTGGTGTTTGAAGTTGATGCCGATAAAGTAGAGCAAACAAAACAACAGATTACAGAGTTGATGGCGCAGGCGGCTAGTCTGGATGTGCCCTTGCTGGCAGAAGCGGGCGACGGCGATAATTGGGATCAGGCACATTAATTTGAACTTATGCTGTGGTATCCAGTCTGACTGCACAGTTATAGTTTCTCTCTCCTGATAAAATCTTTAACCCCGACGATGTTCGGGGTTTTTTTTGGTAACAAAATTACCAAAAAGCCGAATCATTAGAATTTAAACGACGTTATGTAGTTTTATTACAAAAATAGCTTGCAATTTGCACAGTGCTGGCTAGAATCTGAGTTGTAGGGTACAGAGGTAAGATGTTCTATCTTTCGCTGTCGAAGCAATTTGCTTCAGCATATGAAAGTAGGCTTATTTAGCCGCCCCGCTGCTTGCAGCGGGGCGTTTTTTTATTTGAAAATCAGCTGGTACAGTTGTAATGCCGATAACATCGTTGTCAGATGACTCGCGATTGAGTGGCAAGATGAAAATTTGCAAGATTTATTAGAGTAAATACTTTAAACAAGGCGGATTTGTTGTATAATGCTGTGGTCTTAGCGATAAGACACCCTGTTGATTTGAAATTATAGCTTCTCCCCGTTTGCTATGACCGACACCCTTGAGTGTCGGTTTTTTTATGCTGTTAAAGCTGGCTGTCGGCAGTAAGTTCAGTGGCACCAAACCATTGATCCAGGGTTTGCTCCAGCTCGGGTAGCCCAAGTTTGCTTAACGAACTAAAAGCTTGTACCTGAATATCTCCCATAAAAGCCAGGCTTGCTTCGCGAACGTCCAGCACTATTTTTTTGCGCGCGCCTGGTCCAAGCTTATCTGCCTTAGTCAGCAAAATAAGCACCGATAGTTTACTTTCGACCGCCCAATGGATCAGATCCTGATCTAAATCTTTCAGCGGGTGACGGATATCCATCAACACCACCAGACCTTTAAGGCTACTGCGTTTCATCAGGTATTCTGCCAGCGATTTTTGCCATTTCTCTTTAACAGTCAATGGTACTTTGGCAAAGCCGTAACCAGGCAAGTCAATTAGCCTGCGTGCATTATCCAGGCTAAAAGTGTTGATTAGTTGAGTGCGCCCAGGTGTTTTACTGGTGCGCGCTAAACTATTTTGCCGGGTTAACGTATTCAGAGCACTGGATTTACCGGCGTTTGATCTGCCGGCAAAAGCCACTTCTATACCTTCATCGGCAGGTAGCGCCCGAATATCCGGCGCACTGGTGAGGAATGTGGTGCTTTGATAATTTATTTTTGACTTGTACACTGCCTTCTCCGGCTAACATTTTGTAGCTATTGTAGCGGATCTGACGGATCGGCAGAAGCATTTGCTCACGCTATGGGATTTTACTTTGACTAGTTTCGTGTAAAATAGGTAGAAAAAATAAGGTTATTAGCCTTAATATGCCAGTATGCTGGTGGTTTATTGCGGACAGAGACGGATAAAAAATGATGAAAATGCTATTTCCACTGACGCTGCTATTCGGTTTTATCGGAACAGCTCAGGCGTTTGACGGTGATGCCGAAGCAGGTAAAGCGAAGTCGGCGGTATGCGCAGCATGCCACAGTGCTGACGGTAATAGTGCTGTTGATATGTATCCCAAAATCGCAGGCCAGCACGCGCCTTACATTTATAAACAGCTGCGCGATTATAAAGGCGGCATGGAAAGCGGCGGTAAGCAAGGCCGTAGCAACAACATCATGTTCGGTATGGTGGCGGCGTTATCTGACCAGGATATGAAAGATTTAGCAGCCTATTTTTCATCACAGAAAATGAAGCCGGGTACTACCGCTGAAAATGTAATTGAGCGCGGTGGACAGTTGTATCGTGGTGGTGATGCTGAGCGCGGAATCGCAGCCTGTATTGCTTGTCATGGTCCGCGTGGCAATGGCTCTGATTTGAGTGGTTTTCCAAAAATTTCTTTTCAGCATGCTAACTACCTGAAAACGACGCTGCAGGAGTTTCGTGAGGGTAAGCGTGCGAATGACTTAAACGGTATGATGCAGGATATTGCCAGAAAACTGACCGATGAGGACATAGAAACCTTATCGCAATATCTGGGTGGCTTGCACTAAGTTAGCTGTTCATCGCAGAAAAACCGGCTTTTATCGCCGGTTTTTCTTTTTTAGAAACTGCATTTTTGTGAGATATATCTCACACTGGCTGTAAGAAAATAGCCATTTTAGCAAATTCATTGAACTTTTTTTACTGCGGTTTTTTCGTTAACTATCTGAAAATAATCAAATAATATTAATCGCATTTAACTGCCTTAGGTTTTTTTTCTGCAGTGTCTTGCCATCTGAACAGATTGGAGTAGATTACAAGGCAGTTACACTTAGTAACCAATAATAACAGGGACTAGCGGCAAGGAAGTGTCAGTACCCAGTACAACACAGTGCGTGGTACCTTTTTTTTGCATCGGGATGATGTGCAGCGTTAAAGTGCGCTCAGGGATGGATACGAAAGCATCAGGAAGATCGTAAACAAGAAAATTGCCAGGAAGGCACATAACATAAATGGAACACGAAAAAACAGGGCGTTGAAGCAACATCAGGACGATGAAAGCGAATGAGAGTGGTGTCCACGTGACACAGGCATACCCAGGGCGATAAGCTTATCTTATCGCCCTTTTCTTTTTCAGGTTTTCACATTATGTCCGCAGTCGTTTGCCCGCTATGTCATCACCGGCACAGCCTGTTGTTTTGCCAGGATCTGCGCCGCCACTATTTTCAGTGCCAGCAGTGTCAGCTTGTCTTTGCTGACCGGACAACCTTGCTCAGCAGCGATCAAGAGTTGGCACAATACCAATTGCATCAGAACGATTTGGCCGACCAGGGCTATCGCCAGTTTTTGCAACGGCTGGCAACGCCGTTATTAGGCATGCTGCCAGATAAAGAGCTCGAAGGGTTGGATTTTGGTTGTGGCCCGGGACCCTTGTTAGCAAAGATGCTGACAGAGGCCGGCCATAATATGGCGGTTTGGGACCCGTTTTTTGCTAAAGACGACACAGCTTTGCTGCGGCAGTACGACTTTATTTGTTGTAGCGAAGCGATTGAACATTTCGTCAATCCGGCGCAGGAGTGGTCGTTATGGCTCAGGCTGCTTAAAGCAGACGGGATCCTGGCCATTATGACCAAGCGTTATACCAATGCTGCCGCCTTTGCCAACTGGCACTACAAGAATGATCCGACACATGTCAGTTTCTTCGCTGAAGACACTTTTGCCTATTTAGCCCGCCGAGATGGCTTTGTGCTGCAGGTTGTCGACAAAGATGTCGTGTTACTGCAACGAAACCATTAGTGTTTGCCGGCAAAACTGGTTAAAATGTGCGCCCTTTTTCACAGGTAGCAAACATGACTCGTCAGAAAAAAACGCGCTCAGCCGGTTCTAATGGCCAGCGCCACTTACCCGCACAGGAAATACGTAAAAGCCGGGAGCCAAAAGAAGAAACCAAGAAAAAGGGTGCCGGCCTGAAGTCTGGTAGCCGCAATAATGTCGCGCAGGTAAAACCAGCCAGCGCAGACAATGCCGCTAACAAAGACAAGCGCATTGGCAGTAAAAAGCCGATTGCTTTAGTACCCGTTACAGAGCAGCCTTTAGTTGTCAGCCAACCCAAGGCCAGCCTGGCTAAAGTTAAAGCGGAAGTTATTGCGCCGGAACAGGAATTGGCACTAATTGAAAACGACAGCTACTTGCAACAATTGTTGGAGCGGGTTGAGCAAAATGAAATTCTGACTGGCAAAGATGCGAAATATTTCAATGCCAAGACGGCTCGGTTAGAACAACTATTGCAACAACTTGGCTTAACTGAACAGGAAGCGGAAGTTGATCCGTTGGCTGAGTTTGAAAGTAAAGACTGGCGTAAAGATCTGCTCGGCGAAGACTGATAACGGGGCTCTGGTTTGAACAACACAACATTGATACTGGTAGCTGTTGCCACTATGGTGATTGTGGCGCTGGCATTTTATGCCGGTATGTTGTTACGCCGGCTGCAACTGCAAAAATTGCAGCAAAAGCAGCAACAATTGGCGCTACAACAACAGCAAACAGAAAAGCGGCGCTATCTGACCGAAAGTATTACGCTGATTTGCCGTGCCATGCTGGAGCAGCAATGTGAACTGTCTGAAGGCGCGTTAAGGGTTTGGGTACTGCTGGACCATTTGGTACCCGAGCGTCAGCCGGATCCGGTGCAAACTTATCCGGGTTTGCATCAGATGTATCAGGTAGTCAAAGACATGCCAACGCACGAAGCACGCAAGCGTCAAAGTAAACAACAGACTTATAATCAGGATAAACTGCGGCTGGCTGCCGAGCAGCAGTTGAAAGATTTCATTCTGGCGGATGCTAAAGCGCTGCTACAACGCTTACAGCCGGCCCAGATTTAACGCCCGGGCCGGCGCCGTCGCTACTGCCGGTAGATTTGACCGGCTTTCATCACAAAGTTCACCTGACCCATTTGATTGATATCGGTTAACGGATCGCCCGGCACGGCAATAATATCGGCAAATTTGCCGGCGGCAATACTACCCAGCTCACTGTCAACGCCTAATAGCCTTGCACCTTCAATAGTGGCACTGAGGATGGTATCGATGGCAGGCATGCCAGCTTCAGTCATGTAGACAAACTCCTTCCAGTTGTTGCCATGTTCAAACACGCCGGCGTCAGTGCCAAACGCAATTTTTACACCGGCTTTATAAGCTTCGGCAAAAGTTTGCTGAATTTTACTACCAATGGTAGCCGCTTTGGGCCGCACCAAGTCTGGAAAAAAGCCGGCAATGGCGGCTTTATCGGCAGCCCATTTGCCAGCACTGATAGTTGGTACATAGTAGGTACCGTTTTTGCGCATCAATGTCATGGTGGCCTTGTCCATATAGGTACCGTGCTCAATTGATGCTACACCGGCGCGTATCGCGCGTTCCATACCTTCTTTACCATGCGCATGCACGGCGACTTTCAGCCCATAGTCGTTTGCTGTGCTGACGATGGCGGCCAGTTCTTCATCAGTAAACTGCGGATTGCTGCCGCTTTTGGCCACACTTAACACCCCGCCGGTAGCGGTTATTTTAATAACATCAGAACCTTCTTTATAACGCTGGCGTACTGCTTTGCGCGCGTCGTCGGCACCATTTATCACGCCTTCTTTCGGGCCCGGATCGGCCATTAACGCATAAGCTACACCGTTAGTCGGGTCAGCATGGCCACCTGTGGTAGCAATCGATTTACCGGCAGCATAGATACGCGGTCCTTTCACGTAACCCTTAGCAATGGCTTTTTTTAATGCGGTACTGATGTGATGGTTGTCTCCCAGTTCGCGGACTGTGGTAAAACCGGCCAGTAAGGTTTTTTCTGCAAAGGTTGCGCCACGCAGCGCGTAGTCAGCTTCATTCATGGTAAAGCCTTCACTGTAAACCGTTGGACTAAACTGGGTATAAAAATGGGTGTGCATATCCATTAAACCCGGCATTACTGTGTGCTGGCGTAAGTCGATTACGGTGTCGGCAGCTGTCGGCGCGCGAAAACCGGCTTCAACGCCAATGATTTTGTCCTGTTCAATTACTATGGTTTGCTTGGCGTAAACATTTTTGTTTTCCGCAGTGATGAGCTTACCGGCATGGATCAGAGTTGCGGCATCAACCAGTGAGCTGCTGGCCAATAACGGCAGCAATAAAGCCAGGGGCGTTTTTTTCATGTTGTTAGAGCCTTGTAATGGATGATCGGTTTTCAGTGTTAACATTGCTGGCAAATTCAACAACCAACATGAGACAGGCCGACGTTTTTAGCCGACCAGTGTTAGACAATAGCAAAGGTATAGGGAAAACCGGCACTTTTTAACTGAAAATGCTGCCGCTTGTTGCAATAAACCGGCATGGCTAATGCTGCCAGTGCGTAGTAAACATTACGGCTTAGTTTTGCCTGCAAGCCATGCCACAGCTGAACATAGGGTAATAATTGCTGCTGTGGGTCTGGTTTTAACAACATAGGGTAAGCCGGGCTAAGTATCAGCTGCCGTGCCAGATTAGTGGTCAGTTGCAGTGCCGGGCCGGTGTCACTATCTACCCATTGCCAGTCAGTAATCAGAAAAGGCGCGTCGGCAACACTGATACGAACTTTCTCTGCCGGGGTTTGCAAAAAGTACTCGCCATTTTGACAGAGCAATACCGATGCAAATAATTTAACTAAGGCCGGTCGTTGGATCAAACTGTGCTGATAATACCACTGCCCCTGGGCGTCGATATGCAAAGGAATATCACCACAAAAGACGGGATGCCATTGTTCAACCGGCGCCAGTGCCGGTTGTTGTAGCTGCTGTTGTAATCGGGTTAAGTCCAATGCGCGTGCTCTGCTGATGGTATTGGCAGTAAGCTTAGCAAAGCTGAAGGTGTCTTTAAAAGGAAGTGGGGTGACTGATGGGGATCGAACCCACGACAACCGGAATCACAATCCGGGGCTCTACCAACTGAGCTACAGTCACCACTTAGGCCGGCATTTTACCCAAATTTTTCCACAACACCAAGCTTTTTACTGGAATTTAGGGGTTAACAGGTTGTAGTCTGTTCTGCGGCTTTAGCAGGTTTTATGCTATCCTGCGGGCGTTTTGCAATTTTTCAGTCAACAGGAGAGTGCAATGGAACAAATAACTCAGTTGTTTCAGGACAATCATGAAGTTTTATTAGGCAAGCTGCTGCAATTAGTCGCGGCAATAGTTATTTTTTACGTCGGCCGGATGGTTGCCAAAGCAATATCGCGTTTTCTGGAAAAGACTCTGCTGGCAAAAGCAGTTGATAAAGCCGTAGTGTCTTTTATTGCCAGTATTGTGTATGCCGTGCTGCTGATAGCAACCTTATTGATGGCGCTGTCGCAAGTTGGTGTGCAAACCACGTCCTTTATCGCCATTTTAGGTGCTGCTGGTCTGGCGGTTGGCCTGGCATTGCAGGGATCCTTGGCCAACTTTGCCTCGGGTATTCTTATTATTCTGTTCCGGCCGTTTAAATCCGGTGATTTTATCGAGGCTGGTGGTGTTACCGGTACGGTAGATAAAATAGAAATTTTTCAAACCATGATGAAAACGCCGGACAACAAGCTGGTTATTGTGCCTAACGCCCAGGTAACGGGCGGTGCTATTACAAACTATTCAGCTGAGGCTATCCGTCGTGTCGATTTAGTTATTGGTATCAGCTACGACTCTGATCTGCGTAAAGCCAAGCAAATATTGCAGGATATCCTGAAGAACGACAGCCGGGTATTACAAGAGCCTGCAGCGGCAGTCAACGTGGCAGCATTGGCCGATTCATCGGTAAACTTTAATGTCAGGCCCTGGGTTAACTCAGCCGATTATTGGAATGTATATTGGGACACACTGGAAAAAGTGAAACTGAGCTTTGATGAGCAGGGCATCGCTATTCCGTTTCCACAGATGGACGTACATATTAAGCAAGACAAGCAGGAGTAGATATGAAGGGTTATTCAATTCTGGCATTGGCCGTGTTGGCCAGTATGTCGGTGCAGGCAAATGATACTGCAGCCAGCGGTAAAGTGTGGACAACGTCGGCTGAGCTTGGCGCTATTACCACCTCGGGCAATACCGTTGGTACTTCAGTAACCGGTAAAATTGATGCCAAACAAGAGCTGCAGCAGTGGAGTAACCAGTACATTTTCAGTGCTTTTTTTAAAGAAGATGAAAAAACCGACGCTGACGGTAACAAATTTACTGAAAAATCAGCCGAGCGTTATTTAATTTCAGCAAAAACAGCCTATAAGCTGGACGATGAATTCGACAAGTTGTTTGCTTTTGGCTCTTACACGGATGATGAATTTGGTGCTTATACCGAGTACACCACTTTAGCGGTCGGTTATGGTACCCGTTGGTATAACGCTGAAGATAAATCGCTGGACGTTGAAATCGGTCCGGGTTATTTCACTGGCAAAAGATCGAGCGGCGAAACGGAGCAAGGCCTGATCGTACGCGGCGCGGCTGCGTTTAAATGGACGATTAGTGAATCTGCCAGTTTCGGCCAAACGTTAAGCGTAGAATACGGTGACGACAATACCCGTACTATTGCCGAAACGGCGCTATTGGCAAAAATTAACGGCTCGTTACAAATGAAAGCGGCTTTTCAGGTGCAGAACGACTCTGATGTTACTGCCGGCAAGAAAAGTACCGATACGCAAACCTCGCTAACCCTGGTGTATTCATTCTAACCTGACCGGCGCCAGCTTAGGCATCTCTCTGGCGCCAACTTTTCTTATCTGCCTGTTCATACACTGTTTTTTTCGACTATGCTTGCTGCATTAGTTTAACTTACTGTGCAGTGTTAACGGCATGACAAGGATAGTGAAGCATCGTCATAAACTCCTGTTGCAACGCCCCTGGTTTGGCGCCTTGCTGTATGGAATTTTTGGCATTGCCTGGATAACAGGTAGTGACAGGCTGCTGGTTTGGCTAATTCAGGATCTGCCAACGCTGATCCAGTATCAGGCCTATAAAGGTTACTTTTATATCGCACTGACAGCGTTACTGGCCTGGTTTCTGCTGCGGCAAAAACAGCATTATGCCCGCTCGCTGGATAATACCGAGCAGCAATTAGCCGCTACCTTTACTTATGCCGCTGTCGGCATAGCCCACGTTGGCCTGGATGGCCGGTTTTTGCGTGCCAATGCACAAATGTGTCAGTTGCTGGGTTACAGTGAGCAGCAACTGATAACCATGACCTTCAGACAAATTACGCATCCGGCCGATTTAGCTCTGGATGAACAAGCGGTACAGCAGCTATTGCAGGGGGAGCGGCAGCACTACTCGCTGGAAAAACGTTATCTGCGGCCCGACAATTCTGTGGTTTGGGCCAGATTGTCGGTGGCCTTGGTACATGAGGAAGCCAAATCCTATTTTATTTCGGTGGCACTTGATATTACCCAGCAGCGGCAGGTACAGCAGCAACTTGAGCAAAGTGAATTGCGTTTTCGCACTTTGCTGGACAATGCGCCACAATTGGCGATCCAGGGCTATAAAGCAGATGGCACCACCTTTTACTGGAACAAAGCCAGTGAACAGATTTACGGTTACAGTCAACAGGAAGCTGTCGGGCAAAATTTGCTGGATTTGATTATACCTTCCTATATGCACGACGGCGTGGCCCAGGCTATGGCGAAAATGGCGGCAACCGGGCAGGGAGCGCCATCAGAGGAGTTGGCTCTGCGGCGCAAAGACGGCTCTCTGGTGCCGGTATATTCGGGTCATGCGGTGATTAAATTACCCGATATGGAGCCGCAAATTTTCTGTATCGATCTGGACTTAACCGAGCGCAAACAGCAAGCCGCCGAGCTGGCGTTTTTAGCCGACTACGACCCCATTACGTTGTTACCCAACCGGCAGTATTTTATGCAGCGCGTTGCTGAAACCCTGCAGTTAGCCAGCACTAATCACTGTGCGGTATTGTTGCTGGATCTGGATAATTTTAAAAATATTAATGACAGCTTTGGCCATAGCGCCGGTGATGAATTATTGCGCTTGGTGAGTCAGCGCTTGCAGCGTCTATGTCTGCCGGAGCATATTCTGGCCCGGTTGGGGGGCGATGAGTTTGCCGTGCTGGTCACTAAAATTAGCGGCCTGGCGCAGTTAAATCAATTAACCGGGAAATTGATGCAAGCGCTGCAGCAGCCCTGCATGTTAGCCAACAAAGTTGAAGTAATACCGGCGGCATCGCTTGGTATAGCGCTGTGGCCTGAGCACGCCACCGATCCGGAAGGCTTGCTGCGCGCGGCAGATGCCGCTATGTATGCCGTAAAAAGCCAGGGCCGTAACAATATTGCCTTTTATGACGCTGGCTTAACTGTGCAGGCCAGGCAAAGGGTAGTGATGGAATCGCGGCTGCGCAGTGCCATTAATCTGGGGCAGTTGTACTGCGTATATCAGCCACAGCTGGAGTTAAGCACAGGGCGCATCGTTGGTGCCGAAGTGTTGCTGCGCTGGCACGACGAACAGTTAGGGCCGGTGTCGCCGGCAGAATTTATTCCACTGGCTGAAAGCTGTGGCTTGATCCATCAACTCGGGCTCTGGGTACTACAGCATAGTTGTCATCAGGTCAGTCAATGGTTGCAGGCTGGCTTACCGGCTTTTCGGCTGGCGGTGAATGTCTCGGCGCAACAGTTTGCTAAAGATACCATGTTGCAGCAATTGAAGCAGGTGCTGCAAGACAGTGGCTTGTCGGCGCAGTTGCTGGAGTTGGAAGTAACAGAAAGTGCGCTAATGACCGATGAAGCCAGAGTGATTGATACCATGCATCAAATCCGTGCACTGGGCGTACGTTTGGCGATTGATGATTTTGGTACCGGCTACTCTTCATTATCCTATTTGAAGCGGTTACCGCTGGACGTACTGAAAATAGATAAACGTTTTATTGAACACATCCCGGCAGAGCAGGATGATAAACAAATTGCCAGCGCCATTATTGCGCTGGCACATACGATGAATTTTAAAGTGCTGGCTGAAGGTGTGGAAACCGCAGAGCAGCTGCAGTTTCTGCAACAGCAGGGCTGCGATTATTATCAGGGTTACTATTTCAGCAAACCTTTGGCGGCAGACGATTTTGCCGCCTTGCTGCAAAACAGCGGCGGCTAGCCGACGATTTTGATCTGGCTGTAACCCAGCCCTTGCTGCTTTTCTACGTTGATTTGCAGTGGAATACGCTGTTTTAGTGCCTCAACATGGCTGATAATGCCGATCATCTTGCCGCTGGCGTTCAGGTTGTCCAACGCACTTAAGGCGCTGTCCAGCGTGTCGGCATCCAGGGTGCCAAAGCCTTCATCCAAAAACAGCGAGTCAATGCGGGTTTTGCTGCTGACTAAATCAGATAATGCCAGTGCCAGCGCCAGGCTGACTAAAAAGCTTTCACCGCCGGACAGGGTTTTGGTATCACGCTGGCTGTCGGCCTGCCAGGTATCCAGTACCACCAGCTCCAGCTCAGCCTCACTATGCCGGGCCAGCTGATAGCGGTTGTGTAGCAGTGACAGCTGGCGGTTGGCCAGTATAATGAGTTGCTGTAGGGTTAGCCCCTGAGCAAAACGGCGGTATTTGGCGCCATCTGCCGAACCAATCAGGCTGTTTAACCGCTGCCAGTTTTCAGACTGCGATTGTTGCGCGGCGATCTGTTGCAGCAATTGTTGTTGCGTGTCGCGCCGCGCGCTGTCGCTGCTCAATTGCTGCTGCAAGCGGCCCTGTTGTTCGGTCAGTTGCTGCACACGCTGTTCTTGCTGCTGCAGTACTTCGCTCAGCTCGTTGGCCGTTAAAGACGTCTGCTGTTGTTGTGCCAGCGCAGTATGGCGTTGCTGCCAATCACTAAGCAGGCGCTGTGCGGCAACTTCGGCTTGTTGTAAACGCTGCTGCAGTTGTTGCAACTGGTTCAGTTCAGTCTCAGGCAAAAGTGCCGCTTTAAATGCCGCTTCGCTGGCAAAGCTGCTGGCGGCCAACGCTTGCTGCCATTGCTGTTCGGCCTGCTGTAATTGCGGCGCCAGTTGCTGCTGTTGTCGCGCCAGGATCTGCTGTTGTCCTTGCCCTTGTTGCAGCTGTTGTTGCACCTGCTGTAAACGGGCCGTCAACTCTGCCAAAGTGTCGCTTGGCAGTTGTGCTGCAGGCTCGCTCAGTTGCATCGCTTGCCATTGATGTTGCCAATTTGCGTATTGCTGTTCAAGCTCGGCTTGCTGCTGCCCAATACGTTGCTCTTGCTGCTCAGCCAACTGCAAACGGTGCTGATTTTCAGCCAGTTGCCGCTCGGTATCCTGTACTTGTTTTGTCAGTTGCACCTGCTGCTGCTGTAGTTGTTCTAACTGGCTAAGTTGCTGCGCGGCGTGACTGAGCTCTGTTGTCAGATGTTGCAGGGCGGCGCTAATGCTCGGTGCCGTGCTGCCGGCGGCTTGTTGTTCAATGCTGCTGGTCAGGGCGGACAGCTCGGCACTTAATTGGCTGCTGTGTTGTTGCAGCTGCTTAATCTCTGCCGCTAAACGGGCTTCATTTTTGTTCAGCTCATCGCCGCGCAGCCGTGTTTGCTCCAGCTCTGTTTGCCGCGCCTGCAGTTCTTGTTCAGTAGCACTGCTATTCAGTTGCTGATATTCCGTTATCGCCGGATGCTCAGTTGCGCCGCATAGCGGGCAGGGTTGCTGTGGTTGCAACCTGGCCCGATGTGCTGATAGCTGCATGATCAGCTGTTGCTGCTGTAGCAACTGTGTTTTATCGCGGATCTGTTCCTGCAGGCGCTGGTATTGCTGGCGCAGCGCCAGCAGCTCGGTTTGCACCGGCTGTAACGCTTGCTGAGCTGTGCTGAGCTGTTGCTGCAAGGCGGCGTACTGTTGCTGCCACTTTTGTTGCTGTTGTATCTGTTGCTGTAGCTGCTGCAAGCGGTATTGTTGCTCGCGCCGGTTTTGCTGTTGCTGGCGCAGTTGGTCAAATTCCACGCCGTCCAGCTGCTGTGCCAGCAGCTGTGCTGTGCTGCTAAACCCGGCCAGCTGGGTGGTTAACACAGTCTGTTGCTGCCGGCGTTGTTGCTGTTGTGCCTGCAGTTGCTGTAATTGCTGCTGATTGGCCTGCTTAGCGTGTTGCAGCGTTTGCATACCTTGCCAGAGTATATCGGCTTGCTGCTGCGCAGCCTGCGCCAGCGTCGTTGCCAGGTTTTGCTGTTCCAGCTGGCATTGTTGCTGTTGTTGTTGCAGCGTCTGCAGTGCGCTGTGCAAAGGTGCCAGCTTGCTGGCGGGCTGATGGGCAGTTAGCCTGGCCAGGTCAGACTGATGCGCCGCGGTGGTAGCCCGTGCTTGCTGTAATTCCTGTTCGGCATCGTGCTGCGCCTGGGTGGCATGGTTAAGCTGCTCACGCCATTGCAGGAGCTGGCGCTGCGCCGCCACAGCCTGTTGCTGCTGCAGCAGCGAGGTTTTGACAGCGGCCAGTTCGGCAGTTAATAGCTGCTGCTGCTCTGTGCTGAGTAGTTCTACTGCACCGGCCCGGGCTTGTAGTAGTTCAAGCTGATTTTTCTGCTCGCGGCAATCGTCAAATACCTGCTGTGAAATGCGGCCATAAATAGCAGTACCGGTTAGTTCTTCCAGCAGCTCGGCACGTTCGTTGGCACCGGCATTTAAAAAGGCAGCAAAGCCACCTTGTGCCAGCAGCATAGATTTAGTGAAACGGCCAAAATCCAGCCCGGTGAGTTCGGTTATCAGTGACAGTTTTTCGCTGGTTTTCTCTGCCAGAATGTTACCGTCCAGCGTTGCCAGTTCAACCTTGGCAGCTTGCAAATTACCGTCACTGCTACCGCGGGCACGGCGCTGGCTCCAAAAAGCACGGTAACCCTGGCCGGCTACTTCAAATTCAACTTCGGCCAAACATTCACTGCTATGGCGTGTCATCAATTCATTACTGGTGGGGGATGGCTTGAGCCGCGGTGTCTGGTGGTACAGCGCCAGACATATGGCATCTAAAATAGTGGTTTTGCCGGCGCCTGTTGGCCCGGTAATAGCAAAGAGCGTGCTTTGGTTAAAAGGAGGCTGGCGAAAATCAATTAACCACTCGCCGCGCAAAGAATTCAGATTTTGTAACCGTACTGACAATATTTTCATGTTGTAGCCTGTACCTTAGCCAGTACCTGCTGGTGCAGCACCGTCAGTTGTTGCTGCTGTTCGTCGCTCAGGCTCTCGCCAGCCAGCCGGCTGTGCCAGACCTGCTCGGCTGTCAGCTCATCCAAACTTTGCTGCACTGCGGTACTCAGGTTGCTGCCGGCACTGCGTTGACGGCGCAAACGCAGTAATTCAACCGGCAAGTCTTGTAGCAGTTGCTCTACCCTTTGTTGTAAGTCAGTAAGATAGGCATCGGTTTCGCTGATCACCAGCTCTAACCACAGCGTTTCATCTGCTGCCAGCTTGTGCAGTGCCTGGGTAACTTTTGCCGCCACGTCAGCCAGGCTGGCTTTAATGCTACATAGCGGCTGAAAGCACGGCACTGGCAAAGCCGTGACCGTTTTTTCTGTGCCGGAGAACTCAATCAGCCACAGCTGTTTTTGCTGCCTGGCTTCGTCAAAACTGAGCGCTATAGGCGAGCCGCTGTAGCGGATATCTGAGTTGGCGTTTAATTGCTGGCTTTGATGAATATGGCCCAGCGCAATATAGTCAGCCGGCGGAAAGGCGTTGCTGGGAAACGCATCCAGAGTACCGATATAGATATCACGCACTGATTCTGACGTACTGACGCCGACTGTGGTCAAGTGGCCGGTCATAATGATCGGCAGCTGCTGTTGGTGTTGGCTATTATATTGCTGCGCCAGTGCATACAGCTGCTGGTAATGTTGGGTAATGGCCTGTTGCAGGTTTTGTTGTTTATCGCGCGCACTTTGGCCACTCTGGCTTTGTAACAGATCTCGTGAGCGGATAAATGGGATAGCGCATAACAGCGCAGCCGGCTGTTGTTGTTGATTGTGCAGCACCAGTAATTGCTCAGACAGCTCGTCACTGCAATTGGCTATCACCCGGGTATTTAAATACTGCAGTAGATTTTTGCTTTCGTTCAGCACTGCAGCGGCGTCGTGATTACCGGCCAGCACGATCAGCTGACAGCCTCTGCCTTGCAGTTCAACAATAAACTGGTTGTACAGCTCGCGGGCATAACTGGGCGGAGTAGCAGTATCAAAAATATCACCGGCGACAATAATGGCATCAATTTGCAGCTGCTTCACTTGCTGTACCAGCCAGTGTAAAAACGCCTGGTGCTCACTGGCGCGACTGCGGCCAATAAAGTGCTGGCCTAAATGCCAGTCGGAGCTGTGTAAAATACGCATAATGCCAACAGTTGCTGAATTTGGTCGCGAAAGCATACCGGATAGTGTTGCAGACAGCAAAGCGCCGACCTGGCGCTAAGGCCCAGATCGGCCGTCACGTTACTTAGTGGGTGGATTACTGCGCAACGTCCAGCTTGTCTATCACCCGGTTTACATCAGAGGTGTTTTTCGCAATAGCTACGGCTAAGTCTTTCTCTGCTTCAGAATCAACTTCGCCTTGCAGGGTTACAACACCGTTTTTAGCATCGACATCAATGGCCGTGCCGCTGACTTCCGATTCAAACAACAGACGGGTTTTCACCACAGTAGCAATTTTGGCATCTGTTAAACCGCTGTTATCTTTATCGCTGCTATGCTTGCCTGACGCCGTTACGGTCAGCTGATTATTTACCCCGGTAACACCATCCAGATTTTCAATCAGCTCTTCAGCCAGTGCTTTATCAACGCTGTTTTCCACTTTACCGGTTAAGGTTACTGCGCCATCTTTAACGTCGGTATTAATGTCAAACGAGTTCAAGTTACCGTTTAACAACAGTGTCGTTTCGGCTTTGCCATCAATCCATGCATCTTTAGCGCCGTCTTTCCAATCGTTGGCAGCTACCGCAGTTGTCGTTAATGCTAAAGCTATCATCATTGTTAACGTTGTACGTTTCATGTTGTCGCTCCTTTGTAGTGAGACGGTTAAACTAATGCCAGTATGATGCCAATATTTAACTATTTGTTTTTAAACGTTATTTTTTACCCATTCAGGTAATGTTAATTTTTTGTTTGTATTTATTTCCTGCTGGGTGGTAAAACTTTCAGTAGCGGTTGTAGTTGATCGCTGCATATTTGCAATTCAGCGACCAGCTGCGCCAATTCAATCTTTATCTCGCGGTTGTGTAAGCCGGCGGTAAGTTGGCGTAAACTGCGGATCTGTTGTTGTAGCAAAGCCGCCAGCTCCGCCAGCATAGTGTGTTGCGTTGACTGCTCTGCTAACGTTGCGAGCTGGTGTAGATACCAGGACTTTACAGTAGAAAGTGTACTGCGCTGTTGCGAAATGCTGTCTGCAGTAGCGCAAGTTTGCACTAAGCGCTGTGCCGCATTCAGATGCAATTTGGTTAGCTGTAAAAACTTGTATCGCAAGTTGCTGTTAGCTACCTGTGTTGCTGCATAGCGAAAAAATTGCTCCGCTGCACTACAGACGCCATATGCCGCCTGCAGCGATCTCACTTCGTCTGCGCTAAGCTTGGCTAACTGAGCTATACCGGAATGCCCCATGACGATTCTCCTTTTATCTCGGCTGTCATAGTTCATATTCAATTCATGTACCAAGGTTTAAAGTTTTGATTTACCTAAATATTTTACTACGTTGTGGTATGTAACCGGTGTTGGCCGGTAACTTCTACCTATTGATATTGTTAAATTTACAGCTGATTAGGGGCAATGGCTTGCGTTGAAATAGTGTGCTTTTATGGCAAGTAAAAGTAGCTTTGCTATGTTAAAGAGTCGCATCGATGTACCAAACAGCAGCGCAGCCAGTCTACTGACACCAGGGTTATGCAATACAACTGAGGGCAGATAAATGACGCAACCACGCTTATTTTTGCATGTGCAGGACACTGAACTGGCGACACAGTTGCTGCAGTCTGCCGCTGTACGCCGCTTTATAGTGGTAAAAAGCAGTGATACTGCGCCCTGGCCAGAGCAACTGATACAACAGCCTTGCGACCTGGCGTTTATTCAGGCGGAGCAATATAGCGAAGCAGATTATCAACGATTAGCCGCCAGTAAATTGCTGGCGGAAATTGATTTTATTCTGGTCAGTGATGGCGTCCCTGATCCGATGTTGGATAAGCTGATGCGCGCTGGTGCCGGTTATCATTTTCGGCGGCCGTTGGATTTGGCCTGTATTTTGGAGACCTTACAGGATTTTTATCAGCAATTAAGTAACAACCAGCAAGCGGTAAAAACCGATAGCAGTTCACTGGATCAGTTTGGTTTATTGGTTGGGTCGTCACGTGCCATGCTTAAGCTGTACCGCACCTTACGTAAAGTAGCCGTTACTGAAGCCAACGTGCTGATTGCAGGTGAAAGCGGTGCCGGTAAAGAGCTGGTTGCCAATACGCTGCATTTGGCCAGCTGCCGTGCCGAGCAGGCCTTTATCGCCATTAACTGCGGTGCGCTTAGCCCTGAGCTTGTTGACAGCGAATTATTCGGCCATATCAAAGGCGCTTTTACCGGTGCCTTGCGCGACCACCAGGGCGTATTTGCTCAGGCGCAGGGCGGAACCTTGTTTTTAGATGAGATAACCGAAATGCCGCTGGAGCAGCAGGTGAAGCTATTGCGGGTACTGGAGAGCGGTGAGTATCGCCCGGTCGGCAGCGACAAAGTACAGCAGGCCAATGTGCGCATTGTGGCAGCGACTAACCGCGATCCACAGCAGGCTGTTGCGGAAGGATTATTACGGGAAGATTTATATTTTCGCCTGGCACAGTTTCCGCTGCAGGTGCCGCCTTTGCGGGATCGTGGCGATGATGTCTGTGGTCTGGCACTGCATTTTCTGGCCTATCGCAATGCGCAGGAGCAACAACAAAAACAGCTGGCAGCTGACACCCTGGCGCTGATTGCTGCACATAATTGGCCTGGCAATGTGCGTGAATTAAAGCATGCCATAGAGCGGGCTTATATCCTTGCGGATAACCGGATCCTGCCTGAACATTTATTGCTGGGCGATGCAACTGACAGCGCAGTAGACCAATGCCTGGCTGATGTACCCTGCGGGCTACCGCTGGAAGATTTGGAAAAAGCGGCGATTTTAAATACGCTGCAACAAAACGCCGGCAATAAAACTGACACGGCACGGCAACTGGGTATTAGCGTAAAAACCTTGTACAACAAGCTGGATAAATATCAGCAAACCGAGCCGTGATCAGCGGCAGGTGCCGTGAAACAGTTACCGGCAAAGCAGTAACTGTTTCACACTAAGCGCTGTGTTGGCAAAAGTTGTCAGGCTGCTGTTACAGCTGCTGTAATAAGGCTGTTAAATCAGCAACGTCAAACTGATAAGTGGTATTGCAATATTCGCAATTGATATCCAGCTTACCTTCTGCAATATGCTCATTGATAACGTCTCTACCCAGGCTGATAATAGCCGCACTGCATTTGTCGCGCGAACAACCGCAAACAAAACTGACCGGTTGTGCCGGAAACAACTCGACTTCTTCCTGGTGAAATAAACGATACAGCAGTTGTTCGGCTGGCAGCTCAAACATTTCGTTGTGACTTAGGGTGTCGGTTAACATCACCAAATCAGCAAAGTCAGCTTTGGCTTTTTCTGGCTCAACCGGCAATACCTGTAACATAAAGCCAGCGGCACGATTATGTTGCTCAGTAATGTCGGTATACAAATACAGCCGGGTCGGCAGTTGCTCTGATTGGGCGAAGTAGGCTTCCAGAGTACTGGTTAAACTGTCACCCGACAGCGGAATAATGCCCTGATAGCGTTCACCCTGTTTCGGTGTAATGGTTACCAGCATATGGCCATCGCCGATCAAGCTGCGAAAGCTATCACCCTGCAGCTCAGACTGCATCCGTACCACAGCGCGAAATTGTTGTTGGTTGGTGCCATTTACCGCAGCAAAGCGCACCGGGCCATCGCCCTGGATTTGCACGGCGATATCACCGTCAAATTTTAAGGTGGCAGTCAGCAAACTGGTCGCTGCTACCAGTTCCGCCAGCAGTTGTTTAACCGGAAGCGGATATTCATGCTGGCCTAGCATCTGCGCCAGGCTATCGGATAATTGTACCAACTCTCCGCGTACACTTCGGTGGGTGAATAAAAACCGATATAACTGATCTGCGTTCATAATTGTCTCTTGCTACTGCTGCGATTTTAATAAAAGTAACTTACGCCGCTCTTTTTTGTCAGGTTTAGTGTCCGGATGCGGCGCAAAAAGGCTGTTGGTTTTGCGTAATTCAGCTCGTTTCAGCCGTTGTTCAATGCTGTCTGCGGTTTCTTCATATAACTGCTGCGCCAGTGGTGCTGCCAGCCGCTTGTCTGACAAGCCTAGTATAATGACGATTTTTTCATCTGAACCTTGTGTAACGCGTACTGTTGCGCCAAGTTCTACCGTTTTACTGGCTTTGCAGCGCTGGCCATTATAATGTACTTTACCGCCGTCGATCATCTCTTTCGCCAGAGCGCGGGTTTTATAAAAGCGGCAGGCCCAAAGCCATTTATCTAATCGTAACGTTGGGCTGCTAGGCTGTGGGGCTGAGTGACTGTGCGACATATTTCCTGCGGTGATAGCGAACTAAGATCGCCATTATAGAGCCAAAGCAGTGGTTTTGGTTGCGTAATATCGCTTTTTGTCGTTAATGTATTGTAAACTTGGCGCCCCGACTTGTTGGCGCTAGCGCAACTGGGTAAGATAATTTTATGTTGAACAAAGACGTGCCAAATGAAATCAGTACTTGATACATCTCAGCTGTTATTACAGCTGCAGCGGATACCTCTGACCCGGTTGCGACAGGCACTTGAGCTGGTGTTAGTGTTGTGTCTTGGCTGGTTACTGGCAAAAGTAACCTGGCAACTGTTACCAGAGACGCAAACAGGCAGCGGTTTGGTCGTTATAAACCAGCAAGCCGCTGCAACTGAGCCGGTTGGTGTAAGTTTGGCGGCGTTAGTTGCACCTAAGCTGTTCGGTACTGCCAGTGCACAGACGGTCAAAACCGTTGAGCCGGTGGTAACAGAAGCGCCGAAAACCTCACTCAATGTGAAGTTAACCGGTGTGGTAGCACTGGCCAGTGATCCTGGCGCAGGTAGTGCTATTATCGAAAGCCGTGGCAGTGAGGCTACCTATGCTGTGGATGATCAAATTGACGGTACTAATGCCCGGCTGAAACAGGTATTGGCTGACCGGGTTTTAATCCAGCAGGCCGGCCGTTTTGAAACGCTGATGCTAGATGGTATTGAATACACCAAAATTGCCCAGGCCAATGCAGGTTTGGGCCGCGCTGATGAGCCGGCCTCTGAAATGGATGGCGACATGGCACCGGTGCCAGAGCCGATGGAAATGCAGCCGCTGCAAGCGAGTGAGCAGCTGGACGCCCGGCGTGATGAGCTGATTGCTGAACCGATGAAGTTTTTTGACTATATCCGGGTGTCGCCACAACGCAACAATGGTCAGCTAAGCGGTTACCGGCTGATGCCGGGTAAAGATCCTAGTTTATTCGCCCAGCTTGGTTTGCAGCCCAACGATCTGGCGATAGAAATAAACGGCATCGCCTTAAACGATATGCAACAGGCAATGAACGTGATTAATGAATTGCGTGATGCCAAAGAAGCGGCAATTAAAATAGAACGGGATGGTGAGATCAGAGATATTCTGGTTTCGTTGTCACAATAATTATTACAACGAATTGGTTATATATTAATGAAATCAGGGCAAGTTAGTTTATTTTCCCGCCGCTCGCTGGCCAGTTTACTGGTTGCCGCTGCGCTTAGTGTCAGCATTGCTATACCGGCTGCTTCTGTTGCAGCGCAGGAAGAAGTAATGTACTCGCCAAACTTTAAAGGCACGGATATTAATGAGTTTATTAATATTGTTGGCATGAACCTGCAAAAAACCATCATAGTTGACCCCCAGGTGCGCGGCCGCATCAATGTGCGTAGCTATGAAATGCTTAACAAGGACCAGTACTACCAGTTTTTCCTTAACGTATTGGAAGTGTACAGCTTTGCCGTGGTGGAAATGGACAACGGCATTTTAAAAGTAGTGCGCAATAAAGATGCTAAAACCAGCAATATACCGGTAGTCAGCGATGAAAACCCTGGCCAGGGTGACGAAATGGTGACCCGGGTAGTGCAGGTACGCAATGTGTCGGTACGCGAGCTGTCGCCGTTGCTGCGCCAGTTTAGCAACCAGGCCGGTGGCGGCCATGTGGTGCATTATGACCAGTCAAACGTAATTATGATGACCGGCCCGGCTGCGGTGGTAAACCGGTTGGTTGATATTATTCAACGGGTTGATAAAGCCGGTGATCAGGAGCTGGAAATTGTTAAGTTGCAATATGCCTCTGCGCCGGAGATTGTGCGTATCCTGGAAAGTATATACAAGACCCAGGGCCGCGCTGAACAACCGGATTTTCTGATCCCGAAAATTGTTGCTGATGAGCGCACTAACAGTGTTATCGTCAGTGGCGAATTGCAGGCGCGGCAGCGGGCAATCGAATTGGCAAAGCGGCTTGATTCTGAACTGCAAACCAGCGGCAACACCCGGGTATTTTATCTGAAGTACGCCAAAGCTGAAGAGTTGGTGCCGGTATTAAAGGGCGTCAGTGATTCTATCGTGGCTGAAGTGCAGGGCAACACCGCTGCAGCTGGCCAGGCTGCACGTGGTGCCGCCAATCAAGGCCGGGCGATTAGCATTGAAGCGCATGCCGACAGTAACTCACTGGTAATCACCGCCCAGCCGGATATGATGCGCTCGTTAGAAGAAGTGTTACGCCAGTTAGATATCCGCCGCGCTCAGGTGCTGGTAGAAGCCATTATTGTGGAAGTATTTGAAGGTGACGGCACTGATCTTGGTGTGCAGTGGCTAAATAAAAATGGCGGCGGTACTAATTTCAGTAATGGCAATACTATTTCTATTATTGATGCTGCCGGCGCCGCTTTAGCTGCTAGGCCAATTAAGAACCCTCCAAGAGTTGAACAATCGACTATTCCTGGTGTTCCAAGTGTGACCATACCAGTACCGGATACCGAAGGTGACTACACGCTAGCAGGCCAGGTCCTTGGTGGGTTAAATGGTGCATTGCTGGGTTTTGTCAGCGGTGATTGGGCTGCTCTGGTGCAAGCCGTACGCACCAGCACTAACTCTAATGTGTTGGCGACACCGCATATTACCACTATGGATAACCAGGAAGCGTTTTTCCTGGTGGGGCAGGAAGTACCGGTAATTACCGGTTCGACCACCGGCTCTAACAACACTAACCCGTTCCAGCAGGTTAATCGTCAGGAAGTGGGTATCAAGCTTAAAGTGACGCCGCAAATTAACGAAGGCGACGCAGTGCAGCTGACGATAGAACAGGAAGTGTCCAGCATCGGTGGCGCCACGGCGGTGGATATCACCATTAATAAGCGCGAAATTAAAACCACGGTAATGGCCGATGACGGCGCTACTGTCGTGCTGGGTGGCCTTATCGATGAAGACGTGCAGGAAAGCGAGTCTAAGGTGCCGCTGTTGGGTGACATTCCTATTCTGGGGCATTTATTTAAATCGACCAGTGTCACCAAGCAAAAACGTAATTTGATGGTGTTTATCAAAGCCACTATAGTGCGCGAAGGCTCGGCTATCTCTGGTATTTCGAAGACCAAATACAACTATATCCGCGCCGAGCAGTTAAAGCGCGAGGAAGAAGGCATCCGCTTAATGCCAAACACCAAGCAGGTGGTACTGCCAGAATGGGATGATTCCTTAACCCTGCCGCCAACTTTTGATGAATACATCAATCAGCAACCGGTTACCGAGGGCGCGAAATCAGGGAAGCAGGACTGATGGACGTGCTGGAAACCGAACAGGTAAAACCGGCCAGCCACCGTATTCGTCTGCCGTTTGGTTTTGCCAAACGCCATGGCGTTTTGTTGCAGCAACAAGCGCAGGGCTGGCAGTTGTATATTCACGCCGCTACCGCCCCGGCGGCGGTACTGGAAGTGCGGCGGATGCTGGCCGAGCCGTTTCAGATCAGCCGTTTGTCGGCGGTAGAGTTTGAAGCCCTGCTGGAAGCCAGTTATCAGCGCGACTCCAGTGAAGCGCAGCAGCTGATGGAAGACATTGGTAACGAGGTAAATTTAGCCTCGCTGGCCGATGATATCCAGGAAAGTGAAGATCTGCTGGAAAATGAAGACGACGCGCCCATTATTAAGCTGATTAACGCCATGCTGGGCGAAGCCATTAAATTAGGCGCATCAGACATTCATGTTGAAACCTTTGAAAAAGCGTTGATAGTGCGGTTTCGGGTTGATGGCATTTTACGCGAGGTGCTGCGGCCAAACCGGCGTTTATCCAGTTTGCTGGTATCGCGGATTAAAGTAATGGCCAAGCTGGATATTGCCGAAAAACGTGTACCGCAGGATGGCCGTATTAGCTTGCGCATTGCCGGCCGTGCTGTTGATGTGCGGGTGTCGACCATGCCGTCAAGTCACGGTGAGCGGGTAGTACTGCGTTTGCTGGACAAAAACAATTCACATCTGGATCTGGCTGACTTGGGCATGACGCTGTCGGTGCAACAGGCGTTTTCGCAGCTGATCTTAAAACCACACGGTATTATTCTGGTAACCGGCCCTACCGGTTCGGGTAAAAGTACTACCCTGTATGCCGGTTTAACCGAAATAAACACTAGAGATCGCAATATTCTTACCGTCGAAGACCCTATTGAATACGAGCTGGAAGGCATAGGCCAAACTCAGGTTAATACCAAGGTTAACATGACCTTTGCCCGTGGCCTGCGCGCTATATTACGGCAAGACCCTGATGTGGTAATGGTGGGCGAAATCCGCGATCTGGAAACGGCACAAATCGCCGTGCAGGCCAGTTTAACCGGCCACTTAGTGTTATCGACACTACATACCAACACCGCCTCTGGTGCCATCACCCGGCTGGAAGATATGGGCGTTGAAGCCTTTTTGCTGTCATCGAGTTTACTCGGTGTATTGGCACAAAGGCTGGTACGGACACTGTGCCCACATTGTAAAGCGCCGCATGAACCGGATAAAGAAGAGCGTAATTTACTGGGGCTCAGTAAAAAAGATGGAGAGGTGATATACCGGGCGGCTGGCTGCGAACACTGCAATCATAGCGGCTATCGCGGACGTACCGGTATCCATGAGCTGCTACTGGTCGATGAGCATATTCGTGAGCTTATCCATAACGGTAAAGGCGAGCAGGCGATTGAAAAATATGTACGCCAGCATAGCCCCAGTATCCGCGCCGATGGCTTTAGCAAGGTGCTTAAAGGTGAAACCACACTGGAAGAAGTGCTGCGTGTAACCCGCGAGGATGTGTAATGGCAGCCTTTGAATACCAGGCGCTGGATGCGCGCGGTAAAACCACTAAAGGCGTACTTGAAGCCGACAATGCCCGCCATGCCCGAAGCCTGCTGCGTGAACAAAAGCTGGCGCCGGTAAGTGTTACGCTAGCCTCACAGCAGGAAAAATTGCTGGCCAGCGGCAAACAGTGGTTTAAACGTAAAATTCCAGCTTCCGAGTTGGCTTTGCTAACCCGGCAGTTAGCTACTTTGGTTGAAGCTGCCCTGCCAATTGAAGGTGCCTTGCTGGCCGTGGCGGAGCAGTGTGATAAGCCGCGGCTGAAAAACATGATGATGACAGTGCGCTCCAAGGTAGTGGAAGGCTACAGCCTGGCTGAAGGCCTGGCGGAATTCCCGCATGTGTTTGATCATCTGTTTCGTTCTATGGTGGCGGCCGGGGAAAAATCTGGTCATTTGGATCAGGTTCTAAACCGTCTGGCCGATTACACCGAGCAACGCCAGCATATGCGCAATCAAATTCTGATGGCGTCGATTTATCCGGTGGTAATGGTCGTCGTGGCGCTGGCAATCATCGGCATTTTGCTGTCGTTTGTGGTGCCGAAGATTACCGAGCAATTTGAATATATGGGCCAGCAACTACCGGCCTTAACCCGCTTTATGATTGGTGCCAGTGAATTTGTGCAAAGCTACGGCATATGGTTGGTGCTGGCGATAGTATTAGCGATATCGCTGTGGCAACGTCTACTGAAAAAGCCGGCGGTAAGGCTTAATTATGACCGGCGTTTGCTGCGCTTCGGCATTATAGGCCGTATAGTGTCCAGTATTAATACCGCCCGCTTTGCCCGTACTCTAAGTATCCTGAATGCCAGTGGTGTGCCGCTGCTGGAAGCGATGCGTATCAGCGCAGATGTTTTGTCTAACAGCCATATGAAAAACAGCGTGGCAGAGGCCGCAGCACGGGTGCGTGAAGGTACTTCACTGCGCACAGCGCTGGAGCAAACCAAGCTTTTTCCGCCCATGATGCTGCATATGATCGCCAGCGGCGAAAAGAGTGGCCAGCTAGATGGCATGTTGGAGCGCGCGGCCAATACGCTGGACCGTGAATTTGAAATGACAATGACAGTATCACTGGAAATTTTTAAACCGGTGATCGTGATTATTTTAGCCATAGTGGTGTTTCTGATTGTGTTGTCAATTTTGCTGCCAATCCTGGAACTGAACAATATGATAGGACGTTAAGATGAAAAAAAGTGCCGGTTTTACCCTGTTAGAAGTGATGGTGGTGATTGTGATCCTGGGCATTATTGCCAGTATGGTAGTGCCGAATTTGCTGGAAAACAAAGAGGCTGCCGATCAGCAAAAAGCCATGGTGGATATTCAGCAGCTGGAAGCAGCGCTGGATATGTATAAGCTGCGTAACGGCTTTTATCCGGTTACCGAGCAGGGCTTGCAAGCTTTGGTGGTAGCGCCGACGTCACAGCCCACGCCGCGGGTGTTTCCGGACGGTGGTTTTATTAAGCGTTTGCCCAAAGATCCCTGGGGTGAAGATTACATTCTGGTAAGCCCGGGGCAACTGGGCAAGATAGACTTGTTCACCAAGGGGCCAGACCGCACAGCCGGTACCGAAGACGATATCGGCAACTGGGCCGAGAATGACGAGAGCAACCGTTAAGGCTGATGATGCGCCTCCGCCCTGCTGTCATCGCTGGTTTTACCCTGCTGGAGTTAATGCTGGTGATCCTGCTTATCGGCTTGCTGGCAACTATGGTTACACTGAATTTCAGTGGTGAGTCACGCCATGAAAAGCTCAGTAAAGAAGCCGAGCGCTTTCAGCAAATTACCCAGTATGTTGCTGAAACTGCGCTGTTAAAACAGCAGGAGTGGGGTTTATACGTGCTAACTGATCGTTACGGCTTTTTGTATTACGACTACGACAGCGCGAAATGGCTGGCCGCCGAAGAACCTGAAGGTTTGCGCGAACACAAGCTGCCACAGGATATCAGTATGACTCTGGAATTGGATGGTCTGGAAGCTGCTGAAGATAACCTGTTATCACAACTTGACTGGCAGCTGGATGAAGAACAGCAAGACGCTGAGGAGCCGCAGGATATACCGGTATTGCCGCAGGTGTTTATCTTGTCATCGGGGGAAATTAGTCCGTTTAAACTGCTGTTTGCTGAACAGTCAGAGCTGCAGCCTCTGTACAGTGCGGTCAGTACAGACTTTAGCATACCGCTGAAGCGCAGTGATGTGTCGGCAGAACAACCATGAAAAGCCGCGGTTTTACCTTGCTGGAATTATTGGTGGCGATGGCGATTTTCGCTACTGCCGGTGTCGCTATTATGCAGGTGAGCTCGGCGCATGTGCGTAATCTGACACAAATCGACGAGCTGACGATGGCACGTTATATTGCCGACAATCAGATGCAATTGGCTATGCTGGATCAAGAGTGGCCCGGCAAAGACAAACAGCAAGGTGAAGTGGAAATGGCTAACCGTAAATGGTTGTGGCAGCAGCTGCGAACTAAGGTGCCTGATGAAGACTTAAGGCTGGTGCAAATTAGCATAAGCCTGGCTGATGCACCGCAGCAGGTGATATTTGAATTAAGCAGCTACAAGGGGAAACCCGGTGCTTAATATCGCTACTGCGCGCAACTGTCGCGGTTTTACCTTTATTGAAATGTTGCTGGCAGCGGCTATTTTTGCGCTGGTGGGCCTGGCGTCAGTAGCGGTGCTGCAAACGGTAAGCCGCACCGATGAGTTATCGCGTGACAGCAGTGAACGGTTAACCCAGTTGCAGCATAGTATGCTGATGCTGGAGCGCGACTTTATGCAAATTAGTGTGCGCCATGTCCGGCTTGATGGTGAAGCGGCACAAAAGAATCGCCTGTTTGGTGAGAAGTTTTTGCTTGATAGCGAAGACCATGGTGTCAGCTTTACCCGGCAAGGCTGGCGCAACCCGGGCATGATATTGCCACGCAGCGAAATTCAAACCGTGGCTTACCGCTTGCAGGATGGCACCTTACAGCGTTTGTTTACGCTGTATCCGGACGCGGTTACCGGCACTGAACCGAAAGTACAATTGTTACTTAGTGGCCTGAGCGGATTTGAGCTGCATTACCTGCAGGGCGAAGAATGGCTGGAACGCTGGCAGGATGCCAATTTTCCTGCGGCAGTGCGGATAACCCTGACTGACGAACATTTAGGTAAGATGGAACGCATCTTGATGTTACCCGACGCTAATGTTGCGGCGGCAGCAATCGGGGGGCGTAACTAATGACTAACCCAGGCGCGCAGCGCGGTGTGGCGCTGGTAGCAGTATTGATGATTATCGCCATAGTTGTTGTGATAGCCGTCGATATGACAGGCCGTTTACAGCTGCAGTTACAGCGCCAGCAAAACCTGCAACAGCAGCAACAGGCATTTTGGTATGCCATGGCGGGTGAGCAGTTTAGCCGGGTGTTGCTGGCACGCACCCTGGCCGGTGAAGACACCGTTAACCTGTCACAGGACTGGGCGCAACAAGGGGCCAGCTTCCCGGTGGATAACGGTGACATTGCCGGCGAAATTACCGATTTACGCAGTTGTTTTAACTTAAACGCATTACAGAATGTGGTACCGCAAAGCGGCGGCAGAATTGAACAAACCGCCGCGCAAAAAGCCTTTACCCGTCTGTTAGAGTTAACCGGGATTGAGCTATCCTTGCCGGCCGAGTATCTAAGCGCCCGGTTAGCTGACTGGCTGGACGAAGACAGTTTGCTCAGTACAGCCGGGAGTGCCGAGGATGATGATTATGCAGCGCTGCGATTTCCGTATTACAGTGCCAATACACAAATGGCCAGCGTGTCTGAGCTCAGGGTGATACTGGATGTGACACCGGCAGATTATCAGGCCTTGCTGCCTTATGTTTGTGTGGTACCGGAAGACAACCGCTTGCTGTTAAACGTGAATACGCTGACTGCTGATAATGCAGTATTACTGGCAGCATTGATCCCGGAGCTTACTGAACAAGCAGCCGGCGAGATAATTGCCGATCGGCCGGAGCAGGGCTTTGCCAGCTTAGACGAGGTATTTGCCAGCACCCAGCTAAGCGCAATAACAGTACCGGATGAAGCAAAAACGATGCTTACGGTGAAATCAGACAGTTTCCAGCTGGTTGCCACGGCAGGCTATCTGGACAGCGGTTTTATATTAACCTCAGTACTGAAAATAAATGAGAATAATCAAGTCAGGGTATTGGCCCGGCGATTTGGAGGCCAGGGGTGAGTGAACAGTTAGTTATCCGCTTAGGCAGTGTGCCGCAGCAAAGTATTAGCTGGCTGGTATGGTCGGCGCAGCAAGAAGTTATCGCCAGCGGTGAGTTAGCCAGCGCTGATGAGTTACCACAGCTGGCGCAGCGGCTAGGCCAGCGCCCGGTTATTGCCCTGGTGCCGGCGTCAGACGTGCAGTTAAAGCTGGTGGCTTTGCCAGCCAAGCCAAGCCGGCAGTTAATGCAGGCTTTGCCTTACATGCTGGAAGAAGAGCAGGCAGAAGATATTGAACAGTTGTTTTTAGCCAGCGGTGCCACTGAGCAACATGACGGCCAGTATAGCCAACAGGTGGCTATTTGCCGGCGCGATAAACTGGAGCAATGGCTTAGCTGGTTACAGCAAGCCGGTTTCAGTGTCAGCCGCATGGTGCCTGATGCACTGCTGCTGCCCGAGCAACAGCTGCCGGCCTGTATTCAGTTACATGAACAATGGTTACTAAAACAAAGCCGCTGGCAGGTAGCGGCGGTAGATTTAAGCTGGTGGGCCGACTATTTGCAACTGGCGGCTTTGCCGGTTCTGCACAGTTACAGCCCCTGGCCGGCGGAAGTCAGCCAACCTCATCAGTTGGCCGAGCCGGAGTTGCCTCTGGCATTGCTGGCCAGTCAGTTGCATAGCAACAGCTTTAACCTGTTACAGGCTGAATACAAACCAAAACGGCAACGCACAGGCAAGTTTGATAAATGGCGCAGTAGCGCGCTGCTGTTATCCGCCACTCTGTTGGTGTATTTAGTGTCGCTGAGTCTGCACAACTGGCAGCTGCAACGTGACGCCCAGGCCATACAGCAGCAAACACAAGCCTTGTACCAACAGATGTTTCCTGGCGAGCGGATAGTAAATCTTAATCTGCAGTTGCAACAAAAGCTGACGGCAACTTCTGGCTCTGCCGAGCAGAGCTTTTTAGTTTTACTGCATAGTTTGCAGCAGCAACTGGCATTGGTAACCGATATTAAGCTGGAAAATTTACGCTTCGATGGTAAACGCAACGAGCTACGCTTTCAGGCGAGCGGAGAGGGGTTTCAGAGCTTTGAAAAACTTAAAGCCGCACTGGAACAAGCTGGCTTTAGCGTTGAGCTGGGAGCGCTGAGTAATGACGGCGGCAAAGTACAGGGTAGCGTGGCGATGCGGGGTCGGGCATGAAGCAACTGCAACAACAAATAGTCACCTGGTGGTTGGGTTTACAACAACGTGAACAGCGGCTGGTCGGCGCGGCTGCGCTGGTGTTGCTGATAGGGGCGTTTTACTGGTTGTTATGGCAACCGCTACATCAGAGCCGGGAGCAACAACAGCAACGACTGGTCGCAGCAGAACGTCAGCTACAGCAATTGCAACGTCTGGCACCACAGCTAAACGCATCGGCTAAGGTTAGCCGCAGCGATGGCAGTGTGGCCCAAATTATCAGTAACAGTGCCCGCAGCAGCGCTATCAAGGTAAGCCGGATGCAACCACAGAACAATCAGTTAACCCTGGTACTGGAAGATGTCAGTTTTGATGCCTTGCTAACCTGGTTGCATGCGTTGCAATACCAGCACGGTGTTAAGTTGGTTAATTTAGATCTGGCCACTGCCGACGCCCCTGGTCTGGTGCGGGTGCGCCGCATGGTAGTGGAGTAAGCAGGCAGTATGACAAAAGCTAAACTTATTTTTATAGGCGTTACCGGTTATGTGCTGTTCAGCTTAATACTGATGCCAGCCAGCTGGCTGATCAAGATGTTGCCAATGCCGGCAGAGCTGAAATTGGGCCGGATATCCGGCACAGTGTGGCAGGGTGAGGTGAGTGCGGTGCACTATGATAGCTTAGCGTTTGACCGCCTGAGTTGGTCACTGAACGGATGGGCACTCTTTAGCGGCAAGGTGCAATTGGCGCTGCAAAGTGGCAGCCTGCAAAACCCGGCGTTACCCTATATTAAAGGCGATGTCAGCTATGGTTTTACCGGCGCAGCGCTGAGAGATACCATGTTAACCCTGCCGGTTAGCCAACTGCTGCCGATGCTATCCTTGCCAATGCCGGTAGACGCCAGCGGTACCCTGGTACTGGATGTCAGTGCTTATCAGCAGGGACAACCACGATGCCGTGCGCTAAATGGCAGCGCCAGCTGGCAAGAGGCACGGTTGCAAACGCCAACCGGTAGTTGGCTTGATCTGCAAAACCTGTTTGGTACTTTAAGTTGCGATAATGGCACAGCAGTGCTCAGTACCGATGGTGAAAACGTGCTGGGGCTGGAGATTAAAGCGGTGGCCAATGCTGAGCAATTACTGGTAAATGGCACGTTAAAGCCATCGGCTAGTATGCCGCAGGAAGTACATCAGGCCATGCAATTTCTTGGCAAGCCCGATGCGCAAGGCCGTTATCCTATTCGGTTTTAATCTGACAAGCATAATTGCGGATATCATCCAGCAATACGCTGTAATCAGTAATCGCCGGATACTCAGTGATCTGCCGGCTTAATTGCTGGCTGTCGGGGTTGGCAACTGCCAGCAGGTGTTTAATGCCGTAATCCTGCGCGGCTTTTAAAATCGGCAGGCTGTCATCGACAAACAAAGTGCGCTCGGGATCAAAGCCGAGCCGCTGCTGCAACTTTTGCCACAGTGCCCAGTTTTCTTTCGTTACACCAAATTCATGCGTTGAAATCAGCGTATCAATGTAATTGGCCAGCTCTGTACGCTCTATTTTTAATGATAAGCTGTCCGGGTGGGCATTGGTTACCAGCACTATGTTACGGCCGCTGTGTTTTAACGCGGTCAGAAAATCCGGTACATCGGCGCGCATGGCAATTTTATGCATCACTTCACGTTTTAACTCGGTGATGGGGAGCTGCAGGCGTTTGCCCCAGTAATCCAGGCAATACCATTCCAGTTTGCCGGTAAGTTCAGCATATTCAGCTTTAAGTTGCGCTTCGGCGTCTGCGACACTGATGCCGCTGATTTGCGCCCAGCGCACAGGTAAATGCTGCAACCAGAAATAATTATCAAAATGCAGGTCGAGCAGGGTGCCGTCCATGTCCAGTAACACGGTATCAATTTGTGCCCAGTTCAGCATAGGTTTTTCCCGCTAATCGTTTTATAGTAAGGCCTTGGATTGTACCAGAGGTAGCAGCATGACGCAGCGGCATGATGATCAACAGCCCGGCAAACAAAAGCCACAAATCCTCAGTAGTGAAGTTGTTGCTAAAAGCCGTCTGTTTAAAATAGAACAGCTGCAACTGCAGTTTAGCAATGGCGAGCAGCGTACCTATGAGCGGATGCGCGGCAGTGGCCGTGGCGCGGTGATGATCATTGCCTGTCCGGATGCTGAACATTTTTATCTGATCCGTGAATATTGCGCAGGCACGCACGATTATCAGCTCGGTTTTCCTAAAGGTTTGATTGATCCGGGCGAAGATATTGTTACAGCCGCCAATCGCGAGCTAAAAGAAGAGATAGGTTTTGGTGCTGCCCGCTTTGTGCAGCTGAAGTCACTGGCATTAGCTCCCGGCTATTTTAATGCTACAATGCATATAGTGTTGGCCTTTGATTTATATCAACAAAGGCTTGAGGGTGACGAGCCGGAACCACTGGAACTGGTACGCTGGTCACGGCAACACAGCGCAGCCTTACTGCAACAAGCTGATTTTACCGAAGCGCGTAGTGTGGCGGCATTACTACTGGCACAGCAATATTTGGAAGCGAACCCGGATGTTTTTGAGCAAACTGCTTGAGCCTGTCAAAGCTGCAGCCCGTGAGGCCGGAGCAACCCTATGGCAAATGTATCAAAGCGGTGACTTTCAACAGCAGCAAAAAGCGGACCAAAGTCCGGTAACCACAGCCGATCTGGCCGCCAACCGTATTATTCTTAACTGCTTATCAGAACTGACACCGGATATTCCGGTTATCTCAGAAGAGTCTTATCTGGTGCCGCTGGCGCAGCGGCAAGACTGGCCGCGTTACTGGCTAATAGACCCTATGGACGGCACTCAGGAATTTGTTGCCCGCAGTGGCGACTTTGCCGTCAGCATTGCGCTGGTAGAGCGCGGCTGGCCGGCTCTGGGCGTTATTTACTGGCCAAAAGAAGATGTGTTGTATTATGCCACCCGCGGCCATGGTGCTTTTAAGCAACAGCGTAACCTGATTAACCGTATTAAAGTCAATCAGCATCAGGCCGGTACCCGCTTAAAAATTGCTATCAGCCGCCGCCAGCCGCTGCAACCCATTATTGATTTACTGCAAACAGAACAAGCGGCAGACTACATAGCTCTGGGGAGTTGTTCACTGAAAAGCTGTTTAGTCGCCGAAGGCAAAGCCGATTGTTATCTAAGATTAGGACCGACTGGCGAATGGGATACCGGGGCTGTGCATGTTATTGTTGAGGAAGCCGGTGGTAAAATTCTCGACAGCGAATTTATGCCGCTTAGCTATAATCAGCGCGATACGCTGGCGAACCCTGATTTTATTGTCATAGGCCAAACCAGCCTGGCCTGGCCTGAGCTGATAAAGGCCCGCCGTACCGAGCGGCAACTAACAACTTAAGCCTGAAAACTTTCATAACTAACTACAAAAACTGCATAGCTTTGCCAGATGCCAGTGCTGGCGCGGTTTTAAGCCAAATCTAACTGTCTGCTAACTATCTTTTGGCCGGAAAAAACGCTATTATGGCGCCGGGTTTTTGCACGAAAAACATGAAACTGTGACAAAAACACCAATAAATTTAAGTCCGCCAGAGACTGCACCCTTACCTACAGTACCCTTAGGAGTTACATCATGTCCGAACTGGATCTGGGCCAATACGGCATCACAGATGTCACGGAAATCGTTTATAACCCTTCGTATGATCTGTTGTTTGCGGAAGAAACCCGCGCAGATTTACACGGTTATGAACAAGGCAAACTGACCAAACTGGGCGCGGTTTCAGTCGATACCGGTATCTTTACTGGCCGCTCACCAAAAGATAAATACATTGTTCGTGACGACAGCACCCGTGACACCGTTTGGTGGTCAGATCAGGGTAAAAATGACAATAAAGCCATTACGCCAGCTGTCTGGGCTGATTTAAAAGCATTGGTAACCACACAGTTATCTGGCAAACGCTTATTTGTTGTCGACACCTATTGTGGCGCCAACGCCGATACCCGGCTGGCAGTGCGCTTTATCACTGAAGTGGCCTGGCAGGCACACTTTGTGAAAAACATGTTTATTCGCCCGACAGATGAAGAGCTGAAAAGCTACAAGCCTGATTTTATCGTGATGAATGGCGCTAAATGCACTAACCCGAACTGGCAGCAACACGGCTTAAACTCGGAAAACTTTGTCGCCTTTAACCTGACCGAGCGTATTCAGCTGATTGGCGGTACCTGGTATGGTGGTGAGATGAAAAAAGGTATGTTCTCCATGATGAACTACTTTTTACCCTTACAGGGCATCGCCTCTATGCACTGCTCTGCCAACGTCGGCAAAGACGGCGATGTGGCGGTATTCTTTGGTCTGTCAGGCACCGGTAAAACCACCTTGTCTACCGATCCGAAACGTCAGCTGATTGGTGATGATGAACACGGCTGGGATGATGATGGCGTGTTTAACTTCGAAGGCGGCTGCTACGCCAAAACCATCAATCTGTCTAAAGACAACGAGCCGGATATTTACAACGCTATTCGCCGCGATGCGTTGCTGGAAAACGTTACCGTACTGGCAGATGGCGAAATCGATTTTAACGATGGCTCCAGAACTGAAAACACCCGGGTGTCTTACCCGATTTATCATATCGATAATATCGTTACGCCAATCTCTAAAGCCGGTCATGCAAAAAAGGTTATCTTTTTAACTGCTGATGCTTTTGGTGTATTGCCGCCGGTGTCTAAACTGACCAAAGATCAGGCGAAGTATCACTTTTTGTCTGGCTTTACTGCTAAGTTGGCGGGTACAGAGCGCGGTATTACCGAGCCGACACCGACCTTCTCCAGCTGTTTTGGCGCTGCGTTTTTAAGTTTGCATCCAACTAAGTATGCCGAAGTGTTAGGCAAACGCATGGCTGCATCGGGTGCAGAAGCTTACCTGGTTAACACCGGCTGGAATGGCACCGGCAAGCGTATTTCAATTAAAGCCACCCGCGCTATTATTGATGCCATTTTAGATGGCAGTATTGAAAACGCTGAGTTTGTGCAGCTGCCGTACTTTAATCTGGCTATGCCATCTGCATTGCAAGGCGTTGACGATGTGTCAATGCTGGACCCACGCAATACTTATGCTAACGCAGGTGACTGGGAGCTTAAAGCGAAAGATTTAGCGCAACGCTTTGTCGATAACTTTGTTAAGTTTACCGATAACGACGAAGGTAAGGCGTTAGTGGCAGCTGGCCCGCAGTTATAAAATAGGTTTTTAGCAAAAAAGGTCGCTTAGGCGGCCTTTTTTAATGGCGGTAACAATTTCAGCTGCGAAGGGCGAAAAAAAACAAACAGTGCTGGCAGCCTAGACTGCAACAGGCTAAAGTTAAACAAGTTTTGTCCGGATCTATCGGCACTGGCAGTTACTCCAGCTGCTTCAGAGCCCTAACGAGCAACAGAGGAAACTAATGCTAAGAACTATAACCATACAAAAACGCTTGCTGACCGCTTTTGGTGTTTTGGCTTTATTGCTGGCGATAACCGGTATTTTTAGCCTGCAGAGCATCTCTAAAGTGCGAGCACAGGCTGATATTGTCGAGTCTAATCTGTTACCCGCTATCAGCTATTTAGGTCAGGTTGAATCATTAACTGCCGAGACCCGGGCCATGACGCTACGGCTGCTTTTGGCGATCGATATTACGCAAGAGGGTAAAACCTTTGAGCGTATCGATGCACTAAACAAAGAGAAAAGTGCAGTAAGCAAACAATACGAAGCCACTATTGTTTTGGCCGAAGAGCGCACTTTATATAAAACATTTGCTGATGTTGATGCTGAGTACACTGAATTACAGGGCCGGGCACTGGCATTGTTAAAGCAAGAGGAGTTAGGTGCAGCCCAGGATCTGCTGGACAGAATGAACCCGCTGGCAGATAAAATGGTAGAGCTGTTAAAGCGATTATCAACAGTTAATCAGCAAGCTGCCGCAGATGCACGTAAAGCGTCGATAGCTACCTATGACACGGCAAAATTTACCGTAATAGCGCTAATTATCATCGCTATTGCCATAGCAATGGGCATAGCAATATTGATTTCGCGGAGCGTAAATGCACCGCTGGCACAGGCTGTGCAGTCCGCCCGCTATATTGCCGATGGCGATTTAACACAATCATTAAGCATTGATGGCAACGATGAATTAACTGAGCTGGCGCAGGCATTAAAACAAATGCAGCAAAAGCTGCGTGATGCCATTGGCCATATTGCCAGCTCCAGCAGTCAGCTGGCGTCGGCGGCAGAGCAGCTGAATGTGATAACAGATGAATCTGCCAAAGCGCTGCAGTTGCAAAATGATGAAGTACAACAGGCGGCAACTGCCATTACTGAAATGAGCTCAGCGGTAGATGAAGTGGCAGACACCGCACTTAAGACTTCAGAAGCGTCATCGCAATCGGCTGAGTTAGCCAAAGATGGTGCGAAAAAAGTGCTGCAAACCAGTAATGTCATTGAAAAAATGAACGGCGATGTGCAGCACAGCACTAAAGTAATCAGCACTCTGGCTGACAAGGTGTCATCGATTAACCAGGTATTGGAGGTGATCCGCAGCGTGGCCGATCAAACCAACCTGTTGGCATTAAATGCCGCCATCGAAGCCGCCCGCGCCGGTGAAGCCGGCCGTGGTTTTGCCGTGGTAGCGGATGAGGTACGCAGCCTGGCGCACCGTACGCAAACCTCCACCGGCGAAATTGAGCAGATGATCCAGCAGGTGCAAACCTCGGCAAAAGAGGCGGTAAATGCCATGAACCTGATCAGTGGCAATGCTGACAATGCCAAGCAGGTCGCTACAGCAGCGGCCGAAGCCTTAACATTGATTGATAAAAACATTATGGAAATTAGCGACCAAAATCATGTTATTGCCGGCGCCGCTGAAGAGCAGTCTAAAGTTGCCCGCGAAATTGATCGCAACATAGTGACCATTAGTGATTTGGCATCTCAGACGGCAGATGGCTCCAGCCAGACTACTGCCAGTGCCGGCGAGCTGTCACGGCTGGCCATAGAGCTGAACGCCCTGGTGAGCAAATTTAAGGTGTAGTTTGTCGCTATCCAGCACAAACTGCCATAAACAAGCCAGAACTTTAGTTCTGGTTTTTTTATGACTTAACAACTTAGGTAACAAAGTTATCAAAATAATGGTTTTATATGTTTACTTTTGAATTCATTTGAATACACTGATTGGTAAATGAACACGCACAGTGGCAAGGAGCGCGATATGAGCACGAAAACAGTGCCCTTCAGTGCCAGGATCAGTGTTGAAGATGCTGAGTTTATCAGTAGCCTGGAATACGATGGCGCTCATACGCCGTCTGATAAGTTAAGGGCATTACTGGCAGAAACCCGGCGCCGGCACCAGGGCTTTACTGATTATGGCCAGAACCTGGCACAGATGCAGGAGTGGCTAGGGCAAATAAAACGACAGTTACTGGTGCGGCAGCAGCAGTTAAACCAACACAGTGAGCTGATGATCCGGTTACTGGATGCACTGCCGGATCTGCTGGCCACATTGCAAACACTGGCGGCCAGTTGCAGCAGCTTAAATAGCCGTGAACTGCAACATACTGAGCAGCAGGTGCTGTTAAAGCTATGCCGCTTAAACGAGCTATTGCTGCCACTTGCACTTACTGCCGACGCTGACAGTGTGCTGCAGCAAGGTGTGTTTGGCCTGGCCAAACTGATCCACCAACACAAATTGGCAATACAAGGAGAACCGCAATGAGTGAAAGTATAACCCGCCGCGTCGCGCGTCTGGTCAGTGGCAGCGTTAATGCACTGGTGGATGCCGTGGAAAACAGCGCACCGGAAACGGTAATGGAACAAGCCATTCGGGAACTGGACAGCGCTATTGCTGACACCCGCACTGAGCTTGGCCAGCAGGTGGCACAAAAGCATTTAGCCAGCAAGAAGCTGATGGAAGAAAACAGCCGCTACGAAGCACTGGCCAGCCAGTTAGAGGTAGCAGTAGCCAATGGCCGTGATGATTTAGCTGAAGCCGGTATTGCCGAACAAATGGATATTGAAGCACGCATACCTGTATTGGAAGCGGCAATCACGGATGGCACGGCGCGCGAAAAAGAACTGGAAGGCTTTGTGCAGGCACTGCAGGCGAAAAAACGCGAAATGCAGGCGGAATTACGCGCCTTTGTGCAGGCACAACAGGCAACGTCTCAGGCGGCAGCAACGGTGACGCAGCGCGGTGACACGGCAGCAGACAAAGCCGGACGGGCCACTGATGCTTTTGGCCGGGTGCTGGAAAAAGCCTCGGGTATGGCAGCGCGGGATACCAATCTGGGTAACGCCGGCAAACTGGCTGAACTGGAAGATCTTGCCCGGAAGAATCGCGTTGCAGAGCGTTTGGCGGCATTAAAAGCCGGTAAAGCCTAATGCTAAGCCTGATGCTGGCCAGTGAAAATATGGCCTTTAGCATAGCGCTGGTGTTAATGCTGATGATAGCGCTGCTTGAAGGCATCGCTGCCTTATTTGGTGCCGGCGTATCGTCGGCACTGGATAGCTTATTACCCGAGTCGGATATCAGCCCGCATGCAGAAGTCGGCCAGATTGACACAGATACCGCACTTAGCCGTTTTCTCGGTTGGCTGCGCATTGGTGAAGTGCCGCTGTTGATGCTGCTGGTGGTATTTTTACTCAGCTTTGGCCTGCTGGGTTTGTTATTACAAGGCATGCTGCACAGTATGCTGGGGCTGTTAGCACCGGGCTGGCTGGCAGTGCCTGTGGTTTTGGCGCTTAGCCTGCCGTTAGTCAGGCTGGGTGGCGGCGTGCTGCAAGCCATCATGCCGCGTGACGAAACCAGCGCCGTGAGCGAAGACAGCCTGATCGGCCGTATTGCGGTAATCACGCTGGGTACCGCCCGGATGGGTTACCCGGCCGAGGCAAAAGTGCGCGACCAATATGGTTACAGCCACTATGTGCAACTGGAGCCGGACAATGCCGCCGACGAGTTTAACCAGGGCAACGAAGTGTTATTGTTATCGCGCCAGGGCGCGGTATACAAAGCGATATTAAACCCCAACCCGCATTTGTCAGAGCAGCGTTAAGCGTCTGCCACAACGGAAAGTTTTTTAAATAAGGAGCAGTAAATGTTGGCATTAAATTTAATTGATATTCTGATCATCGCCGGTGCGGTGCTGGTTGGCTTACTGGTGCTGGGCATGATCCTGGCGCGGCTGTATAAAAGAGCCACCAAAGAAGTGTCCTTTGTGCGTACCGGTTTTCGTGGCGAAAAAGTCATTATGAATGGCGGCGCTTTGGTGCTGCCGGTGTTGCATGAAATTATTCCGGTTAATATGAATACACTGCGGCTGGAAGTACGCCGCGCCAACGAGCAGGCATTGATCACCCGTGATCGTATGCGTGCCGATGTCACTGCTGAGTTTTATGTGCGGGTAAAACCGACTGCGGACGCCATTGCCAACGCAGCCCAAACGCTGGGTTTAAAAACCATGAACCCGCAAGAGTTAAAAGAGCTGGTAGAAGGTAAGTTTGTTGATGCACTGCGCTCTGTTGCCGCCGAGATGGCAATGGAAGAACTGCACGAAAAGCGGGTAGATTTTGTACAAAAAGTGCAGCATGTGGTATCAGAAGACTTGCTGAAAAACGGTCTGGTACTGGAGTCGGTGTCATTAACCGGCCTGGATCAAACAGCTTTTGAACACTTTAACCCGCAAAATGCCTTTGATGCTGAGGGTTTAACCAAGCTGACGCAGGCGATTGAATCACGTCGCAAAATTCGCAACGACATTGAGCAGGAAACCGACTTAGCGATTAAGACAAAAAACCTTGAAGCCGAACGCGCCAAGCTGCAAATCTCACGTGAAGAAGAATATGCCCGCTTAGAGCAGGAGCGTGAAGTATCTATTCGCCGCGCATCACAAATGGCAGAGATTGCCCGCGAGCAGGCGGAGAAAAAGCGTGAAGCTGAAGAAGCGCAAATAGCCTCACAGCGTGAAATCGACTTAAAACGCATTATGTCTGAGCGCGATATCGACAATGAGACGATTCAAAAAGACCGCGCTGTACGCGAAATGGAAATTGCCAAACAGCGCGCAGTAGAGCAGGCTGAAATTGAACGGCAAAAAGCGGTTGAGCTGGCGTCACAGGAAAAATCGATCGCGGTGGCAGAGAAATCCCGTGCCGAGTCTGAAGCCAAAGCCGATGCAGATAAAGCCCGTGCTTTAGCAGTGAAGCAGGAAGAAGGCGTTATTACCGTACGCCAGACCGAGCAAGCGGAACGGACCAAACAGGTTGAACTGATTATGGCGCGCCAGCAAGCAGAGCGTGAAGCTATTCAGTTGATGGTAACCGCAGAGGCGGAGAAAAAGGCGGCGGAAGATCAGGCTGAAGCACTGCGTTTGGCGGCACAGGGGCAGGCGGATAAAGAACGCTTAACGGCGAAAGGCCAGGCAGACGCCGAGCTGTTGCTGGCAGACGCTAAAGCCCGCAGCTACGCGGTAGAAGCTGAAGGTAAACAAGCTATCAACACCGCGGCTAATACGCTGTCGGCAGAGCAAATTGCTATGCAGGTGCGCCTGGCACTGATTGAGCATCTGCCGAATATTATTGCCCAGAGTGTGAAACCAATGGAGCAAATCAGCGATATTAAAATTCTGCAAGTTAATGGCATGGGAGCCCAGGGCGGCGGCAATGGCGATGGTGCTGCCACTGATGCAGGCAACGGCTCTTTAGCTGATCAGGTAGTTAACAGCGCATTGCGTTACCGTGCTCAGGCCCCGATACTGGATTCCTTGCTGTCGGAAATAGGTTTAAAAGCCGGTGATATCAATGGTATGACAGAAGCGTTAAAGGCACCGTTAAAGCAGTAATTTTAGCTAAGTGAAAAAAACAGGCCGCTATTGCGGCCTGTTTCGTGTCTACTGCTGTTATTGCAGCTCAGTCACCTGATATACGGTGACACTGCCGCTCACTTCGTTACCGATAATCAATAGCGGGTTGCCATTTGGGCTGTCGCTGGCTGGCACAAACTTTATGCTTTCCGGGCCTAAGTCTCCGGCCAGTGGCACTTCAGTGCAGTCCATACCTTCGCTGCTGTCGCATGGATCGGCCAGTTCGTCATCGAGCTCAAATTCTGCATCAAAATCGCGGTTGATGTAGTGACTGACAAAGCTGGTCTGAAATGGGTTAGTTACGTCATAGACAAACAAATCGCCGCTGCGCTCCTGCGCAATAAAAGCATAGGTTCGGCCTTCGATAGAGCCGACGTCTATGGCTTCCGGCTCGCCGCCTTTATCGTCTGAGCGGTTATCGCCTTTGTTTTCGGTATGGGCACTGTTAAAGTTATTGCCCAAAATTGCAGCAGAGATGCGGCCAAAGTCATCGCCTGAGTCGTACACTATATTGACGTTTTGATCCCAGATTGAAAACGAACGGGCGCCGTAAGCATAGAGCTTTTCTACTACGCCATCGTTATCCGGATCAACCAGCGCCGCTGTGACTTTCAGCCGGCCTAAACCATCATCACCGCCGGTGGCGTCATACAGCGCTTGCAGTTCTGTGCTAAAGGTTTTATTCAGCTCGTCCGGGTCGATAATATCGGCGGCGCGGATATCTTCTGAATACGCATCCCAATCGCGTGAGTCACCCTCATTGGCCGAGACAATAAAGGTGGCGCCATTCCATTGATAAGAGGCAATCGAATCGGGCTGATACAGGCCATAAACATTAGGTAGCTTGCGAAACGATGCCACCTCATCTTCGTTGCTGTAATCCATCAGAAACTGGCCCCAGTCTTTCATGCCCAGTGCTTTCACTTCAATGGTCATAGCTGTTAAGTCAATAATGCCAATGGCATTGGCTTCCTGCAGTGACACCCAGGCTGTTTTGCTATCGGCCGCTACGGTGATGTACTCCGGCTCTAAATCCTGTGCCACTGTGGTACCGGCCGGGCCGGCAAATTTGACGCCGGCAGTTTGCAGCAAGTTGCGGCGTTTGGTGTCAGTATCGTAATCACTGGCAGAGAGCAGATCAGAGCTGAAATGCATATCTGTAGTCAGATTAATACTTTGCGCCACGTCTGCCGGCACTCCAGCCGTTATGCTGATAACAGAAATGCTGCCTTCCGGGTCGGCGTTGTAATCGGTATCGGGCTCGCCTTCGTTGGCAACCAGTACTTTTGTGCCATCCGGTGTAAATATCACCATATCAGGTAAGGCACCAGCGGCAACCGCTTTGACAAAGGTGCCACTGCCGGTAGCATTCAGGCTATAAAACAACACCGCGCCATTGTCGGTTTTTTGCGCTGCGGCTACGGCTATCGCCAGCATATCACCGTATATGGCGATTGAATTTGCTTCACCCAGCGCCACGCTAACGTCATTACCGTTGCTATCTTTTACATTAACGCTAGCCGGAAAAAGAAAGGGTACTGAGCTTAGGCTATCGTCAGTAATGCCATTACCCACTGCGGCTACCGGCAGGTTGGCTAATGAGATCACCTCAATACGATTTTCTGCCGCATTAATAGCAAAAGCAGAGTTTGAGGACTTATGAAACTGCACAATTTCAGCCGCTGCTTTGCCGTAAATGCCGGTATTGAAGCGGCCCACTACTTCGATGCTAAGATCACGCGGTAAGTTTTTACCCGGCTGACCGGTTTGGCCAGTACCGCCTGTTGGTCCCGCAGGGCCTGCAGGGCCCGTCGCGCCATCGTCACCGTCCAGGGTGCAGCCGGACAAAATAGTCATGATACTTAATGCAAGCAGCGAGCGTTTTAACATGCTGAAGTTCCTGAGTTTATTATGAAATTAATAAACCAGTTTCAGCTGCTGTTATGACAATTTAATGTAACACGGATGATGTTTTTATGACGTGCTGTCTTGCTCTGCCTGTTGCTGCAAAAACAGTTGCTTTGGCATCAGGTTTACCGTTTCGTGTAACTCGGAATACACTATTACCACTTCGCCGTTTTTTAGCTGGCGCTTAACTGCGGCCACTTTTTCTGCCAGAGCCACTTCCTGTTCGCCATAGTCGGTGCCTTCACGCAGCACATAGTATTCAATCAGGTTGTTTAGCGTATCGTCTGTGATATCGGTATAGGGGATAATCATTTATCTAACTGCTCAGTAATAAATTGCGGGATGCGCTGGTTTAGCCAAAATTGGGGTTTTAGCACACTGCCATAGACAAAGCCGACATGGCCGCCGCCGTTGGTCAGTTCGTAATGAATATGCTGATTAAGCTCATCAGTTGTCGGAATAACCGCATCGGATAAAAACGGATCGTCTTTGGCATGGATAATTAGCGTCGGTATGCGGATTTGGCGCAAAAATGCTTTGCCACTGGCTTTTTGGTAGTAATCCTGTGCATTTAAAAAGCCGTGAATAGGCGCGGTGTAATGCTCGTCGAACTGCTCAATGCTGCTAAAGCCCTGCACCTGCAGTGGCGTGAGTGGTAATGGAAAGTCAGTAAATTGTTGCAGTTTAGCCAGGGTGCTGCGTTTTAACCGGCCAAGTAAATAGCGCTGATACAGTTTACTGGCGCCGCTGTTAATGCGTTTGGCACACGCTGCCAGGGATAACGGCGGGCATACGGCTACCGCCGCCGCTAACGGATTCTGCTCAGCCTGCTCACCGCAATACTTCAGCAGCACATTGCCGCCGAGCGAATAACCCACCGCGACTAGAGGCCGGTTTGGGTAACGCCGTTGCACTTCGCTGATCACCAGCGCCGCATCAGCGGTGTCGCCGCTATGGTAGGCGCGCGGCAGTTTGTTGGGCTTACCGTTGCAACCACGAAAATGCATCAGCAGCGCCGGCCAGTTAAGTTGCTGGCACTGGGCCAGCATGGCCTGAATATAGTGACTGTTAATATCACCGGCTAAACCGTGCAGCAAAATCAGCAAAGGCGCGCTATCGTCATTTACCGCCTGGCTTAACCAATTAAGCTGAATTTCATCACCATCGGGCAGGCTGAACATTTCTACCCCGGTGCTGACCCGCTGTTTCGGGCTTAAATATTTGGCAAAAATGGTCTGCAAATGCGCATGCTTAAGCCACCAGGCCGGCTGGAACGGCGTGTGTTTTACTGGTCTGATCTGAGCTTGCAAATTAACCTGTCCTGATAAAGAATGGATTTACTTTTACACCAGGTAAAGCACTATGGATCGGCGTAATTTTATCTTAACCGGCATAGCCTTAGGCGCAGTAGCAAGCCTGGGTAGCGGTTTAGCTATCTGGAGCTGGCAGCACAGCGTGACGCCGGATAGTAATAACCGCGATCTGGTGTTATCGGCGTTGTTACCGGCACTATTGTACGGCGCTTTACCGCAAGATGCGACCTTAGCCGCAATCGAGCTTGAACGCACTAAAACCGCGATCAGCGACTTTCTGCCGTTTCTACCGCTGCGCCAACAGCAGGAGTTAAACCAGCTGTTTAACCTGCTGGCTAACCGGCTTAGTCAGTTGGGTTTAACCGGCCATGTTATTTCACTTACCAAGCTAAGCCTGAGCCAACGTCTGCAGCTGTTAAATCAATGGCGCGACAGTTACTTAGCACTATTGCAGCAAGCTTATCATGGCCTGCGCGAGCTGTTGTATGGCGCCTATTATGGCCAAAGCGAGCACTGGCAGACGCTCGGCTACACTGCGCCACGGTTTAGGTAAGATAATAAATGCAGCCTGTGAGCTTTGGTGGGCCCGCGATCACTATGAACGGCTCTGGTACAAGGAAATCCACACTTCGCCGCCTTCAACAGCACATCCCTGTGCTGTCTCAGCCTGCGCGGCATCCCTGCCGCTGCTGCGTGCGGACACCTTGTACCGTCGCTTCCGAGCTTGATTTATCAGTAGGTAGGATGCAGTAATGAACAATACACATTTAGATGCCAGCCAGTTTACGCAGGATCAGCAGTTTGATACCGATATTGTTATTATCGGTTCTGGTGCCGGTGGCGGCATCGCCGCCGAGCAATTGGCCCGGGCTGGTTTTAACATCTTGCTGCTGGAAGAGGGCGCTTACTACAGCCGCGATGATTTTGTCATGCAGGAGCGTTGGGCCTACCCGAATTTGTACCAGGAAGGCGCGGCGCGCAAGACCCGCGATCAGGCCATCGGCATCTTGCAGGGCCGCACAGTCGGTGGCTCTACCACGGTAAACTGGACTACTTCTATCCGCACACCGCAACCGACACTGGACTATTGGCACAGCGAGTTTGGCCTGAATTTTACTGGCGACAATGACTTAACGCCTTATTTTAGCCAAGCCGAGAAGCGGCTGAATATCCATCAGTGGCCAGTAGCGCCCAACGCCAACAATGCCAAATTGCAACAAGGCTGCGAAGCGTTAGGCTGGCAGTACACGGTAATTAGCCGTAACGTTAACGGTTGCGCCAATTTAGGCTACTGCGGTATGGGCTGCCCGATTAACGCCAAGCAGTCGATGCTGGCAAGCACTATTCCTGCCGCTGTGGCATTGGGCGCCAGGTTGATATCGCGTATCTCGGTGCGTCGGCTGCACTGGCAGGGCGACAGCATCACCGCTCTGGAAGCGGTACCGGTAGACCAGCACTTTCAGCCGCGTAGCGATATCAGTATCCGTATTAAGGCAAAGCACTATATTGTGGCTGCCGGCGCTATCGGCTCACCAGCACTGCTGCTGCGCTCAAAAGTACCGGATCCGTCGGGCCGCTTGGGTAAACACACCTATTTACACCCGACAGTGATTTCCGGCGCTTTGTTTGATGAAAATATTAATGGCCACAGCGGTGCACCGCAGTCGATTTATTCTGACCAGTTTGTCTGGCCACAACAAAGCGATACGGCCGGTTTTAAATTAGAAGTACCGCCGTTACACCCGGTGCTAATGGCTACTAAGTTAATTGGCACTGGCGAGGCGCATGCCGCACTAATGCAACAGTTTAACCAGTTGCAGGTCACTATAGCGCTGTTGCGTGATGGCTTTCACCCGCAAAGCCAGGGCGGCACGGTGCAGTTGGACAGCGCGCAGCAGCCGCTGCTGGACTACCCCATCAGTGATTATCTTTGGCAAGGTATGCGTAATGCGTTGCTGGCGATGGCGCAGCTACAGTTTGCCGCTGGCGCTAAGCAGGTACTACCCATTCATCACGATGCCACGCTTTATAGCAGCTGGGCTGAGGCTAAAGCGGCAATACAGCAGTTACCGATGCAGAAACTGCGACAAACCGTGGTATCGGCGCATGTAATGGGCGGTTGTAATATGAGCGCAGATGCCACTAAGGGCGTAGTCGATCAAAATGGCCGCCACCATCAACTGCAAAACCTGTCGGTATTTGACGGTTCTATTTTACCCACCAGCTTAGGCGCCAACCCACAGTTAACCATTTATGCGCTGGTATGGCGCAATTGCCAACGGCTTATTTCAATGTTTAAGTACTAATGTGCCTATAGAAATGACGGATTATCAAAGCGAAAACTATGCAAATTACCGACGCCCCAAGGGCGTCAGTAATATCACAACATACAAGGATTAAGCCCATATATCCTCAGCGGCCCTTTGCTCCTCGATTTGTTCAATCAACGCGGAATACTGGTTTAGGAGGTCGTTAAGACCTTCCTTATCCTTAACTGTACAACAGGTTTTTATTTTTGCGACAAGATCTAGCGACATGGGGTAATTTATGTCGCCAATACTTTTGCGTAGGTTATGTTCTGTTTGCAAAAAGTCTTTAAGAATCGTTATGTTGGCATCAGAATTAATGTCTTGACTAAGCTCAACCAAACACGCGGTAACAATTAACAGGCACATGTTAGAAGGAGCTGAATTTGTTGAACCAAACTGCTGCCAGGCTTTATGCTCAAGTAAGTTTTGCCAGCCTTTGAGCCCTTCTTTCATTTGCGAGGACAGTTCATGTATTTGCTTATCAGTTAGCACGTACATTTTTTGGGACGATTCCCAGCGCTGATCCTCATAGTCCTTATATTCGTGGTGCTTACCAAGTTTGTATAAATAGTCTGTAATGCTTAAATACCTGTCTTGCGCTATCATCTCGAGGTTGTTTATCAGCAGTTGGTTTTGGAACTTAACCAGCATTTCGCTAATAAATTTCTCATACTCTGCGCGGCCGAAATACTGGCTATAAAGCGAACGGAAAATATCGATACCGAATAGCTCATAAGCCTCGTTAGAAATTGTCTCACAACGGCTGACGAACTTAATTTCGTATTCCAAAAGCTGTTTTGCGCCTTCCTCTGAAAACCAGCTAGTTAACGCCATCACCTGGCATTTTTGCTGATTGTTATGCTTTAGCGTATTCGGAGACCAATCACCATCACGAGATGAGTATTGCCACGTCATAATGATAGATATCAGCTCAGGCCATTTCTCAAAGTCACTATAGCAAACATGCTTTAAGAAAGGGATCATCAAGTCCTCACGAACGGTGTCCAGCTCGCTTTTTAACGTTTGCTTCAGGTTGTATAGATAGTTTTTCCTTGAGTCCCATTTATAGTCATGTTCCGGCCAGTGATATAAACCGTGAATGACGTTAAAGATAAAGCGTTCACGTAATTGCTGATAATCATTAATGCCAAATTCGATACGCTCATTTATCCAGTACTCTTCAGCATCTATTGGATGTTCAATAAAACCTGATAAGTCATTGCGAGCCATAGCGCCATTAAGCGCTTTGCCTGCTTGTTCTGACAGGACTTGGTATATAAGCGCCATAATCGTATAAGCAGTACCGTTTTTCGGATCTAACTCTACAGCCCGTTCCAAGTGCTCAATCGCAGAATCAAATTCGCCCATTTTAAACAGGTTCTCCCCAAGTTTTTGATGGCTTAGCGACGATTCTTTACCTGATTCGATAAGGCCTTGCAGTTCAACAATTTCATTCCATAGCGCAGATTCAAAACTGTTTGAGAGATCAACTAATGTTTCAGATTCACTAGTATGCTCGATAAGCGTTCTTAGCGAATCTTTAGCAATATCAAGCTCACCAGCATTTAAAATTGACCTTACAAACTTAGGAAATAAACTGAGTGTTTCATTAGACCGTTTAATATCAGCCCGAATTTTGTTTTCGAACTTATGCATGTCCTTTCTGATTTTAACCCGCTTATTGGGATTGGCTAAGTAGCTTATTGGGGTGTATTGCTCCTTGCTTTCTGCAACACCAAATAACTTCACGTAAGGTGCAAGGATAGCCAAATTGTCGACTAATATTTCTGCCTCGGCAGACACTTGCACTTTTTCATCGCGCCCATACACTTTGTCTGTTTTTAAGAGGTATTTCGCGAAATCTTCTTTATCTTTTAAAATGTCGCGAATTTTATTGGCCAAAGCGCCGTGGTTTCTGTAACCCAACTTTTTCACTAAATCTGTCAGTGCAATTGCATCCATGTTTAAGATCCTTAACGAAAATATATTAATCCGATTGAGTGTTAGCTTACTCAGAGCCCTGCGCGTTTAAGCGTGCTAATTTGCCGCTCGTAGGTATCATGGTTGGCCAAATAGGCGTCTCTATCCTGGCAATACAATAAGCGATACCCTTGAGCCAAGCGCAGCGATCGCCACGCCTTTAAACTGGCAATTTTTCTACTGCGGTTTTGTGACTCGTCCATGTTTGCTAATAACTGTTTGGCTTTAGCTACCAACCTGTTTGGGCAGGGGTTAAGCAAAATAATGTTTGGCATCTGTTCCTCCTGTGTTGTGAACAGCGTCATCGTCAGCCTTACCAAATTGGTAGCATAGAGTTAAATCAGATAATTTTTGATTTTTTTAGATGTGTATAATAACCCCAGTGATCATAAGCCAGCGGGGCTTTGTTAAGCGTTCTGCGGTATTTCTGCCATTGGGTCGGTGTTGATACATTAACTCCATAAAATGCTAAATGTGATGGCGCTAAATTGTAGGCTGTTGTAGCTAACTTCACAGTCAAGCAAGTTGTATTTAATAAATTTATTTATATCAATCACATAGCTTTAATTGTGTCTCTGCTGCCAGTTAAGCGTCAAGCATCAGTCAAGCAAATGTCGCGTTATCAGATCAAGCAAAATTCATAGTTAAAAACTCTATAATACAGTAACTTAGTATTTTTATACCTGGAATTGCTGGATAGCAGTCAACTATCAATCAAGCAAATTATGCCCAGCCTGGTACATAGCGCATCGCTTTCGTACCTGCTTCTGCATCGTAAGCTCGGATTAAACCCTCATTCACTGTATCTTTAATTACCCGGCTTACTTGCGCCTGATTTTTTTGTTCTATACCAAAGCGCTCTCGCAGTGAGCTATTGTTGGTGTATTCTCGGTTAACATATCGAAGGCAGCAATGTAAATAACACGCCCGTACTCTATCTTCTCTATCCATCTCAGCAAAGGTTTTATAACCAAAAAGTACGGCTCTCGTATGGTTGTCGTGTACTTCAAAACTTGGTGCAGGTAACTGATAAAGTTCAGTTAAGTGCACAACTTTATCTATGCCTGAGCCGCGTTCTTCACAGATACTTGCGCGGCGCATAAAAGACGCCAATGCTTCATTGCGACTTTGTGGTGGCGAATCCAGAAATCTGCTGGCATCCATAAGTGGTACACCAGGATTAGTGATCTCCATTCTGTGCTCAAACACTTCAATCATTGGTCCTGTGCCTGAAAGAGAAAAGTCTTGGTGGATAATGGCATTAGCTACAAGTTCTCGAATAGCCAATTCAGGGTACATCGGTACTTCCTTACGAAATGCTTTGCCAATTTCTTCATTCGACGGCAGCAAGGTTTTCAAGTAATCAATTAACCCCTCAAATCCTGATGCATAACCTTTGCTGCCTTCAATTTCCCGCACAGTTTCAATACGACTATTACCTTTGTACATCACTAAACGTACAGCTTTACGGCCTAAATGCTGAAATTGTTGTAGCTTTTTTGCAAATAAAATCGCGCCTAAATTGGTGATATGCCACTTCTGCCCAGTGCTTTCCAGTAACAGTTTATCGGCACAAAGTGCAGCCAGAATACCTATACGATTTTCAGGTAAGGGTAAGCCTAGTAAATCAAAATAAGCCGGATAATCTAACAGTTTTAACACTTCGTCAGCCGGCAGATTCGATGCTGCAAGTTGTTGCTCAAACGGCGTTTTGTCAAAGGTTCGCCATAACGCCCGTTCTTTTTCCGGAAACTCTTTTAGTTTTTTCTTGTAGCTGCCAAGCCGAAAATATTCCACACCCTCATATTGTACTGGGTTATGGCTGGCAGGCTGAATCTCTAACAGCACCACAGCTGTATACTCGTCAGCATTAAACTCGTAAAAACGGAAATGGATTTTTGGTGAAATTTTTTGCAACAGCCAGCTTTCGACTTCCTGCTGCTTATGTTTTTGCACTGATGGCTTAAAGCTAGTACCGACAATCTTGTGTGTTTTATCGTCAACACCAAATACCAGATATGCTTGCTGTTTACCGTGCAACGCGGCAGAGTTTGCCAAAGCGGAAATATACTCGCCAATCACTTCAATATCGGCGTTGCGTTTAAACTCTACCCACTCGGTTTCCTGCGGTAAGCGGCAAAGTTCTTTAACTAAGCTAATTAAATCAGGGGTGGTCAATTCAATTGGCATGGTTTTGCACTCCCACAGGCTTCACCAAAAGCGACTCTGCCAGTCAACAATTCCTGCATCATACCCTGCTTAATTTTGCGGGTTTTAGAAAGCCGTTGCTCAATCGCCTGAATTTCATCGTCCATGTCAGATAAGATGGACGTGATGGTGCTTTGTTCTGTTCTTGATGAAAACGTAAACTTAAACTTCGCCATATCACTGTCGTAAAGATGATGAATTATTGATCCAGTAGTTAATTGCGTTACTTGGTCGCTTAAAACCTTGATCAAAGCAGCCATTTATTATCCCTGAAAATGCAAAAAAATGGGCTTATAAGAATGCGGCACAGCTTAGCCTGATTTAGCGGTAAGATCACCTGCAAAGGATAATGCTAATATTTCGCCTGCTATCCAACGTTAGCCGTGCTAATGTTTAAACAAATTTACGTCTGTGTCAGTCGGTTTAATGAATACAGAAAGTTATAAAGCGCTGAGTAATTACATTGACCTGCTACTGGACGCCATTTGTGTGGTGGATAAATTCGGCCGCTTTGAATTTGTCAGCGCCGGTGCTGAGCGTATTTTTGGTTATACGCCCGAGGAAATGCTGGGCCGGCCAATGATAGAGCTGGTGCACCCGGATGATCGCCAGCGCACCTTAAAGGCTGCCGCCGAGATTAATGCCGGTGTAGTAAAGATAGATTTTGAAAACCGCTATATCCGCAAAGATGGTCAGATAGTGCATCTGCTGTGGTCGGCGCGCTGGTCGGCGACAGACAAGCGCCGGGTGGCGGTGGCGCGTGATATCAGCCGCAGTAAAATTATTGAAGCGCGCCAGAGAGCGGTCTATGCCATTTCTGAAGCGGCCTTTGCCTGTGACGATTTAGCCGCACTGTACCAGAGTATTCAGCAGATTATCGCCGGGCTGGTGCCGATGCAGCGTTTTGCCATTTTGCTGGCGGCGAAAGACAGCGCCCAGCTTGAGTTTGTGCATGACGCCCGCCTGAGTGCTATGCCAGAAGCAGATAACAGCGATAACCTGATGCTACTGTGTCATCAGGTAATGCAGCGCTGTGAAACTATAAACCTGCAGCAACAAGAGCCGCAGGACTTACCCGCTGCGCTGCGCCAGCAAATATCAACGTTGCCGGTAAACTGGCTGGGCTTGCCGCTCAAATCGCAAACGACAGTGATCGGCGTGTTGATGGTACACAATGCGCCGACGGTCGCCCCTTACAGCCAGAGTGAAATTGAGCTGCTGGAGTTTGTCTCAGTACAAGTGGCGGTGGCCATAGAGCGCAAACAAATGCTGCAGCACCTGCAACGCAATGCGCTGTACGATCAGTTAACCGGCTTACCTAACCGTGAGCTGTTTGACGACAGAGTGCGCTCTGCTATGGCCCGCGCGCAGCGCGAGCAGGGCCAGTTTGCGCTACTGTATCTGGATTTAGATAAGTTTAAGCAAGTCAATGATCTGCACGGCCATCAGGTAGGCGATGAACTGCTACAACATACAGCACAACGTATCTTAACCGGCCTGCGCCACAGCGATACCGTCGCGCGTTTTGGTGGCGACGAATTTGTCATCTTGCTGGAGCAGGTAGACAGTGCCGATAGCGCTATGGCATTAGCTGAGAAGGTACGCAGTGCACTGGAAAGCCCGTTTGCGCTGGCAGGCCACTTGTTGCAAGTGCTGCCCAGTATAGGAGTGGCGTTGTACCCTAGCCACAGTCAGGATATTAAAGCGCTGCTGTTATTGGCCGACAATGCTATGTATCAGGCTAAAAGCAGCGGCGGTAACCGGGTACAGCTAAACCAGCACGTAGCACCAAAGCGCAGCGATGTCCAAGCTAGTTAGTTACTGTTTTAGCTGCTAGCTGCGCTGTAACGCCTGTCCCAGATGATTAAAATAACTCAGCCACAGCTCACTTAGCTTGTCGCTTAACGCTGGCTTAGGGTAGGCGCCGAGTTTTGCCAGCTCACTTTGCAAGGTGCCAGCGACCAAAAAGCTGTTTTTCAGCCTCTGGCGCTGCAGCATATGCTCAAAAGCTCTGGCGGCCATTTCTTCCGGCAAGGCCAGATAAAGCTGACCAAAACCTGCATCCAGTACCCGACAGCAGCGAAAAAAATCGCTCTCGCTTTGGCCATCAGCACTGACAAACAGGCATTGGAAGGCCTGCGCTAACAGCAGGTTTAGCGGATGGAGTTTAACACTGTGGTTTTGCAGCCAGCAGCGCGAGGCAAATACGCCTGGCGCTGGCGGTGGCTGAAACATTTTCGCTGCCACATAGTGATCAAAGGCATGAAACCATTCATGTGCCAGGCTGCCGCCACCTGCATTTTTCGCCAGTGCCAGAATACGCCCCTGCGGCTGATAGTGGGCGCACGCGCCGGGCTGGCCGCCAATACCGTAGGTGAGCGCCAGGCTGCCATTTAACGAGATAACCTGTGCCGGCACCTGCAGCAATTGTTGTAAATCACACAGCGCATCAAAAAACAGATTAGCTGCCCGTTGCTGCTCGTCCGCTGTTACCCAGCGGCCTATATGAATGCTGTTAAAGCCAAAAATTTTTACCAGATCGGCAAAGCTGACATCGGCACCCGCGCGGTGTGGTGGACCATTGCGATAGTACTGCCGTGTCGCCTTGCTGTTCATGCTCAGACGCCGGGAGCCGCCTGTGTCTGTGCCAATATTGCCAGGGCCACTGCTTCGGCCACTTTGATACCGTCGATACCTGCCGACAAAATACCGCCGGCATAACCGGCACCCTCACCAGCCGGATACAGGCCTTTAATATTAATACTTTGATAATCGGCGCCGCGCTTAATGCAAATGGGCGACGAGGTACGGGTCTCCACACCGGTGAGTAAACCATCGGCTTTGGCGAAACCCTTAATTTGTTTATCAAAGGCTGGTATGGCTTCACGGATAGCAGCGATAGCAAAATCTGGCAACACCTGGGCTAAGTCAGTCAAAGTGATATTGGGGGTGTAGGACGGTTTTACCTCACCCAACTCGGTAGATGGCTTAGCAGAGAGAAAGTCACCAATCAGCTGCGCCGGTGCATGGTAGTTTTCACCGCCTACTTTAAATGCCAGCTGCTCGAGTTGACGTTGCAGCGCAATACCCGCCAGCGGGTGACCGGGGTAATCGCGTTCCGGATCTATACCTACAACGATAGCGCTGTTGGCATTGCGCTCATGGCGCGAATACTGGCTCATACCATTAGTAACTACGCCGCCGTGCTCTGAAGCTGCCGCTACAACAGTGCCGCCCGGGCACATACAAAAGCTGTACACGCTGCGGCCATTGCTGCAATGGTGCACCAGTTTGTAATCGGCCGCGCCTAAAATCGGGTTGCCGGCATTAGGACCAAAGCGGCACTCGTCTATCATCGACTGCTCGTGTTCAATACGAAAGCCAATTGAAAACGGTTTGGCCTCAACATAAACGCCTTTGTCGTACAGCATCTGAAAGGTATCACGCGCACTGTGGCCCACTGCCAGCACCACGTGCTTGCTGTGCAGTTGTTCACCGGTGGATAGCGTTAAACCGCTGATCTGGCCGTTGTCGATATGCAAATCATCAACCCGGCTGCTAAAGCGAATTTCGCCGCCCAGCTCAATGATTCTGGCGCGCATTTTTTCTACCATCGCCACCAGCTTAAAGGTGCCGATGTGCGGCTTGCTAACATACATTATTTCGTCCGGCGCGCCGGCGGCAACAAATTCGCTCATTACCTTGCGGCCATAATGCTTTGGATCTTTTACCTGACTGTATAGCTTGCCATCAGAGAAAGTACCGGCGCCGCCTTCGCCATACTGTACGTTAGACTCCGGGTTTAGCGCTTTACCGCGCCAAAAACCAAAGGTGTCTTTAGTTCGTTCGCGCACTTCTTTACCGCGCTCTAAAATAATGGGTTTAAAGCCCATTTGCGCCAGCAGCAAGCCGGCAAATAAGCCGCAGGGGCCAAGGCCGATAACAATAGGCCGCTCTGGCAACTGTTCCGGCGCCTGGGCAACAAATTTGTAGCTGGTATCTGGTGAAGGTTTAACATGCTGATCTTTGCTGAACTTTTGTAATAACGCTGCTTCGTTATCGACCTCTATATCCAGGGTATAAATAAGCTGGATATCGGTTTTTTTCCGCGCGTCGAAGCCGCGCTTAAATACTGTAACCTTATGCAGTTGTTCGGGTTTTATGTTTAACTTAGCAATAATGGCAGCGTTAATGGCGCTTTCTTCGTGGTTTAACGGCAGTTTAATTTCGGTAAGACGCAGCATAGGGGTTCCGTATCGGTGTCATAGCCGCCGGCGGCAGCTCACAAGATGCCGCTATTTTACGCCAACTGAGCGGCTTTGTCCGTAATCTTGTTTTTTGCCGCTACTGCAGTATGATCGCCAACCTGCAACAACGGGAAGCAACACACTATGGCCTTTGTGGTATTAGATAACTGTATAAAATGCAAGTACACCGATTGCGTGGCGGTATGCCCGGTGGATGCATTTTTTGAGGGGCCCAATTTTCTGGCCATCAGCCCGACTATCTGTATTGACTGTGGTTTGTGTGAGCCGGAATGCCCGGCTAATGCCATAGTGCAGGAAGATAAGGTACCGCCAGAACAGCATGGTTTTATTGCATTAAATGCCGAACTGGCAGAGCTGTGGCCCAATATCCGTGAGCTAAAACCCGCACCGGCTGATGCCGATGCCTGGAATGGCATACCCGATAAGCTGCAGTACCTTGAACTGGAATAAGCGTAGTACTTATTTTGTTCCCGGCTGATCGTGCTCTACTTTGTAGAAAAAATAGATGGCGTAAAACGCGCATAAGCCAATCACAATTGCTAAGCCGGTAAAAGAGATAAAGATTACCGGATCATTTAAAAACTGCTGCCATATATTCATAGCCGTATCCTCTGACTGAGTTGATACGCTCAGTGTAGAAAACGTCCGTGAAACATTAACTGACCCAGATCAAAAAAGCGGTGACGGTTTTACGCCAGTTGGGCCATGGCTTGACGCAGATCAAACAATTGCGCTTGATAGCTTGCACTGTTATCGGTAAGTAGCGCCAGATAGTGCTCCAGCAGCCTGGCAGCAACACGCGTCAATGCCGGGCAATGCTGCAGCAGTAGCTGTTGTTCCAGTTTTTCCAGTTCTAATTCTGCTTGCAGCAACGCCTGTTTTAACGTTTGCTGTTGTTGGCAAGGCAATGCTACCGCTGTGCTGTTTCGCCGCAATGCGCGCAGTGGCTGGGTAAAGGCTGTGTTGAAATTGTTCAGCCTTGTGGCCAGTTGCTGCAATTCAGTGCTGGTAAGGCTTAACTGCTGTTGCTCTAAATAACACAGTAACAGCAGCAGGTTAACGTTAGCGCCGAGCTCGTCCTGCCACTGCAGACAGAGGCTTTTTACCTGCGGGTATAGTGCAAGGCTAAACTGCCACAGCTGTGCAGCGCTTATCTGTGCCGCTACTTTGCTGCTGTCAGGCATTGCTTTGCCAGAACTGTGCGGTTTTTTGCTCCAGTTCGTCCTGTGCCATAAACCAGTCTTCTTCAATGCTGGCAAGGCTTTGGCTGGCGCTGGCTTGTTTGGCCAGCAAATCCGTCAGCTCGGCTTTACGTTTAGCGTCGTAGATATCCGGGTCGGCCATTTTTTCTTCGATAGCTGCCAGCTCTTTGGTCAGCTTTTCCTGCTGTTGCTCCAGCTTATCGACTTTTTGTTTTATTGGCCGTAGCAAGTTACGTAAATCGGCTTCCAGCCGTTTTTGATCTTTACGCACCACATTGCTGCTGGCAGGCGCGTCTGTTTGGGCGACACTGGCGCTTTGGCGCGCATCTTGTTGCAGCCACTGGTAATAATCGGCTAAATCACCGTCGAATGGCGCCACACGGCCATGCGCAACCAGATAAAACTCATCGGTACAGCTGCTAAGCAGGTGGCGGTCGTGCGAGACGATGACTATTGCACCTTCAAACTCTTGCAACGCCATAACGATGGCTTCACGCATATCTAAATCGAGATGGTTTGTCGGCTCATCGAGTAATAATAAATTTGGCCGCTGATAGACAATTAATGCCAACACTAAACGGGCTTTCTCACCACCGGAGAACGGGGCGCAGGCTTCCAGCGCTTTGTCGCCATGAAAGCCAAAGCCACCTAAAAAATCGCGCAGCTTTTGCTCGGGTACTAAAGGGTCTAACCGCACCAGATGCTGCAGCGGCGAGTCCTGCGGCCGTAGTGTTTCCAGCTGATGCTGGGCAAAATAGCCTAAACTGACGCCATTGGCATACCAGACTTCACCGCTTTGCGGCGCCATACTGCCGGACAGCAATTTAATTAATGTCGATTTACCGGCGCCATTACGACCCAGTAAACCTATACGGCTACCGGGTAACAGCTGAAACTTAATCTGGCTCAAAATGACTTTATCGGCATAACCGGCCTGCACATTATCCATTTTCAGCAGCGGGTTAGGTAGCGATTTGGGTTCGCGGAAACTAAAGCTGAAAGGCGAGTCAACATGAGCTGGCGCCAGAATCGTCATGCGTTCTAGCGCTTTAATCCGGCTTTGCGCCTGACGGGCTTTAGTGGCCTGGGCTTTAAAGCGGTCGATAAATTTTTGCAGGTGCGCGACCTGGCGCTGTTGCTTATCAAAATTGGCCTGATGCTGTGCCAGCTGCTCGGCGCGTTGGCGCTCAAACTGGCTATAGTTGCCTTTATACAGGGTTAGTGTTTGCCGTTCGATATGCACAATATTGTCGGTTACCGCATCAAGAAAATCGCGGTCGTGGCTGATCAGCAGCAAGGTGCCCTGATAGTTAGCCAGGTATTTTTCCAGCCAGAGTACCGCATCTAAGTCAAGGTGGTTGGTGGGTTCGTCCAGTAGCAGTAATTCGGCGCGTTGCATCAGGGCGCGGGCCAGGTTTAACCGCATGCGCCAACCACCAGAGAATGACTTAACCGCCTGTTGCTGCGCTTCGCCGCTAAAGCCCAGACCATCGAGCAAAATACCGGCTTTGGCTTCGGCGCGGTAGCCATCTAAGGCTTCAATTTGCAGATGCACGGCTGCAAGATCTGATTCACTGCAACCGGTACGCACCTTCAGTAACAATGGAAATAACTGCTCGTCGCCCTGCAGTACATAATCCATCGCGCTGCAGTCCAGTGCTGGTGTTTCCTGCGCTACGGTAGATATGTGCCAGCCGGAAGGAATGCTGACATTGCCTGCGTCGGCGTGCAATTTATTAAGCAGCAGGGCAAACAGGCTGGATTTACCACAACCGTTAGCACCGACAATTCCCACCTTTTGCCCCGGAAATACGGTAAGATCGGCACCCTGAAACAAGCACTGAATACCACGGCGCAGTTCCACCTGTTGCAGCTGGATCATGTTTTTTCCTGTGTAACTGAATTGGGCTGCTAATTTACCC
>JAHJZX010000018.1 GCA_018826295.1 Gammaproteobacteria bacterium
TAGATAGGTGTACTTTAGAAAGCAGAGTAAGTCGATGCATGTTTCGGATGAATCCGAACACTCATTTCGGTCCAATCCGATCACCCATTTCGGTTTAATCCGATCGCCTGTTTCGGTTTTATCCGATCACTTTTAGCCATTTCCGAAATCGCTGTTCGGAATGCCGGAATCACTGATCGGAATACCGAAATGCCATTCTTTTTCTAACTAAATCAACTGGTAAGCTCATCCTAACTTTAATGCATTTAGGAAAAGCTGACCATGGCTAGAAAGAGAACAGATATGAGCAAAATTAAAGACATTCTGAGACTTCGCTTTGATGCCGGCCTTAGCTTAAGAGACATCAGTAAGTGCTGCTCTGTGGGTCCCGCGACTGTCAGCGAGATCTTGTCACGCTTTGCGACCAGTGGTTTAAGCTGGCCATTGCTTGATGATACAAGCGATACCGAGTTAGAAAAAGCTGTCTATAAAGGCAAAAACTCGTCCAAGCACAAACGCCAGCCTGACTTCGCTTTGATGCATCAGGAACTCAAACGTAAAGGGATGACCAAGCTGCTGTTATGGCAGGAATATCGTGACCTTGATACGGCCACGGCCTATGGCTACACACAGTTTTGTGAGCATTATCAAACGTGGGTCAAAAGTCTCAAACGCAGCATGCGGCAACTGCATATTGCCGGTGACAAACTGTTTATCGATTATTGTGGTCCAACCGTAGCAATCCTTAACCCTGACACGGGTGAGATCCGGTATCACGCCCAAATCTTCGTTGCCACCTTAGGTGCCTCCAATTACACCTATGTTGAAGCCGGGCGCTCCCAGCAGCTTGAAGATTGGATCATGGCACATGCCCGTGCCTTCGAGTTCTTTGGTGGTATTCCGCGTTTACTGGTGCCTGATAATCTGCGCTCAGCGGTCAGCAAAACCCATCGTTACATGCCGGTTCTCAATGAGAACTATGCCCGTATGGCACGTCATTACGGCACGGCAATCATGCCTGCCCGGCCTTATAAACCCAAGGACAAATCAAAGGTTGAAAACGCGGTACTCATTGTTGAGCGTTGGATCCTGATGCGATTACGGCATGAGCATTTTTACACGCTGAGCAGTTTAAACCTGCGGATCCGTGAACTGCTGCAAGATCTGAATCACCGTCAGCAGCGTGTACATCCGGGCTCTCGTCATGAGCTTTATGTCCGGTTTGATAAACCCGCATTGATGCCTTTACCGCTTTATCCCTATGAGTACATCGACAGCAAACAAGCCCATGTTGGGCCTGATTATCATGTGCTATATGCCAAACATGCGTACTCGGTCCCGCATCATCTGGTGAGCCACACCGTGACGATTGAAGCGACGGCACAAATCATCTGCGTGTATTACCAAGGCAAAGTAGTTGCTCAGCATCCCAGAAAACATCACGACGGCGGTTTTACCACCGTCAAAGAGCATATGCCTGACGCTCATATCAAACAGCGCTGGAGCGCTGAACGGTTAATGGGTTGGGCTGACAACATTGGTAGTGGTGTCAGGGCTGTGATCACCTTCCAACTGGAGCGTCGTCAGCATCCGGAGCAGGCGGTGAAAAGCTGTCTGGCCATTCTGAGTCTGGCCAAAAAATATAGTAATGAGCGGCTGGAAGCTGCTTGCCAACAGGCGCTGCTACTGGAGCAGCCGTACTTAAAAGTGATTACCAATTTGCTGGTGAACAACAAAGAACACGCCTCAATCGCCGGTGTTGTTGATGAGCAACCACCACTGACGCACCACAATATCCGCGGCCAACATTACTACCAATAAGGAAAACCAACATGAGTTTATCGACATTACACGAGCAACTGCGGGCGTTGCGGCTTGGTCACTTCAGTCAGGCATTGCAGCAACAGCAAGCACAACCCGCGACATACAGCGAAATGAGCTTCGAAGAGCGGTTAAGCTTGCTTGCCACGCATGAACTGCTCTGCCGGGATAACACCAAGGTGCAGAAGTTGTCGCGCCAGGCGAAATTACGTATTGATGCGCGCGCCAGCCATATCGATTACCGAGCCAATCGAGGACTACGTAAAGACAAAATCGCCGCCTTACTCAGTGGTCAGTATCTGCACCACAATCAAAACATCATCCTGACAGGCGCTACGGGCTGCGGAAAAACTTACCTTGCCTGCGCACTGGCCACACAAGCGTGTGATCAGCATCACAGCGTCCGTTACTACCGGCTTGGTGAGTTGTTGGACGAGCTCAATATCGGACGTGCTGACGGTTCATACCGTCAGCAACTCAGTACACTGGCCAAACGTAAGCTACTGATCCTGGACGACTGGGGCATGGAACCACTGACGGCGCGCCAAGCGAATGACCTGCTTGATGTGATGGAAATGCGTTATCAACAATCAAGCACCATCATTGCCAGTCAAATATCGACCAGCGAATGGTACAAACTCATTCCAAGTCCCACCATTGCAGATGCACTGCTAGACCGTTTACTACACAACAGCCACCGAATTGAATTAACAGGAGAGTCAATGAGAAAACTAGACCAATCCGATCACTTAGCGTAAAAATACCATCAAGAAAAAGAACGGTTAGCAGGTGATCGGATAACTCCGGAATCGCTGATCGGATTCACCGAAATACGCATAAGTCATACCTTTTTAACCTAACACGTTTAAAAGATATCGACATGTAAGCTAAATACTGATGTTTTGAGGATAAAGCGCAACAAACGTAAATCCTAAACTAAGTTATGTTCGAAATTTTGACAAAAAAAAGCCGGCATATGCCGGCTTTCTAATTTCGAGTTGCTTACTCAGCAGCAGTTTCTTCAACTGGCAGAGCACCCACTTCTGGGCGGTCAACTAACTCGATGTATGCCATTGGCGCGTTGTCACCGGCACGGAAGCCACACTTCAGAATACGAGTGTAACCACCTGGACGCACGTTATAACGCGGACCCAGCACGTTGAACAATAAACCAACAACTTCTTTATCACGAGTACGGGCAAAAGCTAAACGGCGGTTTGCAACGCTATCGATCTTAGCCAGAGTAATCAAAGGTTCGATTACACGA
>JAHJZX010000019.1 GCA_018826295.1 Gammaproteobacteria bacterium
GGGCGAAGTCAGGTATCTTCGAGTACATTGAGATATTTTATAACCGTGTCCGTAGGCACTCAGCGATTGGCTACGTCAGCCCGGCTGAGTTTGAGCGCAAATGCGCATAACCGGGTGTCTACTTTTTATGGGTAAGAACAGCTTTTAAGGAGATAATTTTGAAACTTGCAGAAGCATTAAGTATAAGAGCCGACTTGCAGAGAAAGGTAAATCAATTAAAGGAACGGATCTTGAGGAATGCAAAGATTCAGGTTGATGAGAAACCAGCCGAAGATCCGAATGAGCTACTTTTAGAGTTAGCTCAGGCTTCGAAAGAGCTTGTTGTTCTGGTAAAAAAAGTAAATAAGACAAACAATGTTTTGAAGTTTGACCAAAATAATACGATGGCTGACATCTTGGCCGAGCGTGAGCAGCTGGCTTCTTTACGAGATCTCTATAGAGAGCTAGCAAAACAAGCTACTGTTTCTCAAGATCGTTATAAAAAGCTTGAGATCAAGTTTATGCCTGCTGTGGACGTAAAGAGTGTTCAGAAGCAGGCTGACGACTATGCCAAACAGTTCCGTGAACTTGATGTAAGGATACAAGCATTAAACTGGACTGAAGATTTGATTGAGTAAAGAAGTGCGGTAAGTTTGTATTCGGGCGAATGTTTCCCGTCAACTGGGTTAAGTTGTACTACGGTGAGGTGTAGGGGCATGCCTCGAAGGTTCAACTCCTTCAGTTATTGTTATCCCCTGTATTGCGTACATTAGAACATAGTACTCATTACTGTTACTCCCAAAAACATTGACGTTTACACGCTGAGGGTGGGTATGGGGTCTTCTTTAACTTAGCTATTTTGTGCTTTTGGTAAGGCGATAATGATGAATCAGGCTCAGCTCTATCAAAACTGGCTTATACCGTTTACCGTGTTTGGACAGGAATGTGTAGTTGCAAGAGTTGATGCAATTGACGTAATAAAACAAGCTTATGGTCATGGGTTTATCTTTCTGGGCTACGATGCTTTTACCATATTTCCAGACGGTAAGCGGCAACCGATAACTGAGTTTTGTGCTTCATTTTCTATTGAAAATCAGCCCAGTATTAATGCCGCTATAGACTCACTTAAAAACGATCCGTTACAGGTTACACATTATGTATTTGTTTTTAAACCAAGCGCCTAACAAAGTGCGGCATTCGGGGCCTGCGGCCCCTGCGCTGTCGCGTTTTTCCGCCCGTGTGCTTTGCGTTAGCTTTCTTCGAGGTTTTGATGAAATTCGTAACTTTTACTTTAATCTTGTTCTTTAGTATGGCTCATGCCGATGAGCCATTAGAAGCGCCTAAAAGTTACCGTACTTGCGATGCTTACATTAACTTTTGTGCGTATAGTGAATTAGGTAAAAACACTACAGTTTATGCAGTAAAGGACAAGTTTACTCTTACTGAGCTATATCAAATTCCGGGATGGCATCGATCAATATTGATATCCCCAACAGGGACGTATGTAGCAGTAGGTTATTCAGGATTAAATTTGGTAAGCAAAGAAGTAACCTCTGAAGAAGTGATGCTTACTATATACAAAAATGGCTCACTAATTAATGAATACAAGCTAGGTCAACTTCTTCATTCAATGGGCTCACTAGAGCCTACAGTTTCACACTATCACTGGGGCAGTATCACGCGCATTGATGATTATGGTGTTGAATTAGAAACGATTGAAGGCTCCGTTGGCATAGTTCATAGCACTGGCAAAATATTTTTGCCAAATGAAAGCTAACAAGTTGTCTATGGGCTCCCCCCTCTATTGCAAGCACAAAGTGATCAAACTTGGCGGTGAATGACTGCATACGTCTATTCGGCTCGTGAGTTTCATGATATTAACCATGCTCCAGCCCTGATAACTTTCGCGCACAGGTGCCTCATCGCATCAACGGTAATGAATACCGGGATTGTTATCAGGCCCTTCCTGTGAACGGTCGTTGCCGCTTTATTTATCCACTTTGTAGTGCAATGCTTTGGTTGAGAGTTGTCGTTAACTTACTGTTTTTACTTCGTACTGCTACATCATGTTGCTAAACCTAAAGTATCTTGCCGCTGCTGCTTTGCCATTATTGCCCAGAGCATTCTGGCCTGTTTTGCAGCGATAGCCACGGCAACCACATTGTTTGGTCGTCGCTCTTGTAACTTATAAATCCACTCAAACATCGGGTTGGTTTGGCTGGATTTTTGTGCTCTGCTGGCCGCTAGCATCACCGTCCGAGCTCCCTGAACTAACAGGGTTCGCAAGTAACGGTCGCCGCGCTTGGTTATTGCTCCCAGTATCGTTTTGCCTCCCGATGAGTTTTGTTTTGGCACTAAACCTAGCCAGGCTGCAAACTGCCGGCCGTTTTTAAATACTGACACATCGCCGGCTGTTGCTACTGCCGCACTGGCGGTCACACTGCCCACACCACATAGCTCGAGTAGTGCTTTTGCTGTACTATCTTGCTTACTCCAGCTTTCAATTCGTTTGTTGAGCGTATCAACGCGTGTTTCTAAATCAGTCAGCCTGTCGGCTAAATCGGCGATACTCTGGCGGAACAGCAAGGGCAAGGATTCTTCGTCTGCTACCAGCGGTAAGCTTTTGGCCAGCGCTGCACGCCCCTGATTAATCACGATGCCAAACTCATGCAGGTAGCTGCGGATTTGGTTCATTAAGGACGTGCGCTCGCGCCCCCATTGGTCACGCATGCGGTGCATCATCAGGACCGCTTGCTGTGATTCAGAGTTAACCGCGACAAAACGCATATTGGGTCTGGCTAAGGCTTCGCAAATCGCTTCAGCATCATTGGCATCGTTTTTACCGCCGCGCCGGTATGGCGCAACATACTGCGGCGTCATCAGTTTGACTGCATGCCCCAGCTTGGTCAGCTCTCGCGCCCAATAATGTGCACCTCCACAGGCTTCAATGCCTATCAGCATCGGTGTTTTATTGGCATAAAAGCGCAGTACTTCGTTTCTTGCTAGCTTTTTGACCATCACCGTCTCACCCGTGTTAGCATTTACGCCATGAATTTGAAACACGAGCTTTGCAATATCAATCCCGCAACGTATACACTGTGCCATGCGACTTCCCCTCACTTGTGACTGTTTGATTAGACACTCTCAGTTTGGCACGTCGATGCCGGATAGTGAGGGGGAGTCCATGTTATTGCTTAATTTCGTTCCGGCCACGAAAAACGTGGCCTCCACTGGACTTCCTACGCTACGCTGCGGCAGCCAATTAGCAAAGCGTTGGCTAATCAGATTCGAGATCAGAAACAAAGCTCAAACATAGGAGAGTTTAAATGAGCCAAATTATAGAAGAACTATACTTTGAAAAATTGCCAGTAGATTTATTCCGGCACGGAACTACGACAAGTCCTCAAATGCACAAACCCCGTACAATGCCACCACGTGAACTTGGTGAGGTACATGATCTTAAGATATATAAGAAAGGCGGTATAGATTGGGTGGACCATGAATCCGGCGGGATCTCGCTGTTCAATAAGCCCAATCTGCGTTTCGGTAATCGTTGGTGGAAGTTACCTAAAGGTGCGCAAATTCCTTCAGGAATGCGAGTTAGCCGAGATAAAGGCATGAACCCGGTTACTGGGCAAATTCACTACACTATACGCCCTTTACATGACATGCCCCTTTCATCTTTTATTCAAAAGCTTAAAGATTTTTCGGCTGTCGCTATGCCTGATTTCCCCCTAGCGCAAAGGAAGGTGTGAATATGGAGCTTTCTCAAAAAGAAAAAGTAATTGCTTTGGCAGCCTTACACAAATACATGGAGTATTTAGAAGCTCAGCTGCGCTCGGATGAAATTGATGAAGAAGCTTACGCTGACATCGCAAATGACGCATCAGTTTTGGAAATTCTGATATACAAGACTGAGCAAGAACTAAATGCAAAAGCCTAACAAAGTGCGGCATTCGGGGCCTACGGCCCCTGCGAGGGACGTCAACGCTAATGCGTTTTTCTGCCTGTTTGCTTTGTGTTTTAAGCTCGGGTGAGCAATGAAGTACTTTTTTGCTGTAGCAGTAAACATTTTGATGCTTGCTCTGTCGGTTGCAGGTCTATTGTCTTCATGTATGTGGGGTTGTCCTAATACGGGAATACAGCTCGTTTTTAAAATTTCTTCAGCGTGTTTATTATTAAGCTTCGGGATGGTTATTTATCTTTGGGTAACAAGTAAAAATGGCAAAAAGCATACAAGCGAAAATTAACGTGATATCAATAGCATACTGCAAGGTCAGTTATCATCGCTCCCGTTGGTAGCTTGACCCCGACGCCCGTGTCTTTTTGCGCTTAGTCCCGGTGATTTGGATATCAGTAAAAGGAAGTGTAAGTGTATAAATTTTTATTAATTTTTTTTATTTTAACTTTTAGCGCGTCAAGCTATTCCAACCCACTTCAAAGATTTAGCTACGAAAGTATTGCTTCATCAAAAATGTTAGCCGCTAAACTTGGTAACTCTGAGTGGATATATACATGGCGTGGTCGTGATTACAAGTTACGTTTTAATGACGATGGTTCTATTGGGCTTCTCAACAGCTGGACGGGAGTGAATTGGTATGTCACCGGTAACAGAGAGGTTGTTTTGGAGGCTGAAGGTTCTAAAATGTTATTGAATTTCAATGCCAATATTTCTGCATTTTATACCCGGGACTGGGATGGTGAGAAATCAGTAGGTCGTGTTTTGCTTAAATAACGACTTATCAAAAAGGCCCGCTAATACATATCGCGCAGTTGCTTTGGCTGTTGGCAAAAGGACATTAAGTGAAAAAACAAAACCTATTAGTCGTTGCGGCAATCTTTACATTAAGTGCTTGCTCGACAGTAAATCAATCAGCTGTTACTGGGCAGTTGGATTTAATTGGTAACAAAGAAGCCGTTGAAAAATATTGGCTGGTTAAGCGCAAGATTGCTCCGGAATATCCTGCGGATGCAGGTGAAAAGGGCATATCGGGTTGTGTAGAATTTACGCTGTTAATCGACGGCGATGGCAAGCCGCAAAATTTGATGGTAATCAAAAGCTTTCCTGGTACAACCTTTAATAAAAAGGCATATGACGCATTGCGAAAATGGCAGTGGACACCTGGAGCCGATAATGCTCAAAAGCAACCGGTTTTAACAACTATACAATTAGATTTTACGACACGAAAGTCAGCTAACCATGCTGAGGCTTATAGCGCGTGTAAAATTTAGTTTGCCTTAACAAGCCAACTTTATAGTTGAAAAAAAGCTGGCTGCGACGTCAACCCGCTATGTATAACCTTACTAAACCACTGTTTGCGCACTAAACTGCGAGTTGCACCAATCTGATTTATTGTTAGTACTACAAACGTGTGGTTCGCACAGGGGGGTAAATGCCACGTTTATTGGCACTACTGTTTATTTTAGTGACAAGCCATTCTGCATTGGCGCACCCGACAGGAAGTATGGTGGTGATCGATGGGACGGTGTTGTGGTCTTACGTTTGCCCGGTTGGAAGCCCAGACCATCGCGGCTGTGTTATGAGCTGGGACGAGGAGATGGGGGCTCGTCCCTGGTTGATATCCTCATTTGCTGCCAGTGACTGGATGATGGCACCGGCTGCGGATGGAAAAGTTTATCTTGTAGAACGATATTTCGATCATGCAAGGCAGACAAACAGAACCCGACTACTGATAGCTTCCGTAGGTGCGACACCTGAAGAACTTCTGCCCTGGTTTGATGATCCACATCGATTTGGTGAAGCCGGCTTCGCGGCGATTGCAGGCGGACGCTTTCTCTTCGCGCGCTATCCCAACCTGTACCTGCTGAATGAAAATGGGTCGGCATCGAAATGGCTGGAGTGGCCCGTTGCTGTTTTCGGTGTAAGGCAGGTCCAGGGCGGTTTACTACTCATTCGCGGCGAGTCAGAGGCGTGGCTAACGACCCAGGATGGCCGCATCTTAACAGGCTGGTCCAAGTTGCTGCAGGAGCTGACGTCAGAGCCACCTTTCATGGGCAACCGGGTGTTTGATGCAGACTACGAAGATGGCTCGCTCTGGATTGCCTATTGGGGGAAACGTCGATTTGAAGTTATCAGAGAAGGTGCCAGAACGGTCGTTAAGTCCTTTGATAAACCCTGGTTGCCGCATGCCGTAGCGGCAGATGGCGGAGCAGTCTTTATGCTTGCTTCCACAATCGCAGCGGGTGATGATCAGGGGATCCGGCCTAATCTGTGGCGTATGAAGAATAATGCGCTTGAGCTGTTGTGGGGAGAGCACAGCGGTAATGTCGGCTCTGCCTGTGCAAATACTGATAATTCTGCAGCATTGCCTGAGCGCTGCCTGGATTACAGCCTTAATTTAAATTAATGCAGCAAAGATGCATGCTGCTGCGAAAAAGTATCTTACGGCTGCGGCAATAGGTTGTTGGCAGCAAGGGTCAGCATGAGTAAGTAAACCGTTAAATAGCAATACGCAGTAAGGAAGTACAAATGTCGATTAAACCTATTACTGAAGCCATGTGGCCACAAATAGTCGCGCTGCAGGCCGAGGCGTATTTTCAGGTTGAACCTGAGAGTCTGGATGTATTGAAAAGTAAATGGTTAATCTCACCGGCAAGCTGCTTTGTATATGAAAAAGCGGGCAAACTGGTGGCTTATTTGTTGGCGCACTGCTGGCATAGCGAAACAGCGCCAAAGCTGTATCAGATGTTGCCGGATGGCACCACTGGGCCTATATTGTTTTTGCATGATTTGGCTATATCAAAAGCTGCAGCAGGCGATGGCCTTGGCACTAAGATGGTGTCGTACCTTATTAAAACAGCAAAAGAGGGCGGTTTTCAGCAAATTAATCTGGTTGCTGTACAACAATCTGGCGCATTTTGGCAAAAACAGGGTTTTTTGCCTGTCGACAACCAACAGCTGTGCCCGGGTTACGGCGACGGTGCTCAGCTTATGAGCCTGAGGTTTTAACCTTAGCAACAGCGAATATCATGATGCAATGCAGCTGAGTTACTGGCGCCAGGAACATCCGTGGCTGGTTGTCGGCATTAGCTTTTTCATCAGTTAAGATTGCAAAAATGGCACAATCTGTTTAGATTGAATAGCAACACAAGCGGAACAACAGGAAGTCAAAATGAAAAAATGGGTCAGCGCCGTTATCGCCTCTGCCGTATTGTCCAGTACAGCGATTGCCAATACACAAGACTATAAACTGGTAACAGTGGCCGGTTATCTTAATTTCTATTTGCTGAATTTAAATGCCTGTGAGGATTTTCATCCATCGGTGCGGGCCGCTGCTTATGATGCAGAAAAACATTTGTACCCGCACCTGGATAAGCTATCTGCTAAGTTAGGCGATAATTCAGAGAACCAGAAAATGGTGGCCGATATCGTGATGAAACGCCGCAATATGCTTAATGGACAAATTGCTGAAGGTGATTTTACCGTGGAACATTGTCAGGCGATTGTAAAAATTCTTAATGAAGACGGCCTGGATAAAACTTTACTGGCGGCATTAAATTAAGCTAATTCAGTAAAAAGTGTTTTAATAAAGCGCCGGCTAAATGCCGGCGCTTTGTTTTTCTGCGTCGCAAAAATATCTGTTACACTAGCCGCGTTTTGGTGCGGCCCCGCCGCTGAAAAGGGAAGCAGGTGGGATGCCTGCACTGTACCCGCAACTGTAATAAGTGCTGCAATCTGTAACCACTGGCCGCTGCCGGGAAGGTGATTGTGGGTTATCACTTTAAGTCAGGAGACCTGCCAATCCATTCGTTTGCACCGCTGTGCGGGAGTTCACAGCAGCGTCTGCACCGTTTTTCAGCGGGGCTGGCTGCTGCATTTGTCAGGAGTGAGTTGTGCTGAAACTGTCTGCGGTATCGTTGCAGTTATCCGACACCAGGGTGTTGCAGGATATAAATTTTGCACTGCAGGATGGCGAATTTATTGGCATTATCGGCCCGAACGGTGCCGGTAAAACCAGTTTGCTGCGTCTTGTGCAGCGGACACTGGCGCCGTCTGCCGGGCAAATCACCTTACAGCACAAAGCGCTGAACAATTACACCGCCACTGAGCTGGCGCGCACTGTGGCGGTAGTAAACCAAACTGCATTACCGCTATTTGCGTTAACGGCAGAGCAGGTTGCCGCTATGGGCCTGTTACCGCACAAAAGCTGGTTTGAGCAAAACACCAGCCATGATATCGCTATTGTCGGCCGTGCTTTGGCAAAAGTCGGTTTGGCAGCTAAAGCCGGGCAACAGGTAGACACCTTGTCTGGTGGCGAGCTGCAACGTTTGTTTATTGCCAGAGCTTTGGTGCAACAGCCGCGTTTGCTATTGTTAGATGAGCCTACAAACCATCTGGACGTGAAATACCAACATCAGGTTTTGCAACTGACACGGCAATTAGGGGTCGCTGTTTTGGCCTGTCTGCACGATTTAAATCTGGCGGCCTGGTATTGCGACAAGCTGTTGCTGCTCGATCAAGGCCGCCAGGTAATATTTGGCAGCCCGCAGCAGGTGTTACAGCCTGATATATTACAGCGGGTATTCGATTTGCCCTGTCAGATCCACCAGCAGCATGGCCAGCTGCAGGTCAGTTTTATGCCGCCAGCCCTAAGCGGTAAGGTCGCGTCCTAATGAGTAAACGTTACTACAAACTGGCCATGATTGGCGCAGTGACTGCATTACTGGCCAGCTTGTTTATCAGTCTGATGCTAGGCAGTGCGTCTATCGATAGCGGGCAATTATGGCAGGTGCTGGTTGCTGACAGCAGTGCAGCCAGCCTGCAGCACACTATTATCTGGCAAATACGTATGCCTCGTTTGCTGTGTGCTGCCTTAGTAGGCGCTGGCCTGGCTATGTGCGGGGCAATTTTGCAAAACGTCAGTCGCAACCCGCTGGCAGATCCTTACTTGTTTGGTTTGATGGCAGGGGCCGGCCTTGGTGCAACTCTGGTAAGCGTAGTATTGCCAGCTGGCCATATCAGCCAGGCACTCGGCGCTTTCGTCGGTGCCTTATTTGCGGTGCTGTTAGTATTTGCAGCATGCAGTGGTAAACGCTGGCAAAAAATGGAAACGACCTTGTTAGCCGGCGTGGCAGTATCTTTTATGCTTAGTGCTATCAGCAGTTTTATTTTGTATTTTGCTGAGCCTTTCGCCGCAAACCGTATCATGTTTTGGTTAATGGGCAGCTTAAGCCGTAATGACTGGTTTAGTGTCTGGCTATTACTGCCGGCGGTGGCTCTGGTACTGGTGCTGGCGCTGGCACTGCGCAGGCAATTGGATGCGTTACTATTAGGGGATGATAGTGCCCGTACACTGGGGGTTAATACTGTAGCGGTGCGGCTGATATTGTTACTGGCAACAGCCTTATTAACCGCCGTTATAGTGTCGCAATGTGGCGGCATTGCCTTTGTCGGCCTGATGATCCCACATGTTGTGCGGCAGTTGTTTGGCGTTACGGCCGTACCCTTATTGCTTGGAAGCGTGCTTAGCGGCGCTGTATTTTTAATTTGGGTAGATAATCTGGCCCGTACTTTATTGCCACAGCAAGAGATCCCGCTTGGGGTGATTACTTCGTTGCTTGGTAGTGTATTCTTTTTAATGCTCATGCGTAGCCGGGGACACTAACAACACTTATGACAGATGAACAACAAAAACAGCAGCGGCACAAAAGCCGGCAACAACGGTTGAAAGCTGAAGTGGATAAAGCCATAGCGCATGCAACTGACGAAAAAGGCTTATTGCTGGTTATTACCGGCAATGGTAAGGGTAAATCTACCTCGGGTTTTGGCACCGTAGCGCGTGCTGTAGGTCATGGTATGCGTGCCGCGGTCGCGCAGTTTATCAAAGGCAGCTGGGATTGTGGCGAGCGTAACTTACTGCAGCAACACGGCGTAACCTTTGCCGTAATGGCGACAGGTTTCACCTGGGATACGCAGGATAAAGCTGCAGACATAGCAGCGGCGGAACAGGTATGGCAGCAGGCTGAACAGTATTTAGCGGATACCAGTATTGATCTGGTGTTGTTGGATGAGCTGACCTATATGCTTAGTTACCATTATATCGCTGTTGAGCGGGTAGAGCGGGCGCTGTTACAGCGGCCGGCGCAACAGCATGTGGTAATAACTGGCCGCGCCTGTCACCGGCGTATTATTGAGCTGGCCGATACGGTAAGTGAAGTGCAAAATGTTAAACATGCCTTTGACAACGGCATTAAAGCGCAGCGGGGACTGGATTGGTGAAATATCTACTGATGGTTTTGTTGTTGTTTAGCAGTATATTAGGCTACGCCAAGGTGCAAGATACCGCACCACAACGGATAGTGGCGCTGGCACCACATATTACGGAAATGTTGTATGCCATAGGCGCCGGGCCACAGGTCGTTGCAGTCAGTGACTTTAGTGACTATCCGCAGCAGGCTTTGACGTTGCCCCGGGTAGCGAATTTTGCCGGAGTGAATATTGAGGCCGTGTTGGCGTTGCAGCCAGATTTAGTTATCGCCTGGCGCAGCGGTACACCGGCAGCCGATGTAAATCGCCTGAAACAACTGGGGCTGCGTTTGGCATTTTCTGATCCGCTTTCGCTCGACGACATCAGCACAGAGCTGCAGCAGTTGGGTGAGCTGACCGGGCATGCCGACCAGGGGGCACGGCAAGCGGCTGAATTTGCAACGGCGCTGCAACAGCTTAGAGCTGATTATCAGCAGAAAAGCCCGGTAAAGGTATTTTTTGCCATGTCAGTTGCACCGCTTAGTACAGTGGCAAACAAGGCCTGGCCGCAGCAAATGTTACAGCTGTGTCAGGCTGACAACCCGTTTGCTAATGTCAAAGGCGACTATCCGCAGGTGGGGATCGAGCAAGTATTGCAAAGCCAGCCAGAGGTGATTATCCAGGCCAGCCGGGGCGGAACTGTTGCCGATTTCAGCTACTGGCAACGTTACGCAACATTGCCGGCAGTGAAACAGCAGCAGTTTATTTCGCTAAACGCCGATCAGCTGTACCGCACTACGCCGCGCACTTTGCTCGGTATTCGCCAGTTATGCCAGGCGTTGGATCCCTACCGCTGATTAACTGTTAATGCTGCTCATTAACTCGTTGGCCCGGCGCATTAGCCGTTCTGCGGTGCGCACCTGATTAGACTGCAACAGCTCGGTAGACAGACTGAGATATTTGTCGGCTAACTGGCGGCGCATGCCAACATGCAACGAAAAATTAACCGGTACCAATGTATTAAATTGCTGTAGTTTGTCGTATACCTGATCGACCTCAGCGGCTTTGCTACTGGCCGCCAGTTCTTGCTGCAACAAACTAAAACTATGCTGATAGAATAACTCTGCTGCCTGATAAGGAAACTCTGCTGTTTTTCCCTCCGCTACCGCCTGGCGATATGCTGCCATGTCGTCAACGGCCTGCGCCAGTACAGTGCCTTGTTGCACCAAAGCCTGGGTGTTGCTGTGGCTGCTAAATAATTCCTGACCTATAGCAATCAGTTGCTGCAAGGCGCCGGCATCATTTGTGGCGACGGCCTGTTGATAGGCACTGACATAAGCTTCTGCTTCGGCATCATCTGGCCTGACTTTATAGTTGCTGTCGATACGTTGTAATTCCGCCAGTATTTTATAAGGGTCGCTGTCCTGTGCCTGGCGCTGATATTGCTGCTCCAGCAATAGCTGGCGAAGTTGATTACGTAATACATCTATCGCAGTTTGTTTACTGCGTGCGATGTTGCTGCTAATTTGCGCCAGATAGTGAGAGTCGGGATACAAGGCACTTGCCTGAGCTAACAGCTGCTCAATTTGCGGATAATTCGGGTAAGTGAAGCTGCGATCGCTGATCAGGCTGTCTATCTGCTGTTCAAAATGGCTTAATACCGTTGTCTGTTGATTGCGTAACAGCGCCTGACGTAACCAGGCCGGAGTGTCGGTTTGGTCTAGCTGTTGCAGCAGCTGGGCTGCGTTAACGCTACTTAATTGTTGAAATTGTTGTTGCTGTTGTTCCGCCAGGCGGGCTTTTTCACCATATTGCGCCAGTTGTTGCTGCTGACCTGCATGATACTGCGCAACACCAAAGGCGACGGCAATTGTTGCGGCACTGATGCCAACCGGCAGCCAGAGGTTAAAATGTAAGCGTTGCATCAGTTGCTGCAGGCTGATAGCGCGCTGCTCCGGCATAAATTGCAACGCCTTTTTTAGTGCCTGCCATTGCAACTGATTAACATGTGCCGGTTTTAGTGGCCGTTTTTGTTGTTGCTGCGCCTGATCGGCAGGCAGACGTTCATAGGGGTGCTTACTGCTAAGTAATTCGTAGCACAGGCAGCCAAATGAAAACACATCATCACTGACACTGGGAGTCTTACCGGCCAGTAACTGTGGGCTGGCATAAGCAGGTGTATAACCACTAAGAGGTGTGCTGTGATTGTGTTGTTCGGCAGCATAAATGTCGTGGTTAAGCTGCAGTTGTTGCGATACACCAAAATCCAGTACTTTTACTGTACCTGACCGGTTAACCATGATATTTGCCGGTTTTAAGTCGGCATGTACTATGCCAATCCGGTGGGCAAAGGTGAGGGCATCGGCAATTTGCTGCAACAACTTGATGGCCGAGTTAAGCGGTAAACCTTTTGGCTTGTAGCGCTTAATGACTTGTTCCAGACTTTCACCGTCCAAAAACTCCATAACGATAAAATAGTGCTGCTGATCGCGGTCAACATCAAACACCCTTACTATATTCGGATGCGACAATTGCTGAGTTTTATGCGCTTCCTGCAACAATAAATGTAAGGCTTCAGCCTGATGCACAAATTGTTGCTGCAGCACTTTAATGGCAACGGTGCAATCTGCTACGCCGGCTTGTTGCAAAAATAGATCGGTGGCGCGGTATATATCACTCATGCCGCCAGAGCCAATTTTATCTTCCAGCACGTAGCGTTCTTTGATGATCTGACCTATCTGTAACGCCGCAACAGGCTGCACAGGTGCGGCCTCGGTTGGAGACGGTGTTTTTACAGCGTACCGGGTTTTATCGGCATCAGCGGTGGCGTTTTGCTTAGTGTCTACGCTGGTGTGTTCCAATGTTGTCATATGCTACTCCTTGTACCGGCACTCAGGTGTTAATGTGATTTCTGCACTTTACAGCTCACAAATTTGCGTAATTATTTCACAATCTCGCCAGGTTGTCACGGCGGCGTTTATCTTCCCGTTAACCTTGCAGCTATTGACGCAACAATAAATTTAACTTAACCTTTCGCGCTGTTTTAAGGTAAATAATATGTGCTAAGTCGTTAACGCTTGGCGGTGTACGTGGCGGGAGTATCAGGTGAGGCAAATGGATATGTTACTTGAATTGTCAGTACTGAGTTATCACAGATTATCGCCGCGACAGGTTGCAGTTAAACGTTTTGACAGTGCTGGCGGCACGCTGGGCCGTTCAGAGCAGTCAGATTGGTATCTGCCAGACCCGGAGCGGGTGGTTTCTGGTGTGCATGCACTTATTCATTTTAGTGCCGGTAACTATAGCATTGTGGATAAATCTACCAATGGTCTTTTTGTTAACAGAGCAGTAGAAGCATTAGGCGCGGGCAACAGTCATACCTTACAACATGGTGATATTTTGTGTTTGGGTGACTACGAAATTCAGGTTGCACTGGTAGACGCCGGTGCGACAGCTGTAAGTGCTGATAACAGTATTAAAGATCAGCATAGCAATGCTAGTGACAAAGCGGGCATTGCTCCGGCTACGGCAGGTTTACTGATTGATGATTTAATGGCACCTTTGCTGGCCAGTCGTAACGCTAATGTTACAACACACTCGAACCCGCAAAGCGCGGTCGCAGAAAGACCGGCTATGGCACCGGCACAGCCGGCAGAATTAGATCAGCACTTTTTGGCACCGGCGGCAATGATCCCGGATGACTGGGATAATAGCTGGCAAGTTGATGAACTGCAGCCACAGCTCAACAGCACCGCCTCTTCGCCATTGCCACGCACCCAGACGACAGCACCAGCTAAAGCTACCAGCGCCAATGATGAAGCTTGTATGCAGGCATTTTTACGCGGTTTGGCCGTCGCTGATGTCAATGCGCAAACTCTGGGATCTGCGGTCTGGTGGGAGCAATTAGGTCTGGCGTTTGCGCAGTCGCTGCAAGGTGTACTTAGTGTTATGCGTGAGCGCTCGCAGGTAAAAAACCGCTTTCGTGTTAATCAGACTACTTTTCAGCAACGCGAAAATAACCCCCTGAAGTTCTCTGCCAATTTAGACGATGCGTTTTATAACCTGTTTAACCGGCCAGGCAGCAGCTTTATGCCAGCGAAACAAGCGTTGGCAGAAGCGTTTGCTGATATCAGCCAGCATGAAGCGGCAATTATTGCCGGCGCTAAAGGCGCTATGGCCGGTATGTTGGCGCAGCTGGCACCAGAAAAACTGGAAGCAACAGATATTGGCGGCGGTTTGGTTGACAAGCTTAACCCAGCGCAGCGTCAGGCGCGTTGCTGGGCCAGATACAAATTGTTGCATCAGGAATTGCTCGAGGAGATGCAGCGCAAAGAACACAGTGGCGTAAACGATGATTTTATTGCTGCTTATGAAGCGTATTTACGGCGCAAGTCCTAACACTTGCATAGGTTACAGCAACACATCATGGAGTGGTAACAATGAAACTGATAAAAATATGCGTGTTGGTTTGTATAAGCATAATGGTACTGGCCGGCTGCCAGGCAGTGTATGCAACTTTTCCACCTTCTACCAAACTGCACTTTAGGGTAGCTGCAGATATTAATCCTGATTTTGATAACCGGCCATCGCCAGTCATCATCCGCGTATATGAATTGGCATCGAAAACGGTATTTGAGAATCAGGATTTTTTTGCACTGTACGATAACCCCGAATCCATATTGCGCACCGATCTGCTGAAAAAAGATGAGCTGGTATTTGAACCAGGCCAACGCAATGAATACAAAATGAGCTTACAGCCTGCGACCAAAGCCGTTGCTGTAGTGGCGGCTTACCGTGATATTGAAGGTGCCAGATGGCGCGCGGTGGTGGATGTTAAACCAACCGGCTATGACGATTTCTACGTGTACGTTGACAAACTGGCCGTGTATATCCGCGAACATGACGTTGAGCGCAAACAATAAGTTAACTGGCGCAGGGAGCCGATATGAGTGACTACAGCCGCATTGCCTGGACGGAAGGTTTGTTTTTACGGCCGCAACACTTCCAGCAGCAGGAGCGCTATTTTGAATACAGTCGTCAGCAACAATTGGCGATGCAGCTGCCTTATGGTTTTGGCGTACGCCGGCTGAGCATCGATCATCAATGCCTTAAGTTTGGCCAATTTGGTTTAAGTCAACTTGATGCAGTGCTTAGTGATGGCACTGTACTGCAATTACCTGAAGTAGAAGCCTTACCGGCGCCGGTTCAAATTGATAAAAGTTGCCGCGATCAGCAAATTTATCTGTGTCTGGCCTTAGATAAAAGCCGAGGCCAGAACATCAGCAGTGCAGAGCAAAACCAGATCAGCCGGTTTAGTTTTGCCGAACACACAGCTGCTGATAACAGCCTGTCAGAAGATGCGACCGAGCTGCTGCAACTGGCCAAGTTACGCCTGCTATTTAAGCTGGAGTCAGAAGATCGTGGTGGTTTTATCTGCTTGCCGGTAGCGCGCATTAAAGAAGTAAGCGAACAGGGCGAAGTGCAACTGGTGAAAAAGTTTATCCCGCCGTTGCTGGATATTTCTCAGGACAATGAGTTAAAAGCTTTTGTGGCCGAAGCACTGGGTATGTTGTGTCAGCGTGCAGATGCGTTGGCCGACAGGTTAGGCAAAGGCCAGGGCACGGCGAACTCGATAGCTGATTTTTTAATGCTGCAGGTGCTTAACCGTTATGAGCCACTGTTACATCACTTGAAAACCGGTGTGTTGGAGCATCCGCTGGCGTTATACCGCCTGATGGTGTCGATGTTGGGTGAATTGGCAACCTTTACGGCCAGGCAAAAACGGCCGCCGCAGTTTCCGCGTTATCAGCACGATGACCTAACTGCAGTGTTCGGCAATCTGGGCGTTATTATGAACCAGACACTCAGTGTAGTACTGGAGCAAACGGCTCAGGCTCTGCCGTTGGAACAAGCTAAGTTTGGCATTTTAGTTTCGCCATTAACTGATAAAACCCTGCTGGAATATGCCCAATTTGTGCTGGCGGTGTCGGCTGACATACCGGCCGATGATATTCGTAAACACTTACCTGCGCGGCTGAAAATTGGTCCGGTCGAACATATTCGTGAGCTGGTAAATAACCAGTTGCCCGGTATTGCTGTTACCGGCTTACCGGTAGCACCTCGCCAGGTACCTTATCATGCTGGTTATCATTATTTTCAGTTAGATAAAGGCAGTATTTACTGGGAGCGGCTGGCAAACAGCGGCGGCTTGGCGCTGCACCTGTCGGGCAACTACCCGGGGTTAAAACTGGAGTTATGGGCGATTAAAGCTTAAACCCGATCTGACAACCATGGATGACACGCTATGTCTGATAAAACGGTAATGAAACCCCGGCCTGGTGGCAGGGGAGTAGCAAAACCAGTCGCTGCCGCAGCGGCAGCTGTTGCTGATGATGATAATGACAAGACCCGCTTTTCAGCAAATGTACGCAGTAATGAGCAGCGCGAGCGGTTACAGGTATTGTCGGTAAGTGACAACTTGTTGATTGATGAAGCCGGTGCGCTGTTTTCGCTGGTATCGCCAATTCGCAGTACTAAGCAACATGCTGATGTCATTACCTTAAAAACCCAGTGCACTCAGTTGATAAATCAGTACGAGCAGCAATTACGCCATAAAGGTGTTGCCAGCGAGGTGATTGAAAAAGCCCGTTATTGCATGTGTGCTTTTATAGATGAAACCGTACTTAACACCAGCTGGGGCGGTAATAGCGATTGGGCGGCTGAGAGCCTGTTGTCTACCTTTCATAATGAAACCTTCGGCGGTGAATACTTTTTTACCTTGTTAGATGCGGCTATTACCGAACCGAAAAGTCATCTGCAACTGCTGGAGTTGCAATACCTGTGTTTGTCGTTTGGTTTTGTCGGCAAGATGCGGGTTGAAGAGCGTGGTTACGAGAAACTGGAGCAGTATCGTGAGCGCGCTTTTAAAGCTATCCGCTCCGTGCGGGGCGAGCCCGCGCGCGAGTTATCACCCGGCTGGCGCAGTCAGGTGGTGGCCGCCAATCAGCTAACCGAAGAGTTTCCGTTATGGGTGATGGCATCTGTAGTGGCGGCAGCTTTATTGGGCTGCTACATGTACCTTAATTATCAGATAAATGAATATTCCAATGACGTTCACCGGCAGCTAAATAATCTGGTCAGTTGGCAGCAGGATAACAGCCAGCAGCCCGCTTCTGCTAAAGCACATCAGGATGCCATCCGGCTGCAACAGCTATTACAAACAGAGATACGACGCGACTTGCTGCAGGTAATAGAGCTGCCGGATCGGGTAAGGATCCGTGTCGGTATTGATCAGCTATTTAGCACCGGCAGCAATGGAATTAATGAAGGCTTTATGCCGGTTGCGATAAAAATAGCCCGAGCATTGGAGGGCACCGAAGGCCGTATTCTGGTAAGCGGTTATACCGATGATGTACCGATTTTCACCAGCAAATACCCATCAAACTGGCATTTATCTCTGGCACGCGCAAACGCCATGGCCGATGCGTTGGCATCAGGTGCAGATTTGCGTGGCCGGTTGTGGCCTGAAGGGCATGGCGATGCCAATCCGATAGTACCAAACGACAGCACGGCTAATCGTGCGCTAAATCGTCGGGTTGAGATTGACTTGTTGCAGTAACGCTGCAAATTAGGGAATTGTTATGAAATTAAAAGCCATGCTGCAAACCATACTGCGGCTAGTTAAATCCAGTGTCTTTATTACCGTTTTAGGCTTGCTGGCCCTGGCATTGCTGATCTGGTTTGGTGGCCCTTTGTTGGCGATAGCCGGTTATGAGCCATTGGTCAGTAGCAGTGCGCGTCTGGCTACCTTATTGGTTATCACGCTGATCTGGGGCGCTGTACATTATATAAAAGGCCTGCAGGAAACCCGCTCTAACCGTGAGGCCGTAAACACCTTACTGCATGGTGATGAGCACCAGCAGCAGGACGAGCTGGCAAAGCGTGATATCGAAGTGCTGCGGGAGCGTATGCAAAAAGCACTGGATATTTTAAAACATGCCCGCTTTGGTAAGGCCCGTGATATTTATCAATTGCCCTGGTATATGCTAATCGGGCCGCCAGGCTCAGGTAAAACTACAGCGCTGCATAATTCCGGCCTGGATTTTCCGCTAAAAGAACATATGGGCACTGACGCGATTGCCGGCGTCGGTGGCACCCGCCACTGCGATTGGTGGTTTACCAATCAGGCAGTATTGATTGATACTGCCGGTCGTTACACCACGCAGGACAGCCACGCGGCGCAAGATTCTACTGCCTGGCAGGGGTTTTTAGGCTTGCTGAGAAAAAACCGGCCACGGCGGCCAATTAATGGTGTGATCGTCTTTGTTAGCCTGGCCGACTTATTAAATCAAACAAAAACCGAACGAAATCTGCATGCCCGGGCTATTAAGCAACGGGTGCAGGAATTGCAAAACCAACTGGGCATGACGTTTCCGGTTTATGTAATGTTTACCAAAGCGGATTTGATTGCCGGTTTCACCGAGTTCTTCGATAACCTCAGCGAAGAAGAGCGGGAACAGGTGTGGGGCATGACCTTTGATGCAGCGCATGAAGACAGTGAAAAAGGCGCGGTAGCCCAATTTAACAAAGAGTTTCATGCCATTATTAACCGGCTTACCCAGCGCTTGTACTCACGCTTACAATTTGAACATGATCAGGAAAACCGTGCAGCTATATACGAATTTCCACGTCAGTTACGGTTATTACAAAGTGCCGCCGATGATTTTTTAAAAGAAATTTTTGCCGCTAATCCGTTTGAAAAAGCCACCATGCTGCGCGGTGTTTATATTGCCAGCGCCACACAAGAAGGCGTACCTATTGATCGGGTTATGTCACAACTTGGCAGTAATTTTGGCCTGGCAGAACCGCCACTACGCCGGCAAACCGGCGAGGGTAAAGGCTATTTTATTAAACGTTTCTTTGAAGAAATTGTTATCCCCGAGCGAGAACTGGCATCAGTTAATTTGCAACATAAGCATCGCCACCGGTTAATCCGCCGTGGTGTTATGGCGGCAACCGCCTGTTCTGCGCTGGCCCTGGTGCTGTTATGGGCTGGGAGTTATAACTGGAATACTGCCTTGGTCGATGAAGTCAGCGTGGCAATAACCCGGTACCAGACATTAGCCGAAAACAACACGGCCACTGATGATGTGGTGGCGCTCAATCAGCGGCTTAATTTACTGCGTGATCTGCCTGCGGGTTTTGCCGGTGTTTTACCAACGGACGGCCCGAAAAACTTAGGCTTGTATCAGGGCGATAAATTGGGCCAGGCAGCCAAAACGGCTTATCAACATGGTTTGTATCATAGTTTTGTACCGTATCTGTTGCAAAGTCTGACCGAAGAAATGCAGCTAAACGCGGCACATCGGGATTATTTATACGAAACACTAAAAACCTATCTGATGTTATTTCAACCTGAACGGTTTGATGCGGTTCAGGTGACCAACTGGTTTGCACTCTATACCGAACGGCGTTTTAGCGGTGATGTCAGTCTGCCGCTGCGATTGTCGTTGCAGAACCATTTACAGGCCTTGTTGCAAAGTGGCATCAAAGGTGCGGTATATCAGCCCGATGAAGTGGTCGCAGCACGTGAACTGTTGTTAACGGTGCCACTGGCTGAGCGGGCCTATCAGCGGATCCGTACTGAACTGAGCAAAAGTCATATCCCTGATTTTCGGCTGCTGGACGTGTTGGGCAGCGATAGCGTGAAAATTGTACAACGAAAATCCGGCCTTCCGTTGCAGCAAGGTATTGCAGGTCTGTATACCTACAAAGGTTTTCATGGCCTGTTTAATGTGGAAAAGCGCCGCATTATCCGCAGTCTGATGGAGGACAGCTGGGTATACGGCGATATGGCTGAAGGTGATAGTGACAATGGAGACTCTGGTCTGTCCGAGCAGGTAAGCGAAAAATACCTACGCGATTATGCCTATCAGTGGCAGCAATTGCTGGATGACATTGCAATAAGCCCGGTAGATGACGTCGAGCAGGGCATTTTTGTGACCCGTGTTTTATCCGGCCCGGAGCAACCAATCCAGAGTATCATTCGCGCGGTACAGCAAAATGTGCGATTGACCAGTTTACCTGAATCGGCAGAGCTGGACATGGCCGCGGATGTGGCCGGTAAAGTAGCTCAAACACAGTTTTCCAGCCAAAAAAGCCGCCTAGACCGGCTATTGCCTGATGATATGTCGGCATTGCAGCAACAATTACCTGGTAAGGCGGTTGAGCAGGCGTTTACCGAGATCTTGAATATCAGTGACGCGCAGCTTGAACAGATCAGCCAAACCAGCCGCTTGTACTATGAATATTTGGAACGGCTTTATGCACCGGGTGGTATGGCACGCCAGGCTTACACTAACCAGTTAAATGGCGAGGGTGGTAAAGAACTGGGTGTCGCACTGCGCCGGCTGCAAAGTGAGATCCCGGCACCTTTTGCAAACTGGCTAGGCGATGTGTCGGCTGATACCACCAAACTGTTTGCCAAAGGCAGCCGTCAGCATATCAATGAAGCCTGGCAGGGTACTGTCCTGGCAGAGTATCGCAAAGCCATTGCCGGCCGTTATCCGCTAAACCGGCGCAGTAAAGACGATATTAAATTACGCGACTTTGAGCGCTTCTTTGGCTATGGCGGTACGCTAGACAGCTTCTTTAAAGATTATCTGCAGCCCTTTGTTAACACCAGCCGCGCCAATTGGAGTTTTAAGCAGGATATTGGTTTAGATCATAGCATCCTGGCCACATTTCAGGCCGCCCGTCAGATCCGCTCGGCGTTTTTTGAAGAGGGCAGCCAGAAACTAAAAGTTGGCTTTAGTTTACGGCCGGTTTATTTAGATCGGCATATTACTCACGTGTTGCTGGAGCTTGATGGCCAGGAGTTGTCGTACCGGCATGGTCCGACGCGCTCGCGGCAGTTTTTCTGGCCGGGTGATCGCAATAAACTTACCACCAGATTAGTGTTTACCCCGGCTAATTCAGGCTTACCGTCTAATACCAGCCAGGATGGCGAATGGTCCTGGTTCCGTTTCCTTGATGGGCTAACTGAAGCACGACCACAAACCCGGACGGACAAAATTCTGCATTTGGCGGTGCAGGGCAATCATGCCCGGGTCGAGCTTATTCCCGACACTGTTGATAACCCGTTTTGGAGTAATGCACTAGAGAGGTTCAATTGTCCAGCCAGTCTGTAATGGAAGTAGGATTATGCGGCAAGATCCCAAGCCGCGGCGATTTTTTAGCTAACGGCTTAGCCGTGGATTTTGTCGATAGCTGGAATGAATGGCTACAAGCAGTATTAGCGGTAAGTCGCGAACAGCTTGGTCAAAGCTGGCTGGATATTTATCTTACCAGCCCGGTTTGGCATTTTGCCCTCAGTGCCGGTGTTTGCGGTAAAGAGGCAATGATAGGTTGCCTGATGCCCAGTGTTGATCAGGTAGGCCGGCATTTTCCATTTACACTGGCACGCAGTTTAAGTACAACGCCGGTGCATGCCAGGCAAAGTCCGCAGTGGAGTGACGTGATGCAGCAACAAATTTTGCACACTTTAGACGATGACTTTGCTTTTGATACCTGGCTAACGCAGCTGAGCAGCGTCGATTGGCAATGGCCTGCCGCCTTACAGGTTACCGCTTCCGAGCTTGCTGGCAGCCAAAGCCGGCCAGCCTGGTTGCTTAGCACTGAGATGTTACCGGATAGCAATAGCTTACTGCATCATAGTTACCGGCAATTGTTTGGCCGCTATTGTTTATGGTGGACAGAAGGCTCTGAGCTGGTACCGGCCTGCACTTTGATCAGTAGCGGTTTGCCGCAGGTAAGCCAGTATGCCGCTATGCTAAGCGGAGACTGGCAGCGTTGGGGCTGGGCTAAAGCCGATATTCAAACAGCAGGAGCGGCCTGATGAACAAGCAATTGATTTCTGACGCTCAAAGCCACAAAGGCCTGGTACGCAAACTCAATGAAGATGCCTGCCTGGATATGGCTGATAGTGGCGTATGGTTGGTGGCCGATGGCATGGGCGGCCATGCCGCCGGTGATATTGCCAGCCAGTTGGTAGTAGACACCCTGCGCATGGCCGTGCAAAGGGCTGCAGAGCCTTCGGTGCAATTGCTCACTAATGCACTGCAGCAGGCCAACGCCGAACTGTATCGCTACAGCGAACAGCATTTGTCCGGTAATACTGCAGGCTCTACCGTGGTGGTGTTGCTGATTGATAAATGGCATTACCATTTTATGTGGGCTGGAGATAGCCGGGGCTACATTTTGCGCAACGGTATTTTGCGGCAGCTAACCCGCGACCACAGTCAGGTAAATGACATGGTTGATGAAGGCTTATTAAGTAGTGATGAGGCCGAAACACATGAATTGGCTAATGTGATAACCCGTGCAGTGGGTGTAGACAGTGAGGTTACCGTCGATGTTGTAAGTGGCGTTTGGCAAAGTGGTGATTTGTTTCTATTGTGCAGTGATGGCCTGAATAAAGAACTTAATGATGCTGAAATCAGTCAGTACCTGACACACACTAATCTGGCGGAAGCCAACCGCGCTCTGCTGCATTCCTGTCTGGTAGCCGGGGCTCGTGACAACGTTACTTCTGTGTTAGTTAGAGTTGAAAATGTACCCGCAGAGGTTAGCGAAAAAGATAAAACAATACCGCTCAATCTGAAGAAATAGAAATAAATAGTTAATTGTTGTCATAACTAAAACAATAAAGTAACATTGCTTGCTGAATAACGTCTCATTTTGGTTGTTGTGATGGAATACAGTGAGTTAATAGATTTTACAGTGTTAACAGAAAATGTGAGTGATGCTTCGCCCGCAGGCACTGATCCGCGCATTGATATTTCACCAACATCACAGTATTACCAACTTAAAGATATCCGTGGCCAGGCCCGTGCTAATGAACGCGCTATGCTGGCTGAAGACGAAGACTTTCAGGCGCTGGTTTCAGAGTGGCGGCCGTTGGTAGAGACGATACCTGCGCTGCTGTCTCATGATGTTAAAGATCTGGAATATGCCGCCTGGTTAATAGAAGCCTGGTGCCGAACAGACGGTTTTGTCGGCCTGGCGGCTGGCTTTAAAACAACCCGCTTGTTAATAGAAAATTTCTGGCCAAGTCTTTACCCTTTGCCAGATGAAGACGGCATGGAAATCCGCGTGGCGCCGCTAATTGGCTTAAATGGCTATGAGGGTGATGGCGCACTGATCACACCCATATTAAGCATCCCGCTTACTGACGCAACATCGCACGGTCAGTTTGCCTGTTGGCAATATCAGCGCGCTGCAGACATTTCACGTAAAGACGAAAAACGGCAAAAGCAGAAGGCCGATGCTGGTATCGCCAGTCTGGAGCAAATTAAAGATGCTGTTAACGAAACATCTGCGGCATTTTACCTGAACTTAAAGCAACAAATTGAACTGGCGATAGCCGAGTTTGCTTTGTTGTCACAGGCGATGGATACCGCTATGGACGGCGAACCTCAGCCAACCAGCGCTATTAGTAAAGCCTTGCAAAAATGCCTGGATGCGGTGCTTTACCTCGCGGCAGATAAGCTGGCACAGACTGAAGTTACAGCCGCGTCAATTGAACTGAACGCAGACGGCAGTGCAACTGTTAGCGCCGACCCTGTAGCGCAGCAGGTGCAAAGTCGGGAGCAGGTGTTACATAGCCTGAAACAGGCGGCAGAATTTTTTCGTAAAACTGAGCCACATTCGCCTATTTCTTATGCCTTAGAACAGGTAGTGCACTGGAGTGGTTTAACACTTCCAGAGCTTTTACAAGAACTTATTGATGACAATAACAGCCGTAACCAGTACTTCCGGCTGGCGGGGATCCCGCAAAATAAATAGTGGCCAGCGGTTGCCACTACAACAAATGACAGCTGAGTAACAGGAGAAAGTCAATGGAAAGTATTCACAGTAAATTATCCCGGGTGCGTAAGCCCCGTGTGCATATTACCTATGACGTTGAGACAGAGGGAGCTGCGGTTAAGAAAGAACTGCCTTTTGTCGTAGGCGTAATGGGCGATTTTGCCGGCCAAAACACTGCAGCACTAAAACCGCTGAAAGACCGGCGTTTTGTACAAATCGACCGCGACAATTTTGATGAAGTGTTAAAACGGATGAACCCGAAATTAAGCTTCAAAGTAGACAATAAACTGGCTGCTGATGGCAGTGAGTTTAATGTCGATTTGCAATTTAAGTCGATGCAGGACTTTGAACCTGCCGCCATTGTAAAACAGGTAGAGCCACTGGATAAACTGATGGCAACCCGCAATAAACTGCGTGATCTGATGACCAAAATTGACCGCTCTGAAGAGCTGGAAAACATTTTGGAGCGCGTGTTGAACAACAACCAGGATCTGCAGCAGCTGGCGCAGGATCTGAGCATCGAGGATAAGTAACATGAGCACTGAAGCGTTATTGGAACAGCATGATAATGCCACCGAATCTGCCAGCTCGTTGCTGGAGCAAGCGATTGGTGCTACCAAACAAACCGATGCCTCGCGTGCTGAGGAGTTATTGCGCACGCTGACTGAAGAAGCGCTAAGCGGCACTGTCAGCTGGAATAAAAACCTCACCGTTACCTTTAATGAGGCAATAAGCCGGTTAGATAAACTGATTTCTGACCAATTGTCGGCCATTATGCACGCCCCGGCGTTTCAAAAGCTGGAAGGTAGCTGGCGCGGTCTTAATCATCTGGTGTTAAATTCAGAAACCAGTGCCTCACTTAAAATCCGTATGATCAGTGTCAGTAAAAAAGAGCTGTACAAGGATTTAAGCAAAGCGGTGGAGTTTGACCAAAGCCAGACCTTTAAAAAGGTATATGAGTCTGAATTTGGTACCCCGGGTGGCGAGCCTTATGGAGCTATTATTGGTGACTATGAGTTTACCAACCATCCGGAAGACATTGAAACCCTGACTTATATGTCCAACGTGGCAGCAGCAGGCTTTTGTCCGTTTATTTCTGCGTCGGCACCGGCATTATTTGGTTTTGATGACTGGACTGAACTGTCTAAACCGCGCGATTTGGAAAAAATCTTCGAATCACTGGAATACACCAAATGGCGTTCATTCCGCGACAGCGATGATTCACGCTTTGTTACCCTGACAATGCCGCGGGTATTAGCGCGTTTACCTTATGGTAGTGCCACAGCGCCGATTGAAGAATTTGGTTTTGAAGAATTTGACATAGATCCGGTTAAAGGCGTAGCAAAGACCACTAACCACGCTGATTACTGCTGGATGAATGCGGCCTATGTTATGGGTACCAAACTGACCCATGCGTTTGCCCAGTACGGTTTTTGTACTGCTATCCGCGGTGCTGAAGGCGGCGGTAAAGTCGAAGGCCTGCCAAGTCATATCTTTATGAGTGACGATGGTGATCCGGATCTGAAATGCCCGACTGAAATTGGCATTACCGACCGGCGTGAAGCTGAACTAGGCAAAATGGGCTTTTTACCATTGTGCCACTATAAAAACACCGATTACGCAGTGTTTTTTGGTGCGCAAACTGCGCAAAAACCGAAAAAATATGACTCACCGGAAGCGACAGCAAACGCCGCTATTTCAGCTCGTCTGCCGTACTTAATGGCGACGTCACGCTTTGCACATTACCTGAAAGTACTGGCACGTGACAAAATCGGCAGCTTTATGGAAGCCGAAGATGTTGAAGTATGGTTAAACCGCTGGATCCTGAACTACGTTAATGCCTCTGAAGGTAGTGGCCAGGAAGTACGTGCCCGTTACCCGCTGGCTGATGCCAAGGTGCAGGTACGTGAAATCCCTGGCCGTCCGGGTTCTTACAATGCCGTAGCCTGGTTAAGACCCTGGTTACAGTTGGAAGAGCTGTCTACCTCGTTACGCCTGGTAGCAAAGATCCCGGAAATGGGTGGTTAATACCTTGCGCCGCCGGCCAGATGTCATCCCCGTCTGGCTGGTGGGCGCGGGTATCTTGAAGAGTTAAACGGATGCAAATGTCATGGTAGACGCCGTCAGGTTTGTAGCTGCCGATGCCTTTAATACCGCATCGTCAGCGCAAGAGCACAGCAGTTTTAACCAACCGGCTTATAAAAGACTGGAGCGCAGTGGCGTACTTGACCGCTTTTTGCGTGAACAAGATCCGCTGTCAGCTGTGCTGTATTGGATGCAGCATGTCGCTTGCGTGCAGCTAACGAGCAGCAATCAGCTTAGCGCTTTGTTATGTCGCGCTATTGCTGATATTGACCGGCTGATTAATCTGCAGTTAAACGGCATTATTCACCATGCCACGTTACAGCAACTGGAAGCCAGCTGGCGTGGTTTGCTGTACCTGTCAGAGCAGACAGAGCGTCACGATCGTGAGCAAAAAATTAAAATTAAGCTGCTGTCGCTGTCCTGGCCAGAACTGAGTAAAGATATTAATCGCGCGATAGATTTTGATCAGAGTGATTTTTTCAAACTTATTTACGATAACGAATTTGATATGCCAGGTGGCGAACCTTTTGGTGTGCTGATTGGTGATTATCAAATAAGCCATAAAATTCGCCCCGGGCAACTAAGTAATGATCTCGACACGCTAAAAGAGGTTGCGCGCACAGCAGCTGCTGCCTTTGCGCCCTTTATTTGTGCCGCACATCCATCGCTGTTTGGTGTAGATCACTTTTCTGAACTGGGTTTGGTGTCAGATATTGGCAGCCAGTTTAAACAACCGGAATACATCAAATGGCGCGCATTGCGGGCGATGGAAGATGCGCGTTTTTTAGGCGTGGTGCTACCACAGGTGTTAATGCGCAGCCCTTATAAAGATGACGGCTCGCGCGCTGAAAGCTTTGTGTTTAAAGAAGCTCTGGCCCAACCGGAGCAAGACTATTTATGGGGCAATGCCGCTTTTGCTTTTGCTGCTGTGCTGGTTAGGGCGTACAGCGAATCCGGTTGGTTTGCCCAAATCCGTGGTATGAAATCCGGTCAGCATAATTTTGGCCTGGTTAGTGACTTACCGGTAAGTCGTTACGAAACGGAAAAATATCAAAACAGTAACAAGCCCTCAGTAAATCTGTTAGTCGGACACCGTTTTGAATCTGAGCTTTCTGACAATGGCTTTATTCCGTTGTCGGTAGTGCCATACAGTGATTATTTTGCTTTTTATAATAATGCTTCTGTGCAACTGCCACAGAGCTATGAGCATAAACTGTCGACGGTCAATGCACGTCTGTCGGCCATGCTGCAATACATTCTCTGTGTCGCGCGTTTTGCTCATTACATAAAGGTAATTGGCCGCGATAAGGTGGGCGGTTATCACTCGGCAGAGCATTGTGAGCAAGAGTTACAACGCTGGTTGCATAATTACACTACCGCCTCTACCGACGCATCAACTGATGTGAGGGCACGCCATCCGCTGCGTGAAGCCCGTATTACCGTGCGCGAGAAACGCGGTGAGCCCGGGCGTTATTTTTCTACTATCCAGCTGCAACCGCATTTCCAGTTAGATCAAATGATTACAACGGTAAAACTGGTTGCTGAACTGTCTCCCAAACAAGCTGCTACAGCATGAGGTAAACGTGAAACAATTACAGGAATTAATCCGTCAGGGTGAACTGGCTGCCGCGACAGAATGTGCTGTGGCCTTATTGCGCGATGATCCGGCTAATGCCGACGTCCGTGCCAACTATATTGAATTACTCTGCTTGCAGGGCGTGTTGGAAAAAGCCGATCAGCAACTGGATATATTGGTACGCCAGCATCCTGATTTTCTGGTTGGCGCGGTTAACTTACGCCAGTTGATCCGAGCGGCTGTAGCCAGACAGGACTTTGCTGAAGGTGGCATGACGGCTACCTTGTTTGGTGAACCAGATGCAATGTTCGAAGCCATGCTGGCACTGCGTTTAGCACTGAAAGAGCAGGATTTGTCACAAGCGGCGCTTGCTGCAGAACAACTGGAACAGCAGCGGCCACGCAGCCAGATGCAGGTAAATGGTACAGCTGTAAATGAACTACGTGATTTGGACGACAGCCTGGGAGGTTACCTCGAGCTGTTTGGTACCGACGGTAAATATTATTTAGCTAAGTTCAGCGAAGTTGACAGCCTGCAACTGAAAAAACCGCAGTCTTTGCTGGATACAGTATGGCGGCGGGCAGAAATCATTATTAAAGACGGCCCGGCCGGGGAAGTCTTTGTACCGATGACCTATCAGGGCAGTGTGCGGATGACCGAACGTATGGGCCGGGATACACAATGGCAGGAGCTGCAACCTCAGCTGGTTACCGGGCAGGGGCTGAAGATGCTGCTATGTGGTGATGAGGCAATAAGCTTTGCTGAGCTGCAACAGTTATCGACGGCTGAGCTGGCCGCCAGTGTCTGACAGCAAGACGGCTAACCGCTGGTGAAAATTCAACAGAAACAAGCGCTACAGCAATCGTTGCTGGACCGGCTGATTGATGACAATCCTGGCCAGCTGGACAGCGGGCGCAGCAGGCGCGGTTTTGACTTGAAAGCGTTGCGCCAGAGTGTGCGCCGCGATTTGGAAAACCTGCTTAACAGCCGGGTGCAGTGGCATACCTGGCCCGACAACTACAGCGAGCTGCCGCAAAGCCTGCTTAATTACGGTTTGCCGGATTTCTCAGTCATGGTGGTTGACTCTGATGAAGGCCGGCTGAAGTTGTGCCGGGCAGTAGAGCAGGCTATCCGCCGCTTTGAACCGCGTTTTGTTGATGTTGAGGTTTCGGTGCCTGAGCAGGAGCATGACATGGAGCGGGTGTTAAGGCTGCGCATTCAGGCGCTGTTATATGCCGATCCTGAACCTGAACACATTATGTTCGATTCAGAAGTTGAACCGGTGCATCTTGGGCTGACCATCAGAGACTATCAGACATGAATGATGAATTACTGAAGTATTACAATCGTGAGCTGACGTTTATCCGTCGTATGGGCGCTGAGTTTGCTGAGCAATATCCCAAAATTGCCGGCCGGCTGCGGATAAGTGAAGAAAACGTCGAAGATCCGCACGTATCGCGGCTGATAGAAGGCTTTGCGTTGTTAACGGCACAAGTGCGACAAAAGCTGGATGACAGTTTCCCGGAATTGACCGATGCCTTACTCGGGCAGTTGTACCCGGATTATCAGGCACCGGTGCCGTCGGTATCAGTGGTTAAGCTTACCAGCCAAAATCTGTCTAATTCAGGCATAGTGGTTAAACGCGGCACTGAGTTTGAAAGCCGCACTGAGGGCTTAAAGCCTTGTACCTTTCAGGCTTGTTACGACACCAACGTTTATCCGCTGGAAGTTGCGTCTGCTGAGTTTAATAATGCGCCTTTTCATGCCCCTAAACCGCCCGTGCAGCAAAGTGCCAAGGCCTTACTAAAGCTTAAACTGGCCTGTGAGTTTGATAATACCGGCCTGCATGAGCTGGATTTGTCGAGCTTGCGTTTTTATTTAAATGGTCAGCGCCACCATGTTTACCGGTTGTACGAGCTGCTGCTGAGCAAAACATTAACCATTGGCATCGCGCCCACCGGTAACCCCGAGGCCATGCGTTTTATCAGTGCAGCCAACTTAGCAGCAGTGGGTTTTGCCGATGAGCAGCAGGTTGTACCCTACTCACAGCGTAGCTTCTCCGGTTATCGTTTGCTGATTGAGCAGTTTTTGTGTCCGGAAAAATTCTTGTTTATTGAGCTAAACGGTCTGGACCCGGCCTGGCCAGGGATAGGTAGTGCCTTTGAATTGTATTTTTACTTAAGCGAAGGCGCTGCGGAATTGGAGCGGCATATTACGGCCGACAGCTTGTTGCTGGGCTGCACGCCAATTATTAACTTGTTTAGCGAAAAACTGGAACCGGTAAATCTGGACAGCTCGCAGTACGAGTATCGTCTGGTACCGCGTTATATGGATGCCGATGTTTGTGAAGTTATCCGCATAGAGCAGGTGCAAGCGTTTGACGCCTTTGGCAATGAAGTTACGTTAAACCCGTATTATAGCCAGGGACATCCGGATTACTTGCAGCAGCAGGACATGTTTTGGCACAGCAGGCGTGAGTTTGCGGACTGGGCAGGCGGTTATTCTGAAGCCGGTACAGAGGTGTATTTATCAGTAATAGATCGCAAGTTTAAAGGCGTTACAGCAACCGAACACAACAAAGACTGGGTGATCCAAATTCAGGCATTGTGCAGCAATCGTAACTTACCGACGTACTTACCTTTCGGCGGCGGCGAGCCACAATTTTTAATTCGCAAGCACGCCGACGTGATCAAGCAAGTACGTTGTCTGATGGCGCCGACCGCCAGTGTACGGCCCGCGCTGCAGGAAGCCAGTCGCTGGCAGCTGGTAAGCCATTTAACGCTGAATCACTTTAGCGGTAGCGATGCGTTAGCACGGTTAAAAGAAACGTTGCAGCTGTACGATTTTCGCTGTACGCCGGAATCAAAAGCGTTAATTGACGGCATTTGTGGCCTGGCTATCCGCCCGGGTACGGCCAGGGTTAATCAGCAGGGTCGGATAGCGGTGTGCAGTGGTAGTGAGATCCAGCTTGAATTTACCCAACCCTCTTATGCTGGTAGCGGCATCTATTTTTTTGCCAGTGTACTTGATGTGTTTTTTGCCCAGTTCGCCAGCCTGAATAGCTATACCCGCCTGGCAATAAAATTGCGTGAACATGAACAGCTGTATCATCAGTGGCCGGCGCGCTGTGGCACTAAGGTGTTGTTATGACACTGGACGAGTTAAAACAACAACCTTCCGCCTTTGATTTTTATCAGGCGGTGTACTCTGTTGAACGCCAGTTCAGTAGTGCGCAAAAACGGTGGTATGGCGTCGGGCGCGATGGCTTCCCGGCCCAGGAGTTAGTGCGCTTTAAAGCGGTGCAGCATCTGGGCTTTCCCGGCCAGCCGGTTACTAAGGTGGTACCGCGTAACGATGGCGTAAGTGCAAACAAAGGCACCGAACACAGCGGCACAGCCGTTGATATGCACGTTAGTTTTATTGGCCTGACCGGCCCCAGTGGTGTTATGCCACAACATTATAGCGAGATGGTGCTGCAACGGCTAAAGCAGCGCGATAAAACCATGCGTGATTTCTTTGATTTATTTAATCACCGGCTGGTGTCGCTGTATTACCGGGCCTGGGAAAAATACCGCTTCGCCTGTCAGTACGAAATGCACGCTGATGACCAGGACAGTTTTAGCCTGGTATTGAGCCGCTTAAGCGGAGCCAGGCAAACATTGGGGCTGTATTATGCCGGAGCCTTCAGTGCTCAGCAGCGCAGTGCGCAGCAACTTAAACAACTGTTAGCCGATTTACTGCACACTCAGGTTGAGATTATTCCGTTGCAGGGGCGCTGGTTATCGCTACAGCGCAGTGAACAAAGTGCTCTGGCGCAGCGTACCGCACTGCAGGGCCAGCATGTCAGGCTGGGGCAAAGCGCAATGTTAGGCAGCCGGGTGTGGGACGTCAGTTCCGCTATAGAGCTGCAACTTGCCGTAAAGCCCGGCGAAGCAGAACAGCTGTTACCGGGCAGTTATCAATACAGCCTGCTGCAAACCGTGTTGGCCGATTTTTTACCTGCTGCCGTGCAGGTAAGGTTGACGCTGACTGGTCAACAACAGGATTTTCCCACCGCAAGCTTGTCTGGCCGCCACACCCGACTGGGCCAAAGCGGCAAGCTGGCAGTGCGCAGCAGTAAGCAACATCAAAAGTGCCATCTTAGCTATCAGCTGAGACAGCGTTAATTTTGCACAGGAAGCAATTATGTCTACTACCACATTAAAAAGTCTGGTCGAAAAACTCACCCCTGCCAGCAGACAATTTTTGGAAATGGCCACAGCGCGTTGCCAGTCACGTTCGCATTATACGGTGGAGATTGAACACTGGCTGGATGCGATGTTAGAGCAGAATGACGGCGATGTCAGCCTGGTGCTGCGTAGCTTTGATGTATCGCCGGATCTGGTCCGGCAGCAATTGCAACAGACACTGGAGCAAATGAAAACCGGTAATAATGCATTGCCGACGATCTCGGTACAGTTGATTAATTTACTGCGTACCAGTTGGCTTAACACCACTATTGATTTTGCTGATCAACAAATCCGCAGCGCTTATTTGTTATACAGTTTGTTAAAAGATGACAGCATGGCGGCGTTGATAAGCCGGCGTATACCAGCATTGGACGCCATCGATTGTGCTGAACTGCTGCGGGCCTGGCCGCAGTTGGCGGCAAAAAGTGCTGAGCAAACGGGCTCAGAAAGCGCTGGTTCAACCAAGACGCTGACCACAGGTAAAACACCGGCGTTAGATCAGTTTACTACCGATCTTACAGCGCAAGCCCGGGCCGGTAAAATTGACCCTATAGTGGGCCGGGATTACGAGATCCGGCAGATGATTGATATTTTAACCCGGCGCCGGCAAAACAATCCTATTTTAACCGGTGAAGCCGGCGTAGGTAAAACCGCAGTTGTCGAGGGGCTGGCACTGAAAATTGCCAGCGGCGAGGTACCCGACAAACTGAAAAATATTAGCCTGCGCTCGCTGGATTTAGCACTGCTGCAGGCGGGTGCCGGCATGAAAGGCGAATTTGAAAACCGGCTGAAAAACGTCATCAAAGAAGTAAACAGCTCGGTAGTGCCGGTAATACTGTTTATTGACGAAGCTCACACCATGATAGGCAGCGGTGGTGCTGCTGGCCAAAATGACGCAGCAAATTTGTTAAAACCGGCGCTGGCACGTGGTGAGCTACGCACCATAGCCGCGACCACCTGGGCCGAGTATAAAAAATACTTTGAAAAAGATGCTGCACTGGCACGGCGTTTTCAGGTGGTAAAAGTAGAAGAACCAACGCCGGAGTTAGCGGCTATAATGATGCGCGGTTTATTACCTGTGATGGAGCAACATCACGGTGTGCTGATAACAGAGCAGGCGCTGCAGGCAGCGGTGCAATTATCACATCGTTATATTAATGGCCGCCAGTTACCCGACAAAGCCGTTGGTTTGCTCGACACCGCCTGTGCGCGTGTTGCGATGAGCCAGGATGCCTTGCCTGGCCAGGTCGAAGATGCGCAGCGACAGCTGACCCAGCTGCACCAGCAAATAGCAGTGCTTGAACGTGAGCAACGTCTTGGAGTGGATCATCAGGATGCACTGATCGGCTTGCAACAAACCCTGCAAGATTGCGAAATGCAGGCCGAGAGCCTGCAACAGCAATGGCAACAGCAAAATGGCCTGGTGGCAGAAGCGCGGCAGTTGTCTGAGCAATTAAATACTGAGCAGCATGATGCCGACTCGCCGGCGCTAAAACGCTTGCTGGAAATTAAAGCGCAATTTGCTGCCATATCTGAGCCAATGGTGCACTGGCAGGTCACTGAAGAGCTGATTGCTGAAGTGGTATCAGACTGGACCGGCATTCCATTGGGTAAAATGCAGGCTGATGAAATCAATACGGTATTGCAGCTGGATCAGGTGCTGCGCCAACGGGTAGTTGGTCAGGACCATGCGTTGTCGTTAATGGCGCGGATAGTTCAAACCTCAAGAGCGCAGCTGGCAGATGAAAACAAACCGAATGGTATCTTCCTGTTAACAGGCCCCAGTGGTGTTGGTAAGACAGAAACCGCTTTGGCGCTGGCAGAGCAGGTGTATGGCAGTGAAGAGCAACTGACTATTATCAACATGTCTGAGTTTAAAGAAGAGCACAAGGTGTCGCTGCTATTGGGCTCGCCCCCGGGCTATGTTGGCTATGGTGAAGGTGGCGTGCTGACAGAAGCGGTGCGTCGTAAACCCTACAGCGTGATCCTGCTGGATGAAATGGAAAAAGCGCATCCCGGTGTCCAGGATATTTTCTATCAGGTGTTTGATAAAGGCACTATCAAAGATGGTGAAGGTCGTGACATCGATTTCAAGAATACCATCATTATCATGACGTCGAATGTCGGTACCGACACTACCATGCGGTTGTTTGAAGATCCTGATACCGCGCCCAGCACAGAAGGGCTGGCTAAAGCGCTGAAAGACGACTTGTTAAAAGTGTTTAAACCGGCGTTTTTAGGCCGGCTTAACTTGATCCCTTATCTGCCGTTGGATGCAGACAAGCTGGCGATGATTAGTAGTTTGCAGCTTAAACGCATTGAAAAGCGCTTAGCGCAACATTATCGCGCCAGTTTCAGCTATGACGACCAGGTCATTCAACATATTGTTAGTCAGTGCCAGGATGCCGGCTCAGGTGCCCGTACTATTCATAATATTTTACAAAATCAGCTGTTACCGGAGTTGTCGGTACGTATTTTACAGCGCGTAGCTGACAGTCAGCCGATCACAGCGCTGCAATTGACGCTGGAAGATGCGCAGTTTAGCTACCAGCTAAATTAACAATACGATGGTTGTGTTATTGATTGACAAAATTAAAAGTTAATAAATAGCGAGTAAAGTGGTTAATTAAGTGTTGTCAATATTGAATTTGGCGATATAATTTGTGAAGTTTAAAAACCAGTTGGATGTTATGTGATTTATTTGAATGTTGGGCATTTTTTAAATGTTGCATTCTAATGGGTTTAATAGTGGTTTTTAACAATTTGTCCGAAGTGAATCCACACTTAGGCAACATTGATGTCCGGTTTCGGGCACTGTTTAAATATGCAAAAGGAGCATAGCATGCAAGCAAATACCTACCTGCAATATGGCGCAATTAAAGGCGAAACTACTGCTGAAGAGTTCAAAGACATGATCACTGTTTTGTCTATGGACTGGGGTACTCAGCGTGAGCTGTCGTCTTACACCGGTACAGCAATGGACCGTGAAGCCAGTGCAACCCGTCTGAATGACATCGTTATTACTAAGTTGCAGGACAAAGCGTCTCCGGATCTGTTCAAAGAAGCAACCATTGGTAAAGGTCAGAAAGCAGTATTCCATATCACCAAACAAGGTGACAAAGTGGAAGAGATCATGAAGATTGAACTGACTGATGCGATGATCAGCAGCTACCAGATGTCTGTTTCTGGTGATCGTCCGATTGAAACTATCGTTATCAGCTACACCGAGCTGATGATGACTGTAACACCTACGGATGACAAAAATAACGTTACTGCTCCGTTGGTATACGGTTACAGCGGCGTTAAAGGTTCTAAGCTGTAAGCTGAACCAGGACTGGTGTGTGTTTCACACCAGTCCATCACTTTTTTACCCATCAATTTATCTTTCAGTTATCGTTGAGGCGAATGGATGCAACAGGCAACCCAGGACGAAAATAGCATCAGCATTAGCACTCCGCTGGGCAAGGATGCGTTAATTCTGACGCGCTTTGTGTTTCATGAAGCAATGTCACAGCTGTTTAATATTAAAGCCGAAGTATTCAGCAACGGCCAAAGCATTAAACAAGATGATTTGATTGGTAAAGAAGTGACTATTACGCTGGAGCTGGGCAAAAAAAAGCAGCGCCATATACATGCAGTGGTAGCTGACATTGTTGCCATGGGCGAGCGGGTGTCTAAAGAAGCCGCAGGTGGTGAATACCGTGATTATGCGCTCGAATTGGTGCCCGCAGCCTGGTACATGCAGCACAGGGTAAACAGCCGTATTTTTCGTGCAAAAAATGTGCTGAAAATTGTAGAGCTGATAGCCGGTGAGCATGGCGTAAAAATTGATGTCGCGGCAAAAATTAAAGCCAGTTATCCTGACTACGATTTTAAAGTGCAGTATCAGGAGAGTGACTTTAACTTTGTCTGCCGTCTGTTACAGCAAGAAGGTATTTTCTACTATTTTGAACATAGCCAAAGCAGTCACACGCTGATTTTGGCTGACAAAGCCGCCGCCTATGAACCCGGTGCTGATGCTAAGGTGAAGTTCTTTAGTGGCAGCTTATCAGAACCACATATTCACGCCTGGCACAAAGCACTGGTGATGGCACCGGGCAAGTTTGTGCAGCGTCATTTTGATCTAAAAAAGCCGACCGCTCTGCCAACGGGTACCGCCAGCAAAGGTCAACTGGTACCTGGCCACGCCGATTACGAAGTGTTTCACTATGAGGCTGGCTCGGAATTTCACCCGCGCGCTAAAGCCATTGCTGATTTGCGGCTGGAAGCCTTGCAGCGTGATATCGCCAGACGTAAGGGTGCCAGTAACTGTCGTAGTTTTACTGTCGGTAAAACCTTTACCCTGACTGAGCATGACGATGCAGCCGAAGCCGGTAAGCAGTATGTACTGACAGATCTGCTGTTAACAGCGGAAATCACCAGTCAGAGTGGGGCGAAAAAATCTGCCTCGCAGCAAATTACGAATAGCTTTTATTGTGTACCAAAAGAGGTCGCTTACCGGCCTCATCTTAGTGCAATTAAACCTATTATTCAGGGCGTACAAACTGCAACCGTTACCTGCAAAGGTGGCGAAGAAATATCGGTCGATGAGCTTGGCCGGGTGACGGTGAAGTTTCACTGGGATCGCTCTGACATTAAAGATAACGAAAGCTCTTGTGCTATCCGGGTCAGCCAGACTTGGGCCGGTAAAAACTGGGGCGCATTTTTCTTCCCGCGTCGCGATCAGGAAGTATTGGTCGAGTTTTTAAATGGCGATCCGGATCAGCCAATTATTATCGGTGCCGTGTATAACTCGGATCATATGCCGCCCTATGCTTTACCGACCGACAAAACGCAAAGCGGCATTAAGAGCCGCTCGACCAAAGAGGGTGGCGCTGCCAATTTCAATGAAATACGTTTTGAAGATAAAAAAGGTGAGGAGCTGTTTTATCTGCACGGCGAAAAAGATTTTGAGCTGCAGGTAGAGCACAACCAAACCGACATGGTTGGCAATGACCGAACCTCGACGGTTAAAGGTAATGATACTGAAACGGTGAATAAAGACCGCAAAAATACCATAGATGGCAGTGATACGCTTAAAGTGGGTAAGAAGCTGGTTATTGATGCTGGCGACGCTATCACCATTAAAACCGGTGCAGCCTCTATCTCGATGAAAAGTGACGGCTCCATCGATATTAAAGGCGTAAATATTACCATTAAAGGCAGCAAAGTCAGTATTAACTGATGGCCGTGTAACACAGGACAGATACAGATGGCCAAGCCCGCGGCAGTAATAGGTTGTATGCATGTTTGCCCCAAAGTTGACCCGGGACCAAAGCCGCATGTCGGGGGGCCAGTGGTGCAGGGCTCGCCCAATGTGACTATTTGTGGCATTCCGGCCGCCCGTAACGGGGATAAATTGGTTTGTATCGGTCCGCCCGATACTATTAGCGGTGGTTCTGCCACCGTGTTTATCAACGGCAAAAAAGCGGCAAGGCTTGGGGATGACACCGCACACGGCGGTAAAATTGTGGTTGGTGTACCCACAGTGTTTATTGGTGGTTAGCCGATGTCGCGTTATGACGCTATGCTGGCGCAAGTTAAGTTATTACTTAACCAGCGTGCACAGTTACCTGATAATCGGTACTGCACGCTAAAACAGTTACGCGAACATGATAAGCAGCTGTTAACTGCTATTAACTGGTTACAACAGCAACACACTATAGCCGCCGAGCAACCTTTGTGGTTGCAGTGGTTGCTGGCTGACAACAACACCGAGCTATTAGCCGTTAATGCACTGAGCCATCTATGCCTGCCTGAACAAAGCTGGCTGCTTTTACATCAGATAAAGCAGCAGCTGTTTAACGCCATCCAGCCGCATTGGCAATCGCGGTTACAACAACAGACGCAAAATACTGATAACCCTTTGCTTTGGACGCTGGCAGCATACTTACAGCTGTCAGTTGACCCCTTTGCTGACAAGGCGCCGTTAACGCCGGCCGCTTTATGGTATCTGGTGTTGGCCAAACCTGCTGCTGCGCATCAAAAATTACCGCAATATCGGCCATCAGATGACAGCCAAAGCATAATAAAGCAGTTGGCACTGCAATTAAGCATACCTGACTATCTGGCTGATATTGCGCCGTATTCGCCGCAGCAATTGATTGATAGTGTCACGCCGCATCCATTTGGTTTGATGTTGCTGTTGGCGGCAGTTGATGATGGCAGCCAGGCAAAACTTATTAATTATCTGGCGCAGAATGATCAGATGGCAGCACTGGCTGCTATGGGCTACAGCGGTCAGCTTAAGTTTGCGCCGCTGTTAGCTGAGCTGGCACAACAGCCAGAATTACACCAGGCAGCGGCTGACGCGCTAGCACTACTAATGGGCACTACGGATAGCGAAGCCTGTCTGGCCGAACCGGCTGCTTTGCAGAATTTTCATACCAATCGCAGTGGCGCACGGCAGCTGTGCGGCGCTGTAATAAGTGATTTACAGCTTGCTACCGTATGGCGTAGTGGCAACTTGCAGCAGCGTCAACTGGCAAGCTGTTTGCGTAAAATAAACGCTTCACAGCAGCCTTTATTAGCGGCTGATGCTTTGCAGGTAAAACTATGACGAAGGTGGCAATTAGTCTGCAGGACAGTGTGATGTTGCTGGGAGCCGCTACAAGCAGTGCAGACGCCCAGACGTTGGAGTTGCTCGGCCTGACGCCGCAAACATTGCCCTGGCAAGGCAAGCAGCTTGCTACGGCTTTTGTTGCACCGCCAGTTGCCGGACAGCCGTTGGCAGAGCGCTTAGTGTGGTTGCTTGAGCAATTGTTGCAGCAAAGCGGGGCTGTCGAACAGCAGCAGGTTTATCTGATCCTGCCCGAACAAGCCGGAGCAGATGACAGTAGTCTGAATGCCTTTTTACAATTGTTGATGCAGCGTCTGCCGACACTGCTGATGTCGCCTGGCTGCCGGGTATTCCCGTACGGCAGCGCTGGCGCGTTAATGGCATTAAATGCCGCAGCGCAATACTTTGAACAAAGCCAGCTACACAGCGCACAAACGCAAGTTCCGTCTGCAGCTGGCGGCAAGGTATCGCCGCAGGTGTGGTTAGTGGCGGTCGATTCTTTGGCGCAAGATGGCGTGTTAAACCGTTATGCGGCATTGGATTCATCTGCTGTTGTGTTGTCAGAAGGTGTTATAGCGCTTTGTATTGCAGCTGACAGTAATGGCTGCAGCGTGCTGTTTCATGCCGCTGATGCCAGCCCGGGTGCGATACCAGAGCAAGACCATGCTATTGGCAATTTATTTTTGCAACTGGCCACTCAGTTGACACAGCCGTTGAGCCAGTTGTATCTGCCAGACTGCGGTGATGAACAGCAGAGCAGCCGCTGGTTACTGCAGTATGCCTCGCTGCATGGCGGCGTTGATATTGATAGCGAATTGGTATTCCCGGCCTATGCCTGTGGTGAATTAGGTGCTTGTGGAGGCTTGTATCGTTTGTGGCATCTGCTATCGCGCCTACAGCGACATGACATCGCTGGCCTGACTGCTCAGTTGGAAATATCCGCCCGGCAGTACCGGGCCCTGACGTTATTTAGTCCCTCTAAAACCGGCTCAGATTATTTAGTTAACAAGGATGTATAAGCGCCATGACGCAATCGCTGCAGATTAAAAGTAACAGCACTCAAATGTATCGCTTTAGTACAGCTAAAAGCGGTGCCGGCAGCTTGCAACAATTTGCGTCAGTAGCTGCAGCCCAGGCGTTTTTGCAAGACTACTTTACCGGTATGGGCTCTGGTGATACCCGTGCTTTAGCTGAGGTATACAGCTGGTTGGGCGGTGGTTCGGCGCAAATGTCAGTGATCAATGTGCGCAATGAGGTACTACAGACGCTGGCAGAGGCTATTCAGGCTGGCAAGCTGTTTGTATTCGAGATGCCTTTGCCCAAGCCGGATATTGGCGCAGAAGCCAGTGCGCCGGCCGCTAAAAAAGCCGCCGCAGCAAAACCGGCCAATCCGGGCGGGCGGGCGACAGATGCCAGCAGTGATGCGCAGCAGACTGCCGCCGTGTGCACTGATAGCGGCACCAATGCCGCTGATGTTGATATGCCAGACGGTGACAAGCTGGTAACCTGCGGCGATCCGGTGGCGATGTGCAATGGCGAAGAAATTCTGCAGCTGACCGACTTTACCTTACCCGGTGATTTCGCGCTGGAGTTTAAACGCAGCTACCGCTCATCGCAAAGTGCCGAAAACATTGGCCTGGGTTATGGCTGGCGCAGTAATTTTCACCAACATATCGTCAGCCGGGTAAATGATAACGGCGAAGCGCAGCTGGTGTTACATAACGAAGAGGGCCGGCGTTTGCCGTTTGCCGTGCCTGAGCCTGGCCAAACCAGCTATCAGTTGGCAGAAGCGTTGGCGCTGCGCCATGAAAGCGATGGCAGCCTGGTGTTGTTTAAGCCTGATAATACGCATTGGGTGTTTGTACCGGCTAAAACAGCTAACAATGAGCCAGCGCGCTGGGCATTGCACCGCATTACCGATAGCCTGGGCCATGTGTTGCAATTGTATTATGACAAGCTGCAGCGGTTAAGCCGGATAGATTACAGCCGCAAACGCGCTATAGAGCTGTTTTACAATAAGGCTAATTTACTCAGCCGCATAGAGGCGGTCGCGGTAACCGAGCAAGGTCTGGCATCACTGGATACGCCGCTGGCACAGTATCACTACGATGAGCAGGCTGATCTGATCGCGGCAACCGATGTAGCGCAGCAAACTGAACATTACGGCTACAAAGGTCACCTGTTAGCTGTGCGTCAGCGAGCCAGTGGTTTTAAGCATTATTTCAGCTGGTTGGGTGAGGGGCCCGCTGCCCGTTGCAGCCGCAATTGGGGGGATGATGGCTACTACGATTATAAGTTTGTCTATGATGACAGCCAGCGCATGGCGACCAGCACCGATAGCCGGGGCCAGTGCTGGCAGTATTATCATGACGAGCGTAACCAGCTGATAAAAAAAATAGCACCGGATGGTGCTACTACGCTGTATAGCTGGAACAGTCTGGGCAAAAAAAGTGCGCAAACCGGGCCTGACGGCGCGACAACCCGGTATTACTACAATGAACATGGCCAACTGAATACCATAGAGCAGGCCGATGGCGCTATTAGTCATTTTCAGTACAACGAGTTGGGCCAACGCTGCGGTTTTACTGATGCTGAAGGCCGGCAGTGGCGCCGGGAATACACTGCAGCCGGCTTGCTACTGGCTGAGTATGGCCCGGATGGCAGCACCAGCCGCTATCAATACAATGAAGATGGCAAGCTTAGCCAGGTGCAGTATGCCGATGGCCGCCTCGAGCAGTATCTGTGGGACGATGAAGGTCAGCTGCTGGCCCGCAAACAGGGTGATGCCATTACCCGCTACAGTTACGACAAGCTGGGCCGTTTAAATGGTATTGCCGACGCCAGTGGCTTAGTTACAGAATACCTGCGCAACGCTGCCGGCAAGGTGTTGCAGTTAAAACAGTACGCTGCTGAGAATGCAGAGCACACTATTACCGAGCAATTGCAGTACGACAGTGCCGGACGCTTAAGCAGTAAAGTCAACGCGCTTGGGCTAACAACGCGCTGGCAATACGAGGGATTAAGCCAGCCGGTTGCCATGTTGATGGCAGACGGCAGTGCGCTTAACTATGAATACGACAAAGAGCGTAACCTCAGCGCCATTATGCGCAGCGACGGCGCACGCTATCAGCTGGACTACGACGGTTTAGAGCGGCCGGTGAAGTTGCAGGGTTTTGATGGCCGGGTACAACAATACCAGTATAACCTTGCTGGCAATATCGTTAGTGTCGCCGATGGTACAGAGCGGCAAATCAAGTTTAAGCGTGATAAGCGCGGCCGCATTGTCGAGCAAACGGCACTGCATCAGCAGCAACTTAGCAGCAACCACTTTTATTACGATAAACTCGGCCGGCCACTGCGGGCTAATAACGCCGCACGTAAACTGCGTTTTAGCTACCATGCCAATGGCCAGCTTAGCGAACATTGGCAGGATGACTGGCGCACGCTGCACGACTACAACAAGGCCGGCCAGCGGCTAAACACCACCTTGCCCGATGGCACCAGAGTAGATTTTCGCTACAACGAACAAGGCTTATTGTCGCAACTGGCGCTTAACCAACAACCTGTTATGTGGCGAAGCTTCGATGCCGCAGGGCGCGAAACGGCCCGAGAATATCAAACCGGTATGCATCTTAAGCAACAGTTTGATGCGTTTAACCGTTTAACCTGCCAGCAGTGGCAACATGGCGACAGCAGCCATAGCCGGCAGTACAGCTATAGTGTGTTACATCAGCTGCTTTCGGTTACGGATAACCAATGCGGTAACACGGTTTATCAGTACAATGAGCTGGATCAGCTGGTTAGCAAAAGCCAAAGTCACGACAGCGCACAAAACGAATCGCTTCAGTGGGACAGCTTTGGCAACCCCAGCGGTGAAGGCATAGTCGTTAAACAAGACCGGCTGTTACAGTATCAAGCCAACCACTATCAGTATGATGACAGTGGTAACCAAACTGCTGCGGCCGCGGCCGGTAAACGCCAACAGTGCGAATATAACGGTTTTAACCAGCTAACGGCACTAAGTAACACTAATTCGGCTGGCGTTTCAGTAACGCGTTACGAATATGATGCCTTTGGCCGGCGAAGCGCCAAGATAACAGCCACTGGTCGCACCGATTACTTGTGGGAAGGCAACACCCTTGTTGGCGAATATAGCCAGGGCGAGTATCGTTGGTATCTGTATGAGCCAAACAGCAACAAACCACTGGCGCTGCTAAGTGGCGGCCAGCTGTATTTTTACCAGCTAGACCAGCTAGGCACACCGCTAAGCTTAACCGACAGCGACAATAACGTTGTCTGGCAAGCGCACTACAGCGTGTTTGGTAAAGCCACACTGACGGTTAACACCATCGACAACCCAATCCGCTTTCAGGGCCAGTATTTTGATAACGAAAGCGGCTTACACTACAACCACTTTAGATATTACGACCCACAAACCGGCCGTTTTATCAGCCAGGACCCGATAGGGCTATTGGGTGGTATTAACCAC
>JAHJZX010000002.1 GCA_018826295.1 Gammaproteobacteria bacterium
GAGTTTAAACCGGTTGGCAGGGTGATACAGAACTGCATAACAGATCGGTTGGCCGTGAGAATGTGTAATCCGGGTGACTTTCAGGCACGGTACTCCATCGTCCACTTGAAGGTTGTGCTTTAGTATTTTCGTAGGCATCACAGCTTCTACCGTTATTTCAGCTTCAGTGACTGGCGCTATTGAGTTTAGATACTCACTGGCTGTTACCTTGCTAAAATCCTGCTGCAAAAACAACGGTACCCGTTCAGCATTTACATAACGTTCTTCCAGCTGAATGGGTTGATCGTTCTCCGAGTGTACAATGATAATTTTATAAACCGTTCTGCTGTTAAGTGACAGGGTAAATGCGATTGCGTCATTTGGGATCAGTGTCAGTTTGCTTAGCACCGTCATTTTGTGAACGTGACCACGGGAGCGAATTTCTTCTGCAATATTGCGGATTTCCAGCAAAGAACTTTGCGCGGTAGGCTCTTTTACAAAAGTACCTACACTAGCTACGCGTTCAAGCACACCACTGTTCACCAACTCATCAACAGCTTTTCGTGCTGTCATCCGGCTAGCTGAAAAGTGGTTGGCCAATTCGGTTTCCGATGGGATCTGGCTGCCAGCTTTCCATAAACTGGCACTTATCTTCTTTTTAATCTCATTAGAAATGAGGCGGTACTTTGGCAGCTTCATGCAATGTCCATATTACCTATTAACAATAAGTTTGAAGTGGATATACAGCTATACCATTACACCTCAATGCGTGAACGGTAATTTTATACTGGGTTGCACTTCCGCCAACAGATTTTCCACGTTTGATCGGTGCTAAATGGGCGTTTCGCACAAGTTACATGTCAGCAACACTGTGCCAGTATATACCACGCGGCTACGCTGTCAATTTTTAATCAACTCAATCGGTATTCACCAAGGCAATCTTAGAAAATTAATTTCAAAACTGCTGTTGTATATACCGGTATGCTGTTGTATAACAATTGAGCAAGCAGCGACTTTATAATAAATTCCGGCTTCAGCTGGTACAAATGCTACTCAGGAGAACATTCAATGACAGCAATAAATATGACGCCTAGTCGTGTATATACCGCGATGTTGATGGCCGGTGCGGTGGCGGTTTCCACGCAAGCGAAGGCGCAAGACAGTGAGCCAGTTGAACGTATTCAAATTACCGGCTCAAAAATTAAACGTACCGATATTGAAACAGCTAGTCCAGTATCGGTTATATCCTCAGCTGATATCAGTGCATCAGGTATTACTAATGTAGAAAACCTGCTGCAGGAAATGTCTTTTTCAGCTGGTGTGGCTGGTAACGCTACCAACGCTTACTGGACCAGTGGTGGTTATGGTACCGCGCAGGTCAATTTACGTGGCCTGGGTATTAAGCGTACTCTGGTATTGTTAAATGGCCGTCGCGTCGTCGGCGGAGGTACTGGTGCCAATAGTTCGGTCGATTTGAATATGATCCCGACATCAATGATTGAGCGAATTGAAGTTTTAAAAGACGGCGCATCGGCTGTATATGGTGCCGATGCGGTGGCCGGTGTGGTGAATATAATCACCAAAAAAGAGTTCAGCGGCGCTGAGCTAAACGTGAAGGCTGGTATGTCGGATAAGGGCGATGCTGAAAATCAGGATTTGAGCCTGACACTGGGCGGCGAATTTGACAAGGGTAATGTGGTTGTAAATTTGAGTTACAACAACACGTCTGCGGTGCGTCAATCTGATCGTATTGCATGCTCAAAGTACGGTACAGAAGATGGCACTTTTGAGTGTTTTGGCAGCACCACCAGCGAAGGTGGTCGTGCGTTATTGGCTGACGGAACTCAGGTTCAGTTTAACTTGGATCCAGATACCGCCACGAACGGTAACAACTATGGCCCTTACAACGGTGCAATACACAGTTTTAACTCCATTCCTTATCTCAATGCTGTCAGCCCAATGGAGCGGATAAATATATCCAGCTTTGCTAACTACAACATTAATGACTCGGTGCAGCTGTTTGTAGAAGCAAGTTACGCTAACCGGCAGGGGGAGCAAATCGTTACACCGAGGAATGGTTTCGCTGGTATCAAAGTCGATGCCGATTTTCAATACAACCCTACCGGTCAGGATCTAGAGTTTTTACGTCGGCGTAATACCGAACTGGGCGCGCCTTATTTTTTCCAGGAAACTAATACTGTTCGGGTTGTAACGGGGCTAACCGGTGTATTAAGCAATGGCTGGGAGTGGGACTTATCTTATAACTATGGCCGCAATACTGGTACTGATGGCTGGACCTTTGATATTGACCCAGACCGAGCTGCACAAACTTTAGATGATAGCATTTGCACCTATGACAACAGCAATGGTATTCCTTGTGGTGACTGGTTCGGGAAAAACGAGCTGACGCAAGACGTTATTGATTACGTAAAATACCGCCGTGAAGGAACCGGTGGCAATGAAATGCGTGTCTGGTCTGCAAATATGAATGGTTATTTATATGAGCTACCAGCAGGCGGTCTAGGTTTTGCTATCGGTGCTGAAAGTCGAACAGAAAAAGGATGGCGAGATCCCGATTCCACGGTACTGCGTAACGGATTAGAGGATCCCATCAGCGGAAGTTATGATGTCAATGAAATTTTTGGTGAGTTATCCGTCCCTCTGCTGGCCAATGAGTTTTTGGTTAAACAGTTATCAGTTGAACTAGCTGCACGATACTCCGATTACAACACAGCAGGCGCGGAAACGACTTACAAAATGGGTTTAACATGGAGTGTGAACGACAGCCTGATGCTGCGTGCTGTGCGTTCAACAGCGTTTCGTGCACCAGTGATTACTGAGCTCTTCGGCGGTACCAATGGCGAAAACCTACGCACGATAGACCCTTGTGAAAATGCTACCGGCGCGATAGCTACAAACTGCCAGGCGGCAGGTGTACCCGCAGATTTTGTACAGGACGGCACGACAATTCTGACCAGTGTTGGCGGCAACCCCAAACTGGAACCGGAAACGGCTGACACTACCACAGTAGGTATCGTGTGGCAGCCTGAATTCCTTGAAGGTTTTTCTGCGACGATAGATTACTTCGATATTAGAATCGACGAAGCTATTACATCTGTTAATGGTTCCGATATGCTGCGGTTATGCTATGAAGACCCTATCGGTAACGCGAAGTTCTGCGATACCTTTACCCGGCATCCGGTAACTCACCAGGTTAATGAGTTGAATCAGCGCCCGGTGAATGCTGCGGTAGAAACTGTCAGCGGTGTTGACCTTAACACGGTATACAAATTTAACCTTTTTGGTTTGAGCAGCCGAGCGACTTTAGACATCACCCGTTTGCTAAAACATGAAAGCACTCCATTCCAAGGCCAACCTACTATCGACAAAGTAGGTTTTATTACTGAGGACCAAGGAAGTTACACTGAATGGCGTAGTAATTTTAGCTACAGCGTGATGACAGATGACTGGTCAGCAAGCTATTCCTTGCGTTATATCGGCAGTGCAGATGATGTCAATGGTACTGATTCCGACCCACTTGGTAAATCTGTCGGTTCAGTTACCTATTCCGATATATCAGCTTCATGGTACTACAGTGATGCGTTAACATTTAGCCTGGGTGTCGACAACATTTTCGACAAAAAAGCACCGTATCTGACGTCATGGAACGATGCCAACACTGACGTTATGACATATGATCTTTTAGGACGCCGCGGCTTCATCCGCGCCACCTACCAGTTCTAAGTCATTGTTAACCGGTAGCACCTGAGTGGAATGCTTGTATACCATTCCACTCAGGTGCTTACTTTATTCAATAGTAAAAATCAATGAGTTGAACGGAACGAATGGTTTCATGTGCAGTTACTAAGCTGCTGTGTGAACCAGCCGCACTAGAGGGCTGATAATGAATAAATCAATGCGGCTGCTGAAAATCAGCAGAAAATACCATAAATGGCTGATGGCGTTTATTGGCCTGCAGTTTATGGTTTGGTCGGTAACCGGGGCCTATATGGTGTTTTTTGATATTGATTATATCCATGGCGATACTTTGGTTAATAATGAACAGGATAAAATCGATCCACAGCAAGTCACCTACTCACTGCAAAGTTTGTTACAACACTATCCGCAGGCAAAAGCCATTTCCTTGGGGCGTTATCTGGATAAGGTTGTATATCGTTTTACACTGGAAGAACAAAAGTTAGCCATTGATGCCAATAGCGGTAAGGTCATGCCGCCGTTAGATCAGGCTCAGGCAGAAAAAGCCGCCCGCTTCTATTATAGCGGTGCAGGCACAGTCGAAAGTGCTGAGCTGATAAGTGAAAACGCCCCGTTTGAGCTCAATCCTGCGGTCATGCCAGCTTGGCGGGTAAATTTCTCGGACTTCGGCGCCCCGGCAATTTACGTGTCTGCTGAGACGGGGTTATTGGTTGGCAAACGGCATAGTTTCTGGCGCCTGTTTGACTGGATGTTCCGCTTTCATGTGATGGATTATGATGACGGTGCAGATATTGATAACAGCCTGTTATTCTGGTTCACCATGTTAGGCATTTTTGCTTCAGTACTTGGACTGGTACTGGCCTATTTCCGCGTGTTTCGCAAAGCAGACGAAGCATTACTTGCTCCTGATAGCAATGACAGTCACGTAGCAGGAGTAGCACGATGAATATGGTCAGAAAACTCCATAAATGGGCCTCCGTTATCGTCGGTATTCAGTTTCTTATCTGGCTGGGTAGTGGCATGTACTTCAACTTTATGGATCATACCAAAGCGGCAGGACACACTTACAAAGTGCATCAGCATCCGTCGCTGGCCTGGAATACGCTGGCGTTGCAGGAGCCAGCCGACGTGCTACGGCAATATGCACCCAGCACCACGCTGTCGTTAATTGAGTTAGCGCAAAAACCCTATTATTTGCTTAACCATCAGCGCGGTTTGTACGCTAACTTTGTCAACAAACACAGTTTGGTCGATGCGCGGACAGGTTTGCCAGTGACGCTTGATGTTGATTTTGCTAAACAGTTGGCCAGCGCATCCTATAACGGACCGGGAGAAATTGTGTCTGCAACATTGCTGCAGCCACCGATTGCCGATTTACTCAAACAAAAGAATCCTGTGTGGCAGGTAAACTTTGCCGATGAAATTAACACCAGCGTTTATGTTGAGGCCGATTCAGGCCGTATTGCCGGTCACAGTGATGATGATAAACGCATGGCCGACTTTTTCCTGAAACTGCATTTTATGGATTATGCCAATGAAGGCAGTTTTAATAGCGCGCTAATGATGGTGTTTGCCTTTATTGCCCTATGGCTTAGCGGCACAGGTCTAGTCTGGACGATAGATCTGGCTCTACGCGGCCAGTATAAAATTAAGCTGTTTGCTCGCAAAACCACCGTTAAGTTATTTGACCGTAACCAAAAAAGTCTGGGACAGGTGGCTTTTTCCAATCATAAAAATTTATTAGATGGTTTGGTTGAGCACAATATTATCTTGCCTTCAACTTGTGGCGGTGGTGGTACCTGTGGTCGATGCCGCATTATGATAAATCAAAACGTTAAATCTACCGCCGCGGATCTGCAGCATTTTAGTGCCTTCGAACTAGAACAGGGTTACCGGTTGGCTTGTCAGCACTTCAGTGATGATGTTGAACATATGACATTAATGGACATAACTGATGCGAAGAAGTACCAGTTGGAATTAGTTAGCAGTAAATTTTTAAGCCCTTTTATTAAAGAGTTGCGCTTTACTACTCAATCGAAGATTCCTATGCGATATAAAGCTGGTGCATTTATGCGCTTCTTTATCCCTAAGGCAAGTGGCTGTTCGGTGCCCTTGGATGTGCCTGAGTTGCTACAAAAGGACTGGCAGCATATTGACCGATTAAACTATCAACACGGTGCCTGTAGCAGGAGCTATTCCTTGGCTGGCATAGATGATACGACAAACGAGTTAGTGTTTGTCATTAAACTACAAAGTGCTAAGAACCCGTCCGTACTACCCGGTATCGGTTCGAACTATCTGGGTAACTTACGCATTGGCGACCGGGTTGAGGCCTTGGGGCCTTTTGAAGAGTTTTACGCTAGCCCCGGTAGCGATAAGACAATGGTACTGGTTGGCGCAGGTTCAGGCATGGCGCCACTTAAAGCGCTGATCGAAGAACAGTTAGCACTGCATCGGAATAATAAAGGTGATAAGCCACCACGCCCGCTGCATTTCTTTTACGGCGCTCGCAACGAAAATGATGTGATTTACGTTGATTACTTTTATGAGTTGGCGAAGCAGTATCCGCATTTTCATTACTACCCGGTGTTGTCACGACCGGACAAAGGCTGGCTGGGTGCGACTGGCTATGCTCAGCACGTGCTGGCGTTAAACTGGCAGAATGTGGTTGAGCAAGGTGAACCTGAGTTTTATTTGTGTGGGCCTAAAGGCTTAATGGATGACACTATTCGGTTGCTGCGCGACAAAGGTGTGCCAGAAAGTAATATTGCCTTTGATGAATTTAGCTAGCTAAAACGGAACTGCGTGGGACGATTCCGCGCAGTTTTTACTTTGAAGCTGTGATCAGGCTGTTTTAAGACTGATCACAAAACGCGTGCTCTCCAGATCTGATTCGACATTAATTTGTCCTTCGTGTGCTTCCACAATGGCTTTGGTAATAGCCAACCCTAAACCGGCACCTTCACTATGCCGTTGCCTTGATTGATCTGCACGATAAAAGCGCTCAAATAAATACGGTAAATGTTCCGGAGGAATAGGCGGTCCAGGATTTTCGACGCTGATAGTGATCGAGTCTGGTGATGCCAGTGCTGTTGTTACTGTAATGTTTTGGCTCTGAGCAGTGTATCTCAATGCGTTTGACAGCAGATTGGTTAAAGCATGTCGCAGTAAGGTGCGATCAGCCTGCACCAAAATTACCGGACCGGAAAAATGCAAACTAACACCAGACTCTTCAGCAAGGGCTTCAAAAAAGTCAAAAATCGCCTGAATTTCGTCCGCCAGATTTAACGTTTGCTTTTGCAGTGTGAGTAAACCGTTCTGGCTTTTCGCTAACCACAACATATCGCTTATCATTTTATTCAGCCGCTCCAGCTCCTCCAGATTGGAGAACAGCAGATTCTGGTACTCGTCGGCGCTGCGCGCGCGCGATAAACTAACCTGGGTTTGCGTGATCATATTGGTCAGCGGTGTTCGTAGCTCATGCGCAATATCGGCACTAAAGTGCGACAGCTTGGTAAACCCTTGCTCCAGCCGGTCTAACATCAGATTAAAAGACTGCACCATATGCCGCAGCTCGGCCGGGACCTCGCCCGGTGATAAGCGAATATCCAGTTTATTGGTTTGAATATCACGCATTTGTGCGCTTAAACCCCGAAGTGGGTTTAGCCCCTGGTGCACTGCAAGCCAGGCCGCCAGTAGAGTAAGCAGGGCGGAGCCAAGTAAAATCAGCCCCAGGCTACGCTGTAACTGCTGCAAGAAATGTTCATGAAAACTGATGTCGATAGCGGCAATCACCTGATACTGCTGATCTGCCGTGGTGAAAAGGCTGAACACGCCGCGATAGGCTTTGCCGTCCAGCTGCCAATTGTGGATGGCTTTGGCATTATAGTCGGCACTGGCCGGGGTATTGGCCGCTAGCAAGCTTAAATCAATGTCGGCGTTACGGTAGACTAAGCGGTTCTGGCTATCCATCACCTGATAGTAAACACCGTGATGGCCCGATACCGCTTTGGAGAGCGTCTGCGCCGGCTGTTGCTGGCCGTTCTGCCCGGCAGTCATCGTGTGCTCAACCGCATGCAGGATCACAGCTAATTCGTCGACATCCTGCTCGATAAAGTGATGTTCGACTGAGCTCAGTAGCAATTGCTGCACGAAAAACAGGCAGATCGAAATAGTCAGCGCGACGAAAAGGACCACGCGAACGGTGATCGACAGGGGGCGTGTGCCAGCGTTATGCATCAGATTGCTCATCGTCCAGTTTATAGCCCATACCGCGCACGGTATGGATCAGTTTTGCCGCAAAGCCGTCATCAATTTTGCCGCGCAAGCGGCGAATAGCAACGTCAATCACATTGGTGTCGCTGTCAAAATTCATATCCCATACCTGCGAGGCGATTAACGAGCGCGGCAGAACTTCACCACGGCGGCGCATCAGCAGTTCAAGCAAGCTAAATTCCTGATTACTCAACGCTATTTTGGCACCGCTACGACTAGCTTTACGCTTAGCAATATCCAGTTGTAAATCGGCAACCTGTAATAATTCTGACTGCGGTGCGGCCTGACCACGCCGTAGCAGGGTTCTGACCCGGGCCAGCACCTCTGAGAAAGCAAAGGGTTTGATCAGGTAGTCGTCGGCGCCAAGCTCCAGGCCTTTTACCCTATCATCGACACTGTCGCGGGCCGACAGAAAAAGTACCGGCGTATGGTTATGGTTTTCTCTTAGCGCCTGCACAATACGTAAGCCGCTGACGTCCGGCAGCATCACATCCAGCATGATTAAATCGAAATCTTCTGTCATCGCCAGATGATGACCATCCAGGCCATTTCTGACCAGTGACACCTGAAAACCGGCTTCGCTCAGGCCTTGCTTTAAATAGTCACCGGTTTTTTGTTCATCTTCTACAATCAGCAAACGCACCTTGTTCTCCCCAAACATGGATCTGGCATAGCTCTGGCAGTATTACGCCATAAAGCAGCAAACAGCAACATGACGCTAAGATTACAACTTTGTCATGTTCAGGTCATGCTGCTGACAGTTTCGCACACTACACTGCTTAGCATACCAAATGCATTGGAGGTTCCAAATGACAAAAGCCAAAACCATGATGCCGTTATCTGTTTCACGGCGCCGTTTTGTGCAGGGGCTGGCGGTGGGCGGCGTGCTGGCCACTTTTCCGCATATCGTCAGGGCGGGTAGCGCCTTTAAAGATAATGCCTTTACCGGCTATGCCACTGAGCTCAGCGGTAACGTGATTGATTTAACCATCGGCGAA
>JAHJZX010000082.1 GCA_018826295.1 Gammaproteobacteria bacterium
GACATTAAAGCGATAACAAATGGTATAGCCAGTTTACTGATTGCTTTCATGGAACCTCCTCGTTTGTATACGCCATAGCTTACCGAAGATGAGTGACAGCAAGCTGGGCACAAAATGACAAATTGGTTATTATTGAGTTATGTCCGAATAATTAAAGCGTTCTTGTGTTTGATGCGTCTTTTATGACGAAGTCCTGCGGATTTCATGTTTATGTCAAAATTGTAATGTGACCGTCAGTTGGGTGTTATTTTAATCCGCCATACTTCGCCTTATAACCATTAGACAAATAAAGTCTTATCGCGATGTATGCCACAGTTAAGGAGCAACTGATGAATAAAAGACAAATCCTTTTTCCTGCTTTGGTTTTGGCTATCGGTTCGGGTAGTGCGCTGGCTGCTGAGCAGGCTGATGGATTCGTTGAGGGAAGTAGCCTGGACCTGACCAACCGAAACTTTTACTTCAACCGTGATTTTCGCAACGGCCAGTCCAGCCCTGTAGGTAATGGCTATTCTGAAGAATGGGCTCATGCGGTTATTGGAGAATTTCGCTCTGGCTTTACTCATGGCACCATTGGCTTCGGTGTCGACGCATTTGCCATGTTGGGGCTCAAGCTTGATTCAGGCGGTGGCCGCTCAGGCGCAGGTGGCTCTGTCGACCTTCTGCCCTATGACAGTGCGGGCCGTGCTGAAAATAGTTACTCCAAAGTAGGGGGTGCGGTTAAGGCAAGATTTCAAGATACCGAAATAAAAATAGGCGATGTATTTCCGCAGACGCCGGTAGTGTATTACGGCGATTACCGGTTACTGCCCCAAAGCTTTCGGGGTGTCAATCTGGTCAGCACTGAGGTCGATAAACTGACCATTCAGGCGGGCCGCCTGCACTCCATGAGCCAACCCAATACAAGTAGCATGCGAGACGATTTTGCTACGTTCTATGCAGGCCCGGTCAGTTCGCCTTGGGTTGCTTATTTTGGCGGGGATTATGACCTAGGTCGTAACGTCAATGTCAGTCTTTACACCAGTCGGCTCAAGGATGCATGGGATCAACATTACGCAGGCACATCATTTACTTATCCGTTGGCAGCTAATCTGACGCTGATGGGCGGCCTTAACTATTACCGCGCGGTTGATCAAGGTCGGGAGTTGTTAGGCCGTTTCGATAATGATATTTACAGCGGTAATGCCGGTGTGCAGTTTGGTCCACATACGGTCACTGTTGCATTACAAAGAAATAGTGGCGATGACGATTTTGATTATCTGCGTCAGTCCGGCTCTATTTATCTGGATAACTCGATTCAATATAGTGACTTTAACTCGCCCAAAGAAAACTCCCGGCAGATTCGGTATAACCTGGATATGACGACGTTTGGCTGGCCCGGGCTAAGTTTAATGACCCGTTATGCACAGGGGCGAGATGCAAACTACTCCGGCGCTAATGATGTCTATGTCCGTCTTGATGGAAACGGTGTGCCATTGACGAATCAAAAGCGGTGGGAGCGTAACGTGGAAGCTAGCTATGTTGTTCAAGGGGGAGGAATGAAAGGTTTGACCTTCAGGCTTCGCCAAGCGACGACCCGTGCTACCGAATTTGAATCCGACCTTGATGAAGTTCGTCTGATTGTAGAGTACCCACTAGAGGTGCTCTGAGCGGCTTGGTGGCCAAGCGTGGGATCGTATTGCTCACGCTTGATCGCGCCGCTGAGCGCATGAGCGAGAGCCTGTGTTGAGAGCTACATTGGTTTTTGATCTTGCGACCAAGCAATGATTTATTACCGTCTTCATCTCTTGCAGCAATTTGCTCCTTCAAAAAGAGATGTTTTAGCGCCTTAACCGGCGCTTTTTTTGCTTTACGATTGTCGGCAGGGCGGTCTCAGAGGCCAACCCAACCCAGCGTCAGCACTGCCAGCAACAAGTAGCGGGCAGCCTTGGCCAGGGTGACGATTAACAGAAAGCTCCAGAAAGGATCGCGCATGACGCCGGCGACCACGGTAAGTGGGTCGCCAATGATCGGCACCCAACTGAGCAGTAGCGACCAGCGACCAAAGCGATGATAAGCCCGCTGTGCCTGTTCCAGCTTGCCTTCGCTGACCGGAAACCAGCGCTTTTGCCGGTAGCGTTCAATTGAGCGGCCGAGCAGCCAGTTGAGCGCGGAGCCAAGCACATTGCCAGTGGTTGCGACCGTCAATAATGCCCAGGCAGCATAACGATCTGTCAGCAATAGCCCGACCAGCACCGCTTCTGACTGCATCGGCAATAGCGTGGCAGCGCCGAATGCTGCGACGAAAAGTCCAAAATAGCCGGAAAGCTCAAGCCACACGTCAGGCATTGAGCCCGGTCCAGCCGTGAATACCGATATATACCCCCACCCCGATGATCAGTACGCTGGAAAAATAAGGAGCGCGGCGTGCCAACGTGCTGAGCCAGGGCCAACGATTGGATGCTTGTCGTGCGCCGATGGCGGCAGCGGCGCCGACACTGACCAGCGTGATTGCCAAACCAATACTGAAGCACAACACCAGTACCGCTCCCAGCGTGACTTCCTTCACCTGCAGGCAGAGCAGCAACACGGTAATCGCCGCCGGACAGGGGATCAAACCACCGGTCAGTCCGAACAGAATGATCTGGCCGGTGCTGATATTACCATTGCTGAAACGCGTGCGGATATCCTGAGCATGCGCTCGTTCGTGGGCATCCTGATAGCCTTCCATCGACAGCTCAAGCCCTGCACGTTTGATGTGATCGTGGCTATGAACATGTTCATGATCATGATGGTGGTTGTGGTGCTGATGCGCGCTAGCCTCCTCGAACTGCCATGTTTGTTCGCCCCGCCAGGTGCGCCACAGCATACACAGGGCGATAAGAATAATGATAGCGGCGCTGGCAAGCTGGAAGTAGGGTTCGGTAGTGTCAGCGTCGAGATTCTGCCCCAGATACATGCCAAACATGGCCACTAACCAGACTACCGCCGTGTGAGAAATCGTCGCTGCGAAACCAAGCAGAACGGCCTGTTTTACCGTGCCGCGAATCGCCACGATAAACGCCGCCATCATGGTTTTCGAGTGTCCAGGCTCCAGGCCGTGCAGAGCGCCCAGCAGTATGGCGGTGGGAAAGTACAGCCAAGCCTGTGAAGCCCCTTGTTGCAGTAGTTCAGCGAAGCTCGACATGGGAAAACCGCCCTCGAAGGAGGTCTATAGGTATTTGGTGATTTGCTTGAAATCTTCCAATGGTGCCCGTTCACCGCCGGAAAGCGCCTCTACCGTGTGCTCCAGACAGTGATCAATATGGTCCTGAATAAGCGTTCGCTTGGCTTGGCAGACGGCCTTTTCGACCGCGTGCAACTGTTGTGCAATATCGACACAGGGGCGGCTGCTTTCAATCATGGTGATGATGCTGCGTAGGTGACCCTCTGCCCGTTTCAATCTTTTGACGATATCGCCATGGCTTGCGTGCTGGTGGCCCTCTGCGTTTTCGCTCATGTATTGAGTCTCATGTCTGGATGGATTATGCTCGCATCCTATCCCCCTGGAGGGGATGCGGTCAATCCGTCGAATCAGCAGGACTCACGCGCCCCAGGCACCGGACCCTCTAGATATGCCCAGCAAGCCCATCAGCGCCAAGATGATATTTGCCCTTGCTCTCGTCATATTGATGGCGTGGGTCGGGCATAGCTCGGCATTAGTGAATGGCGCCAGCCCGCCCGCCTGGGGCGACAAACATGCTCACGCGCATTCGCATTCGCACGGCAACGACGTTCCCACCTGCGCAATCTGTGCGGATCACTTCCATTCATCGTTGACTGCTGATCACGTGCACGAAACGCCGCACCTGAATATGCCTCTGGGCTTAAGCGCTCAATCGAAGAGTGCGGCGCTTCTGCGTGACGCTGGCAGTTTTGTGCCTGCAGCACCGATCTTTTTATTCAAGCGGCCTCCCCGTCCTGATCTGGTGTGCTGACAACGCCGCCTTGCGGCTTTTAACCACCGTCAATCAGGACTAAATAATGCATTCTTTTCCAAGAAGTGATTCGGGCAGATTCCCTGTAGGCTCGAATCGCCCGCTATTACTGTTTTTACTGTTCACCGCGCTGATGTTTATAGGTATGCCTGACGCATTTGCCCACGCTGTCGCCGAAGGCGACAAGGGCTACATTCAGGAAATCACTGGCGTGAACCTCATTGCCTTCATGTACCTCGGGGCCAAGCACATGGTCACCGGCTATGATCATCTGCTGTTTCTGCTGGGGGTGATTTTCTTCCTCTACCGCATGCAGCATATCGCTATCTATGTAAGCCTGTTTGCTGCTGGACACTCGCTCACCATGCTGCTGGGCGTGTACTTCAATATCGGTATCAACAGCTACATCATTGACGCGATCATCGGCCTTTCTGTGGTCTACAAGGCGCTGGATAACCTGGGCGCTTACCAACGCTGGTTTGGCTTTCAACCCAACACCAAAGCCGCCACCTTGATCTTTGGTTTGTTTCACGGCTTTGGCCTGTCGTCGAAGATTATCGAATACGACATCTCCCCGGATGGTCTGGTCCCGAACCTGCTTGCGTTCAACGTCGGCGTGGAAATGGGTCAGCTGATTGCCTTGGCCATGATCCTGATTGCAATGAGCTTCTGGCGTAAGACTGACGGCTTCTTCCGTCATGCCTACACCGCCAACGTCGCCATGATGGGCGCGGGATTTCTGCTCATCGGCTATCAGCTCACCGGCTACTTTATTGCTTGATTCTGGAGAAATTTATGTACAACACCGATATGCCCTCACGCGCTGAACTACCCAGTACAGCAAAACTGATTCGCTCTACCATCATCTCCGCCATCGTTGCACTGGTGCTTCTGGTGACCGTGGTCATGCCCGCCGAATACGCGATGGACCCGACAGGTGTAGGCCGTTTGTTGGGTTTGACTGAGATGGGCGAGATCAAACAGCAACTCGCC
>JAHJZX010000003.1 GCA_018826295.1 Gammaproteobacteria bacterium
CCAAAGCGGGTTTTTTCATTTTGATTTGCAGCAAACTGACGCAGGCGGGTGAGAAGCTCCGCAAGGTTCGACCAATTTGCCGGGAGCAAATTGGCGCAGCGTAGCTGGCCCGCAGGGCAGGCGGCAGGATAGCCGCCGGCAATCCTCCTGCGTCCGCCATCTTCGAAGAACCCGCTAAGGTTAACACCAAAGCGGGTTTTTTCATTTTGATTTGCAGCAAACTGACGCAGGCGGGTGAGAAGCTCCGCAAGGTTCGACCAATTTGTACGGAACAAAAAAGGGCGCTTCACAGCGCCCTTAGTTCAATTTAAAACGGTTTAGAAGCCCAAACTAACGGTAAAGCTGGCGGTGCGCTCTGCACCTAACAGGTATGCGCCTTCTTGCCCACCGGTAATGTAGGTCTGGTCGGTTACGTTATTTAGCGTCAGAGCCAAATCAACAAAGCGGAACATATCACTGTTAGCCGTCTCATGGCGGTAACCGAAATAGGCATTCCAGATCGTCGCAGAAGGAATGCTGTCGCGGTTCCATACGTTAGCACCATTGATCTCTGTGCGTTTTGCCGCACCGTAGTAATCTGCTGTGTATTTGCCACTGATTCCGGCACGGTAACTGCCATCATTGTAATTTAGTGCTGCAGTCAGCATTTGTTCTGGTATAGCGGCTACTTTATCGCCGGCACGATAACCGTTAATGGTTTCACTGTACTCGGCGTTATTTAGCGTAAGTGATGAAGTCAGGCTGAAATGAGGCGCAAAACGCCATTCCAGGCTGGTTTCCAGACCATCAGATTTCACACCACCAACGTTGACAAAGGTGCCATCTAACTCGGTAAGGTAGTCGGGCAGGTCATCAATCTCGGAATAGGCTAACAGCGTAATGCGGTTGTTAAACTTAACCTTATAGTAGGTGGCAGACAGATTAAGAGTGTCGCCAAAGTAACGTAAGCCGAGATCAAAGTTGTCTGCGGTTTCCGCTTCCAACTCAGCAAACTCCTGGCCAGCGGTGTTTAAAATGGTATCCGGGATGGCTTTAAAGTTTTCAGCGTAGCCGGCAAACAACTCAAGTCTTTCACTCAGGCGATACACCAGACCAATGCTTGGCAGCAAGTCTGAATCACTATCGAGTTTACCGTTGTTCGTTGGGTTGAAGTTGTCAGTACGTTCGATATCTATAAGATATTGTTGTACACCTAATACCAGCTGCAAATCGCCAAAAGTTAAAGTGTCCTGTAGGTAGAATTTGATAACGTCATGTTGATAGTCATCGTCAAACTGCACCCAGTAAGGGGTATCATCAAAATAGTGATATACCTTAGGGTCGAGCACTTTATGCCAGTCACGGATTTGGCTGCGATCTTGCTGCTCCAGCCAGACACCAGCACGAATTAACTGATTGTCCAATGTCCAGTTAAGGTTGGCAGTTACACCAAAACGCTGTTTTTCGTAGTGAGTATGACGATAAGAGGCTACGCGGGTGGCGCCTGTAGTGTCGGCATTGCTGTCCAGAATGGGCTGGCCGTTGGCGTCAACATAATTATAAGTAGTTCGGTTTGCACCATTACCTTTACTGATCAGGTTGCCCTCAGCGTCAGTGGCATAAACCTGGTAGGGAGGTAACCAGTCGCCACGGCCATTTTGCAGATGCAGATAAGGCGTCACGTCCATCTCAACACTGTCACTAACGGCAAACTCTGCTTTGACATACAGCAGGGTGTTTTCCCGTAACGTTGACCAGGCTTCAGCAAAATTCTGATCGATATCAGGGTTACCGGTCCAGGCGTTAGTTAAACCATCCCAACGCGGGTTTTGTTTAAATTGCTCCAGCGAGCGGTAGTCGTAGTTATCTTCATGTGCATCATCGTATGACAAGCGCGCGGTTATCCGGGCTTTATCCAATTCGGTTATGCTTTTCGCTTCAAAGTGAATACGGTCACTGTAGCCGTTGCTGCCGCTGCCAATCCAGCGGTTGTTGTAGCTGTCAGACAGGCTGAAATAAGCCGTAGTATTGCCAAACACCTCGCCAGTGTCATAACGGGCAAAATAGCGCCGGGCGTTGTGGCTGCCGTTTGAAATGCCGGCTCTGGCACCGCGCTGCATATCAGGGTTGGCAGAGATAAAGTTCAGCGTACCACCCAAAGCGTCTAAAGATGCCGAGGCGATGTCTGATGCACCCTGGCCTACTTCAACGTAACGGGTGTTTTCAGTGTCCATATAGCGGTTGGCTTTGCTGCCGCCGGCATAAGCTGAGCCGCCGTTAGGTACGCCATCTATGGTGATACCAAGCTGCTGATCGGCGCGGTCAATGACAAAGCCGCGCATGCTGATAGTAGTGGTGTAGTCATCACTGCCAAAGGCATCGCCCTGACCAACGTTAACGCCGGGTAAGTTGTTTACCAAATCCAGCACGTTGGCAATAGGGGCCTGCAAATGTTGCATATTTTCATCTGTGCTGTTGTTGGCGTAGCTTACCCTTTTACCCACGACTGACAGAACTTCGACATCCTGCTCTGCACCCTGCAGCATTTCTTCAGCGTAAAGCGGCGAGGCAGCCAGTGCGGTTATGGCAAGGGTAATGGCATTGATTTTTAGCTTAGGCACTATAATTCTCCTGACAATATAGGTGTCGTAGAAATCGTTGTTGTTATAGGTGAATAGTTATGGTCGGAGCAGTCCCGACGGCGGCTAATTTTGCGCAACATATGTTTAGCTAATATGTAATTTATATTTAGTTTTTATGTTTTTAAGGTGTGATTTTTATGACATTCATCGCGGTGTCATAAAGTGGTGTCAGGCTGTCAGGTAAATCCAGAGTCAGGGCTAATTTATGATGGTTTGGTTGCGTAACGTTATGTTGGCCGTGGTGGCGGCTGTTGCATCGGCAGCTCTTGTTACTGCAGACAGCAGTATTCAGCTGGGGCCCAGGCCTTTGTATTTACTGCAGGCGTTACCTGAGGGCGCACTGAAGCAAAAACTACAAAGTTGCGCTAACGGGCCTTTTTACCGCACAGATTTTTCGATTGCGCATCGCGGTGCGCCGCTGATGTTTCCAGAGCACAGCCAGCAATCTTACCAGGCTGCGATCAGCATGGGGGCCGGTATTGCCGAATGCGATGTCACCTTTACGTCTGATAAGCAGCTGGTGTGCCGCCATGCGCAGTGTGATCTACACCAAACCACCGATATACTGCTGCGCCCTGAGTTGGCAGCAAAATGCCGCCGGCCGTTTCAGGCTGCCAGCGGCGAGTCAGCGGCCAGCGCCGAGTGTTGCAGCAGCGATATTAGCCTGGCGGAGTTTAGCAGCCTCTGTGCCCGCATGGATGGTGTTAACGAGCGGGCTCAGTCAGTACAGCAATACCTGCAAGGTACTCCGGCCTGGCGAACCAGCTTATATAACCAGTGTGCTAAGCCGATGACGCATCGTGAGTCGATACAACTTTTCGCTGCGGCCGGAATAAAAATGACACCCGAGTTAAAGCAGCCTGAAGTAGCAATGCCATATCAGGGTAATTACACGCAGCAACATTACGCACAGCAGTTGGTCAACGAATATAAAGCAGCAGGAGTCGCACCGTCCCAGGTGTATCTGCAGTCGTTTAACTATCAGGATATTTTGTACTGGCTGGCGCAGGAACCTGAATTTGGCCGTCAGGCGGTATGGCTGGATGGCCGCTATGAGCAGCCAGGTTTTGATGCAATGCAGCCAGATAGCTGGCGTCCAAGCATGCAACAATTGAAACAGGACGGGCTTAATATTATCGCGCCGCCATTGTGGCTGCTGGTTACCGAGCAGGATGGCGCCATAGTGCCCTCAGCCTATGCTAAAGCCGCGCGTCAGGCCGGGCTTAATATTATCGCCTGGAGTCTGGAGCGCTCGCGTCCCCTGGCGGAGGGGGCTGATTGGTATTATCAGTCGTTGCCGACACTGGCCAACAGCGACGCGGCTCTGCTGCAGCTGTTAGATGTTTTGGCCCGTGATGTTGGTGTAATAGGGGTGTTTTCAGATTGGCCGGCAACCACCACTTTTTATGCCAGTTGCATGCTGCCGCCGCAACAAAACGTGCAGCCGTAATCTTGTTGCATTGCTAAAAGCAGCTAAAGGCACATCGCTAAGTTGCTGTGATTATGCTATAAATTGTCACCTCAATCATCGCAACCTTAATCAGCCAGGGTTCATGCAACAGGGCTAAGGTTAACGGTATGCGCCAATACAGGTAAGCCTGAGCCGTGACAACTCTGCAGATGACATCAGCGACAGCGCCGGCAACGTCGGCCAGCGTATTGCAGACTGAATTAGTGCTGTGCCGGCATTGTGATCTGGTACAGCAACTGCCTGAGTTGGCAGCGGGTGAAGAAGCCGGCTGTTCGCGCTGTGGCAGTTATCTTGATGCCCGCCACCCGGACCCGGTCGTACGACCGGTGTTGTTTGCCAGTTCCGCCTTGTTTATGTTGCTGCTGGCGAATTTGTTTCCCTTTGTCAGTATGTATGCTGCCGGCAACAGCAGCCAGATGCATTTTTTTGATACTTCATCAGTGTTATTTTCCCAGCACCAACAGTGGTTGGCGTTACTGGTTTGGTTATTTATTCAGGCCGTACCTGCCGCCTGCATGCTGGCTATTATCTATCTGAAGCTGGGTATGTTGTATCAGTTGCCGGCGCGGATTTGGGTAGCCAGAGTACTGTATATGCTAAAGCCCTGGAGTATGGTGGATATTTTTCTGATGGGGTTAATTATCAGTTTTGTCAAACTGGTTGCCGATGCGGATATATCACTTGGGCCGAGTTTTTGGGCATTTTGCCTGTTTTGTTTACTGCATTTACGGGCCTTTCAGGTCATAGACCGGCGCGAGCTGTGGTCGCGTATTGCGCCTTGTCCGGTACCCCAGGTGGCCGCGCATGCCGGTAAAACCGGCTTAGCGCAAAATTTAAAGTTATGTAAAGTCTGCACGGCGCTGGTGCCGATTACGCAAACCCACTGTAGCCGCTGCCACACTAAAGTACCGTTGCGCCAGCGCGGCAGTATGCAAAATACGCTGGCGTTATTAGTCGCCGCTACCGTGCTGTATATTCCGGCCAATTTAATGCCGATTATGCGCACCGTGTCGTTTGGCGAGGTTATAGATTCTACTATTATCAGTGGTCTGGTACTGATGTGGCAGGACGGTGCCTATCCGGTGGCGATTATTATTTTGATCGCCAGTGTCATCGTGCCGGTCGCGAAAATTATCATTATGTTTTGGCTGTGCTACATCACCCGCTTGCCTTTAGCACAGCGGCGGCAATCCTCAACGCAAATTTTTCGTCTGGTTGACTGGGTAGGGCGCTGGTCAATGGTGGATGTGCTGGTGGTCGCCATTATGGCTGCATTGGTGAGATTTGATTTAATTATGAGCGTGTATCCGGGCGTCGGTGCCCTGGTGTTTGCGGTGGTAGTGATCCTGACGATGCTGGCAGCATTAAGTTTTGACCCACGACTATTGTGGGACCCGTTATCTGAGAAGGAAAATCAAGTTGGCTGAACAAGCGAATGCAAAGGTACGTCCAATCCGGCAGTGGTCGCCTATTTGGGTGGTTCCGCTGGCGGCGGTACTGATAGGCATGTGGATGCTGTACAACCATTATCAGCAGCAAGGTGCTTTGCTGACCTTACTGGCCAGCGACGCTGAAGGTATAGTTGCCGGTAAAACGGCCATTAAAAACCGCAGTGTTGATGTAGGGCAGGTGGTATCGGTTGAGCTTAGCGACAATTTACAACATGTCATCATTAAAGTGCGGATGAAACCCAGTGCCGCGCCGCTGCTTAATACCGGCTCGCAATTTTGGATAGTAAAACCGCAAATTGGCCGCGGCGGCATTACCGGGCTTAATACGCTGCTGTCCGGCGTATATATTGAATTGCAGCCGGGCGATGATAAGCAGCAACAGCTGGAATTTCGCTTACTGGATACACCACCGGTTGCACCGGCAGATGCACCGGGGATCCGGGTATCATTAACCACTAATGACAGTGCCGGTCTGGCTATTGGCGATCCGGTACTGTATCGCGGCTATGAGGTAGGCAGTGTTGAACACAGTGAGTTTGACCTGTCGCAACGTCGTACCCATTACCAATTATATATTCGCGAACCCTTTGATGTGATGGTGACTGAGAATGTGCGCTTTTGGCGTAGCAGCGGTTTTGCCGTCAATTTATCGGCCGAAGGGCTGAAAGTCGATGTTGGCTCGGCGGCAACCTTACTTACCGGCGGTGTCAGTTTTGACCTGATGCAAGGCTGGCCTGCCGGCAACGCCGTAGCCGACGGCACAGAATTTCAGCTGTTTCCCGATCAGCAAAGCATTCAGGAAGGCATGTATAGCGAGTTTGTCGAATACCTGCTGTTTTTTGATGAGTCTGTCCGCGGTTTAAAAGCCGGAGCGCCGGTGGAATATCGTGGTGTGCGGGTCGGTACTGTTGCCAGTGTGCCGTTTTTCTTTTCTATTGATAAGCCGTTTGAAGTGTCGCTGCAGCAAGGCATACCGGTACTGATCCGTATTGAAACCGGCCGTTTGTATGAAAACCTTAGCCTGAGCCAGCTGCGACAAGAGCTGGAAACGGCAGTGGCCAGGGGCATGCATGCGTCATTAAAAACCGGCAATCTGCTAACCGGCGCGTTGTATATTGATTTAGATCTGCTGCAGGATCAAACACCTGATGTCGAGCGTGCGGCCTTGCAGGCACAGCAATTGGCTCTCAGCCAGAGCGCAGGCTATCCAATGCTACCGACATCGCGCAGCGGCCTGAGCAATATCGAGCAGAAAGTGCTGCTGGCGCTGGAAAAAATCAATAATTTACCGGTAGAACAACTACTGCAGCAGGGCGAGCAAACAATGCTAAGCGCGCAGCAAACCATGCAGCAGTTAAGCATTATGGTGACACAGTTTAACGCACTGCTTGGCAGCGAACAGATACAGGCTTTACCGGTTGAGCTGCAGCAAAGTTTATTGCAGTTACAACAGATGTTAGCGGGCTTAAGCCCGGGCGCACCGGTGTATGATCGGATGCAGGACAATCTGCAGTCGCTGGATCAGGTGTTGCGTGAACTGCAACCTGTACTGCAAACGCTAAACCAGCAAAGTAATGCACTGGTGTTTGATGCCGAACCCGCCGCCGACCCGCAACCGAAGAGGGCAAAACAATGAAGCGTGTCATCTTAGCCGCAGTATTGACACTGGCTGGCTGCGCCAGCCCGGTTGCACTGAATTATTACCAGTTACCGGCGATAAACCACAGCCGCCAGGTGCTGGCGGATGCCCGGCAGCTTTATGTTGCACCGGTACAGGTCGCCAGCTACTTAAATGGTCGTGGCCTGGTGCTGCAGTTGTCTGAGGTAGAGCTGGTGATGGCGCGTCAGCATTTATGGGCCGAGCCACTGGCTGCTCAGGTGCAGCGCCAGCTGCGCGATCTACTAAGCAACAGCACGGCTTATGCCACCGAGCTGAGCGCCCGGCCCGGAGCTGTGGTGCTGACTGTGCAGTTGGAGCGTTTTCACGGCACTGCGCAAGGCGATGCCGTGCTAAGCGGCCGGTATTTATTAAGCAGCCAGGCACACAGCCAGCCCTTTGCTATCAGAGTGCCGCTGGGCGCGGACGGCTATCCGGCGCTGGTGGCAGCTCTGGCGGAGGGCTTACAGCAACTAAGTCAGCAAATAGCTGCCGGGCTGGAGCTTGCTGATAAAACAAAACGTACAGATGGCTAGACATTTTAATGTCTTTACGTGTAATGTGTCCCTGTACGCAAATTGTTCATATTAATACCAGTTATCACTGAGTTTTATTTAGAGCAACTGCTTTAACTACGCATAATGCAAGTCGGGCATCATAAAGCCACACAATTTGCTGTGGCCTAAACTATGCTGACGGTACTCTGGCACTTGTCAGGTCGGTTGTTAAAGGAGCTTTAGCTATGGTCACAGAGCTGTTATTCGATGCGCTGAATCTGATGGTGATCGGTATGATTGCCGTGTTCGCTTTTTTGCTGTTGCTGGTGCTGGTAGTGCAGGCTATCAGTGTGCTGATGCAGCGGTATTTTCCCGTCAAACCTGCAGATAAACCTGCGCTGGCCGACAGCTCTGCTTCAGGCCCGGGGCCGGCAGTTATCGCTGCCATTAGTGCTGCAGTACATCAATACCGTCAACAACAATAAGAGGACTCAGGCATGAGCAAGCCACTATTACTTACTGAACTTGTGCTACGTGATGCACATCAGTCGTTGCTGGCCACCCGGCTGCGGCTGGAAGATATGCTGCCAATTGCAGCCAAGCTGGATAAAGTCGGCTACTGGTCAATGGAATCCTGGGGCGGCGCCACCTTTGATGCCTGTATTCGTTATCTGGGAGAAGATCCCTGGCATCGCATTCGCGAGCTGAAAAAAGCCATGCCGAACACCAAACAGCAAATGTTGCTGCGCGGCCAGAATTTACTCGGTTACCGTCATTATGCCGATGACGTAGTAGAAGCCTTTGTCGAGCGGGCACACAAGAATGGTGTAGATGTGTTCCGTATTTTTGATGCCATGAATGATATCCGCAACCTGCAAACTGCGGTGCAAGCGGCGATAAAGGTCGGCGCCCATGCTCAGGGTACAATTTCGTATACGGTAAGCCCGGTGCACACGGTCGATATGTGGGTGGATATGGCGCGTCAGCTCGAGGATATGGGCTGTCACTCTATTTGTATTAAGGATATGGCTGGCTTATTAAAGCCATATGTCTGTGAAGAGCTGGTTACCCGTATTAAAGAGGCAACTAAAATTCCGTTAGCCTTGCATTGTCATGCCACCACCGGCTTGAGTATGGCCACCTACCAAAAAGCTGTAGATGCCGGCATAGATATGCTCGACAGTGCGATTTCGTCTATGAGCATGACATATGGTCACAGCGCAACTGAAACCATGGTTGCCATTACCGAAGGCACAGAACGTGATACCGGGCTAAACCTAGAATTGATGGCTGATATTGCCGCCTATTTTCGTGATGTGCGGCAAAAATACGCCCAGTTTGAAGGCTCATTAAAAGGCGTTGATGCGCGTATTTTGTTAGCGCAGGTACCCGGCGGCATGCTTACCAATATGGAAAGCCAGCTCAAAGAGCAAGGCGCGCTGGACAAGCTGGACGCTGTGTTACAGGAAATTCCGCATGTGCGTGAAGATTTAGGCTTTTTACCTCTGGTAACACCGACGTCGCAAATAGTCGGTACTCAGGCAGTATTAAACGTACTAACCGGTGAGCGCTACAAAAGCATCACCAAAGAAACGGCTGGCGTATTAAAAGGTGAATACGGGGCAACGCCGGCACCGATGAACGCCGAGCTGCAGGCGCGGGTATTAGCCGGTGCGCAGGCCATTAGCTGTCGTCCGGCCGACTTATTGCAGCCGGAGCTGGAAAAGCTGCAGACCGAGCTTAGCAGCCTGGCGAAAAGCGAAGACATTCGTCTGGCAGAAACGCCAATTGATGATGTGTTGACCTATGCCTTGTTCCCGCAGGTCGGCTTAAAATTCCTGAAAAACCGCGATAACCCGGCCGCCTTTGAGCCGGCACCGGAACTCAGCCGTGTTGAAGAGAAAAAGCCAACCGCAGCTCAGGCCAAGCCGGTACAAAGCGGCCCGGCCAGTTATAGCGTGCGGGTTGATGGCAAGGTATATGAAGTTGACGTGGCACCAACAGGCGAGTTAACGGCGGTAAAACCTGTGGTGTCGGAAAATATTCCGGGCAGCGCTTCGGTAACGGGTAGCGGCACGTTAAATGCGCCGCTGGCTGGTAATATCTGGAAAATCGTTACCAAGGTCGGAGCCAGGGTAAAACGTGGCGACGTGGTCATTATTATGGAAGCGATGAAAATGGAAACGGAAATCCGCGCCGTATCAGATGGCACCGTAGTTAATATTCACGTGGCTGCCGGTGATGCGGTAAGCACCGGCGATGTATTAATCAGCTTTGACTAAGCCGTACGCTGAGGAATTTTCATGGACGCAGTCACAACTCTAATCGCCTCTACCGGACTAATGAATTTCAGCCTTGGTCAGGTAATCATGATGCTGGTTGGTTTTTTACTCTTGTATCTGGCGATAGCACGCGGTTTTGAGCCGCTGCTGCTTTTGCCTATTGGCTTTGGGGCTATTTTAACTAATATTCCGCTGGCCGGCATGGGCGAACCCGGCGGCTTGCTGTATATGATTTACGAAGTGGGCATTGGCACCGGCATTTTCCCGCTGCTGATCTTTATGGGCGTGGGTGCAATGACCGATTTTGCTGCCCTGATCGCTAACCCGCGGATGCTGTTTTTAGGTGCGGCGGCTCAGTTTGGTATCTTTGCTACCTTGCTCGGCGCCATTGCACTAAATGCGGTGCCCGGGCTTAGCTTTACCATGAAAGAAGCCTCTGCTATTGCCATTATTGGTGGGGCTGACGGCCCGACCGCTATTTTTCTGGCGTCAAAACTGGCACCGGATTTACTCGGCGCCATAGCTGTTGCCGCGTATTCTTATATGGCATTAGTGCCAATTATTCAGCCGCCGATTATGCGGGCTTTAACCAGCAAAGCTGAGCGTAATATTCAGATGGTGCAACTGCGGGTGGTTAGCAAAAAAGAGAAGATCATCTTCCCACTGGCAGTATTGTTGCTGACCATTTTACTATTGCCCAGCGCCGCGCCACTAATAGGTATGTTTTGTTTGGGTAACCTGATGCGTGAATGCGGCGTGGTAGAGCGGTTAAATAAAACCGCGCAGAACGAGCTGATTAACATTGTCACTATCTTCCTGGGTTTAGCGGTAGGCTCTAAGCTGAGCGCTGATAAATTTCTGACGATGCAGACGCTGGGTATTTTAGTGTTGGGGGCAGTGGCCTTTGCTATAGGCACGGCTTCAGGCGTTATTATGGCCAAGATTATGGGGCGGTTTTCCAAAGATCCAATCAACCCTTTAATCGGCGCGGCTGGTGTCTCTGCGGTGCCGATGGCAGCGCGGGTGGTAAACAAGGTAGGCCTGCAGGCTAATCCGCACAACTTCTTGCTGATGCATGCTATGGGGCCGAATGTGGCCGGAGTAATAGGCTCGGCGGTGGCTGCCGGTATTTTACTGGCGCTGGTTGGTTAATAAACGACAGAATAAAAAAACCGCTGAGCTCAGCGGTTTTTTTTATGGCTGCGGATTAAGGCGCGGCAGTTGCGCTGCCTGGTGCTTTTGCCAGCAGCACCCGCTCTTTAGTTTGCAACTGTGCCAGGGTTTGTGTCGCCTGAGCTACAAAAGCTGTTTGCTCAGCGCCGGTTAGCGGCTTGGCTTGTGGCAATTTTACTGTTCTGGGGTTACGGTGCACGCCATCCACAACAAACTCATAATGTAAATGTGGCCCGGTAACGCGGCCGGTACCACCAAGACGGCCAATCACGTCACTCTGGCGGACCTTGTCGCCCTTGGCAACCAGACGTTTAGACAGGTGCAGGTATTTAGTGACGATATTATTAGCATGCTGAATAAACACATAGTGGCCGTTTAAGTTGTTATAGGCCGAAGCAACCACACGGCCATCACCGGCAGCCATAATCGGCGTACCAACCGGTGCAGCATAATCGACACCATTGTGTGGCCGAACGGTTTTTAACACCGGGTGTAAACGGCGCGGGTTAAAATTGGAACTGACATACTGAAAACTGACTGGTGCCCGTAAGAACGCCTGGCGCATACTGGCACCATCCGGCTTGTAATAGTTGCCATCGGTGTGGCGCACGGCCTGATACAAAAAGCCCTGGTTTTGAAACTGAGCGGCCACGATGTTGCCGTTACTGATAAATTCGCCGTCGACATATTGGGTTTCGTACAGCACGCTAAAGCTATCACCGGCGCGGATATCTAAGCCAAAATCGATGTCCCAGCCAAAAATACCGGCCAGGCTCATAATTTGTGCTTCGCTTAAACCCGCGGTAATACCGGCACTCCAGAAATTACTGCGAATTTCAGCACTGGCAAACTGGCTGCGTAATTCCACTTCTTTTTTCAGTTCTTGCGCGACAAAATTGCCGTTTGCGTCGCGGTTAATGCGTAAGGTAGTCAGATGGTTCAGCGCATAGCGTAGCTCTTGTAACTGGCCATCGCTGGTTAAACCAAACTCCAGTTGTTCGCCCGGAAACAACCGCGTCAGTGTTTTGGCTGGCTTACCCAGGGCTAACACGTCCAACATGGTTTGCTGGCTAACACCGGCTTTGCTAAACAGTGCCGATAATGCATCACCTTTTTTAACCTGCAGTATTTGCCAGTTTAATGAGTCATCTTCGTCGGGTAATTCTGCCAGAGCGGCCACAGCTTGTTCGGCCTCGACAAAAGTGTCGGCCTGCAGTGGTATATCAAGTTGGTAACGTTTGCCTATTTCCAGACTGTCAGTTTTACTGCTTTTCGATGCCGCTGCCTGTTCTGAGGGGAGAAGTAAAATTACCGCTAATAAAGCTGAGGTTGCTGCAATCAGCACCTTATGTTGCTTGGGAATGGTTTTGACGAATTGATGCATAATACGGTTCTTGGCTCAACAAACGCACAAAATCCGAGCATATACCGTTTTTTTACCCGATACCAGACTTTTGTGCGTTTCCCCCGGCCTGAACATGCTATAGAATGCGGAAACTTTGCACGATCAGGTATCACATCAGGAGACAAAAATGGCAGATTGGGAGCAGGCATTAGCTGAATTAAAACGCGGCTGTGAAGAAATTCTGCTGGAAGAAGAGCTTATCGCTAAGTTAAAAGAAGGTAAGCCTTTAAAAATCAAGGCCGGCTTTGATCCAACTGCACCAGATCTGCATTTAGGCCATACCGTGCTGATTAATAAATTGCGTACCTTTCAGCAATTGGGGCATGAAGTCATCTTTCTGATTGGCGATTTTACCGGTTTAATTGGCGACCCAACCGGCAAAAACGTGACCCGCAAACCACTTAGCCGCGAAGACGTGCTGGCAAACGCTGAAACCTACAAAGAGCAGGTGTTTAAAATTCTCGACCCGGCTAAAACCCGCGTCGCCTTTAACTCACAGTGGATGAACGAATTAGGCGCGGCTGGCATGATCAAACTGGCCGCACGCCAGACAGTGGCCCGTATGCTGGAGCGTGATGATTTTAAAAAGCGCTACGCCAATAATCAGTCAATTGCGATCCACGAGTTTTTGTACCCGCTGGTGCAGGGCTGGGATTCAGTTGCGCTGCAAGCCGACGTTGAAATGGGCGGCACCGATCAGCGCTTTAACCTGCTGATGGGCCGTGAATTACAAAAAGACGAAGGGCAGCGCCCGCAAACGGTAATGATGGTACCGCTGCTGGAAGGTCTGGACGGCGTGCAAAAGATGTCAAAATCGCTGGGCAACTACGTCGGTATTACCGATGCGCCTAACGATATGTTTGGCAAAATCATGTCGATTTCTGACGAGCTGATGTGGCGTTACTACGATTTACTGAGCTTTAAGCCGATTGAAGACATTAGTGCGTTGAAACAGCAAGTTGCCGCCGGCGCGAACCCGCGCGATATCAAAATCTTATTGGCGAAAGAAATTATTGCCCGTTTCCATGATGACGCTGCAGCTGAAGCGGCACACCAGGACTTTATCCAGCGTTTTAGTAAAAATGCGTTACCGGATGAAATACCTGAAGTCAGTATAACCTGCGAAAGTACCAGCATGCCGATTGCTAATCTGCTAAAAGAAGCGGGCTTGGTCGACAGTACGTCCGAAGCGATCCGCATGATTAAACAAGGTGCGGTCAAGCTAAATGGCGAGACAAAAATTGACGATACCAGGCTGGAAGTAGCCAAAGGCAGTTGCGAAATTTACCAGGTCGGTAAACGTAAGTTCGCTAAAATCAGCTTAGTTTAATTGTACTTAGCGCAGCATCTTAACCGGTGCTGTGCATCCCTTCTGGCTCCCCGCTCACCGAATACGCCTAGTACCCTGGTGCTGATGAACTACACTGAAGTTACGCACAGCCATCAGTACGAGGTATGTTATGACCACGCCTAATCCCTATGCCGATAACCTTAGTGTCGGGCAGCAGCGCTATCAGATTTTCAGTTTAAGCAAAGCCGCAGCCAAATTTGGTGATATTAGCCGGCTGCCATTTTCGTTAAAAGTGTTGTTAGAAAACCTGCTGCGTAATCTGGACGGTGATACGGTAACCGATGCAGATATTCAGGCGCTGGTTGACTGGCAAAAAACCGGCAGCTCGGAGCGCGAAATTGCGTTTAGGCCAGCGCGGGTACTGATGCAGGATTTTACCGGCGTGCCGGCAGTAGTTGATTTAGCCGCCATGCGCGCAGCGGTAGCGGCGTTGGGAGAAGATCCCGACAAGGTAAACCCGTTATCGCCGGTAGATTTAGTCATTGACCACTCTGTGATGGTAGACCGCTACGCCACTGAGCAAGCCTTTAGCGAAAACGTTGATATTGAAATGCAGCGCAATCATGAGCGTTATGCCTTTTTACGTTGGGGCGCTAAGGCATTTGCCAATTTTAGGGTGGTGCCGCCGGGTACCGGTATTTGCCATCAGGTAAACCTGGAGTATTTAGGCCAAAGTGTCTGGGCGCAGCAAACCGACGAAGGGATGCTGGCCTATCCGGATACACTGGTCGGTACCGATTCACATACAACGATGATCAATGCGCTGGGTATTTTGGGCTGGGGTGTCGGCGGCATTGAAGCCGAAGCGGCTATGCTGGGCCAGCCGGTGTCGATGATTATTCCTGATGTGGTGGGCTTTGAGTTTACCGGCACTTTGCCTGCCGGAATTACCGCTACCGACTTAGTGCTGACAGTGACACAAATACTGCGCAAGCATGGTGTGGTGGGCAAATTTGTTGAGTTTTTCGGCGCTGGCCTGGCGCAGTTATCCCTGGCTGATCGCGCCACTATCGCCAATATGGCACCGGAATATGGTGCGACCTGCGGCTTTTTTCCGGTTGATCAGATCACGCTGGATTATATGCAACTCACTGGTCGGGATGATGCGGTTATTGCCAGGGTTAAAGCTTATTGCCAGGCACAGGGGCTGTGGCGGCAAGACGCCGGCGAGCTGATATTCACCGACAGGCTGCACCTTGATCTTAGTAGCGTAGAGCCATCTTTAGCCGGGCCGAAACGGCCGCAGGACAGAGTGACACTGCGTGGATTAAAACAGCACTGTGATGATGCGATAGCGCTGGAGGTTAAACAAACTACACAGCGCGAAGCCGAGCTTGTTAATGAAGGCGGTGGCCAGATAAAAGCTGAGCCTGTCGATTCAGGCTTTGAACTGGACGGAGCGCGGATAAAACTGGACGACCATGCCGTGGTTATCGCCGCTATTACGTCCTGCACTAATACTTCTAACCCCAGCGTATTAATGGCCGCCGGCCTGTTAGCTAAACACGCGGTGGAAAAAGGCTTAAAACGCCAGCCCTGGGTTAAAAGCTCACTGGCACCGGGGTCTAAAGTGGTAACACGCTACCTGCAACAGGCCGGACTGATGCAGCCGCTGCAGCAGCTTGGCTTTCATCTGGTTGGCTATGGCTGTACTACTTGTATTGGTAATTCCGGCCCGTTGCTAAAGCCGATTGAACAGGCCATCAGCAAAGCTGATCTGAATGTATCTGCAGTGTTATCCGGTAACCGTAATTTTGAAGGCCGCATTCATCCGTTAGTTAAGTCTAACTGGCTGGCATCGCCGCCTTTGGTGGTGGCCTATGCCCTGGCTGGCACGATCAATATAGATTTAACCAGCCAACCGCTGGGGCGGGATAAAGACGGTAACGAGGTGTACTTAAAGGATATCTGGCCCAGCAGCCAGCAGATAGCCGATGCGGTTGCCAAGGTACAAAGTAGTATGTTCAGTAAAGAATATGCCAAAGTATTTGATGGCGATGCCAGTTGGCAATCTATTGCGGTACCTAAGGCGAAAACCTATGCCTGGCCGGAGTCTACTTATATCCGTCAGCCGGATTTTTTCCGCGCGTTAACGCGTAAACCCAAGCCGGTAAGCGATATTGTGCATGCAAGGCTGTTGGCCATACTGGGAGACTCAGTCACGACAGACCATATTTCACCGGCAGGCTCCATTAAACTGAATAGCCCGGCCGGTGAGTACCTGTCGGAGCATGGCATAGATAAAGCCGACTTCAATTCCTATGGTTCACGGCGCGGTAACCATGAGGTGATGGTGCGCGGTACCTTTGCTAACGTGCGTATTCGCAACGAAATGCTGCCTGGTAGTGAAGGCGGGGTGACTAAACATTTTCCGTCTGGCGAAACCATGGCTATTTTTGATGCCGCCATGCGTTATCAGCAACAACAGCTGCCGTTAATTGTTGTGGCAGGCAAGGAGTATGGTACCGGCTCATCGCGCGATTGGGCTGCCAAAGGAACTTTAATGCTTGGCGTCAGAGCGGTACTGGCTGAGTCGTTTGAGCGTATTCACCGCTCTAATTTAATTGGTATGGGCGTATTGCCGCTGCAGTTCCCGCCTGGTACAGACAGGAAAACCTTAAAGTTAACCGGGGCAGAAAACTTTACGTTACGGGGCCTGAACCAACTTAAGCCGCGGCAAAAGCTGGAGTTGATCATTACTTATGCCGACGGTGAAAAACAGGAAGTCGATGTGCATTGCCGTATCGACACCGGCAATGAGCTGGCTTATTACCAACACGGTGGTATTTTACATTACGTACTGCGCCGGATGATAGGTGAAGCCTGATGTAACTTAGAGCGCCTGCCAACCGGCAGGCGCTGTTCCAGGTTATTGTTGCTGTGCCGGTGGCAGCGAGCCTGACTTAATATGCAGATCGCGCTGTGGGTAGGGTATGGTAATGGCCGCTTGTTTAAAAGCGCGCCATATGGCGATATTGATGTCAGATCGGACGGTATCGGCACCGTATTCCGGATCGGCAATCCATACCCGCAACTCCAGTTCAATACCGCTGTCGGCAAAACTTTTTAGCATCACGGTAGGCGCCGGATCATTCAACACCCGTTTTGATTTATTCGCGCATTGCAGCATTAACGCCATGGCCTGCTCGGGGTCGTCATCGTAGCTTACCTGTACCAGAATTTTTACCCGCACATTGCGGTCTTCATAGCTCCAGTTAATGACTTCTGAGGTAATCAGGTTTTCATTCGGGATCAGCGTATCGACACCCTCGCGGTTACGCACCACCACATAGCGGGCTTTTAATTCGTGCACCCAACCAAAATTTTCACCAACGGAGATCACATCGCCCGGTTTAACACTGCGATCCAGCACCAGTATAAAGCCGCTGATAAAGTTTGACGCTATACGCTGCAAGCCAAAACCCAGGCCTACACCCAGCGCGCCGCCAAATACCGCCAGCGAGCTAAGGTTAATACCCACAGCGTTTAAGGCGATTAAAAAGGCGATGGTAATAAGTAAAAACTTACTGAACTTACTAAAACCCACCTGCATGCTGGGGCTGACGTGTTTGGCTTTTTTTAATTGCTGGTTTAGCAATTCGGCCAGCCACAGCGCCAGCGTAAAAGCCAGAATAATCACCAGTGTTAGTTTTACCGCCCCAAGCAGTGAGATGCGGCTGTCGCCGAGATCAAAACCCATAGCGTCCATCAGCTGCATCAAAGGGGTTAACCAGCCAGCCAAATGCAATACCACGAGCAACCAGATCGTCACGGCAATAACCGGCTCTGCCGACTTAACCAGCGGGCTGGATAAAAAAGCTTTGCGTAAGATGTAAACCAGTAAGCGGATCACGCCCAGTGCCAGGCTTATCGGAATAAGCAATTGCAACAGCTGATGGCTAAGCTGATAAATACTGAATACTTCGCGGCTGATAGCCAACAATGCCGCCAGGCTAAAAGGCAACAAAATACGCTGAGAGCTGCGCAGAGCCACATGACGTAAGCCCTGACCGCCGCTGTCGTTTAAACGCTGGCCAAGAAAGCGGTTTATTAACACAGCCACGCTAATGCTCAGTGCTATCGCCGCCAACTGATACCAGAGTGAAGCTTGTTGTAACTGCAGCAATAACTGCTGCCACTGTGTAAGAAGTTTTTCCAGCATAGTTTTTTCGGTTGTCTAAGTTGTTGTTTTACCTTAGCAGAAAAGCGCGCTTGCGCCCATTGTTCTGTGTCGGTTGAACAGAGTGGAGGCTCCAGTTTTTTCTGAACGGAGCGTGATTGTAAGTTATTGAATTATAAAGGCGCAAAAATAAAGTCCAATTTAGGTAGGTTTAAAAGTCCGGGCTTAGGCCTGAACGGAGGCATAAATTCCGGTTTTAATCTGAACGGGCACGAGTTTATTGCCCATCTTTTGACGGTGCTGAACTGAGAATGCTATGTAGAATTATAGACAAAAAAATACCGCTCGTTTGAGCGGTATTTTTGGGGGGAGACTGGTTATGCCGATAACTTAAATCTTTCTAGTTCACCAACATCGAATAACAACTCTTCGATCATAAAATCTACGACTGAACTAGAGATGTAAATTGAGATCTCTCTATTTAACCCGGCAATTAATAATTCAGCGATAGTTCTTTTCTTCCCTAAATATGAACCAAGGTTTGACCATCTCGCTGTTTTAAATGACGGTTTATTTGGCAAGACTTTTATGATCGATCTTAACCTATTATGCAATTCAACCAGTTCATTCAGCGGTGGTGCAATCAACTTTGAACTTGATGTTGCATGTGTTCTTTTATTGAACACGCCACTCTCGATCAATGACACTATGGTATTTCTCGACATAGAAAGGAGTCTTTGCGAGTCTTCCCATCTGAGATGGTATCTATTGTCATTTGCTGCATGTTGTTGCCTCCGATTTACCGTAAGAATCTTATATGTTGCAGCCTCAGGGATCTCAATCTTCACGCTATGTTGTTTACTGCTAACTGCGGTGGTTAACCGCGAGAAATATTGGTCGTTAGCGGCATGAAGCGGGGCATCTAAATTCGTCAGTAACTTATTTATGCTTTTGCTTCGTAAATCTTTTATAAAACGCCGCTTACGGTGTTTTGCGTAGTCCTGACGAACAAAATCCAATGTAGCTAGAAGGTGAGCATACTCAAAATACTTAGATGTATCTTGCAGATGTTCAATCGCCTTATGGTATTTATCGTATGTTGCATCAAATGGACGCATCGAGAATTTTACGTAGTGGTATAAATGCTCCAGATGGGCTTCCTCCTGCGATGTATTCATTTTCGCCAGTGTCTGCTCATACGCAGGTAAAGCCACATGCACAACCGCTACGTCAGCCCATGGTTTTGCACAGTTGGTGCAGCGGTGCAGCAAATTACTTTCCCACTTTTGCTCTGCACCGCAAACAAGACATGCATGAAGCAACTTACACTCATGTACTTCGCAATGATTTATGTGCATGTACAACCATTTCGATTTTATGTAGCCGTGTTCAGCTATGCAGTGTGGGCAGAACACGGGTTTGCCAATTTTCGTGCGATAGAAGGTATTCGATGCAACCTCATGTAACAAACCATCACGCATAAAATACTTCCGTAAGTCTGTACACGAGATGTCTATAGCTTTGGCAAAGTAAGGCAGAACCCGGTAGAAGTCGTCAGAGCGCACGAAGAAACACCGAGACTGTCTGAGGCTTTTAAAATCACAAAACAAGTCTGCTAGTGTCTCACGGCCATTCATGTCGGCAAGTCGCAGAACGAAACCTAAAAACAATTCCCCATCAACAGGCCTTGGACGAATTGGATATGGGTTACTCAAGAATTCCATAAATTAGTGCCCCTTTACGTTGTTGATATTTAAGATGTGTTTAGCGACCTTCTTATCATTTGCCTGTATAAAGGGGTTAAATCCCAGTCGCTCATTCATAGCTGGTTGCCAGATGTTAGCGAATCCCTCTAGGGTAGGTTTTTGACCCTGTTGCACAGCGTCGACCATCTTATAAAACAGGTCGCGAACATTCCGTAAATTGCCATCGGTTGCTACGAAAATCCGTTTTAGGAGATTTTCTTGAGCTAGTACCTGCACACCATCTTCCAGTTTGAAAAACGAAAAGGATTCTCCAGCTTGACTTAGCAGTTCAGCAAAAGCTTCAAGCACTTGTGCAAACTCGTACAAGCGCTCAGGAGTGGATATTGAGAAGTTATTAAATCTCACCACACGAGGTCTGATCCGACTGGCCATCTCATCATAGAAACTGATTAACCTTTCAGCTTCATGAGTACCCATGAATAGCACTGGCACTTTGGTGCGATTCATCAGGTTTTTTAAAAACGACACGGCCTGAGTTGGGGTTGAAGTTGCGCGTGTTGGTAGATAATTATGGATCTCGTCAATGATGATAAGTTGTACCTCTTGTCGTTTAATGTAGTTGTCGATGCGATCTAATTTTTCTTCCAAGTTACCTTTTTTGGGACTTAGATCCCCCAAGGCTTTAAGCAGTAGATGTGCCATTCCTCCCTGAACAGACGAGTTGGGTGATTCGATCAACAATACCGGGCGCTTGTCGGCTTCAGGGGTATGAGTAACACCTTGATTCATACTCCGAACGATTGCTTTACATAAATTGGTTTTACCCATACCCGGTGGGGCGGAGATCAGCATGCCTACTGCATCGTTACCATCGTTATGCAACAGACTGCACAGTGTGTTTCTGGCTTGCTGCACACTTGAGTGCGCAACGACTAGAGAACTCATTGCCGATTTAATGTTAATGGCCAATGCTTTCACTTCTGGGGGGCGGCTATCGACTAATTGCATAGATGTAACTCCAAAGATTGATTTACTTCTTTAAAAACAAGGTAAAACGTTTAATTGAGTTGGTTTTGAAGAGGCTTTGCAGCCTCTGAACAAAAATTGAACAGCAAAAGTCTCTTAATATTTTTCAAGAGGTTGGTTAATAGTCGGTGCTTGGGCGTTGTCAGCTTCGTCAACCTCTTTCTGCGTGATGTGACCGAAGTCTTTAGCTCCCATCCCGTTACCGGCGTTCATTAGCGCCATTAACTCTGCGTCATCCAGTCGCTCATCAATACCGTGGTAATTAATGGGTTCAGAATTACTTTTGGATTTTTTGGACTTACGATCTGCACCTACATTGCTAATAAACGGCTTGGAGTTACCTGCTTTACGTGTCTTACGTGTAGCTTGGTATTCCTGTAAGCTTGTGTCTTCAGCTATGGTCGGGTTCGTGCAAGGAACAGAGATAATCTCGTTCGTGAACTCATCGAGCACCCCAATCTTGGACACGTCGTCGTTGTTAACTAATACTGTAACTTTGGGGTCTCGCTTACCAAGTGAATTGCTTGCAACCAAGTTGTGATAGTGCTTGCGCAATGCTTTTGAGCAATACACCAAGTTGTTTATTTCAATGCCTTTAGTGCGAAGGATTAGCTCTTTATCTATACCGGCATACGCTTTAATCTTTTCGTATGCATCAGGAGATATTGGCATACCCAAATGCTGATATTTCTCCCAAACCTCCAGAGGAGAACGATTGCCAAGACCTCGATGCGAATTCTCGTGGTAGTGATCTAAGATGTAACGCTCAAACTCAGCGATAAACTCATCTTTGGTTAATACAGCCAATTCTTGAATTGTGCTTTCCAGCACTTCTCCACGATTACGATTACCCACGTATCCACGCATTTGAGTCGCAAATTGCGACTTAATCGTCTTATTAAAGCTTTCTACAAATGGCTTCTTCCATGGGGATGCAGCTTCGCAAATATGATGTTCACATCCGATAGTAACCAACATTGAGCGCACCCAAGTTGCAGTAAAAGCGGAACCAACGTCAGAGAAAATAGTCTCCGGCGCACCGCTCAATGGCCATGTGTTTTTTGCTGATGTTGACGTTTTATATGGATTCACCATATGTTTAATTAGCTGAACAACTGCATTTGCGGTTTCTGATGCTTTTTCAGAAACAGAAATGTGATAACCCACAACTAAACGGGTGAATACATCTAGAGCGATGTAGATGATTGGCTTATAGATCTTTTCTTGACGGGTGATCTCATCAATTACCTTTAAACCAATCTGAAGATGCAATGCATCAATTTCGACACGTTCTAATGGAAAGCAAACCACATTCTGGTTTGAACGGCTCCGAAACTCTCTTCGAGCTGCTTTGAAGCCTTTGCGGGCTTTAGTGACTTCAAAACTATCAAAACTATTCACGAAATCATAAAAGGCAGTTTCACTCATCGGTTTACCCAAATGAGCTTCATCCAGTGCCTGATCTAATTTTTTAGCTAATTGCTCTGCGCGTTCGAACTCCTGCAAATATGTGCGATAAACTTCTGCGACTGAAGGGCCGTTAAAGCGCAAATAGTGCTTATCGAACGCCCACTGAGCCAGCTCATACTTGAATGTGTCCTGCTTCTTACGGCGGACAATTTTGGCTTTTTTAATCAAGCAAGAATAATCACGGTTGAATTTTTTCCATTTGGTGTACAACGCAATCATGGTGGAGTCACTCAGAGGTTTGTCATCTGGCCAACCAAACTTCAGTGCGGCTTCGTTCAATAACTGCTTCACAAATGGACGAGCTGTAGGCGTAAGATGAAGATCCATCTTGTCCACGCAATACTTTAAAAACTCATACTTCGAAGCCTCTTTGTCATTTGCAAAGGTGGTAAGCACAACGGCTTTTTCCCGCGCCAGAAGAGTCATGTCACCGTTGGCAAACCATGTTTGCAGTTGCTCAGGTCGAACCATCATTGGTTCGCGATTTTCGAATCCAAGCAGAACGACATCTGTTGAAGCATAGCGAATAGCGCCTCTGTGACCATTGAAGTTAAAGCGTGCATTTGGCTGTAGTTGAATCATACTCATGTTAGTAACTCCACTTAATTTGTGTGTTGATTGACAGTGTTGGCTTACCCAAAAAATCTATGTTGTGGTACTGATGGCTAAGGAATGTCCACGCATCGATGGGTGGGTATCCCTTGGCCTCAAACGCCAACACTAAGTTCTGAATTTTTAGCGCTTCATGGCCACTAAAAACGCTTTTTCCCAGTTGCTGCTGCTCCGCAGTAACAGCTTCACGTTTGCGAAACGGATATAACTGGTGACGTCTGAGATGCTCATCTTGATGACGGATTTCGCTGCACGTCAGTAAGCGCAATTCTCTTTCCTGCCACTCGCTAAAATTTGCTTGTAAGGCTTCGAATTTTTTCGCAAATCCGCTCTCTTCAGTAAGCGCCAAAGGCTTAACTTCGATGAATTCGTAATTGCCGTTGATGTACTCGACCAATATGTCTGGTGTATAACGCAACTTTCTTTTCTGGTACTTCCACCCAAATGATTTGGGTTGTGTCACATAGCGTTTAACACTTGGTGCGAACTCCAAGAAACGAAGGGCATCCACTTCCAAATGACTATCGCAGTACATGCCTGCGCGATTTTTAACTGAGTAAAACTGGATCACAGGTCGAATTAGGCTCGACTTCGGTAGCTTGCGATCTTCGGTTTCTTTCTTTTTGCTCATTCGAGATCTCCTGTCGTTTGTTTTATTCGATTTTCTGTTCAAAAAGTAAGCATGTGGACGAATAAATCTTGCTCAAAACTCAAACAAGTCAAGCCGGATTTACTAAAGGTAATGTTGATTAAATACATGATTTATATAGTTATATAGATGTTGTATTAATTCTTTTTCGCCTATTGCATTGAGTGAAAACCAGAATTTTTCGCAATTTCGGATTGAAAATTTTGTCAACATGGTTAAATTCACCCCTAAAATATTTTTTAAATTTTTTCCGCCGGGGACAAAATTGAGCGTTTTCCTTGTTATGTCTCATGAGTTTTTCGCGACAAAAAAGCGAACAACATTTTTAAAAATTTTTGTTTTTGGCATGTTGTTAACTCCTTTGAGCGTTGTTGTTGGTCGCTAAACCTGTATCTCATGAGCAGTCATTACAGGTCGTTTGTTCCTGCTCTACTTCTCATTAGTTTTTGGTGGCACAAAAGCGAACAACTTTTTTTAAAAAAGATTTTGTGGCTTTCAATCAACGGTTTATGGGCGTTGCTATTGCGCGTTTACTCAGCAAGTGACAGGCAGTAATATCGATAAAGGTCAGCGAATTTTCTGTCGGTTGTGCTTGCTCACTATCCATAAGTATTCGGCGCGGATAAAGCGAACAGCTTTTTTCAAATTTTTTTAGATGAATGATTTGTAAGGTTAAAAATGAACAAATTCAGGTCTCTTGAAGACGCTATCGCGCAGGTATCGGTGAAACCATCTTTTGTATCGTTGGCAAAGGGAATGGTCGGTAATCGGTTAAGTGCTTTTCTCAAGGGGTCTAGCGAAAGTACGCAAATCGCTGAGGATGCTATTGGACATTCCGTTGAAAGGTTACTCAGGATTGTTAAACGAAAAGGCCAACGCTGGAGCCTATATCAACAAGCCGTCGATACCTTTGGTACGCAGGATTGTTTGGTAACGAGATACCTCGTTAGATGTGTGGGGAACTACTTGGCCGAAAGGCAGCGCTTTTGGGGCATAAACTCCAAAACTGGTGAACTCGGATATAAAGCCAGAGCGATTCAGCCAACCATGTCAGAAGACGGCCTTTATATGAGCCAAGACACATGGCTCACATCATTGCTTGAAGAAAGCGGAACAGAAGGTCACGATATTGTCGATAGCCTGAGGGAGATTGAGGTTGCTCTGACAAAAGCCAACCTGCCTCAAGATGTCATAGATTTAGTCGTCATGCGTGGGCAAGGGATGACGTTTGTTGAGATTTCGGAAAAGGTAGGTAAGAACAAAGACGCCCTTCGCCAGCAGCTGAAAAGGGCTGAAGATAAAATTGATAAGGCGTTACAGGGCTATTTTACCAAGTGAGATAGCCTTAGCAGTGGGCTTTGTATTAAAGGTGGCTGGCTAAGTTATTCCTTCCGTCAGCGGATGAGAAATCTTAGCTATACTCTTTCGACACTAACTAATAGGCCACTGCTATGCGCTACTGCCAAACTACCTTTAATGCCATACCGCCAGAGCAGGTTGAGAAAGTGCTAAGTGCTCTGACAAGAGAGCAGTTTGTCGGAGGGCAAGCTGCTTATCTATTGGAAGATGGAACCTACTCAATAGATGCCGGGGAAAATGACATTCGAGCCATCTATGATGAGGGCGCATCGGTTATCAAGTTCTTGTGTCGGCATGAACACGACAAAGCATTCTATGAAAGTAAGCTACAGTCATTTTCCGCTAAACACAGGATACAAGTAGCTCGTTGCTAGATTATGCATGCTCGAAAGAGAATTTGAGATGAGAAATTACGACTATGAAAATCCAGCCTCACCTGAGTGCCTCAAATTAGATTTAACAACCGCTTATATCAGTTCAGGATTAAACAGATAGGTAGCTTGGAGCGAATGCCTTTCATTAGGCCTAAAATAGGCGCGAAGTGAGTGGGGTAGTTTTGCATGCGCCTATATCAATTAGATATAAACAATTTTTTAATGTAAAAAAATGATTTATCCCTTAAAGCTTGCGTTTTTTATTCACAGCTTGTTGTCAAGCTGATGAGGTAAGTGGCTGCTAACTGTGGATAACCATGCTCAACCTAAAGCGAATGAAGTGTTTGCTTTAGAATTAAATTAGCACTATCGTAGATGGTGACTTAAATGGATGGGTATTTATACAGGAGTTGGACGGCTAGTTGGCGCTAGCCGCCCCCACAGGTCACAATCAGTAGCCTATGTATCTTTGGATTTTTCACTCTCCAAGTACAACACGTTACGTGTTGAGGCTCTAAAGTATCGTATGTATATATCAATGTGCAAATTTTAAATTTCATATTTGCAATTTGTACCGATTTAAGCTGTAAGCATTGCGTTACTTTAGGTCACTAGGCTACTTCTTTTATTCTTTAATATTAAGGAGTTAGCTTATGGCTGATCATCCATGCTGTACAATTTGTAAAAAATGCCCTTATCGGCACTTAGACATCTGCACTCATTGCGCCACCCCTAACGTCGTTTGGGAGAACCCTTTCTTAACAGCGGGGTTTGAACTATGAGTGAGAACTATACTGATGGAACATTCGTTTATTGTCGATTTAGACGTAAGCGGAACAGCAGTGAAATGCTTGACGCACATGACTACGGCTATAAAGCGTGGCGCATTCCGATAAAAAACCGTAAGAAGTAGTTCCAAGGGCGACCTAAGTGTCGCCTTTTTCATTCAGTTGATCTGTGCTGGGATTTTAAGAATCCGGGGATTCACTTCAACAAGGCCAGTGAGCAAATTCAGGGATTGGACTTGGAGTAAAGCTCTAGACTCCTTCAGTCAACGTTTGGCTCGAAGGAGCTACAGGGAGGGGTTTGATGGCGACAATTAGAGAATTGCAGATGATTAAGTTAATCTTGATTTCACCCTAAAATCAGGCCGCTAAAGGTTAATATCAGACGATGAAACTCTTTTAAGACATATGATCAAGCTATAAATCTCATTAAATTTCATATAATCGAGGAAAATGAATGCCCTAGCCAAGGTATTCTCTGAACAGTATTTTCGCATAACTTTCCCCGTAGACCTTGATTAGAAACCTACCAAAAAGAAGAACTATCGCGTAAAACACGGCAGTGAAAATAGATATTTGTACTGCTACAGAAGATGTCTCCAGATATCTGAACAAGGCAATATTGGCCAAAGAAAAAATAAGTCCCAATACAGAACCACCGATTAGGTTTCTAATGAATCCATATTCAATATTGTGCTTGAGGAGGAATTCGTTTCCATGCAACTTCTTTCTAACTGATGCCATTGTTTCCGATATAATCATTCTGCTTTCATTTTCATTGATAGATTCTTGCTCTTTTGTTGGCAGAACAACTTTGAAATCTTCTTCAATCAAACTTCTTATTCTAATTTTGTGCTGTTCGCTGTATGTGTCATCCGAATACATCAAAAAATTTGTTGTTGGCATGAACTTTTCATCTTTGAAAATTCTCTTTTCAAATAATTCTTTTCCTATCGTTCGACTTATTTGAGCAAGTAGATAATAAAACAAAAATGTCATGCCGAGGCCAGCTACAAGTTTTACCGCAAGTAACTCACCCAAAAACCTTGAAAGCTCGTCATTTACCAAAAAGTAGTTGAAAACTATTGCTGGAACGAGAATGGATATTACCGCCGGAGCAAATCTCCCCATTATTGAATATTTATCAAACTTCATAAACTACACCTTAACTATTGTTCCATTACTACATATTTTCATTGTCAACTCTTCCCCATTTTTAAACTCTAAATCGTTAGTCGAAAACTTATAAAGCCCCAACTCTGGATTGGTTGCGCTAAAGCCCACAATCATTAACATTTGACATTCTGCTGCAAAACCTTTGGAAAGCATAATGCTTGCCATTCCCTTTAAATCAGTAACACTTGGTTTGGCTTGGCTTATAGGGTGTGTGTGCCACATCCCAATGTATGAAACAGAGCCTTGTGTTTTCTCAGTTACTACTTCGTTGTATTCACGAGTGCCTTTTGTACCACAAATGAATTTTTCAGGGCTTGAAACACTATCTTTAGGAGGTTCTGTCACTTCACTAATCCAAACAACCTCGCTTGCGTGATCAATTTGCCCATACAGCAAACCGCCAGTTTCACAAACATTCCGACCATATCGTTTTGATTTTGAAATATATTTTTTTAGATCGTTCATCGCAGATGGGGCCAGTCTAACCTGATAATTATCAGGTAAAGTGACTTGCATATCTTCTTCATGTTCAATCCTAAATTCTGCTTGATTGCATGGCTTTTTGGCAATAAACGAAGTTGATATTTTATTTTGGCTGGCTAACATTTCACTCACTGAGTCAATAATGCGACCGACCAGAATCATCATATCGATAGACGAGCCTATAAATGTAGGATCTGAGCAGCCCGGCTCAGGTTGAAAATTAACAAAGGTGTTTTCTGTTGGCCAAAACTCTTCTGAATAGACCTTCATTTTTTTATTTGCCAGTGAATGTATTTTTGACTTGCGATTTACATCAGCAACACCGCATGCGTTTAGGCTAGGAATGTAAGTCAAAAGGGCTGAGTTGGCTTTTGAACTTATCATTGCAGATGAAAAAGAAGTCGAGGTTATCATTACATTTTTCAAATAATACTCTAGTGAGAAATGCAGCCTAGCAGATGCAGTTGCATCGAAAATAAAATCGTAATGGTTATCTATCGAATCTTTCAATTCTTCTAAACTTGATAGGCTTCTCGAAATATCACGTTCATCAGTATCTACAGTCAATCTTGGATTTATTTTTTCCAGCCTCTCCTTTAATGCTTTTGTTTTCCACTTACCTATATCTCTATCTTCAAAATTTTGTCTAACTAAAATTCCCGGACTAACCTTTTTGTTGTCCCGAAGTGTTAGTTTAGAAACTCCAGATCTAGCCAAAATTTCTGCTGCATAACTTCCTATCGCTCCACATCCCCAAATAGCAATAGTTTTATTTAGAAATTTGGCTGCTGGAGTTAAAGAGTCCCTACGGACAGCTATTTCTGGCCTATTTTCTTTTACAGAACACCACCTCATATCAGAATCTTTCAAAATAGATAGTGATAATTCTCTGCACTTTGCATTAAGTTCAGCGAATTTTTCCTTAAACTCCTGAGTTCTGGCGGTTATCAATGAAGATAGAGTATCGATTTCAAGCAATACACAACGTTTACATTCTTCTGATATTGACCATACTGATAAATGTTGCTTAGGTTCCTCGCCTTTTACTCCTCTCATTGGGGTTCCAACCACAAAGTAAAGTGCATCAACATCGTTGTTAACGACTGAGGCGAATAACGATAATGAGTGGATCTGTTCTACTGACACACCTAGCAATTCAGTTTGAGTAAATAGATCTATAGCTTTGTTTGGATATTCGAATGGAAAATTTTCTTTGAATAACACTGCTGGCGCTAACATTCCTCTCTCTGGTTTGACAAACTCTTGTTGCCAACCAACAAGGTCGGTTCGCTGGGAGTTAACAACCTCAAGAATTGCAAATCCAATCCATAGTTTATCGCTAAACGCGGGGGTATCCTGCTGCGTGATGATGCTAGGTAATTCATTTTGTATGTTATATGCGACTGGTGGATGAAGAGGTTGGCCATCTAATTCATGACTATTAATTGCCCCTCTAATTAGCCACTGGTGTAGACGCTCAACAAAACCATACATTCCATCACTAATGTTCCATTCAGTCTCTGGTGACAAATACAAACATAAATGGCGCACCCATTGGACATGTGGGAACCCACAAAATCTTTTATGAGTGGCGTTAACACTCGGTGGGCTAAAAGGGAAATTGGGAGGTATGCATATTTTGAAATTTTCCCTGCTACGCAAAGGTAACCCATCATCAGATTTCTTTATGTCTGTGCAATCCAATTGCACAACAGCTACAGCGTGATAATTTTCAGCAGGAGGCTCTCGAAAGCTGATAATGCGAAAGGCTCCACTTGATAGGGCTTCAAGTCTTTTTAGTTGGTTATGTGCCTTAATTTGCCCTTTTGTAATCAAATCATTTAGCTCCAAAACCTGCTGCGTTTGTTGGTGGCGTCCCTGAACTTCTAGCTTCTTTAATGCTATCTGATAAAGATTTTGTTGATTTCAAGGCTACAAGCTCACCATTCAAACAAATTCCTTCGTCAGATTTTTCAAATACGATAGGCTCTGGTTCGCTGTCACTTTCATCACTGTGAGTACACAAAAATCCGGTAGTTACAATTTCCTCATAGCGGTCTTTAGCTATGGCGTGAGGAGGATTGTCCCCTTGCTTGTTGCTTTTGGGGATTGATTTAGAGCTGCTCACTACATAACCTGTATCGAGGCAATATTCCCCAAGATCATCCATCATTTCCTGTTGCAGAACATTTTTGTCGTTTTCATCTTTGATATACATTACGGATTTGGAGCAATGATGTGGCGCTAACAGAATATTCCACTCCAATTTACTCTCATTGTCATTTGCTTTGGAAATGTCTATAAGCTTTCTCATTCCTTCGTGCGCTAAATCACCAAAGATAAGTATTTTTAAGCAATCAGTTTCATCACCTAAAGTTATCTGCAAACCTAAACTTGAATCATTGCGCTCTTCTTCAACATCTGTTTTGAAGGGGGAATGCACAAAAGCACTAAACTCACCTTGATAATTTTCACCGTCTACTTCAGTGAGAACTTCTCCCGGTAATGTCAATAATTCTTCAGGGAAGTTTCTAAACTTTTCTTTTTCCAAGACAGTGTGATATCCAAAAATCCGAATGCGGTCTCCGGGCGCGAGTACACCATTCTTTTTAATCGCTAACTTCCGTCGTCTTTCCGCCTCGTTATAAAAAGCTTCGGCTTCCTCCGAAAGTTCTTCGTCATGAAACACTCTTGGAGTTAACCAAAGTTCTCCTATGGTGGCGTCTTCCAATAACTTTCCAAATCCTTTTACATGATCTTTGTCTGGGTGAGTTAAAGCGAATACAGACAAGTAAGGTATTCCATCCACTTTTGGGAGTTCCTCGACCAGATGACTAACGACGGGATAACATTCATCATCATCATCTTCAGAAGCTTCTGTGTGATGCAAATCAATTTGGATCTTTACGATATCGTTTAGAGATACAGTTGTTGAGTCACCGTTACCTACAGGCCAGAAGGTAACTCCCTTGGTTGGTAAAAATTTAGTCATGCCATAACCTCTCTGAACTTGTTTACGAAAGACATTCGCAATAAAGGCAACATACCTAATCTTGTACCACTTTTAGGCTGTTTTGGAAACATTTATGAGAACGTTGTCTTTCCAAGGTTTCGAGTGGGAAATAGCGCATACGATGTTCTAGTGTTCTCATTTAAGTCTTAACTCGCAGTTTTCTAACTTAGTTAGTTTTGCGGCCCGCCTGACTTTTATATTTGTTGAAAGCTTACACTTTGCTTGTTAAATTAATCGAAACAGGAAGTTTGAGCGGCTTAATGTCAGATATATTAATACCTTTTGCACTCAATAAGTTGGGTGAGCAGGTTTCCGTTGATGAAGTTGAGAATGGACTCGCTTGCGAATGCATTTGTATTTCTTGCAAATCAAAAATGGTTGCTAAGAATCATGGCGAATTAAAGCAGGCCCATTTCGCACACTTAAAAGCTGGCAAAGCAGATCTGAAGTGCGATATCACTTTTGAGAATTCCGTGTTTTGGATGTCTGAAGACATTCTCAATAAAAGCGCTGAAGGACTAACTATACTCACTCCACGCCTTATCTCGCTATACGACAACAAGACGCCAGTCACTGATGAGGGATTGCGAACAATTGCCCCTCAGAGTGTTGAATTCGCTCCCAAGATTAATGACTTTAACTGGACTTTTATCATCAAGGTTGCCGGTAAACAAAAATGTTACCCTCTGGCCGTAAGGTTGAGTTTTCTCAAAGCACCGGGCGAGCAACGTGCTTATCAGTCAAACGGCAAGATCTACTCGACCTTGCATGTTGATTTATCTGGCCTGTACCAAAGCTGGAAAGACAAAAAAGTTGGATTCAGAGAGTCACTAAGTTTCGAGCTATTCCACAACCCACTCAATAGAAAATGGGTTTTTCATGAACGCTCAGAAATTGTAGCCAGAAAATTAGACGAGCAAAGCCAAGTCAGGTTAGAAGGAAGGTACAGCGAGAAAAACATCTCGAATTCACTTTTTACTCGCCAAGAACGTGAAAACTTGGCAAAGCTGGCAAATGAAGCAAAAACAATCTTTAGAAAATAAAGATTATATTTTCAGTTTCTTAATGGAGATGGGTGTTATGAAATGGATTTTAGCTACAGTACTGTTTTTTCCGCTAGTATGTTCAGCAGATTGGTTTGGGCCAAAAAATTATGATGATTGCATCATTCAGGGGATGCAGGGGACGACGAGCAATTTAGCCGCGCAAGAAATTAAAAAAGCTTGCAGAAGTAAATTTCCTGCCGCACCGATGCCGCAAGCTAGAAGCAAAACAGTGTCTGGGCAGGCTGCAAATCAAGCGTTGAACAACTTGAGGTTGTCTCATGCACCAAATTACTTTGGTCGGAGTGATACGGATTATAAAGTTGAGTTTCATAACCCTCTGAATCAGTGGGTAACAAGTATCACGATTGCAGTCAAAATTAACGACGCAGAGCCAATATTTTACCGGGCCTCTGCGGATGTAAAACCTCTTTCTAATGGCCTTGCATATTTTGGGATTGGTCTCTCAAAGCAATCTCAAATTACAGCATGGTGGGTTCATGAGCTTGAAATCTCAGACAAATAACCAAGGATGTTTTGACAGGTGCATTCGTTAAGACAGCTTATTAGATTTTAGAAGGTGAATATGAAAGAGTTGTCACGAAAGTTAAGCGATATAGATGAGCTTGAGACTTGGAAGCAGTATGTCCAAGGTCTACCACATTTAGAAGTAGCTCAAGCATATCAGGAAGCAATCCCGCTATGGGTTCATCGGATGATTAGTGAGAATAAGCTGTATTTGCATCCTGATGTTATTCGGCAGCTAAAGGAGCAACATTGGCTGCCAAACGATCTACAAAAAAGAATGATTTGGGCTAGTTTGATCGGATCAGATGAGAGTCCGACAAGTAAAACGAGAATGTATAAGATAAAAGAAAGCTTGCTTAGTAGGTATGGGCGTGATTGGTGGGAGGACGTGTTTTCTAGGCTTAAACATGTTTATGCAGCAAGAGAGAGAATCAAGAAGTTTCACTCTGGCCCTGCAATCCAGACGTTTATCAGTAATACATTTATAGGGGCAGATGCTGCTAGTGCTGAGCGCAGAAAAGCTCTTGAGATGATTCCCAAAAAGTGATCCCATTTGACTTTAGTGTGTGATTCGCTCTCTTCAAAAAGTGTCACATGTACTGAAATCAATCGTGGTTATAAGTACGCTGGGTTTACCATCATAAGAAGATTGCTTGGACGTAGGTATGAATTTTAATTTCAAAATAGTTAAATACGGTGAAAGTAGTCCTGCTACGGGAAATTATGTCGCTTACTTGTTAGAGAATAACTGGGATGATTATTCTTTTAAAACGACGTTTTTTCTTGTTGTATTTGACGAATTTGGGAAGCGACATGAAATAGGCAACTTAAAAATAGGCATGCTTGATTTCCAAATTGGGTGGATTTCCGAAAAGTTTCCAGAGTCGTTCACGCACTTTAATGATGTTGCTTTCAGTCTGGGTCAAGATATTGATTATTATAAGAATATTAGAGACTTTCTCAGTGAATCATTAGGTAACCAAATTCTTGAGAAACTCAACGATATTGCTTATTCGCAAAAGAATTTTGACATTGCCTCTGAAGAGAGAGTTTTTAAAGAATCGTTGTTGCGTTTTGTTAGCACATCGGTCATTAGAGGGCAATTTACGAGGATCATCAAGGGCGAGCGCCCATTAACCGAATTCAATTTTTCATATAAAAAGCAAAAAACGGAAAAAAGTGCTCAAATTAATTTAAATTTTAGGGTTATCCCAAACACCGTTCCTCCAACGAATATACATGTGTTGATTGGTCGAAATGGTGTCGGTAAAACAACATTACTAAATAACATAGTTAAATCTGTTATCAACGAGGTTTCTGATAAACAAGAAGTTGGGGAAGTTCTTTGCGATCAAGGTGTATATGAACACTCTCTCCCTGAGGGATATTTTAGCAGTATATCGTCAGTTTCCTTCAGTGCATTTGATCCATTTAATCCACCTAGAAATAGACCAGATAGAAGCTTGGGAACTTGTTATTTTTACATAGGCTTGAAGAAAAACTGCGATAATCAAACGACTAATGAATTGAAAAATATTGAGATGCTCCGAGAAAGCTTTATAGACAGCTTAAGTGCGTGTTTCGCCTTGGAGAGTAAAAAAAATCGTTGGCTTAAAGCAATTAAAACTCTTGAGTCTGATGACAACTTTGCTGAAATGGATTTGACAAGGCTTGGTTCGTTAGAGCGGATTAGCGAGGTTCAGAAATCCGCTAATAACTTAGTTAAGAGAATGAGTTCAGGACACACTATTGTACTACTAACGATCACTAATTTAATTGAAACCGTAGAAGAAAAAACCTTAGTTCTTATAGATGAGCCAGAGAGTCATCTTCATCCTCCATTATTGTCAGCATTTATGCGTGCCTTGTCGGATTTACTTGTTGACAGGAATGCTGTATCTATTATCGCAACTCATTCCCCTGTAGTTTTGCAGGAGGTGCCAAAAAGCTGTGTTTGGAAATTGGAGCGTACCAGAAACGAAGGAATTGCGTATAGGCCAGAAAGCGAAACATTTGGGGAGAATGTTGGCATTCTCACCAGAGAGGTATTTGGATTAGAGGTTACAAAATCGGGTTTTCATGCGGTATTGGCAGAGTCAGTAAATGAGGGGTACTCTTTTGACGACATAATGTCATCATATAAGAATCAACTTGGTTTTGAAGGTCAAGCCATATTGAGGGCGCTCTTGGCTAATAAAGAGGCTTCTGATGAGAGCAATTAACCCTCCAAATATTAGTTTGAATGATGTTCTAAATACTTGTATTGGTAGCATCTCAAGTGATGAACTGTCTACCAAACTTAATGCAATTATTCCAAGTTTGATGTTCGCAGAACGTGACTACATCATTAAAGTAGCTACATCTGATCTATTTCAAATTCCTGCATTTACACGAGGTGATCATGCTATCGTCACTGGTAATGTGACAAAAAAAGAACTAAAAGACTTGTATTCTAGCCATATGGTGCCAGCTTCAAAACCGGCCAGAGTATATTACGACCAAATAAAGATGCTGGCTCCTTTAAGCATTTGTCCATTCTGTGGTTTTGGCCACGTTACGACATTAGATCATTATCTTCCTAAAGCAAAATACCCTTTGTTATCAGTATTACCCAACAATTTAGTGGCGAGTTGTACAGATTGTAATAAAGGAAAAAATGACGAAACAGCTAGCACTAAGCAGCAGCAATGCCTGCATCCATACTATGATCAAGGCCATTATATTCTCGAACAATGGTTATATGCAGAAGTTGAAGAAAGCTCACCTGCATCTCTCAAATTCAATGTTAATCCTCCTGCTCATTGGAGTCATGACGATAAAGTGCGTATACAGACTCATTTTACAAGCTTTAAACTGGCTAATCGATTCAGAGTTCAGGCGGCAACTGAGCTACCTGTATTAAAAGGAGAGTTGGAATATGACTTCACTTCAGCTCATACAAATGGTGTTAGGCAAGCGTTACAAAGGAAATTTTTCGCAGCTTCCTCTCAGCATGTAAACTGGTGGAAAAGTGCAATGTATCAAGCCCTTGCTAACAGTGATTGGTATTGCAGTGGTGGGTTCAGATAAGTACCGAACTCCATCAGACAAGTTAGCTGAGCGGTATTTCTGGATTCAAGCTTTAATTTCGAGTTAGTTGGTGTAGCAATACCGAATGTACGAGAAAAGTCACTAATTAGATGAGAGCGATAAGTTTATATCAGCAACGAACATCCCATTTTTCCAACGGCCTTTTACATTCTCGCCATCAGGGGTGGTGCGTATGATGCAACCGGGATATCGAGTGTCTACACCATACAACGTGTTCCCATGTGAAAGAAGTACTTTGCTAAGCACACCTGACTTACTATCTTGGTCAACTTCTTCAGATAGGGCAAGGACGTCTAGTTCATCTGTCATAGCGCGCACTCCTGTTGGTATATCCACACATTATAGCGCATATATCCTTCATGATAGTCCGACTGTGTAAACCCATACCAAATTCAAAATTTAAACAGCTCAAAAAACTAGCTAAAGCCCCGGAGCCCTTATAAATAAAGCGTTCAACGTAGTTGGAAAGCGTTCAATTTGAACGGGAGCCTCCAAGAGATCAGCAGAATAGTTGCGTTTTATTAAATATGCGCTAAAGTGATATCAAATTAATATCATTGTAATTGGGGTTAGCTATGTTGCAAGAACGTATGATTAACAGTAAAGGTGGCTTTGGCATGATTGGCGTGTTGTTGCTGGCACAGCTGGCGGCGCTGGCCGGGGTTGCGGTATTGCCGGTGACACTGAAAATAATTGCCTTAGTGCTGGCCATAGTTGTGTTTGTTTGCTGGTTTGGTTTTTATATGGTGCATCCTAACCAGTCAGCGGTATTGCAGTTGTTTGGCCGCTATGTCGGTACTGACCTGAATAACGGTTTGCGCTGGTCTAACCCTTTATACAGCAAGCAAAAAGTGTCGCTTAGGGTACGTAACTTTGAAAGCAGCAAAATGAAAGTTAATGATAATGCCGGTAATCCGGTAGAAATTGCTGCCGTAGTGGTGTGGAAAGTGATCGATAGCGCTGAGGCGGTGTTTGAAGTCGATAACTATGAGAATTTCGTTAATATCCAAAGTGAATCTGCTATCCGGCATTTAGCCTCCAGCTATGCTTATGATGCCGGCAACGATGAAGCCATCAGCCTGCGCAGCAGCACCGATGAAGTGACAGAGCTGTTAAAGCAGGAAATTCAGGCCCGGCTGAATAAAGCCGGTGTACAGGTGTTAGAGGCGCGTATCAGCCACCTGGCTTATGCGCCGGAAATTGCCAGTGCGATGTTGCAGCGCCAGCAAGCCGCTGCCATAGTTGCCGCCCGCCAGCAAATTGTTGAAGGGGCCGTTGGTATGGTTGAAACCGCGCTGCAACGTTTGTCAGAGCGCAATGTGGTTGAGCTGGATGATGAGCGTAAAGCGGCGATGGTCAGTAATTTGCTGGTGGTATTGTGCGGTGATCATCACGTGCAACCTATAGTCAATGCCGGCACGCTATATTAACGGGGGCTGTTGTGGCGAAAAAAGCCTTTGCCTTACGCCTGGATGAAGCCATGCTCAGCGCCTTACAGCGCTGGGCAGATGATGAGTTTCGCAGCATTAACGGTCAGATAGAATATCTGTTACATCAGGCACTGCAAAAAAACGGCCGTTTACCTGCGAAAGCCGCTAAGGCGGTATCTGCGGCTGAGGATGTTAAAGACCAGGATAGTTAAGCTGTAGTGTTGTGTTTTTTATGTAAAATAATGATTTCCTGCTGATTTGGCTGGCGCTATAATCGCGCCGCTTATGGACGACTATCAGTATGGAGATCAGATCAATGCAGTTGCCCCCCGCGATAAAATTACTTAGTAAAAGCCTGATTGGCGCCTTAGTGGCCTTACTGGCCATTATTTTTGTGTTAAGCCGCTCGGTTTTTTATGCCGAGCCGGGTTATGTATACCATGTACGCACTATCTTAGGTGCCGAACACGTGGTGAGTGATGTTGGTTATCAGTTTTTCTTTTTTGGCCGCTGGAATGCCTGGAAGCGTTCGCTGACCGTGCAGGCGGTAACCGGTGGCTCTGATGTTATGGATTATGCCGAAGTAGAAAACTCCGAAGACAGCGCCGCCTTACCGCCGCAAAACATCATGTTTTTAGATCAGGTGGATGCCAATGCCCAGGCCACAGTGCGGTTTTTAATTCCTACCGACGAAGTCGCTTTTACCCGCTTAGCGCACGAGTACCGCACGCCGGAAAACTTGTTGCGTACTGCACTGATCCCTGCGTTTAAAGAAACGCTGCAGGCCAATGCATCGCTGATGAGCGCAGAAGAATACTACTCTGGCGGCCGGACGGAATTTAACAATGAATTTGAAAACCAGATGACCAACGGCATTTACGTAGTGCGCCGGGAAGAAGAAAATCTGGCGCAGTTACGCCGGCAAAAAGGCACCGCCAATGTTGCGCTGGGTACCGAGCAGGAAGATTTTGGTGATGAGACCCGGGTGACCTTTGTCGTAAATAAGGTGCGCGACAGTGAAGGACAGCCGCTGCGTAAACGGCAAAAATTTGTCGATTACGGTATAACGGTAGTTGATGCCCGCATTACGCAAATGAACCCCAATCAGCGCTTTGTTGAACGCATGCAGTTAAAACAAAAAGCGTCAGCCGACCGGGCTATTGCCCGCGAACAGCGTATTCAGGAAGAAGAGCAGCGCTTACTGGCGATTTCGCGTGGCGAGCGTGAAGTGGCAGAACGTCAGGCTAAAGCCAAGGTAGAGCAAATTCAGGCCACTACTGAAGCCGATACGCAGAAGCAACTGGCAATAACCGAAGCAGAAAAACTGCAGGCGCAGGCCAATATTCAGCGTGAAACGGCAAAAATTAACCTGGAAAAAGCTGAGATTGAAGCGCAAACACTTAGAACCCTGGCAGAAGCCGAAGCTTACCAGAAGAAGGTGATCTTGCAGGCCGATAACGCCTTAGCACAAAAGCTGGATGCGGAAATTCAAATTCAGCGCATCTGGGCAGAGTCTTTTGCCAAACGTGCGGTACCGCAATATGTGTTTGGCGCAAATGGCAATACGCCAACCGGCAGCGACAGCGAAGCGCGCATGTTTATGCAAATGCTGACCATGGATGCGGCCAAGCGCTTAAGCTATGAGCGTGACTTGAAAAAGTAATGCCTAACGCTTGCCGAAAAAGTTAGTGCAACAACCAGGACACCAGCGGCAGCGTTAATAAACCGGCCAGAATACCTAAACCGATAATGCCGCTGACCAGGCGGGGCGCCAGCCCCGCCATTATTGCGATAGCACCGGCTGAGATCATCGGCGGCATCGCTGCCTGAAATATACTGATATTTACCGCTGTACCGCTGTAACCCAGGCCAAACCACAACAGCGCCGCTAAAGCCGGCATCATCACCAGTTTAATAGCCAGTGCACTCAGTAGCGGTGACACTTCGGCTTTGCTGAATTTCACGGTTAAGGCAAAACCTACTGCTACCATTACCACCGGCACCAGGGTTGCCGCTAAGTTGTCAATCAGCTGTGTCGCCAGCGGCGGGTATTCTGTGCCACGCAGTAGCAAACCCAGTGCCAGTGCAATAAAAGACGGAAAGGTGACAATTTTCAGCGTGATGCCCTTCACTGTAGGTTTGGCAGCAGTAGGGCTGTACAACGCAGCAATAATGGTAACGTAGGTAGCAAGCGCAATAAAAGAGCCAACCTGGTCGTACACTACAGCGTATGGCATAGCACTGCTGCCAAATAAGGCCTCAGTCATCGGAAAACCTAAAAACGAGGTATTCCCCAGCGGCAGTACGATCAATAAGGCACCGGTAACCTCGCGTGACCAGTGCAGTACTTTACTGAGCACTAATACGCTGGCCACTACTGCCAACAACAAAAACCACGGCGTGATAGCAGGTATTAGCAACTCGGCAGAAAACTGCAGCTGCGGCACATTTTTTAGTATCAACGCCGGCAGAGCGACATAAAGCACATACATATTCAGTGCTATGCCGCTGTTTTGCGGCATGGTGGGCAGACGGCGCAGTAATACACCTATCAGCAGATAGGCTAGTACCAGTAGAAAATTATCCATCAGATCTCACTTTGGCTGAACTGTGCCACTAAGGCCAGTTTGGCGCTTCTGGGTAGCTGTTTTAGTTGATATTCGGCTTTGGCAGCAGCGCTTTTATCGCTCAGGCTTTGGCTGTAAACCAGCGTTAACGGCCCTTTGCCGCGTAATGCCTTGGCGCCACCGGCCAGCTCGCCGCTGTGCTGGCGCAGGCGGCGTTGTGGGTCGGTACTGATGCCGGTATAGAGCGTTCCTGCGGCGGTTTGCACCATATACAAATACCAGCTGCTCACCGTGCTAACTCCGAAGCCTGCTGTTCTGCTATACTGCGGCCGTTATTTAGCTGGCTTTGGCAAAACAGGAATTTTAATGTCATTTCAATCTCTCGCCCTGGCGGCGCCTATATTACGTGTACTGTCAGAGCAAGGCTATGCTGCAGCCACCCCGGTGCAGTTGCAAAGTATACCGGTTATTCTGGCTGGCAAAGATGTGTTAGCCGGGGCGCAAACCGGCACCGGTAAAACCGCGGCCTTTACTTTACCCTTGCTGCAGCAGATGCTCAATGCACCTAAGGTCGTAGCGCCAAATCAGGTGCGGGTGCTGGTGCTAACGCCAACCCGCGAGCTGGCGCAACAAGTGTATGATAATGTGCGCAAGTATAGCCAGTACCTTGATAGCCGTTCGGCGGTGTTTTACGGCGGCGTATCGATACGGCCGCAATATGATGAAGCAGAGCAGGGGCTGGATATATTAGTGGCCACACCGGGCCGGCTAATTGATCACTTACACCAGAAAACCGTGGATTTATCAGCGTTAGAAGTATTGGTGCTGGATGAAGCCGACCGCATGCTGGATATGGGCTTTATTGTTGATATAAAACGCATTATGGCCAAACTACCGGCCAAACGACAAACGCTGCTGTTCTCTGCTACATACTCCAACGACATTAAGCAGCTGGCCGATGAATTGCTTAACAGCCCACAGCTGATTGAAGTGGCCGCCACCAACGCCACAGCCGAGCGGGTAGAGCAGCAGGCCTATTTAGTGGACCGTCACCGTAAGCGTGAGTTGTTATCGCATGTGATAGGCAAAAATAACTGGCCACAGGTACTGGTGTTTGTCCGTACTAAACATGGCGCCGACCGTTTGGCGAAACAGCTGGCAAAAGATGGCTTAAAAAGTGCGGCTATTCATGGCGATAAAAGCCAGGGCGCCCGTACTAAAGCACTGGCAGATTTTAAAGCCGGTAGCGTACGTATTTTAGTGGCCACCGATATTGCCGCCCGCGGTTTGGATATTAACGAACTGCCCTATGTGGTGAACTACGATTTACCACAGGTGCCGGAAGATTATGTACACCGTATCGGCCGCACCGGGCGCGCTGGCAACAGTGGGGTGGCGTTGACGCTGATCACACCGGACGAAATTAAAGCCCTGCAGGATATCGAGCGGCTTATTCAACAGGTTATCACGGCTAAGGTACTGCCGGGTTATGAACACGACCCGACTTATGTTACGCCAGAGCAGGCGCAGGCCAGGCATAGCGACGGGCCGAAAAAGCCAATGAAAAAGGGCAATTTAAAAGCCAAACTTCGCGCTAAGGCGTTGGGTAAAGCCTGACATTAAGGTAAAAGCAGACGCTAAAGTCTGCTTTTTTGTGTCTGAGTTAGTCTCTGTGTGGACATTAAATTAATATCAGTCTATATTGATAGTTAAACGAATTGACCGTGAGGTAGTTATGCAGGCGGTACAGCTTGATAGGCAAAGTCAGCGTAATGTGGCTGCAACCGGGCTTAAAACGGTGTTGGCTATTTTGGATAGATGGCAATGCACGCCAGAGCAAATTCAGCGCATTTTGCAAATTTCCAAAGCGGCTTATTACAAGTACCGTAACGATCCGCATTGTGCCAGCCTGACACAAGACCAAATTGAGCGTATTAGCTACCTGCTTAATATCCACAGTTGCTTGCGGCTACTGTTCGACAACCCGCAAAACCTGTACGGCTTTATGGCACTGCCCAACCATAACGCCTATTTTAATGGCAAGAGCCCGCTGGAGGTGATTAGCAGCGGTCAGTTTGCCGCGCTGTATGAAACCTTCAAGCATATCGATGCGTTGCGTGGTGGTATGTGGTAGTAGAGCAAGTAGTAACGCCAGCAGATTTACCTCAGGTTAGACTGCAGCAGCAGCGCAGCTACCGGCTGATTAACTCGAAATATCCGCCAGTATCAGTATTTGACGATGTGGCCGACGCCGATGAGTTTGATGCCTTATTTGCGCTGCAAGCGCTTACTAACCCCAGACTACAGGCGCAAGCAGGTAATTTAGCCTTACTGCCGCGCAGCAGTATTCCGTTTGGTATTACCGGCTGCTCTTATGCGGTGGCTCCCTTTACTCATGTGAATCCGGCTGGCAGCCGTTTTTCTGATGGCCGTTTTGGTGTGCTGTATCTGGCTGACACTGTACAAACCGCTATCAGTGAGGTGGCTTATCATCAGCGCCAGTATTGGGCAAAAGTGCCGGGCCTGGCCTACGAGCGTTTTGTGTTTAAAGCGTTAAGCTGTCAGTTTGACGATGTTAGCCTGGCTGATTTAACCAGCTTGCCGCTACAGCATGCTGTTTATCATCCGCAAGATTACAGCGCAGCACGCACACTGGGCATAAGTTTACGCCAGCAGGGTTGTACCGGCGTACAGTATGGCTCGGTTCGGAATAATGGCGCTTTGTGCTGGGGGTTATTTAGCCCAAAGCCGGTAACCCAGATGCTGCAAAGTGGCCACTATGAAATGATCTGGCAAAACGGCGCTATCAGCGCCATTAACCAAATTGTCAGCTACAGCGAATAGGCTGCTAAATTAGCTGCGATACAAGGTTTTAATCAGGTGGAAGCCAAACTGGGTTTTCACCGGGCCTTGCACTTCCAGCAGCGGGCCTTTAAACACCACCTCATCGAAGGCTTTTACCATCTGGCCTTTGCGAAATTCACCTAAGTCGCCGCCTTTTTTACCGGACGGACACAGCGAATGCTGCTTGGCCAGCTTGCCAAAATCGGCACCTTTGGCTAATTGCTGTTTCAGCTTATCGGCTTCTTCACGGGTTTTTACCAATATATGTAAGGCGCAGGCTTTGGACATTCTCGGATCCTTAATGGTACAGGCTATGCGGAGATTGGAACCCCGTTTCGGTCGGCACAGAGTGTCTGAGCGAGTGTGTTAACACTCGCGAGTTGCTGTGCCGAGCCGGGGCGGGTGTTGCAATCGGAGCTTGCTGGCTCAATAAGCAAACTCCGCGACACCGCAGCTACTTCGCATCTGCCGTCTTCACGTCAGCAGATTACTTTCATCAGCGAGGCTGCTGTTGGGTTATGCAGTGAATATTACCACCACCTAACAGAATTTCCCGCCCTGGCACCGTAACCACTTTATGCTGTGGATACAGGCTTTGCAGAATTTCTGCCGCAACCTTGTCATTCGGGTCGTCAAAGGTTGGCAGTATTAAGCCGCCGTTGCACAAATAGAAGTTGATATAAGAGCCAGCCAGGCGGGCATTCGCCTCGCGCGGGATAGCGCTCATGGTCGCATCTACTGTGGCATACTCTTCGGCTTTGGCAATAATAGGAGCCGGCACCGGCAGCTTATGTACCTTAAGCTTGCGGCCTTTGGCATCGGTTGCCGCTTCCAAGTAATCCAACGCCGCTTTGCTACGGGCATATTGCGGATCGGTTTCGTCGTCCGTCCAGGCTAATACCACTTCACCGGGCTTAACAAAGCAGGCCATATTGTCGATGTGGCCGTCGGTTTCATCGTTAAAAATGCCGTCGGTTAACCACAGCACTTTGTCGATACCGAGATAATCGCGCATCTGCTGCTCAATTTGCTCGCGGCTTAAATGCGGGTTGCGGTTGCTGTTGAGTAAACACTCTTCAGTGGTTAACAGTGTGCCTTCACCATCAACATGAATGGCTCCACCTTCCAGCACGAAGCCCTCAGTGCGATAACGCGGCAGTTGCTCTATGCCCAGTACTTTGCTGGCGACCTGGTCGTCTTTATCCCACGGGAAGTACAAACCACCGTTTAAGCCGCCCCAGGCGTTAAAGGTCCAGTCGATACCACGCACTTCACCTTGCGCATTGGTGACGAAGGTCGGGCCGGTATCGCGACACCAGGCATCATTATTGGAAATCTCTACTACCCGGATAGGAAACGTAGTACCGGCATCGGTCAACTGCGACAACGCATTAGCATACTGTGCTGCCGAGGCGCCTACCGTTACCGGTTCAAAACCGGCAATGGCTTTTATAACAGCAACAAAGGCTTGCTGGGCCGGCTTAGCGCCTAAACGCCAGCTGTCGGTGCGCTCGGGCCATACCATCCAGGTTTGCTTGTGCGTGGCCCATTCGGCCGGCATACTAAAGCCATCGGCGCGCGGCGTACTGTTCAGGGTTGTAAAGGCCACTTAGTTTCCACCTTGCTTAACAGGTTGTTTGGTTTCGCCATCTTTGGTCATTACTGTGCCATAGATATCAATACGACGGTCGCGGAAAATACCCCAGGCACGGCGTGTTGCCGCCACGGCGTCTAAGTCAAAGCTGTGTACCAGCACGGCTTCTTCAGTCTCGCCAGCTTCCTGTACCTTGGCGCCGGTTTCATCAGCAATAAATGAACTGCCGTAGAAGGTAATATGGTAATCGCCTTCGGTTTCAGTACCAATGCGGTTAGAGGCGATTAGCGGCATTAAGTTTGCTGCGGCATGGCCTTGCTGAGTACGTTGCCAGTGATCACGTGAGCTGATGGTCGGATCGTGCGGCTCGCTGCCAATAGCGGTAGGGTAGAACAGTAATTCTGCACCCATTAACGCCATGCTGCGGGCGCACTCAGGGAACCATTGATCCCAGCAAATACCGACGCCGATTTTAGCGTACTTAGTCGCGAACACTTTAAAGCCGGTATCACCCGGGGTGAAGTAATACTTTTCGCTGTAGCCCGGGCCATCCGGAATATGGCTCTTGCGGTAGGTACCCAGGTTTTCGCCGTCTGCATCGATAATGACAACACTGTTGTACAGGCAGTTACCGGCTTTTTCGTAAATGCTGATCGGCAGTACCACGTTCAGCTCTTTGGCAATTTTAGTAAAATGCGCCACGGCTTTGTTTTCTGCCACAGTGGTAGCAAAGGCTAAATAGTCTGGTTTTTGTTTCTGGCAGAAATAATTGCGCTCAAACAGCTCCTGCAACAGGATGATTTGCGCACCTTTGGCTGCGGCATCACGCACTAAACGCTCGCCACGGGCAATGTTTTCTTCGACATTCCAACCGCCAATCATTTGGGTGGCAGCAACAGTTACATTACGCATCAGTTATCTCCGGCAGAGGGTAAAACCAACAGGCTAGCATCCAGATGGACACTTGCCAAACAGGGCGCGAAAAATGCCGTATTTTTACTCTGTCGTCAACGCTTTTTAATAAAAAAACCGCAGCGGAAAACAGTATGCTGTCCGCTGCGGTAAACAGCTGAAAAGCGAGCTGAAAAAAGAGCGCGTTATTGCAGTGCCAGCTCAGCTGCTTTTAGCAGTAATTCGCTGTGCAGCCGGGTTCTAAAGTTGATATGGACATAGTTAAACAGTGCCTCGCCCTGTGTATTAACGATGTATACCGCTGGTACCGGTAGTACCACTTTTTCTGTACCGGCTTCGGTGGTGATCAGGCTGCCGAGTTTGCCTTTATAGGCAGCGGCGGTTTTATCATCCAGATAATACGCCAGGCCAAAGGCTGAGCTGGCGGCAAAGTTAGCGTCGGACAACAGGGTATAGTGTAGTTTGCCACCGCCGGTATCTTTCAAACTTTTGTTGATAGAGGCAACGCTGTCAGGTGTGATGGCAATGAGCTGGTAACCGAGCTTTTGCAGTTGTGGTTCAATGTCACGTAAAGCGGCGAGTTGTGCATTACAGTATGGGCACCAGCCGCCGCGGTAAAACACCAGTATGGATGGCTTTTGTTGCACTAACTCAGACAGGGCCACCGCTTTATTGTCGGCGCCGGTTAACGTGACAGCCGGTATGGCCAGGCCATTTAGCAGCGGCCTTACCTGCTCAGGTGCAGGGGCAATAACTGTAGCAGCGAAAAGTTTGACACTAAACAACATGGCGCTAAGCGCAATAAGGTAAGTTTTCATAGCGGATCCTTTAAGTGATTTAAACTAACGACCCACTAAGACAGGGTAAAGCGGGATTTGCTTTCAGCACAGCACAAAATAGCGGTTTTCGTTTTTTAACCGGCCTGTCGTACAATGTGGTTCTTAATAAATAAGATGAAGCGTTATGAGCAGCGTTACTTCAAGTACACAGTTTGATATCTGCATCGTCGGTGGCGGTATGGTCGGCGCCGCTATTGCTCTGGCATTAGGTCAGGCCGGTTTGCAGGTGGCTTTGGTAGAACGGCATTTGCCGGCAGACTTTATTGCCGACAGTCTGCCGGATCTGCGGGTATCGTCTATTAATCTTGCCAGTGAAGCCTGGCTTACAGAGCTGGGTGCCTGGCAAGCGCTGTCACAAATGCGGCTTTGCCCTTATCAGCGACTGCAAGCCTTTGAGCAGCCGCACAGTGTGGTTACCTTTAATGCGGCAGATATAAAACGCACCCATTTGGGCCATATTGTTGAGAACAACCTATTGCAACAGGCATTGTGGCAGCAGTTTGGTAGCAAGGTGCAGCTGTTTTGCCCGGCTTCAGTAACGGCACTTGAGCAAAGCGCAGATAGCGCTGTACTGACACTGGATAGCGGTAAGCAACTTTGCAGTAAGCTGGTGATTGCCGCCGATGGCGGTAATTCGCAGCTTCGCCGGTTAGCCGGTATTGGCAGCAATGGCTGGCAATATCGTCAGGCCTGCTTAGTGGCGTTGGTAAACACGCCTTACCCACAGCAGGATGTAACCTGGCAGCAATTTACACCAACGGGACCCAAGGCTTTTTTGCCACTTAATGGCCAGCAAGGCTCAGTGGTATGGTACGAAGAGGCCACAAAAGTAAAACAGCTGGCGGCGCTGAATCCGGCGCAGTTAACTCAGCAACTGATTAACGCTTTTCCGCCACAAATTGGCGAGGTAGAGGTGGTTGCCAGCTCCTGGTTCCCATTGGCGCGCATGGATGCTAACCGTTACTACGCCGGCCGTGTGGTGCTGGCCGGTGATGCCGCCCATACTATTAATCCGTTGGCAGGTCAGGGCGTCAACCTCGGGTTTGCTGATGCTAAATTATTAACAGAGCTGATTATCGATGCCCGGCGGCATAATGACGATATTGGCAGTGAGCAGCTGCTACAACGCTATCAGCGCAAGCGCAAGCCGGCAAACTTATTGATGATGAGCGCGATGGATGGCTTTTACCAGGTATTTGGTAACGATATTACGCCGCTGCGTAAGCTAAGACAGTTGGCATTAAGTGTGGCCGCGCGCAGCACAATGTTGAAAACGCTGGTAGCGCGTTATGCTGTCGGTTCGCAATAAGCAGGGAGTCTTATGTCAGCAATCCGGTTGCAACACCTACAGTGCTCGCCACAGCAACTCGTCCTTAGCCTACGGCAGGACTCAGACACTCTGTGGCTGTGCGCTGCAGGGTTCCAACCTTTTCTCGATAGCAGATTAGAACTCTTTTGGCGCAGCCGCAGAAAAGCAAAAACCCAGCCTAAGCTGGGTTTTACTGTTTAATGGCAGGGGCGGCTGGATTCGAACCAACGCATGGCGGGATCAAAACCCGCTGCCTTACCGCTTGGCTACGCCCCTACAGAAACTTATGTGTGATCGTCGTTTGGCAGGATGTTACTAAAACTACGTTCACTGAATTAATGGCAGGGGCGGCTGGATTCGAACCAACGCATGGCGGGATCAAAACCCGCTGCCTTACCGCTTGGCTACGCCCCTGCAAAAACTTGTGTGCAACCACTTATAAAGTGGTGCGGAGAGAGAGACTCGAACTCTCACGCCTCGCGGCGCTGGAACCTAAATCCAGTGCGTCTACCAATTCCGCCATCCCCGCATGCACAGGTAAGTAAAAGTGGTGGCTACAGCGGGAATCGAACCTGCGACCCCAGCATTATGAGTGCTGTGCTCTAACCAGCTGAGCTATGTAGCCACTATTTACTTGACCTAAGCAAGTGGCGCGTATTATCCAGAACTGCCCCTATAGCGTCAACCGTTTTTTTGCGTTTAAAAATCAATGTTGGTTTGTTTGCCGATTTAATATGCAAAATGCTGGTTTCGCAGGCAATAAAAAAGCCGTTGTCGGCAAACAACGGCTTTTTTTATCAAAAATTTTACTTAGACGTTGAAGCGGAAATGCATTACGTCGCCATCTTTTACGATGTAATCTTTACCTTCTAAGCGCCACTTGCCGGCTTCTTTTGCTCCGGCTTCACCGTTGAACTGCACAAAGTCGTTGTAAGCGATAACTTCGGCGCGGATAAAGCCTTTTTCAAAGTCGGTGTGGATAACACCGGCCGCTTGTGGTGCGGTAGAACCTACCGCAACTGTCCAGGCGCGGACTTCTTTTACCCCAGCGGTAAAGTATGTGTGCAGGTTAAGCAGTGAATAACCACCACGAATAACCCGGTTTAAGCCCGGCTCTTCTAAGCCCATATCGGCCATAAATTCGGCTTTTTCGTCGTCGTCCAGTTCGGCAATTTCAGATTCAATTGCCGCGCATACCGGCACTACTATTGCACCTTCTTTGTCGGCAATGGCCTGCACGATATCTAAGTACGGGTTATTTTCAAAGCCGTCGTCCATCACGTTAGCAATGTACATGGTCGGTTTAATAGTTAAGAAGTTCATATAAGCGATTAAGGCTTTTTCTTCTTTATCAAGCGGTAGCTGGCGCAAAGTATGGCCTTGCTCTAAATGCGCTTTAACTTTTTCCAGCACTGTCATTTCAGCTTTGGCGTCTTTGTCGCCGCCTTTAGCTTTTTTGCTGACACGGAAAATGGCGCGCTCGGCGCTGTCCATATCAGACAGCACTAATTCCATATTAATGGTGTCGATATCGTCAGCCGGGTCTATTTTGCCGGCAACGTGAATAATATTTTCATCGTCAAAACAACGCACCACGTGGCCGATAGCGTCAGTTTCGCGGATATTGGCTAAAAACTTATTACCCAGGCCTTCACCGCGTGATGCGCCTTTGACTAAACCGGCGATATCAACGAACTCCATGGTAGTTGGCAGTACACGTTGTGGATTCACAATTTGCGCCAGTTTATCCAGCCGTAAATCGGGTACTGGCACGACGCCAGTGTTGGGTTCAATAGTACAGAACGGAAAGTTAGCCGCTTCAATGCCTGCCTTAGTTAACGCGTTAAACAGGGTGGATTTGCCTACGTTAGGTAAGCCAACGATGCCACATTTGAAACCCATAATAGTATCCTTTACGTGCTGTAAATAGTTGTACCGGCTGTATCAGCTGGCTTTAAAACTGTGTAAGCGATGCTGAGCTTTAATCAGGCCATCACGGGCCAGAATATCGAAACAACACGTCGCTTCATCAATACTTTGTTCAATCAGATTTTGTTCACTGGCTGGGGCTTTACCCAGCACATAGCCGGTTACCCGATCTTTATGGCCCGGGTGGCCAATGCCTAAGCGCAAACGGTAAAAATTCTGGTTATTGCCAAAGCGGGAAATAATATCGCGCAAGCCATTGTGGCCGGCATGGCCGCCACCTAGCTTAAATTTTGCCACACCGGGTTCCAGTGCCATTTCATCATGCGCTACCAGAATGTGTTCGGGGGCCAGCTTGTAAAACTGTGCCATAGCCAGCACGGCTTTACCGCTTAAATTCATAAAAGTCGTGGGAATAAGTAACTTGAATTCCTGCCCGGCACAGACAAACTTGCCGGTGTAACCGAAAAACTTCGGCTCGTTTTTTAAGCTGACATTAAAGGCGTGGGCCAGCTGCTCAACAAACCAGACGCCGGCGTTGTGCCGTGTCTGGCTGTATTCCGGGCCTGGATTACCCAGGCCCACAATCAACTGAATGGCTGATTGAGTAGTGTCAGACATTACTCAGCGGCAGTTTCTTCAGCGTCAGCTGCTTTACCAGCTGGTTTGTTCACAGATA
>JAHJZX010000020.1 GCA_018826295.1 Gammaproteobacteria bacterium
ATCCCTTAGACTTCGAGTCTACTAAAGGGTCGTTGGAGACCACAACGTTGATAGGTGAGGTGTGGAAGCGTGGTGACACGTTAAGCTAACTCATACTAATTGCCCGAGAGGCTTAACCATACAACGCCCAAGATGTTTTAAAGAATACAGTGTGCATTTACTTATCAGATTGCCAAATATCGGAGCGAGTTTTTATCAATTCCTATCCTGGAATTGACCGGCAAGCCGGCCGCACTAAAGTGCGTTAAAACTTGTTCCCTACAAGTTTTTGCCTGGTGGCAATAGCGCTGTGGAACCACCTGATCCCATTCCGAACTCAGAAGTGAAACGCAGCTGCGACGATGGTAGTGTAGCATTCGCTATGCGAGAGTAGTTCACCGCCAGGCACCCAAATAAACAAGCCCTTCGTGAAAACGAAGGGTTTTTTTATTTGTATTGCCGGTGGGTTATCTGCCCGAGCAATGTAGTTCACCGCTGGTAGGCCAGCCCCGCAACCACCTCATTCAAGCAAAAGGCTGTCTAGCGACAGGCAGCTTTTTGCGTAGTTGAAAATAGCATTTTCGTTTAGATAAATACTGTGTTTTTTATTTATTTATTTTTAATAAAATATATGTAACTTACTGCGCCCTATGGCGTCCGCTACAGTGTATCCAAAGGGGCTGCCCTTTTATTTAGTATGTTTAATAACCACTGATAGGGATACTTATGAGACTGACTAATGTGCTCTTGTATATACTGCTAAGCGTTAATCTGTCTATCGCAGCAGTAGCTACAGAGAAAGATTCATCATTAAATCATTCATTAATATACAGTTATGAAGAGATGTTTAACTTTGATATTGAATCTTATCTAGCTAACCAGGCTCCGCACTTACTACCATACGCCGAAGTGATTTCGCACTGGTCCGGCTACAGCAGTATTAGCCCCAGAGTGCTATTAGCCTTGATAGAGCAGCAAAGTGGATTGTTGACACAACAACAAGTAGCAGCTGCAGTATTGGAAACGCCTTTTGGTCAGTTATCTGATAAGCGTGGTTTTGCTGAACAATTCCAGGATGTTGCCGACAAATTGGCTGACCGGGTGTATACGCAGAGTAAGCAAGAGGGGATTGCTGAATTTACAGGCCAAATTGAGCCTCGATTATCTGCATTAGATATGTTGTTTACCACTGACAATGCACAAGCCGGATGGACTGAGCTACAGATCCAGCAGCTCGAAGCAGATAAGCTCGCGTTTACTGAGCTGTATTATCGACTATTTCGTCAGGAATATTTGCCATTCAAACGACAACCTGATGACAAAGAAATGCAGATTCAAGCCCCTAATGGGTTTTTACAGTTTCCGTTTCCATTAGGTCAGAGCTGGCACATTGGTGGCGCCCATACGAATACAGGGAGTGGCAGCTACCCGCTATCGTCATTAGATATGAGTGTGGGCGGAGGCTGGGGCAGCAATCAGTACAATACCTGGGTTTCTGCTTCCGCTGCGGGACAGTTCAAGCGGCACTCATCTTGCTTTGCTGAGATAGTACATGCTAATGGTTGGTCAACGACCTATTATCATTTAATGAATATTCAGCACTCTACCGGTACCACAGTGAATAAAAACAGCCGTGTTGCCAATCCGGCCAATACCCGCGGCCAAGCATTGTGCAATGGTGGCCAGTCAACCGGTCCACATCAGCACTGGAGCCTTAAACGTAATGGTAGCTGGTACCATTTAAACGGCGCCTATTTATCAGGCTGGCGAATTACTGCAATCGGTTACAGTTATGACACAAACTGCAACCGATTTTATTTGAGTAAAAACGGCTGGTGGGGCTGCGCCGGTTACTATCGGCATTAAGCATTAGGCTATTGCAGTGGTTAAGCGCGTCCCAGAAAGGGCTCCCAATCTTTCCAAACAGGTTGCAGGCCTTGCCGCAACAAGGCCTCTGCTACCTGTTGCGGTGAGCGGTTATCATCAATACTAAACTGCTCAAGGTTTTCCGGTTCGACGCTGTAACCGCCAGGTTGGGTTTTGGAACCGGCGCTGATGCTGCTGATAGCCAACGGCACCACATGCTGGCGAAACTGTGCAGACTCTCGAGTCGACAGGCTAATTTCCAGCTCTGGCGCAAATAGGCGAAAGGCGCAAATTAATTGGATTAGTTCTTTGTCGCTAATGGGGTTGGCAACAGTAGCGCCACCGCTACATGGCCTGATCCTTGGTACAGATAAACTAAAGCGGCTCTGCCAATAATGCTTTTGCAGGTAACGGATATGCTGGGCCAGTATGATGGCATCGGTGCGCCAATCGGTTAGCCCCAGCAATATGCCCAGGCCAATTTTGTCAATGCCTGCACGTCCAACCCGATCCGGGGCATCTATGCGCCAGTGAATATCACTTTTTTTACCTTTTAGATGATATTGTTGATAAGCCAATTGGTTGTAGGTTTCCTGATACAGCATCACCGCATCAACGCCGGCCTGTTTCAGGCGGCGGTAGTCATCAGTACTCAACGGCTGAACTTCCAGTTGTACCTGGCTAAAGTGACGTCTGACAACCGGTAGGATCTGACAGAAATAGTCGATACCCACTTTACGTTCATGCTCACCACTGACCAGCAGTACCTGATCAATCCCCATTGCTTTAATAGCGCGGCACTCCTGCTCAACCTCGGCGGTTGTAAGAGTACGACGTTTAACTTTTTGACTTAACGAAAAGCCACAGTAAGTGCATTCATTAGCGCAAAGATTGGACAGGTAAAGCGGCGCAAATAACTGAACGGTGCGGCCAAAGCGCTGTCGGGTTAAGAGCTGCGCTTTATTTGCCAGTTGCGGCAGAAAAGGGGCCGCAGCTGGAGAGAGCAAGGTTTGCAAATCACTGAGATTAAGCTGTTGCTTTTGCAGTGCATGCTGTACCTGTATGGCACTAAAGCTACGGCTGTACAGCTGTAGCTGCTGCCAATTCTGATGCTGCCACTGCGCAATAAAGCCACCGTCGTATGACGTTGTTATGTCGGCTACTGCTATCATAGTGCCGCCAGAAAGTCGGTAAAAGGACTGGACGCTATCGCCTGGTTGTTGTGATGCGCCAAGCCAGCTGTAAAGGCACTGTGCCCAGCCTCAACTGCCAGAGCAAAGGCGTGCGCCATTGCTACCGGGTTGTCACTGCTGGCAATAGCAGTATTAACCAGCACGGCGGCGGCGCCCAGCTCCATTGCAGCGGCTGCATGCGAGGGGGCACCCAGACCTGCGTCAATGATCACCGGCACTGTGGCTTGCTCGATAATAATTTCCAGCATAGCGCGGGTTTGCAAGCCCTGGTTAGAGCCAATAGCGGCACCTAGCGGCATCACAGCGGCGCAACCAACCTGCTCCAAACGCTTACACAGTACCGGATCAGCACTACAGTATGGTAGTACGACAAATCCCCGTTTCACCAGCTGCTCTGCCGCCAGCAGAGTTTCTATCGGATCTGGCATTAAATAACGGGCGTCGGGATGAATTTCCAGTTTAAGCCAGTGGGTCTGCAAGGCTTCACGCGCCAATTCAGCTGCAAAAACAGCCTCTTTCGCAGTCTTTGCGCCTGAGGTATTCGGTAGCAGCTGAACATTCATTGCCTTAAGCGGCGACAACAGGTCATCCTGTGGTTTATCGAGTTCAAGCCGTTTTAATGCTAACGTGACCAGCTGGCAATTACTGGCTGCTACAGCTTGTTGCATCAGTTGTGGGCTGGCAAATTTACCGCTGCCAAGTAGCAGACGGCTGTTAAAGGTTTTATCTGCTATGCGTAGCATATTCAGCCCCCGGTTACGATGTGAAATAGGTTTACACAGTCATTGTCACGCAGTTGATGCTGTGGCCATTGCTGTTTTGCAATAACTGTATTATTTATTGCCACTGCCAGCCCTTGTGGTTGTATTTGCTGCTGTATCAGCAACTCTGCTACGGTGCAATTGGCAGTGAGTTGCAGCAGCTGGTCATTAAATTTGATGTGCATAGTGTTGATCCACACGCTGTTTCAGCTGCGAAAAGGCTTGTTCAGGCTGTTGTTGTGCCGTTATGGCAGAAACCACAGCGACACCGGACACGCCACAAGCTAATACCGCGTCTATTCGCTCTGCATTAATGCCGCCAATTGCGACCGTAGCAACGTCGCTGCACAATGCAGCATAGCGTTTTAAGCGGGCGATACCTTGAGGTTGTGACGGCATTTGCTTGGTTTGGGTGGCAAAAATGTGGCCCAGAGCAATATAGGATGGTCGGATCTGTCTGGCCCGCAATAGCTCGGTATAACTATGAGTGGAGATACCCAGGCGCAAGCCCGCAGAGGCTATGGCCGCTAAATCGGCTGTGGTTAAATCTTCCTGTCCCAGATGTACGCCATAAGCACCATATTTAATGGCCAATTGCCAATGATCATTAATAAACAGCCGCAGTTTATAGTCGCGGCTTAACAGAATCGCTTCGGCAATTTGCTGTTCAATGTCTTCGGCTGTTCCTTGCTTGATACGTAGTTGAATGACATCGGGTTCAAACGGTAATAAACGTTTTAGCCATTGTACGCTGTCTATAACCGGATAAAAGCCGAGAGGTGCAGTAATGCCGGCGAAGCAGAAGTTGTCATCAATCGCTGCGTCGTTATGTTGCAACTGCGGAAAGAAGTCAGGGCTTACCGGCCAGCCATGGGGTTGCAAGCTACCGGCTCCTTTACCAGTGGCATAGCTAAAGCTGAGTGCCTGCTGCAGATAAGCGCGCCCTATAATAGCGCTGTCGGCGAGGGCATAGCCATGTGCGCATGCCGCCGTTATCGCACTGGATAGTACGCAGCCTGTACCATGGTTGTGTGTAGTGCTAAGCCGGGGCTGTTTCAGCCGAAAGCGGCTATTTACCGCAATAAACTGATCTGTGACGGTATTAGCCTCTGTACTGTGGCCGCCTTTTACCAATACTGCCTGGCAGCCAAGTTGCAACAATTGCTGCGCCTGTGCGTCGTTATTTTGTTGCGACAAATTACTTAGCAAGGCCAGTTCGTGGATATTAGGAGTCAGTAAATCCACTAATGGTAACAACTGTTGTCGCCAGATCTGCAAAGTACTTTGCCGGACAAAATTATAGCCAGTACTGCTACTAAGTACCGGATCGGCGATGACAACAAACTGATGCTGAGCCTTATATTGAGCCAGCCAGTTCGCCAGCTGCGTTAGCAACTCAGCATCAGGGATCAGGCCGATTTTAACCGCCGCCGGCGGCATATCCTGGATAAGGCAATTAAGCTGGGTAATAAACAGTGCCGGGCTAATAGTTTCATAACCGACAACTTCAGTGCTGTTTTGCGCTGTCACAGCAGCAATAACGCTACAGCCATGGCAGCCCAACGCGTTAAAGGTGTGTAAGTCGGCCTGAATGCCGGCACCGCCACCACTGTCAGAGCTGGCAATCGTCCAGACGATCGGTTTGGTTTCAGATATAGCATCAGGCATCATTTAATGCCTCTTCCTGCTGAATTTGCTGATTAAGCCGCATCGAGCAAAATTTAGGCCCGCACATGGAGCAAAATTGCTCGCTGTCTGCACCTTCATGGCTTAGAGTTTCATCGTGATAAGCTTTTGCAGTAAAGGGGTCCAGCGCCAGATTGTATTGATCCTGCCAGCGAAACTCATAGCGGGCTTTCGACAAGGCATTATCCCTAAGTTGTGCTGCCGGGTGGCCCTTAGCCAGATCTGCAGCATGGGCAGCAATTTTGTAAGCTATAAGCCCTTGTTTTACATCTTCTTTATTTGGCAGGCCTAAATGCTCCTTCGGTGTGACATAACACAGCATAGCGCAGCCAAACCAGCCAATCATCGCCGCACCTATGCCTGAGGTAATATGATCGTAACCCGGTGCAATATCAGTGGTTAATGGGCCCAACGTATAAAACGGTGCTTCGTGGCAATGCTTTAACTGCTCGGTCATATTTTGCTGAATAAGCTGCATTGGCACATGGCCCGGGCCCTCAATCATTACCTGCACATCATAGCGCCAGGCAATTTTAGTCAGCTCACCAAGCGTGCGCAGCTCGGCAAACTGGGCAGCATCATTGGCGTCGGCAATGCTGCCCGGACGCAGGCCATCACCTAAAGAAAGTGAAATGTCGTAGGCAGCACAGAGCTGACAAATTTGTTCAAAATGCTGGTATAAAAAACTTTCCTGGTTATATAACCGGGTCCACTGCGCCATAATGGCACCACCCCGTGAGACAATACCGGTAACGCGGTTAGCCGTTAAGGTGACATAGTCTTTTAGTACGCCGGCATGAATAGTAAAGTAATCTACGCCTTGTTCGGCTTGCTCTATCAGAGTGTCGTAGAATACCTGCCAGTTTAGTTTGCTGACATCGCCGTTTACTTTTTCCAGCGCCTGATAAATGGGTACTGTGCCTATCGGCACCGGGCTGTTGCGTAAGATCCAATCACGGGTTTGATGAATACGCCGTCCGGTGGACAGATCCATTACCGTATCAGCACCCCAACGGGTAGACCAGACCAGTTTTTCGACTTCTTCTTCAATACTGGAGCTGACCGATGAGTTGCCGATATTGGCATTTACCTTAACTTTGAAGTTGCGGCCGATAATCATCGGCTCGGCTTCCGGGTGGTTAATATTAGCCGGAATAATGGCACGGCCAGCTGCAACTTCTTGCCGTACAAACTCAGCAGTGATCTGTTTGGGGATTGCAGCGCCAAAACTTTCGCCCTGATGGCTTCTGACACCATCATCTGTTAGCGCCATATTTTCCCTAAGCGCGATAAAATGCATTTCCGGGGTAATAATACCGGCGCGGGCATAGTGTAATTGGGTCACGGTTTTGCCGGCTTTGGCTCGCAGTGGCTGATGATTAAACTCGGTAATTTGTTCATCCAGTGCAATATCAGCAAACGGCAATTCAGGCGAGGGGGCAACATCACCACGGGAGCTAATCCAGTTTAGCCGCAGCTTTGGTAAGCCTTTGAGCACATCCAGTTGTTGTGCCGGGTCGCCGTATGGACCTGAGGTGTCATAAACTGGCAAGCTGGGGTTAGCCTGCGTGCTGCCGTCTGGCTGACGGCTTGGGCTAAGGTGTATATGCCGCACTGGCACTCTGACACCAGTTTGCTCACATTGAAGATAATGACGGCTGGAGCCGGGAAAGGTTTCACCCTGCAGTGCCTGAATATAGGCACGGGCATGGGCGCGTAAATCACGTTTAGAAAAAGGTTTAGCAGACATAGCAAGCTCCGGTTAACAAGTTGAGGTTGCTTGTCCGGAGTGGGGGCAGGTGATAACCGGCAATTAAACCACAAGGCGGTTTTGTGCCGTGTTATGTACTGATTTTCCCCTTGTTTCCCTTCGCAGGTATTAGCCTGATCAGGTTCAACGGATCCCGTTTTCACGGTCTCAGCCCGCTGTAAACAGCTGGGCACTCCGACAAGATGGTGCTAAGTATTCACTTATTGCTTACGAAATTCAAGGC
>JAHJZX010000085.1 GCA_018826295.1 Gammaproteobacteria bacterium
ATCTACGATGAGACTGCTTGTATCTACACATATTGAATCTGAATGTAATTTCGGAGATGTGGATAAGAGTACAGTGTCTATCGTTGCGTCAATTATATCTACTATCTCCAACAAAACCTCCTTAATCTTAAAGTGCTGCGCCCGGTTAGAGTTCTTGATTTTTCTGATCTCATCTTTTAGTTTTTCTAAGTCCTTCATCTATCATCCCCTCCTCCATGTAGTTTATCTCGAATTTTTCGAGAACTAAGTTTATCTAAATTCATATGAGCTATTTCATCCAAGGAAAAACCTAGGTCGGCCGCTAAATTAGCTAGATACCATAGCACATCCCCAAGTTCTTGGGCAATAAGAGTATTGTGAGCAAATTCTCCGCCGTCCCGAATTATTTTCTTGATTTTTTCAGCTACTTCCCCAGCCTCTCCGCATAATCCTAAAGTCGGATAGATAACTCCAATAGGGTAGATCGCGGTGGTTCTAGCTTCTATTTGATAATCATCAAAGTCCATAATCCTCCCTTTGTCAATTAAATTGACATAGTTAATCGTGCAACGTATGAATCTTTATGTGTTTTTCCAAGGTCGAATCCAATACAGGTCATCTTGCTTTTGTATGATGCAAGGATGGTGTTGCCGCTTCCGGCGAAAGGAACTACGACCCGTGATCCTTCGGGAACGAAAGTGGTAAGAATATCTTTCATCATATCCAATGGTCGTTCGGTGGGATGGATCTTGTGGGCCGCAGGAACAGGTTTGTAGCCAAATACATTAGTCATTCCCTGGCGATTAATCTTTGGGTCTCCTTTCTTGGCATAAAAGAACATTTCATAAGCACTTGCCAGATGCCGCATTGGTGTGTTAGTTTGGCCGCTGGTGGTTTCACCTCCTTCATCACCTTTTACCCATACGCAGGGCATTCCACGAACGGTGAAATTGCTATCTCGGAGCCATACTAGAATAAGGGAGAACCATGGCTCTGGCCCAAACCAGCAAATAAGCCAGGAATCTTGGGCCATTATACGATAACATTCTCTAAATGTATCAAGCATAAAAAAATCATAAGACTTTGCATCTATCTCATTATATCCATCTTCTCCATAAGAATATTTGCCAGAACCCTTTTTAATCTTTCCAAGGTTAATGGCATAAGGTGGGTCTATCTCAACTAGGTCTATGGAATTGCTGGGGATTTCCTTAACGCATTGAAAGAAATCTCCGACAACAAAGCTATTCGCCAAGCGCTTCATATATTCATCCGTGTTTCCACGCTTAGTTTCTTTTTCAAACCGCTCAACAGCCTGCTGAGTGACGACAAGTCGTCCAATATTGTTCTGGATTTTCAATGCTTCTTGACGATTTTTCAGCTTTTCCCATCCGATGTCGGGGAATTTATCTATTGTATCTGCCAACGTAATATCCTGCCTAAGCTTCTCGTGAGATATACCCATCATTTCTGCCACGGTTCGGATGGATGCGCCGGGGGCGTCAGGGGAGGTAGAATACTTTACTCCATGGATTTGCTGCTGAAGGCGCAGGATTTCCCGGCTCAGTTGTGCTTCTTCGTAAAACGAAAGATCTTCCCGCATGGTATTCTCCATCAATTCGATGGACTTAATTTCGAGCTCTGAAAGGGTGGGTGGGAAGATCTTACAATCAATAGTTTCAATCTTTGCGTGAGCGTGGGCCAACAAACGGCGTCCACCAGCAAGTAGTTTATACCCTGTTTCTGTTTCCATTACAGCTATAGGGTGGATTAATCCACGTCGTTTTATGTCACTGGCCAAGCCAGCTATGTCATGATATTCCTTTCGTGTGCGAATTCCAGGATCGATGTCAGATACTTCTAGATTTCCAAGTTTACATTCAGGTCCACAAGTGGTCACTTTGTCCCCTCCAATAATGCCAATAGTTGTTGTTTCTGTTTTTCGCTAAGCGAAGCAATTAAGTCGTCAGGTTTTTTAGATATTTTTGGTTTAGATTGTCGAGTGACAACTAAACGTTTTTTCTTGGGAATGCGGCGAGATTCGCGGAGTTTTTTAATAAGCAGCTCCGCTTCTGGGCGAGATAAGTTCGGGATGGAAGTGTTAAGATCATCTATTGTAGCCACGGTTAATCCTTTAGTTTACAGACATCTCTTAATGTAATACTCCGTTCCGTAAACAATCCGAGGATAACCCCTACTCCATGTTCATCAAATAAGCGGAATAGGTCATCTATAATTACCCCGAACACTCGTTTACGCATACCATAATCGAGATATTTGTTTAGTTTTCTGGCCTGATCTTCTGTGATGTCAACTGTAAGTCTCGGTCGATAGTCTGGATGCATTTAGTTTTCTCCATATTAGATTCATTTCTATTAGCTTCTCCTTTTCATGCTATGTCAATTAAATTGACAAAGGTTATTTAGCTTCTGCTATCGTTCGCCTTCCCTGTCGTTTTTTATTTCAAGTCCTCCCTAATCTCAGCCATAAGCCGGGGCTTCTCGGCATCGATCAGCTTCCAGATGTCGTCCCACTGGATGTCGCTCACCGTAATACTCTCGTCGGTGCCAAAAGAGTAGGCGGGCCGCCCATCTGGATAAAGCGCGGAATAGGCAGTGTAAAATATTCGGATCGGCACCACTATTTCGGTTTCAAGGACTCCCGTTTTCATTTTAGCCCCCTTGGTGTCCAACGCTATCCTGCCCCTCCGAATATCCCTTGTCGCGTGCAGCATCTATACACTTTTCACACGGATCAACCGTAAAACACGGTCTATTGTACTTGGTTCCAGCACTTGTTTGATTCCACAAGCCGTTTCCGCACACACAATAAATTTCAATTTCAACACCGATTTCAGGCA
>JAHJZX010000021.1 GCA_018826295.1 Gammaproteobacteria bacterium
CATACTGTCGCAGGCCAATCAGCGGCCGCAAGCGGCTCTGAGCTTACTGCAAGGTTAATAAGCTAATGCGCAATGCGCGGAGCCCACGAGTTTGACTGGGGAAATAAGGTGCCGGCAGCATGGGGTAATGCTGCCGGCTTTCTAAAGCGCGATAATAAATCTCTTCTGTAATTCCTTCCCAAAATATTGATTTAATTTAAATAAACCCTCTCAAGAAAAAACTTAAAAAAAATTAAAAAAAGTCCTAAAGCTTTAGTTAGTCACGCCGATACAGATTACAGGGGAACTGTATTAGTGACCTTGTTTTAACCGGATGGTGGGGACCGGAAGGTTAAAATCACAGTACGTACGCTGTTTAACCGCAGGGGTGGGGTAACCACTGCAGTCAAAGCAGTTCTGTTAAATTTGGAGGCTACATATGGCTTTATATGTCAATACAAATATAAGCTCGTTAAACGGCCAGCGTCAGCTGATGAACAGTGGCAATGCGCTGGATACGTCGTTTAAACGCTTATCATCCGGTTTACGGATCAACAGCGCCGCAGATGACTCTGCAGGTTTGCAAATCACTAACCGTTTATCAGGCCAGATCAATGGTCTGAACCAGGGTATCCGTAACGCCAACGACGGTATTTCTTTAGCGCAGACTGCAGAAGGTGCGATGGAAGAAGTGACCGCGATGTTCCAGCGTGTACGTACTCTGTCGCAACAGGCATCAAACGGTTCCAACACCGGTGAAGACCGCCTGGCAATTCAGGAAGAAATCCGTTCATTAATGACGGAAGTTAACCGGGTTGCTCAGGATACAACGTTCGGTGGTCAGAACCTGTTAGATGGTACCTATTCTGCCAGCTTCCAGGTAGGTGCTGATGCGGTACAAACGATCAGCTTCTCAATGAAGCAGGTTGGTGGTACGACAGGTAACTCACTTAATAGTTTAACAGCCAATGGCGGTTTCACGTTATCTGGTATGGCTGCTATTGCCAGCCAGGTAGTAGGTAATGCATTAACTGCTATTCTGGGTGCTGGTGGTGTTTCTGGCTTATCTGCACTGAACAGTGATATTGTTGCTGCTGACATCGCATTTAGTGCTGCCAGCCTACAGGCGACTGCGATATCTGTATCAACACAGCAAGCAGCTCAGTTAGTCATGGCTAGTATGGACTCGCTAATTGCGGTAGTAGATAAAAAGCGGGCAGAATTGGGTGCGGTACAAAACCGGTTCCAGTCAACTATTCGTAACCAATCGAATATTGCTGAAAACCTGTCTGGCGCCCGTAGCCGGATCCAGGATGCGGACTTTGCTGCTGAAACTGCGCAATTAACCCGTAACCAGATCTTGCAACAGGCCAGTACTACTATCCTGTCTCAGGCTAACCAGCGTCCGCAGGTTGCTCTGTCACTATTAGGATAAGCTATAGTTAGTTGGCCAGTATGCTGCTGGCCAACAGCTTTATTGCGGAGGTTGATATGTCTGTGGAATCATTATTTGCAAAAGATAGCCGCATTGCAGACATGGTGGAAAGAACTGCGACAGCGAAATCTGTACAGTCTGAAATTTTAGCTAAACAAAATGAGCAGCCGGCTGCTGAAAAGCTAAGTGTGGTTGCACCATTGCAAACAAGTGTTGCGCCAAAAAGTGAGCAAGCCGAAGAGGAACAGGCAACGAAAGCCAGTTCTGCGGTATCATTTGACAGCGAACAAATCCGGCAAACGTTGGAACAGATCAACAAGGTTATTCCTATCGCGAATACCCGGCTGGTGTTTGAATTTGATGAACTCGGTGATCCGCCGGTGATTAAAGTTATCGACAAAACCAGTAATGAACTTATCCGAGAGATCCCGTCTCAGGATTTAGTAAAAGTTGCTAAAGCTTTTAGCGAAATGGCCGATAATTTAACTAAGGCAGGCGGATTGATTAACTTTCAGGCCTGACACGAAACTCAGGAGCATGCTGTTATGGCAATAATTACTTCAGCTGGTGTAGGTTCAGGCTTAGATCTGGAAAGCATCATTCAGGCAACAGTTAATGCTGAAGATTTGCCGCGCGTTAAGCGGTTTCAGGATACTCAGAAACGCCTGACAGTGGAACTCTCCGGACTTGGAGCGGTTAAGTCATCTTTGTCTGCTTTTCAGGATATTATCAAAAAGCTGGCCGACCCTGATAACTTCAGCAAGCGCACCAACACTATTACCCAACCTGCTTCGGGTGATGTTATTTCAGTATCGTCAAATGCTACTGCGACACCAGGCAATTTTAATATCAAAGTAAATCAGCTGGCGTCAGGCAGTCGCGCTACTACCAACGCGGCGTTCGCAGCACCGACAGATGTGGTAAGCGCGTCCGGAGGTAAGCTGACTGTCTCTGCTGGCAGCAAAACTTTTGATGTCGATATTGCAGCAGGGGCCACGTTGGAAGAAGTTCGTGCGGCAATAAATAATTCTGCAGATAACTTTGGTGTATCAGTCAATATCATTAATACCGGTGGTGCGACTCCAGAAGCCAAATTAGTTGTAACTTCAAATGTTACCGGTGCCGGTAATGATTTAACGATCACCAGTGATACTGCGGAATTGGACAGTGTATCAACAGCTGCTTTTGGTGGCGGTGCGGGCGGTTTAGCTATTGCAGTAGCTGATCAAGCTAAAGATGCCATTATTGAAGTTGACGGCATCGCTATTACAAATGCGACGAATGTGTTTAAAGATGCTGTGCAGGATTTAACCATTACCGCAACCAAAGTAAGTGAAGGCACTGAGACAGCCAAACTGACGGTAGATTACGACAAAACAGGTGTTGAAGACCTGATTGAAAGCTTTATAGAGGCCTACAATAACGCGGTCGGTACTATTGATTATCACACAAAGGTTGGCAGTTCATTATACGGTGACTCCGCAATGCGCGGCTTGAAAAATCAGCTGACGAATACCTTGTCGACTTTGGTTTCTGGTGCAGGTGGTTTTGAAACCCTGTTTGATGTTGGTATCGGTTTAACAAAAGAGGGTACTTTAGAAAAGTCTTCTTTGGTTCGCAGTATCAACGAAGCCTTGACATCAAATTACGCTGATGTAGGCACATTGTTTTCCGGCGCCAACGGCGTGGCCAAAGCCTTTGAGAGTTTACTTGAGATCCAGCTTGAGTCTGAAGGTAGTTTCAAATTCCGCGAAGACTCATTGAACAAGTCGTTAAAGCAACTTGAAAATGATCAGGCATCGCATGACTATCGCATGACCCAGCTAGAAGCAGGGCTTAGAGCAAAATACGCCAATTTGGATGTGTTAATTGCACAATTGCAAAGCACCGGCAGTTACATTACGCAACAACTGGCTTCACTGCCAGGTTTTGGCGGCGGCAAAAAATAATCTGAAGGAGTATTAAAATGAGTAGCGCAAAATTAAAGTTTTATCAGAAAGAGGCGACAAAAACGCGGCTTGCTGATGCGTCTCCTTATCAGATCATTCAGATGCTGATGGCTGGTGTAATGGATAATCTGGCTTTGGCAAAAGGTGCTTTACAGCGTAAAGACTTTGAGCAAAAAGCCATCAGTTTATCTAAAGCTTCAGCTATCCTGGAATCATTGCGGTCTTGTTTGGATGAAGCTGTGGCACCTGAACTGGCAGGCAACTTATACGCCTTATACAGCTACATGATTGAACGTCTTATTGACGCCAGTGTTGAAAAGGACACTACCACCGCTATTGATGAAGTGTCCAATTTATTTCGTGAAATAAAGTCAGCCTGGGATGAAATCCCACCAAGTGCACAGCAACATGCAGAATCACAGCGACAGGTTGCCCATGCCAATGCCGGATAAACTGATTATTGCTGAGCAAAAGTTGCAAGGCTTGAACCAGTATATTGTTGAAGAGAACTATGCTGCGGCTATCGATTTATCGCAGCAATTGGACCAGGATCTTCAGCAATTGTTTGCTGAGCATTCTGAGATGCACAGCGAGCACATTGAGCGTTTGCAAAATATCACTTACAGCTTTTCTGCTGTAGTTTCAACATTATCAATTCAGCGGCAGCAAATTAAAGATAGCCTGGGCCAGATTGCTGCGGTAAAGTCTGCGAATAAGATTAGCAAAACATACAAGATAGACTAAATTCATGACAGAGCTGGAACAACTGCTGCAACAAGCAGAGGAAACCTTTGCTGCGTTGATGAAAAAAAACGAGCGGGAACGTGTTTTTGCGGTTAAATCACGTCTGTGTTTTGAAAAAAATATCCGAGCGTTTGAAAAGTACTATCCTGACATTGCAAAAACAATTAAAGAATATACGCCCGACGATGATTTTGAGATTTTAGTTACAAGCAGTGGCGCGGGCAATTTTATTCCCAAACGTATTGGCGTACCAATTTATTCAGACGATCCTCTGCAACAAACTAGGCTGCAACTGGAGAAAAACACTTCTAAAGGTTATTACAGCCTGACTAAGTACGGCTTTGGTGTATCCAGCAAGGATATGCGTATTCACAGCCGCTATATGGCTAAACTGGACAACAAAATTAAAAGCGTTGCGGACACTAATCCTGAGCCGCTTGCCGCATTGCCTACACATTTCCCTACCGCGATGATTTTTGGTGTTGGTCTTGGTTATGTAATCACCGAGCTGCTTTCAAAGCATACATTTGATTACATTTTTATTACTGAACCCGATTTGGAAATCTTTTATGCCAGTTTGTTCTGTACGGACTGGGCTGGCGTTATTGAAAAAGTGGACAGCGCTGGCAACACGTTATTTTTGCAAATTGGTTTAGATCTCAATGAGTTTTTCTCGTCGGTGTATCAAATATCGATGGATATAGGTGCCTACTCGTTAATCAGGGCATTTTGCTATCAACATTACCCATCAGAAGAGGTAAATCAACAGATAGCAGAATTTTTTAACCGCTATTATGAAATTCAGGCCGGATATGGTTTTTACAATGACGCCATTACCGGTCTGGCCCACTGCTTAATGAATTATAAAAGCAAAGCTGAGTTTTTTACCTTGCCCTCAGTACGCAAGCATATTGATATGCCAGTGGTTGTTGTAGGTAATGGCCCGTCTTTAGATGACGGCGCCGAAGTGCTGCGTGAAATTCAGAATGATGTGATTATTTTTGCAGCCGGTACAGCACTTGGCTCACTGGCCAAACATGGTATAAAAGCTGATTTTCATGTGTTGGTTGAGCGCCCGAAAAGTACTTACGATGCCTTGCTGGATAGCTTTGACCCGTCTTATTACGCCGATCTAAACCTGCTCGCCGTTGATGTGATGTACCCCGATGTCATTGATATGTATAAATGGGCAGGGCTGGCACTAAAAGGTCCTGAAGCATCAACGGTATTTACACAGTTTTTATTGTTGGCAGACGAAAAGAAACTTATCCCTTCTTTGCCATATTCAGGGCCACTAGTCGCTAACACGGCTTTGTCGTATGCCATGTCGATGGGCTTTAACGAGATATACTTATTTGGTGTCGACAACGGCTATCTTGGTGATAAAACCCACTCGGCAAACAGCATTTATGCCAGTAATGAAAACTATAAAAAAATCATCGATAAAGGTGCAATTTACAAACTGAAGGGCAACCTTACGCAAGACGTTATGTCGACTAACTTATTGAAGTTGGCGCATAAATTTATTGAAAGCCTGCTTAGAATGGACAAAAAGGTCTTTGTATATAACGTGGGTGAAGGTGCTTTTATCAAGGGAGCCTTACCGGTTAAAGAAGAAGATGTGTTTATCAGCAAACGACCGGTCAAAAAAGCGGACATTATTGAACAGGTGAAGCAAAAGTTTTTCGTCAAACATCAATTCAATGTCACACCTGAACGTCTTGGTTTTGACCAGTTTGATGAATTATGTGACTTTTTGAATGCAATAGCGAATGAACCCTATGAAACGCGGCAGCAAGCCTCTGATTTGCTGAAACGCCAGGCGCGATGTGTTTATGCGTATCGCAGCTCTCACCACAGCCACCTGTTCCATATTATTAAAGGATCCTTATTATACTTCCACAGCCCTATGCTTACCGTGTTGTATCAGTATCAGGATGATAAATTATCTCTGGACAGCTTCACTGAGCTGCTGGCTATCTGGCGAGATTATGTTGATGAGATGAAACGGGACTATCGTCTGAGCTGGTATAAAAAATGTGACTGGGGCATGGACATGGAATTTTTAACCGCAGGGTAAAGTTTTCCGTTGTCTGACCGATATATCTAATAACAGCTAATTTTTAAGCACCTGCGAGGATACTATGGCACTTATTAACAGGCCTTCAGCGGTAGATCTGTCTCTGTTTGCACCGGATGCACCGTTCCAGCCAACAAAATACGGACTGCCATCTCAGGTGTGCTTCTGTAAAAAATGCGTAATTTCCAACCAGAGGCCAAACTCGGCGGTTGAATTTCGCCATACCAAAGATTCAGTTAAGAAAACCATTTTCTTTAATGAAGATGGCATTTGTGATGCTTGCCGCTTTGCCGAAAATAAACATCAGGGTATCGACTGGGAAAAGCGCGAGCATGAACTTTTAGCTTTATGCGAAAAATACCGTAGCCGCAATGGTAGCTATGACTGTCTGGTACCCGGTTCAGGCGGCAAAGACAGTTTTTATACTGCTCATATGTTGAAGTATAAATACGGCATGAATCCGTTAACGGTTACCTGGGCGCCACACAAGTACACCGAGTGGGGCTGGCGCAATATGCAGTCATGGATCCATGCCGGTTTTGACAACTACCTAATGACGCCAAATGGCCGTATTCACAGCTTATTGACCCGTCTGGCGGTTGAAAAACTGTTCCACCCGTTTCAGCCGTTTATATTAGGGCAGAAAAATCTGGCGCCTAAAATGTCTGCGCTTTTTAACATCCCGTTGGTGTTCTACGGAGAGAATGAAGCTGAGTACGGTAATCCTATTGCCGATGCTGATAAAGCTAAACGTGATATCAGCTATTTCTCTGAGCAGAATTACGACGATATTTATCTTGGCGGTGTGTCAGTGCGTGAATTAGAGCAGGATTTTGGCGTACGTCGCTCAGAATTGCTGCCTTATTTACCAATTCGTCCTGAAGAGATAGCAAACAGCAATATGGAAGTGCACTATCTTGGTTACTACCTGAAATGGCACCCACAAAGCTGCTACTACTATGCGGTTGAACATGGTGGCTTTGAAGCTTCACCAGAGCGCACTCCAGGCACTTATAGTAAGTACAACAGTATTGATGACAAAATTGATGATTTCCATTACTACACTACTGGCATTAAGTTTGGTATTGGCCGCGCTACCTATGATGCGGCGCAGGAAATTCGCTCTGGTGATATCAATCGTGAAGAAGGTGTGGCACTGGTGAAACGTTTTGATCTGGAGTTTCCTGATCGTTTCGCAGAGGAAATTTTCTCTTACTTGTCAATTCGAGAAAAAGAATTACCGCAGGCAGCGACTCAGTTTGAGCAGCCAATTCTGGACCGTGCCTATTTCGATACGCTGGCCAATACTTTCCGTTCGCCACACTTGTGGCAATATGAAAACGGTAAGTGGCAGCTGCGTCACACGGTGTGGAATGGCAAATGAGTAAACAGGTGCGGGTGATCAGTCGGCTGGATATTAAAGCGCCCAATCTGATAAAAGGTATAAGACTGGAAGGTTTAAGGGTGATGGGCGATCCGCAAACCTTTGTCTGCCAATACTATGCCCAGGGCATTGACGAAATATTGTATATGGATGTCGTTGCCAGCCTGTATGAACGCAGCAGTTTGCATGATGTAATCCGCCATGCAGTTGAGCGGGTATTTGTTCCGATCACGGTTGGTGGGGGTATTCGCTCGCTGCAGGATGCCACTGAAATCCTAAGCCTTGGTGCTGACAAAATTGCCATTAATACTGCAGCAGTAAAACAGCCAGAACTCATCGCTGAAATTGCTCGTCAGGCAGGCTCTCAGGCAGTTGTTTTATCCGTTGAATGCAAACGGGAGCAACAGGGCTGGCAAGTGTATACCGACAATGGTCGTGAAAAGACCGGTAGAGATGTTATTGATTGGGTTAAGCAAGCCCAGCAACTGGGTGTTGGTGAGATACTGTTGACGTCGGTCGACCGGGAAGGGACCCGCAAAGGCTATGATCTGGAATTGCTGCAGGCGGTATCCGATGCTGTACAGTTACCCATTATTGCCAGTGGTGGTTTTGGCGAGCTGATACATGCCAGTCAGGCTGCTGCAGTGAAAAATGTCACTGCTGTCGCTGTTGCTGATGGCCTGCATTACAAGCGGTTTACTGTAAAACAAATAAAACAGCAGCTGTCGGCTGATGGCTTTGCGGTGAGGACAGTATGATGATCCAGGTCATAGACACCAAGACCAATAATCTGAGCAACGTATTAAGAGCGCTCTCTGCCTGCAAGTTGGAATTTGAAGTTATTTATACCGCTGCAGAGCTACGCGGTGGCAGTGTAGTGGTATTACCAGGTGTGGGTGCTTTTGCCAGTTGCATGACATCGTTGAATGAAGCAGGCTTTAGTGCCGCATTAAAATCTCATCTGACGCGTGGTGGCAAACTTCTGGGCATTTGTGTCGGTATGCAGGCAATGGCACGTTTCTCGACTGAGTTTGGTCAGCATGCCGGCCTTGGTTTTTTTGATGCCAAAGTAGAGCATCTGGCTCACACCAGCAATGTCCCGGTTATTACACCTAACGTAAATTGGTTACCTTTACAAAGTGAACACGGCCGCTTTGCCGAATTTAACGGTGCGCATGTGTATTTTGTGCACTCTTACCATATGTGCCAGTTCAAAGAGCCGGCACTGATTGCCGGTACTGTCGACTACGCGGGTCAGTCGGTTTGCGCTATTGTTGATCAGGGCCCGGTGATTGGCTTTCAGTTTCATCCGGAAAAAAGCGGTGAAATTGGTCTGCGTATTTTGGCACACAGCATTGCGCTGTTACAAAACACCGAGCCAATGCCGCTTAGCCACACAGCGTAAAACCATCATCCACCACAATATTTTGCCCGTTGGTAAAACGGGCATGATCTGACAGTAAGAAAGCTATAGCGCCGGTTACATCTGCTGCATCTAGCATGCCTTTACCCAGTGTTTTGGCTTGATACTTTTGCAAAAACGGCTCTGCCTGACCGTCAAGAATACCGCCCGGGCTGACCAGATTAACCCGAAAGCGGCTGTCGGCAACGTAGGCTGCTGTGTATTTACTTAGGTGGATCAGCGCCGATTTAATGGCCACATATTCAACAGGCATTGTCATGCTGGTGTTAGCATAGACGTCAAATCTTGGCGCAACGACACCATATACCGATGCCAGATTCACCAGTGAAAACTCGCGCGGCTGTTGTTTAAAGTAAGCGGCACATTGCTGCATAAACAAAAAGGCACTGCCAAGGTTAAGCGACAAATTGTCATTAAAGCTTTGCAGGCTGACATCGAAAAAGTGCTTGCCGTAGCTTTTGTTACGCGGATAGCTGCAATTGACCGCGCCATCCGGCTGATATTTTAACAGCAGTGCCTGAATGGCATCGGCGTCTTGTATATTCAGTGTTGCCAGCGTTAGCTTTGAATTATCTGTCACTACGCCATCATCTTGCAGGCGCTTTTGCAGGTTCGCGATGTCTAAATCACTGGCTATTACAGCGGCACCCTGTGCAAGGCAGGTTTTTACTACTGAGCGGCCAATCAGCCCGCCCGCACCGGCTATTAACACCGTTTTATTATTCAGCATCTTGTTCAACCTTCAGAATGGCCTCTGCCAGCATAAAATCGTACATATCGTCGATGTCTACCGCACGTTGCTTTGGCACCTCAATACTGGTGATGCGGCCGCTAAACAGCGCATTGTGTTGCAGAATAAAGTCTGGCCTGGCGGCGTAAACCACAGTCGTTATATCGTAAACAGCCGGCGCATCCTGCCGGCGGTGTACGCCATTGGGTAGCTGGCTGACCAGTTGCACCATGCCATCATCGGTGCGTGTCACCATATTAAAATACGGGTTGCGGTTGGCCGGTGTTACCGCCAGGCATAAATCTGCATTGCTTTGCCGCAGTTGGTGAATAGCGTTGCTAACATCCTCAGCGCTTCGTAGCGGACTGGTTGCCGGCAGGCTGACGAAGCTATCAAAATTGCCATAGTGTTGCTGCACATAAGTAATGGCATGCTGCCAGGCTGCCCACTCGGGGGCCGTGTCGCTGGCAAGCTCTGCCGGGCGCGCTATTACTGTGACACCGGCCGCTAAAGCGCTTTTGGCAATGTCATTACAATCCGTTGAGACAAAAATCCTGGCTATGTCAGCAACCTGCTTTGCTACGTCAATGGAGTAGTGCAGTAGCGGTTTGCCAAGTAGCGGTTTTATATTTTTGCCGGGTAAACCTTTTGAACCACCCCTGGCAAAGATAAAGGCAACACAGGTCATAGTGTCTCCACTGGTGCGATGGTTTTTGCCTGCTCAATAAGCTTAATCAGCGATGCGGCGCTGTTCAGGGCTGCTTTGCAGCGATTTTTTTGCTGCACTTTTTGCCAAAAGGCTTTAAGCATATCGAGGTACATGCTGTTTTTGTCATAACTGTCGTCTTGATACAAGACTTGCTCTTTGTCATGTTGATATAAGTGCAGAGTGTTAGCGACAAGATCCCACTCTAAGCGGCCGTGCTGGGCAATAATACTGCAGCGGCGAAATGCGCGTTGCTGCAAAAAATCCAGATGCACAAATGCGCTGATATGGTCGGCCGTAGTTAAGAACAGCTCACTGATATCTTCAACATCGAGCTCAAGTAAGCCACTTGTTCGGTTGCGGGCATAGCGAAGCGTAAGAGAGCCAAATAACCATTGCAGGTAATCAAGCTCATGGCTTAGCTCCAGCAGGGCTCCGCCACCAAGCGCTTGCCTGGCAGACACTGAATAACGGTAATCTTTACCCGGGCGCCAGTGTGGCAGGTACTGACCAACCTGAGCGATGACGCTAAAAATCCTGCCCAGATGTCCTGCTTCTACTATCGCTTTTAGTTGCTGGGCAGCTGGCAAAAAACGCAGACAGTAACCAACATCCACTATGCTATTGGGAAAGCGCTGAGCGGTTGCGAGCAGCTGATGAGTTTGCTCTGCTGTGGCGCTAAGCGGCTTTTCTACTAATACGGCAATGCCGGCAGCTAACAGCTGCTCGGTATGCTGTTGATGCAGACTGGCCGGAGATGCAACAATTACAAACTCAGGCTGTGCACTTAATAACTGCAGCATACTGCTGGCAGTGACATAATCAGGCAACGTGTTACTGGAGGTTGCATTGGCTGCAGCACTGGCACTAACAGCCAGCAAAGTGGCGTCAGGAAACAACAGATGCAGGTTTGCCAGATGGCGCAGGCCAATGCTGCCTAAACCAATTACCCCAAGTTGCATTAATGCAGCCCCAGATTGATCACGTCAATTTGCGCCCGCTGGTAATCGTCCATCCGGCCGATATCCAGCCAGTATTCGTGAATAGGGAACATCAGCACATTCTTGTCGTTGCCAATATTTTGCTCGAGCAAAGTCGGCATATCAATACGCTGATTGGCTTTCACCTGTTTGCGTACGGCTGGTGATACAACATAGATACCGGCATTAACAAACAACCGTTGTATCGGTTTTTCCACCATGCCGGTAACCTTGTTGCCTTCACCGTTGATGACACCGAATGGGATTTGGTATTCGTAATCGCGCACACACATGGTGGCATCAGCCTGCTGTTTATTATGAAATTGCAGCAATTGCTCAAAGTCTATTGTGGTGAGCAAGTCACCATTCATCAGGATCAGTGGTAAATCCGGTACTGAATCCGGCAGCAGTCCCAAAGCTCCGCCGGTACCGAGCGGTTCCTGCTCGTAGATGTAGGTAATGCTGACATTCCAGCGTGAACCATCACCAAAATAGGCCTGAATTTGCTCTGGCATATAGTGTAAAGAGATATAGAAATTGTGAAAGCCGGCGCGGATAAAGCTGTTTAAAGCGATCTCGAGGATCGGTTTATCGCCTACTTTTAGCATGGGTTTAGGGCAGGCATCGGTAAGGGGTTTTAACCGGCTGCCAAAACCGCCTGCCATTAAAAATACCGGGTTGTCATACAAGACAGCATCTTCAGCTGTTTGCAGTGTCTCCAGACCAACGACTTTACCGGCTTTAATCAGCGGAATTGACAGCAGTTTTTTCCGCGTCATCAGCTTTACCAGCTCACGACGGGGCGTACCAAACTCGGCGGTCAGCGGCGATGGGTTCATCACTTCGCTTACTGTGCTTTGCAAAGTACAGTTACGCAATAAGCCGCGGCGGATATCACCGTCGGTAAGAACACCGAGTAAGGTGTCAGTAGTGTCTACCACCAACGCGATACGCAGCGCTTCTTTATCCAGCAATAACAGCGCATCGCGGATGCTACTGTCAGGAGCAATGGCAGTGTTTTTCCAGCTGGTACTCATCATGCAGCCTCATTCAATTTTAATGACCGACTTAGCGCCATAAATTTTCTGATTATCTAGCAAGTTACGTACCACGGTACTGCCTGCAGCAACAGTGGTATTGCTACCAAGTGTCAACCCTTGTATCACAGTAGCACCGGCGCCAATGTAACTGTTTTCACCACAACAGACGCCGCCACATAAGATGGCGCCGGGGCTGACAATAGTATGACGCTCCAGTACACAGTCATGTTCAACTATGGCGCCGGTGTTGATAATAACGTTATCGGCAATGTTGGCGTCAGCATTAATAATAACGCCAGGCATAATTTGTACGCCTTCACCCAGCGTACAATGAGGATCTATCAGCGCATCACTGGAGATAACCGAAGCAAAGCGGTAGCCCAGGGCAGAAAAACGGTTAAAGATGTCGCGGCGGGCACTGCTGCCTGGCAAAGCGCCTACACCATTGATCAGCAGTGTTTTCTCTGGTGGATACTGCAATACCGCACTGTCATCGCCGAGAAAGGGGATCAAAGCAAACATAGCTGATTGTGGTGGTTGCAAGGCACAGACACCGGTAATCACAGTATGCTGCTTAACAAGAATGGACAGCAGCACTTTGGCATGACCTCCGGCGCCAAGCAGGATCAGATGCTTAGTCTGCAAGCAAATCTCCTTCATTAAAGTCACTTTTGGCAACAGTGCCTAACAGCTCCCAATAGCGCTGTGGGCTGATGCCACTGCCGGGTCTTTTACAGGCAATATGAGTGGCGGTCAGGGTTTCACCGGCGCGGATGGCACAAGCGGCTACCAGACTCTTGCGGGCAACGGCTTTATTGGCAAGCTCTGACGGCGCCGGCCGTTTAATGCCATCACCCAGCGCCTGGTTAATGTCACGTATTGCACTCACCATAGCCGTTAGCTCGTCAGGCTCCAGCGAGGCCTTGTGATCAGGGCCAGGCAGGGTTTTATCCAGCGTAAAATGTTTTTCTAATACTGTAGCACCGCGGGCAGCAGCGGCTATGGCAATATGTATACCCGCGCTATGATCTGAGTAGCCTACCGGCAGACCAAAGGCCGCTGCCATTGTATCCATCGCTGTTAAATTAATATCGGTCGGTGGTGCAGGGTATTCTGTCGTGCAGTGCAGTAGAGTGACTTTCTGGCGCAGAGCGCGTTGGCCTTGCTCACTGGCATACGCCTGATTAAATGCCAATTGTGATGGTTTGGCATCGGCAGATGCCGTCAGGCCAAACGCAATAACACCCAGTGCAGCTTCAATTTCTGCCAGATTAGCCATACCGGTTGATACTATCAGTGGCAAGCCAGCTTTGGCATGTTGTAGCACAAAAGGTGCGTTGGTAATTTCACCTGAGGGCAGTTTCAGCCGGTTTAGCTTAAGATGCCCGAGTAAAAACTGCAGGCTTTGCTCATCAAAAGCGGTAGATAAAAAGCCGATACCGCGGCTGGCACAATATGCCTGCAGCCGTATATGGGCATCGTGACTTAGCTCCAGCCGGCGCAACATTTGCAATTGCGACTCGGCCTGGCCAGTGTTTTTGCGCTGATAGCTGGCTTGCTGTGCGCCGGCAGTGGCTAACGCATTAGCGTTAAAGGTTTGAAATTTAACAATGTCGGCCCCGGCAGCTACCGCTGCATCTACTAAGGCAAACGCCAGCTTCTCTTCACCATTATGGTTAACGCCGGCTTCGGCAATAATCAATGTCATAAAGCGGCTCCGGGCAGCTCATAAAAGGGTTTTACCGGATCAAACTGCAGTTGTTTAATCAGCTGTATAATTTTGCCGCTGGTATTGCCCTGGCCATACGGATTGGAAGCAAAATCGGCAGTACTGTTAACAGCCGTTGCAATACCGTGCTGAATAGCCGCAGTATCGGCCCGGCAATGCAGCACAGACGCCGCCGCCAGCCGGCCTTGTTGCCGGCTGCCAATGTTTACCGTGGGCACATTAAACGCCGGTACTTCAATAATTCCGCTGGACGAATTGCCAATAACGGCAGCGGCGTGTTTTACCGCACTCAGGTAGCGCTGTTGCCCCAGTGACTTTATCGCTAGCACCCGTGTTGGCTGCGCGGCAGCATAATGTTGCAGACGCTGAATAATTTGCCTGCCACCTTCATCGGCATTTGGGTAGGTCAGGATGATCTGGTGATCTTTAAACTGGTCCAGCGCGTTTAGCAGGGCATCGAAACTGGCCAGCGGTGGTTCATTTGCCAGCGTAACCGGGTGATAAGTGACGACAAAATAGGGCTGCTGCAGCTTAAAGCTCAGCGCTTCGGCTAACTGTGGCAGACTGAGCAATTTGCTGCGGCTCAGGTGGTCTAAACCTATAGCTCCTACGTTATGTACCCGCTCGGGCGCTTCGCCCAATTGGATCACCCGCCGGCGATATGTCTCAGTGGAGGTAGCATGCAAATAACTGAGTTTGGTAATGGCATGGCGGATAGCGTCATCGGTTGCGCCTTCAGTAATTTCGCCGCCGTGTATATGCAGCACAGGAATTTTCATTAACATAGCCGCCTGCGCCGCTGCCAACGTTTCAAAACGGTCACCAAGCAGCACCAATACATCAGGCTTTAATCGTGACAAACTGTCCGCCAGACCAATCAGTGCCAGGCCCATACTTTTTACTGTGCCAACGCTGCTGTCAGATGACAGCAGCATTTCAATTTTCTCAGTGATGTCAAAACCATCTTTATCGATTTGCTGATAGGTGTTGCCAAACTCCGGCGATAAATGGCTGCCAGATACGATAAGTTGCAACTGCAGTCCGGCATCGGCTTTTATGTCGTGCAGCAGCCAGTACAGCAGGCCGTATTCGGCCCGGGTGGCGGTAAATACGGCAACTTTTTTCGGCATTACTGGGCCTCCGGTACACTGCTGGGTAAATTAATCAGCCGCAGTGCCAGCTCTTCAGCACATTGCAGCGGGCCGCGCACTGCATGTTTAAACGCCGGTAGCTGGTGCATCAGTTGCCATACTGGCCGGGTCATTACACCGGCGTCATTACTGTGCTGCAGTAAGTCGTCGCGACGTTGTTGATCCGGACAAAGCACGGCGTTTAACCAGAAGTTGGAACTGCACTGTGCCGGTTCATCTATAAACTGGTAGTCGGACCCGGCAAAAAAAGCTTTGTATTGCATAGCAAGTTCACGTTTTTGCTGTAAAAAGTATTGCAGTGACTCCATTTGTGCACAACCAAGCGCTGCGTTTAAGTTCGGCAAGCGGTAATTAAAGCCGGGTTCATCATGATAAAACTCCCAGCGGTGAGCCACTTTGGCCGTGGTGGTAAGATGTTTAGCGCGGCTGCCATCTGTTGCGCTGGCACACAGCAGCATACCACCACCGCCGGTGGTAATTATTTTATTGCCGTTAAAGCTAAGCGCGCCAAAGTGGCCCAAAGTGCCGGTATGCTGGCCTTTATAAAAGGAGCCCAGACTTTCAGCGGCGTCTTCGACCAGTATCAGTTGCCATTGTTGACAGATCTGCAGCAGTTCATCCAGTGCCGCCGGGTGGCCAAAGGTATGCATCGGCATGACGGCCTTAATACGCTGGCCGTTGCTTTTCAGGTAGCAGCCTTGTGCATCAGTGGCGGCCTGTTGCTGTAGAAAATTCAGTAATGCTTGCGGGCACAGCGACAGGGTAGTGGCGCTGACATCAACAAATACCGGTTCTGCGCCCATATGGTACAAAGCATTGCAGGTAGCAACAAAGGTTAGTGGCTGGGTTATCACCAAATCGCCGGCTTGCACGCCAGCCATATACAGTGCGCTATGCAGGGCTGCAGTGCCATTTACCGTTGCCACGGCTTTACTGCAGCCGGTAAAGTGTTCTATTTGCTGCTCAAATTGATCCACGTATTTGCCAACACTGGAGACAAAGGTGCTGGTAATGGTGTCGGCCAGATAGCGTTGTTCATTACCAACAAAACGGGGCGCATGCAGCGGAATAGCGGCATTGGTTTGATAAAGCTGACGTACAAAGTGAATAATTTTAGCGTTCATTAACAGCTCAGGCTCCACGGTTACATTTTACTGTCCAGATAACGGCCGGTTTCTTTGTGGCCAAACTGTGGCAGCATCTGCTGAAACAACTCAACTAAATCCGTTTTTGTCCATTGCCTTGCCTGCCTCAGCGCGGCAATACGCTGTACAAAGTGTTGCAGAATGTCAGGCTGCGCCTGCGGCCGATTTTTAACAATACCTAACTGAGCAAAACGTTGCATATCTAAGCGCTCGTCGGCGGTGAAAAACTCTTCAAAGTCTTTTTCGCCGGTAGTGTCGCTGCTGCTAAATACACAAGGCCATTTGTTTGCTTTGCTTAGCTGCTGCACCTGCTCGCGCGCCTGCTGTTCGTTGTCACACACCACGGCACTATAGCCACGCTGCTGCAGGTATTTCAGTGCTATGTCTGCAAAAGTGATCAGGTGCAGTTTTTCACTCAGTTTAGGAAAGAAAATATCGCCGTTTTCGCCGAATATACATGACATAAGGCACAGTTCACCGGATTCTTGTGGCGTAACAAAATACCGTTTTATATCGTTAGGTGCTGCTATAGGTTGTTGTTTTTCCAAACGTTGATTAAAGCCATGCAGCAAAGAGCCATCAGAAAATGCCACATTGGCAAAACGTGCTGTTGAGATACACAATTCTGTGCTGTGGTGCTGCAAAAACAACTCCATGATGCGCTTGGAGGCACCCATCATGTTAACCGGATTCGCTGCTTTATCGGTCGACACACAAAAATACTTTTTACAGCCGTGTTGTTTAGCCAGCCTTATGGTTTTATCGGTATTGAGGATATTGACCTCTATCATCCGCATCAGGGTGTAGGGGTCTTTTTCACTACGCACATGTTTTAGTGCAGACAGGTTCAGCACATAATCGTACTGACCGTCTGCCGCGTAAAAGGCATCAAATTCTACCGAGCCGATGTCCAGCGCGTAGGTCTGAAAATCGCCGTTGATATAGCCCAGGCCAGAGCGGATATCCCGCACCAGTTCAACCAGGTTATTTTCACTAATATCCACGACATGCAGTTTTTCCGGCTGGCGGCGGAAGATTTCTTTGCAAACGGCCTGACCAATAGAGCCGGCGCCACCTAATACCAGAAAACGGCTGTGCGACACGGCATGGCTCAGTCTGGCTTCGTGGCTGGCAATATCGTCAGTAAATAAAGGCTGGCTGCGGCCTATCAGCGCTAAAATATCTGTCACCTATGGGTCTCCGCGAGGCGATAAAACGGTGTGCTTAGCCGTTGTATCGGCGCTACGGGCAAAAACTTAACTGTTTTGCCCCGATTTACTCAGATGCTATATCAACTATATCAGGCATTTAAATAACATTCTGCTTTAAATCTGCCGCTATGGCTGAAAGGCTGGGGGCTAACAGCTATAATACAGAAACGCGATTAGGTATGGCTGGCTTAGTCATATCAACCGCCGTGTAGCAGATGAATTCACGTAGCGGAGCAGATGATGAAAATTGGCAATCAACCCCAGGGGCAGGAAAGGCTGAATAGCTTACTGCAAACCCAACAAAAGCAAGCCGAAAAGCTGGCCAGTGCCAAACGGATTAACAGCGCAGCAGACGATGCTGCCGGGCTGCAAATAGCCAACCGGCTAACCAGTACAGTAAATGAAGCGGTGCAAGGGCAACGCAATTTGTATGATGGCATAGGCCTGGCGCAGGTGTACGAGCAAAGCCTGCAAAACATAAATAATGATTTAACCGAAGTAAATACGCTGGCAGTAGCTGCTGGCAATGGTATTTACACTGACGCTGATCGACAGGCATTGCAGCAGCAGGCGCAGGGTTATCTTGATAACGCGCAAAATACGCTGCAAACCGCCAGTTTCGGCGGCGTGTCGCTGTTTAACGATAAAGATATTGCCTTTAACAGCGGCCAGAGCAATCTAAACCTGAAGGTTGAAGATGTTGGCGCAGCGCTGACGTCGCAAAATGTGTTTAGCATTGATCTCACCACACAAGCCGGCGCTGCCGCCGCGAATACAACGCTGACGCAGGCCACAGAGTATGTCAGCGGCTTGCAAGCTAATGCCGGTGCCAGCATTAACAGCTTTGCGGCGCAGGCGCGTAACCTGAATAACCAGCAGATTAATCAGACGCAGGCCAGAAGCCGGATAGAAGATGCCGATTTTGCCGATGCCAGCGCTAAAAAAGCCTCGGCCGATGTGCTGGCAAATGCCTCCATCGCTGTGCGCGCTCAGGCGCGGATCAGCCAGGAGCAGACGCTGCAGTTATTGGCTTAACACAAACTGCACGCTATTTTTTTGACGCAGTGTCAAAAAAATAGCGTTTTTCCTTGCAACAGCGCGCTTGGTTAGTACAATGCTGGTAAAACATAATAAAAAGCATTGGCATGGCGCAAACACCGTTACTGTATATTGTTGATGAACTGTCAGAACGCAGCAGCCGCTTAAGCACGGTACTGGGCTTTATTAATGAGCCGCACCAATGCATCAGTGCTGCGCAGCTGCAGCAGCGTTTAGCAGCAGCTGAGCCGGCAGTGGTCATGTTGGGAGCTTTGTCGCAGCATCAGGCTGACAGTTTGATCCAGGCTTATCCTGCCACAGCGTTTTTACTGCTGGGTGAAACACAAAAACCACTGTTGCAATATGCTAACGCCGTTGGTTTGCTGGCCGAACCCTTTGCATATACCTCTTTGACACAGCTGTTGCGTGATAGCCAGCAGTACCATCGTTTGTTGCCATTGCAACGCCAGGACCACAATACAAAATTTGACGGCATGGTGGGTAATTCTGATGCCATGCAACAAGTGCGCTTTTTAATCACTCAGGTGGCAAAAACCGATGCCAACGTATTAGTGCTGGGGCCTTCCGGTACCGGTAAAGAAGTGGTTGCCCGCAATATTCATTTATTATCGCATCGTGCTAACGGACCGTTTGTACCCATTAATTGTGGTGCCATACCGGCAGAGCTGCTGGAAAGCGAGCTGTTTGGTCATGAAAAAGGCGCCTTTACCGGTGCTATTTCAACCCGCAAAGGCCGGTTTGAACTGGCGCAGGGCGGTACCCTGTTTTTGGACGAAATAGGCGATATGCCGCTTAACATGCAGGTGAAGTTGCTTAGGGTACTGCAGGAACGGACTTATGAACGTGTTGGCGGTACCAGTGCTATAAAGGCCGATGTTCGCATAGTAGCGGCCACCCACCGTGACTTAGAGCAAATGATAGCCGCGGACAGTTTTCGCGAAGATTTGTACTACCGGTTAAATGTGTTTCCAATCGATACGCCGGCCCTGGCTCAGCGGCCGGAAGACTTACCGCTGCTGGTGCATGAACTGATGCGCCGGCTTAACAGCAGCCACGAAGCCCAGGTGAAGTTTACCGAGCATGCGATGCAAAGCATGCAACTGCACAGCTGGCCGGGTAATGTGCGCGAGCTGGCGAATTTGCTGGAACGGATGGTAATAATGTATCCGGATCAGGTGGTGGATGTGGCTGAGTTGCCACAAAAATACCGTCATCTGGATGTCGACAGCTATGTGCCGCAGTACCCGGAAAGTTTGCAAGAACGCGATTTACTCAATGAAATGTTTCAGGGCGCGGATGATGATGCCGACGACGATAGCTATAGCGCAGACTATAGCGACGACGCCGGTATACAATACTTACCGGAGCAGGGACTGGATTTAAAAGAGTATCTGGCTGAACTTGAAATTCGTTTTATTTCACAGGCATTGGAACGGCACGAGTTTGTCGTCGCCCGCGCTGCTGAAGTATTGGGATTGCGCCGCACAACCCTGGTGGAAAAAATGCGTAAGTATAACCTGGGTAAAGAAGAGTAATTGCCTCTGTCAGTGATTTGACACATCTAATAGTTTGAAATAAAACAACTTTATCATGGCATAAAGTCTGCATTGTACGTCCAGGATGTTTTCCCCGGGGGTATGTATGACAACGGCCAATGCTTACGAGCTGTCGCCAGCTGGCCAGAGCCGTCAGCGACACTATACGACAATACAGGTTGAAGCTGCCGGCACACCGCGCAGCGCACTGCATTTAATTCATAGTGAATTACAAGATCCGGTACTTAATGCGCTGCCGGCGGCGGTGCTCCTGCTGGATCAGCGTGGTATGGTGTATCAGGCAAATCCTGCGGCACTTAGCATGCTGGGTGAACCTCTGGTGGGCCAATTGTGGTTTAATCTGATTAAACGATGTTTTCGCCCGCGCAGTGATGATGGCCTGGAAGTGTCACTACAAGATGGCCGCAGAGTGAAGCTGGAAATCAGCGCTTTACTTAGTAAAACCGCCTATACCCAGCCGGGGCAGCTCATTATGTTGACGGATCTTACCCAAACCCGGCAACTGCAAAGCCGGCTTAGCCATATGCAGCGGTTGTCTGCGCTGGGTAAGATGATGGCATCGCTGGCTCATCAAATTCGTACACCGCTGTCTGCTGCCTTGCTATATGCGCAAAATCTGGCTAACCCGCGTATAACGCTGCAACAACAGCAGCAGTTCCAGCATAAGCTGCAATCGCGCTTACAGGATTTGGAACAGCAATTAAATGATATGTTGCTGTTTGCCCGGCCTGACAGTGCTCAGGCTGTTAGTGTTGTTAGTACAACCGAGCTGGCCGCTGCGGTGCAGGCGGCTGCAGAAGCCTGCATTAGTGCTGCTGGGGCACGGCTAACGGTACAACTGCCAGAGCAGCCTTTGTACATTTTGGGAAACCAGAATGCGCTTTGCGGTGCTTTGATGAACCTGATCCAGAATAGCTTACAGGCTGCAGGCGCAGCCGCGCAGATTGCATTGGGTATGGCAGCAGATAGCGATAAAGCCGGTTATCTCAGTATCAGTGTCAGTGACAATGGCCCGGGCGTACCTGCACAGTTGCAAGCTGATCTATTCGAGCCCTTTGTTACCGGCCGCGCCGATGGCAATGGCCTTGGCCTGGCGGTAGTGCAGGCTGTAGCCACGTCACATCAGGGCACGGTGCGTTATAGTGCTGCTGCTGACGGTGGTGCCTGTTTTCAGCTCACACTGCCGCAGCATCAGTTAAAGCAGACGCAGGGAGATGTGCTATGACACAGCAAATACTGTTGGTTGAAGACGATGCCGGTTTACGCGAGGCATTACAGGATACGCTGCAGCTGGCGCAATATCAGGTGTTAAGCGCCTGCAGTGCGGAAGAGGCATTGTTACTGCTTAAACAGCATAAAGTACAGTTGGTTGTTAGTGATGTGCAGATGGCCGGTGTATCGGGTTTAACGCTGCTGAAAACCCTGCGTGAGCATTATCCCAATCTGCCGGTATTAATGATGACGGCTTATGCCACAGTGCAGGCGGCGGTAGAAGCTATCCGGCTTGGCGCTGTCGACTATCTGGCCAAGCCTTTCTCACCTGAAGTACTGCTAAGCATGGTGGGCCGTTATGTGATAGCAAATACCGCCTCTAATGTTGAACCTGTAGTTGCCGCACCGGCCAGCAAGCAGTTGCTTGCCCTTTGCGCCAGAGTCGCGAAAACCGATGCCAGCGTCATGATTAGCGGACCCAGTGGCTCAGGCAAAGAAGTACTGGCGCGTTATATTCACCAGCTATCAGGCCGCAGCAGTGGCCCTTTTGTTGCCATTAACTGTGCCGCGATACCGGAAAATATGCTGGAGTCTACCCTGTTTGGCTATGAAAAAGGCGCCTTTACCGGTGCTATAAATGCCTGCCCGGGTAAGTTTGAGCAAGCCCAGCAGGGCACCTTGCTGCTGGATGAAATTACCGAAATGGATTTAAACCTGCAGGCCAAATTGCTGCGGGTATTGCAGGAGCGGGAAGTCGAACGTTTAGGCGGTCGCAAAACCATTAAACTGGACGTGCGCATTCTGGCAACCAGCAACCGCGACCTACGCCAGGCCGTAGCACAGGGCCGCATTCGCGAGGATCTGTTTTACCGGCTAAATGTATTTCCGCTGGCGTGGCCGGCACTGAGTGAACGGCCAGAAGACATTATTCCGCTGGCCCGGCATTTACTGGTGCGTCATGCTGCAGCATCTGGCCGGCCCGGTGCCCGCCTGACGGCTGAAGCCGGGCAATGTCTGGCACAATATCACTGGCCGGGCAATGTAAGGGAGCTGGACAACGTAATGCAGCGGGCGCTGATCATTGCCAGCAGTGACGACATCAGTGCTGCCGATATCATGTTGCAGCAACTGGATCTGGGCAGCGTTGCAAGCCAGGTAGCCGTTGTGCCGCAAGTGGAGGCACTGCCGGCAGCAGAGCCGGTACTGGAACCTGAGGCTGAGGAGTGCGATCAGGCCAGTTTTAAACAAAGCGTACACCAGCAAGAGCATCGTATTATTCTGGCGACGCTGCGCGAATGTGCGTACCGGCGTGCCGACGTGGCACGTAAGCTTGGTATTAGTGATCGCACTTTGCGCTATAAACTGGCACGCATGCGTGAATCGGGTATCGATATTCCCGCCTGATGCTAACTTCAGCCAATTAAAAGCCCTTAGCTTGTCAAAATAAGGGCTTTTTCATTTAAAATCATAGCTTTAAAAGTGGCACAACTCCTGCTTTACCCTGTTTACTATTTGCTACAGCAAAATTTTGACAGGTGACGCTATGAATATTAAAGGTCAGGCTCTTTACGCCGAAATGCAGTCGCTGGCCGGCCAGGCCAGAGCCGTGGGTAATGAGCTGAAACTGCAAAACAATGCTGAAGTTAACCCTAGTCAGTCTGATTTTGGCAGCATGTTTAAAGACGCATTAAGCCATGTCAATGGCTTGCAGCAGCAAACCGGCAAAATGCGCACCGCCTTTGAAATGGGTGATCCGAACATGTCGTTGGCGCAGGTTATGATAGCCAGCCAAAAATCATCACTGGCATTTGAAGCGACCGTACAGGTACGCAACAAGCTGGTAGAAGCCTACAAAGACATTATGTCGATGCCGGTATAACGGAGGATTAAGCAGTGGCTGACAATCAATCCACCGAGCTGACGCTAAGCGGCGACAACTTTAACAGCGGCAACAGCAGCGAGCAGCAGGAGCAAAAATCCGGCTTTATCGGGTCTTTAGGCGGTACAGATCTGGTGCGGCAAATTACCATGATCGTCGCGCTGACGATCTGTCTGGCAATAGCGATACTGATAATCATGTGGGCACGCCAGCCAGAAATGCGTCCGCTGGGTACCTTTCAGACGCAGGAACTTATTCAAACGCTGGATCATCTGGATGCACAAAAGATCCCCTATTCATTAGAAGGCAATGTTATTTATATTGCTGAAGACCAATTTCAGACCGTGCGCTTGTCGTTATCGCGTGCCGGTTTAACCCAGGAGCCATCCAGTGGTACCGAGTTTTTGCTGCAGGATAGCGGCTTTGGTGTCAGCCAACGGTTGGAAATGGAGCGTTTAAAGCACAGCCGTGAACAGCAACTGGCGCGTACCATTGAAGAGCTGCAAAGCGTGTCCCGCGCCCGTGTGTTACTGGCGATCCCTAAAGAAAACGTATTTGCCCGGGCAGAAAAGCTACCCAGCGCTACCGTGTTGGTTACCGCGCGTGGCGGTACTGTGATCCGCGACAGTGAAGTTGACGCCATAGTTGATATTGTTGCCTCTGCGGTGCAGGGATTATCGCCGTCACGGGTAACGGTAACCGATCAGAATGGCCGGCTGCTAAACAGCGGCTCGCAAGATGCCAGCTCGGCACGTTCGCGCAAAGAGTACGAATTGCAGCGCACCCGTGAAGAAGAATACCGGCAAAAAGTGGATTCTATTTTAATGCCGGTGCTCGGTTACGGAAACTATACCGCGCAAGTCGACTTACATATGGATTTTACCGCCACAGAGCAGACGCAAAAACGTTTTAACCCGGATTTGCCAGCCGTGCGCAGTGAAATGACCATTGAAGAAAACACCGTGGGCGGTTTAAGTGGCGGCATTCCCGGAGCGCTGTCTAACCAGCCGCCATTAAACTCTAATATTCCGGAGCAGGCCACCGGCAGCGGTGCGCAGCCGGTAATACCTGGTCGCAACAGCAAAGAAGCCACCCGCAATTACGAGCTGGACACCACGATCAGCCATATTTCGCAGCAAAGTGGCGTGATCCGTCGTTTAAGCGTATCTGTGGCAATCGACTACAAAGCCAATGCCAATGGCGAACCAGAAGCCCGCACCCAGGCCGAGCTGGCTAATATTCGCCGCTTGCTGCAAGGTGGCGTCGGTTTTGATGCCCAGCGCGGTGACATGATTGAAGTGATTTCAGTACCCTTTATGCGCGACGAGGTGGTAGAGCCACCACCGCCTAATTTCTATGAAGAAGAATGGTTTTTACGGGTAGTGCGCCTGGCGATTGGCGGTCTGATAATCATAGTGCTGATCCTGGCCGTGATTAAACCAATGCTGAAAAAACTGATTTACCCAGAAGATACCAAAGATACTTATGATGATAATGCCCTCAGCAGCGGCTTGGATTTAGGCGACGATACTATCGATATGCTTAGCTCCAGCTTTGACGAAAACGCCGTAGGTTTTGCTGCAGATGGTACACTGATGTTACCGGACTTACATGGTGATGATGATTTATTACGCGCAGTGCGGGCTCTGGTTGCGAACGAGCCGGAACTGTCTTCCCTGGTAGTGAAAAACTGGTTGGCTGAAGATGAGTAGCATAGAAGCAACAAAGCCTGCGTTTGATGTAGGCAAACTGGACGGTGTTGAAAAGGCCGCGATCTTATTGCTGAGTTTGTCAGAAGAAGATGCTGCGCAGATTTTAAAGCACTTAGAGCCAAAGCAGGTGCAAAAAGTTGGTTTGGCGATGGCGCAGATGACCGATCTGAACCAGGCGAAAATCTCTGCCGTGCATCGCTTGTTTATAGAGCAGATCCAGAATTTCAGCACCATCGGCTTCCAGAGTGAAGAGTTTATTAAACGGGCACTGACCGCTGCGCTGGGTGAAGAGAAAGCGGCAAATCTGATTGACCAGATAGTGCTGGGGGGCGGGGCCAAAGGTCTGGACTCGTTAAAATGGATGGACTCAAAGCAGGTTGCCAATATTATCCGCAACGAGCACCCGCAGATCCAAACCATCGTATTGTCTTATCTGGAACCGGAGCAATCGGCAGAGATTTTATCGCAATTCCCGGAAAAGGTTCGGCTGGATTTAACCATGCGTATCGCCAATCTGGAAGAAGTGCAGCCGGCGGCATTGCAGGAGTTAAACGAAATTATGGAGAAACAGTTTGCGGGTCAGGCTGGTACCCAGACCGCGAAAATGGGCGGCTTAAAAGCGGCGGCCGATATTCTCAACTATATGGATACCAATATTGAAGGCCAGCTGATGGATTCGATCCGTGAGCATGACGAAGAAATGGCACAGCAAATTCAGGATCTGATGTTCGTATTCGAAAATCTGGTCGATGTGGACGATCGCGGTATTCAAACCTTGTTGCGTGAAATTCAGCAGGATGTGCTGATGAAAGCTCTGAAAGGCGCTGACGAAAATCTGAAAGAGAAAATCCTGAAAAACATGTCGAAACGGGCAGCCGAACTATTAACAGATGATCTGGAAGCGATGGGACCGGTGCGGGTTAGCGATGTTGAGGCCGCGCAGAAAGAAATTCTGTCGATTGCCCGCCGTCTGTCTGATGCCGGCGAGATTATGCTTGGCAGTGGCGGTGGCGATGACTTCCTGTAAGTTAAACTGAGGTAGCCATGACAACAGATGGCTTTAAGTATAAGCGGCCGTTTTCGCCGGATGATGCCACAGAGCAGCAGCTACAGCACTGGCATACGCCGGATCTGACCAATGAAAGCCGCCCCGACACCGGCCGTACTAATGCGCTTAACCTTACGCTGCCGCAAGCGCGTAAAGTCAGGCAAGAGCTGGAAGAGGAAGTCGTTGTCAAACCTTTGACAGCTGAGGATATTGAACAAATACGCCAGGCTGCTTACGACGAAGGCTTTGCACAAGGCAAAGAAGAAGGCTTCAGCAAAGGTTATAGCGAAGGCCGTGAGCAAGGCACGCAGGATGGGTTATTACAGGGGCAGGCTGAAGGCAAAAAGCAAGGTCTGGCCCAGGGCGAACAAGAACTGACCGAGCGTTTGGCGCAGTTAACCGGCTTGATTGAACAAATGCAAAAGCCGTTGGCCAGCGTCGATCGCAAAGTAGAACAACAATTGCTGCAACTGAGCCTGGCAATGGCGCAGGCAGTTATTGCGGTAGAAGTGCAAACTAACCCCAAAGTTATATTGCAGGCGGTAACAGAAGCCACCTCGGCCTTGCCGCTGGATGCCGCCCAGATCCGGATTAGATTACACCCGGATGATATGGCCGTAATCGAGCAATTTTACCCGACAACACAGCTGGCTGAACGTGGCTGGCAGTTACAGACCGATGCAACCGTCGCGCAGGGCGGCTGCCTGGTTGAAACCGCGCGCTCAAGTGTCGATCGCAGCCTGTCGCAGCGGTTGCAAAGCAGTCTGGAACATTTTATTCAATTACAAGACAGTACTGAGCCTGCAGAGCAAAGCAGTGCTGTGCCAACTGCAGCCACTGACGGGCAAGAGGTTGACGATGGCCAGCAGTGAAACACTTAGCCGCTTTTTGCAATTGCAGCAGCAGTATGTGCATCCGTCCAGGCCAGCTGTCGCTGGTCATCTGGTACGGGTTGTCGGCCTGACGCTGGAAGCCACCGGCTGTAGCGCGGCCATTGGCCAGCCTTGCAGTGTCGAGACGGCGCGCGGTGATATCATGGCCGAAGTGGTTGGCTTTGCCAATGACCGTATTTTTTTGATGCCCAAAGACGATGTTTCTGGTGTGGTGCCTGGAGCTAAAGTCACGCCGATGCTGAATTACAAAGGTGTTCCACTGAGCATGAACCTGCTGGGACGGGTGATAGACGGTGTCGGCAGCCCGCTGGACGGCAAAGGGCCGATAGCGGCTAAACAGTTCGGCGGTATTAAGGCTAAGCCGATAAACCCGCTAAACCGTCGGCCCATTAAACAACCGCTGGATGTCGGTGTCAGGGCGATCAACAGCATACTTACTGTTGGCAAAGGCCAGCGTATGGGCTTATTTGCCGGCTCAGGCGTCGGTAAAAGTGTGTTACTGGGTATGATGACGCGGGGGACCTCGGCAGATGTGATTGTCGTTGGATTGGTGGGTGAGCGCGGCCGCGAAGTTAAAGAATTTATTGATGAAATACTCGGCGATGAAGGCAAGCAGCGTTCGGTGGTGATTGCGGCGCCGGCTGATGTATCACCACTGATGCGGCTTAAAGGCTGTGAGACCGCAGTGCAGGTGGCTGAGTACTTTCGGGATCAGGGACTGGACGTATTGTTGCTGATTGACTCTATTACCCGCTATGCCCAGGCGCAGCGTGAAATAGCACTGGCCGTTGGTGAGCCGCCGGCGACCAAAGGTTACCCGCCGTCGGTGTTTGCCAAATTGCCGGCCCTGGTAGAGCGGGCCGGCAATGGCAGCGGCAACCAGGGTTCCATCACGGCTTTTTACACCGTGCTGTCTGAAGGTGATGATTTACAAGACCCTATTGCAGATGCATCGCGCGCCATTTTAGACGGCCATATAGTGTTGTCGCGCGCGCTGGCCGATGCCGGGCATTTTCCTGCTGTCGATGTCGAAAAATCTATCAGTCGGGTGATGCCGGCGGTGACCAGCCTTGAACACCAACACATGGCGCGTGGTATTAAACAGCTGTATTCCAGTTACCAGCAAAGTAAAGATCTGATCGCTATTGGCGCTTATGTGCGCGGCAGCGATCCGCAACTGGATAAAGCCATAGCGATGATGCCAAGAATTAACGCTTTTTTGCAGCAGGGTATGCATGATGTTGTAGCCTACGATGACAGCCTGCAAGGGCTGTTTCAGTTGCAGCCGCAGGCGAAAGGAAACGGCGTATGATTAACCACCGCTTTAGCATGCTCATTACTATACAACAACAACGAGAAGAGAAGTTGCAGGCGCAATTTGTTGCCGCGCAGCAGTTTTATCAGCAAGCTGAGCAAAAGTATCAGGGGCTGGCAAATTATCGTACTGACTATATTCGGCAAAGCCAGCAACAGGGCGCTGCTGGTTTGCAAAGCCGGCAGTACAGTCAGTTTGTTAATTTTATCGCCAAACTAGACCAGGCAATATTGCAGCAGGGCCGGGCCGTGCATCAGGCCAGAGCCGCAGCCGAGCAACGTAAACAAAGCTGGCTGGCGATGCAAAAAAAGCGTAAAGCACTGGAGTTATTGGTACAACGTGGGGAGCAGGCTGAGTTACTGCGTCAGTTAAAAGAAGAGCAAAAAAACGCCGATGAATATGCCAGCCAGTTGTATAGCCGCGCACAGGCTGTACAGCTTTAGCGCAGTTTGAGTAAATACTGGCCCGAAACTTGAATAAGCAAATGGTAAAGTAGACGAAAGCGGAATTATGGCAGCGCTGGACGCCGGCCAAAGTGGGGTAACACATGACGCAAGCGTTATCGATTTCAATGCTGATGTTAGGCGCAGACATTACGCTAACTTCAGATACTAAAGCGGCCAATGCTCAGACAGCCGATAATCAGCTGCCACAGACTGATGAGGGTAATGTAGAGCAGGGCAGTGGTTTTAGTGCGTTGTTGCAAGGCATGGTGCAACCGGCAAACAGCGGCAAGGCAGGCTTAGGCCAGCGGCAGATCCCTGCCGCTGGCAGTGAATTATCGGCGCTTAGCGCGGCTATGTTGCAGGCAACAAACCCCGATGCCGATGCAGCCAGTAGCGATGATCCTGCCTTAGCGAACAGCTTGTTGCTACAAATAGCGCTAAAAAACCAACCCGCTGATAAAGCTGCGGCAGACAACGAGGTTGCTACTGCCGAAGGCGAAGCGACAGTTGAGCTAGCTCTTGCCCAAACCGATACTGAAGCTGATAGCGAAACTGATGCGGAAGCTGACAGCAGCCAGTTAGGAAAACAACAGCCTGCGCTGGCAACGCAGGCTGCCGATACCAAATCAACCACAGTAGACACTAAGCTGGCCGCTGATACCGCCGCGGCAGAAGATGCCGCAACAGAAGATGCCGCAACAGCCAATTCTGGTACTAGCCAGACGAAACAGCCGGCTAATGCCGCTGCAATAGCTGCAACACCAGGTACTGCTCAAGTCGCAGATGGTCTTGCAGCCGGCGTGTCGTCTGATGCAAAACCAACTGCGGGGCAAAGCCAGACAACACTTTCTGAAGGCGGGGCAGCGCCTGAGAGTGCTGTATCTCCTGACGCTGAGCTGGCGCAACAACACCATCAACATGGTGATGCCGCCAAGCTAAGCCCTGTGGCGGCCAGTACCGGCCCGGGTAAGGCTGAACCGGCTAAAAACCGCACTGCGTCAGCCGCTGCCGGCATCACTAAGCCAACTGAAACGGTAACAGAAGCCGCCACCCAGGCCAGCCCGGCGTTAACGGCAGAACCTGTAGCGGCAGTGAGCAGCCAGATCAAAGCAAAAAACGATGGCAAAGCGGACGACAAGTCAGCGCTTAGCAACTCCGGCAGTGAAAAACTCAGCCCTAAAGCTGACTCGGCCAATTTAAGTAAAAGCGCTGCCGCTGAACAGGGTACTCAGCAGCAACAGCAAGGTCAGGCGCAGTCTGAGCGCCAGTTTGCCGCGCTGGCAAGCCACAACAGCAGCACAAAACCCGTTGCAGAGCCAACGCGGGCTGAAACCAGTTTTGCCAGCAGTTTGCACAGCGCTGAAAGCCGGCAGCAAACACACAGCAGCAAAGTCGTTGCTAAATCGGCGACTGAGCAATTAAAGCAAAGCCTTAATTTGCAACAACATGATGCCGCCGGCCAGTTACAGCAGCGGGTAAGCATTATGTTGCGACAAAATATTCAGGTAGCTGAAATCCGGCTTGATCCGGCCGGCCTGGGCCAGATGCAGATAAAAATTGATGTGCAACAAGAGCAAACCAATGTGCAGTTTGTCGTGCAACAACCTCAGGCTAAAGAGTTACTGGAACAACAATTACCGCGCTTACGCGAATTGTTGCAGCAGCAAGGTATTGTCCTGGGAGAAGGCAGTGTGCAGCAGCAATCGCAGCAAGAACGCCAATTATCTGAGCGCCAGCAGCACAATGGCCAGGGGCGGCAACAGGGTACAGCTGACGATGGCTTAGGCGAAGACAGCATACAAACTCAGCTAAAGGTTGCGCCATCCGACAGGCTGGTTGATTATTATGCATAGCAGTATGTTACTGCAGCAATCAGAGCAGGCTTGATTTACTTTAGCGTCAGGCTCTGAGCATAATGGTTAACGGCGCAATTAAGGGGCAGGTATGGCAGCGGAAAAAGATTTAGTGATCGCCGAAGGTGGCGGCAAGAAAAAGTGGATAATTATTGGTGCCGCCGTATTGGTTGTGGTGCTGGGTGTCGGAGGCTTTTTTATGTTTTCTGGCGGTAGCAGTACAGCAGAGGCAGACGGCGCAGGTCAAACGAGCGCCGGCTCAGATCAGGCTGCAGGTGCTGCTGAAGCGAAAGGCAGTGCGCTCTATGTGCCGTTGCCCAAGCCTTTTGTGTTTAACGTACCGGGTGCATCGCGTGACAGAATGGTACAGATTAAAGTGCAATTGCTGGTTAGAGGCGACAATAACCACACACTGGCGATGCGGCATATACCTTTGATTGAAGGGGCGCTGTTGGAAACGTTCAGCTCGTCCAATGCGGATGAACTGGTGACTGTGGCCGGCCGTGATGCACTAAAAAATAAAGCCTTAAGCGATTTGCAACAGGCGATGATAGAAGTAGTAGGTTCAGTGGTGGTGGACGAGGTGTTGTTCACCGGTTTTGTTATGCAATAAGAGTGAGCAGCCGTGACCGATTTACTGTCACAAGACGAAATTGATGCGCTGTTACATGGTGTTGATGACGTCGAAGAAGAAGAAATAGACGAGTCCGGCGAAGGCAGGGGCCGTTCCGCGATGGAATACGATTTCTCCTCACAGGATCGTATTGTGCGCGGCCGTATGCCCACTCTGGAAATGGTTAACGAGCGTTTCGCCCGTCATATGCGCATCAGTTTATTTAATATGATGCGCCGTACCGCCGAAGTGTCGATTAACGGCGTGCAAATGATCAAGTTTGGCGAATATGTGCATACCCTGTTTGTACCTACCAGTTTAAATATGGTGCGGTTCAGGCCGTTGAAAGGCACTGGCCTGATCACCATGGAAGCGCGGTTAGTGTTTATTTTGGTAGATAACTTCTTCGGCGGTGATGGCCGCTACCACGCCAAAATTGAAGGCCGTGAATTTACGCCAACCGAACGGCGTATTATTCAGATGTTGTTAAAACTGATTTTTGAAGACTACAAAGAAGCCTGGGCACCGGTGATGGACGTGTCGTTTGAATATCTCGACTCTGAAGTTAACCCGGCAATGGCCAATATTGTCAGCCCGACCGAGGTGGTGGTTATCAGTTCATTCCATATTGAGCTGGATGGCGGTGGTGGTGATTTCCACGTCGCCCTGCCTTACTCCATGCTGGAACCGATCCGCGAATTGCTTGATGCCGGTGTGCAAAGCGATAAAGAAGACACCGATCTGCGCTGGAGTAAGGCGCTGCGCGATGAAATTATGGACGTTAAAGTTGATCTGACCACCAAAATGATGGATGTCGATCTGACGCTGCGGGAGATTATGGAGCTGAAAGCTGGCGATATTATTCCGATAGAAATACCGGAACATATTACTGTGCTGATTGAGGATTTGCCGTCCTATCGTGCCAAGCTCGGCCGTTCACGCGAAAGTGTCGCGCTGAAAATCATAGAGAAAATAAAACGGCCTGAGTCGGTAAAATCTGAAATGCATGTATTTACCAAGGGTGGGCGCCGGCTGGACAGCGACGCTGATATTTCTGAATTAGAAGCCGATCTGAATCTGTCAGATCGTGATAGAAGGTAATTAAAATGGCTGATGATAAAGACACCATGGACGAATGGGCCGCTGCGATGGCAGAGGCCGAAGGCGCTGGAAATGGCGCTGAACCGGTTGAGCTGGAAGAGCTACGTGATGAAAAAGCTGACATTACCGTAGACGAAAAACGCAAACTAGACACCATTCTTGATATTCCGGTTACCATTTCAATGGAAGTCGGCCGGGCGAAAATAAGCATTCGTAACCTGTTACAACTGAATCAGGGCTCAGTGGTGGAACTGGAGCGGGTGGCCGGTGAACCGCTGGACGTCTTGGTCAATGGTACTCTGATTGCCCATGGCGAAGTGGTTGTTGTTAACGATAAATTTGGTATCCGCTTAACTGATGTTATTAGTCAGATCGAGCGGATTAAGAAGCTGCGTTAATGCGTTGTGCCTTAGTTATTATGGCGCTTTGGTTAAGCCTGCCACTAAGTGTTACCGCGCAGCAAGCCGACGACGCCGCAAAAGAAACGATACAGCAAGCACCGCCAGCTCACGCCGCACCGGCAGGCGCAGAGCCTGAAACGTCGCCCGCTGTTGCTCCTGCTCCCACTAATGCAGAGCCGGTAAAACCCAAAGCCTTGCAAAGCACGGCCGAGCGGCCGGCAACCGGGGTTGGCTTGGGTAAAATGGCGCTGTCATTGCTGATTGTGGTGGCGATAGTGATTGCACTTGGCTGGACATTCAAAAAATTGACGCTGCGCTTACCTGGCAGCCGGCATATAAAAATTATTTCGTCTATGCCACTTGGGCCAAAAGAGCGTCTGTTAGTTATTGAAATGCAAGGAAAACAGCGTGTTTTGGGTGTCACCGCACACAACATAAACTTGCTGTTTGAGTTAGAAAATCCACTACCTGAAGAAAAGTTGGCATCAGACTTTCATACACAGTTGCAATCTTTACTGAAAAAATAGTGTGAGCTATGTTGCGATTGTTGTTCGTGGTGCTGTTAGCCGTGCTAAGCCCCGATGTCTTTGCCGATAACGGGGCCTTGTCAGCTGTTACTGTCACCACAGGTGCAGATGGTAGCCAGCAGTACAGCGTAACGCTGCAAGTGCTGGCGCTGATGACGGCGCTAAGTTTTATACCCGCCATGGTCATTATGATGACCAGTTTTACCCGCATTATCGTCGTGCTGGCCATTTTGCGTCAGGCCATAGGTCTGCAACAATCCCCGTCAAATCAGGTATTAATAGGCATTACGCTGTTTTTAACCTTTTTTATAATGGCGCCGGTATTTAACAACATAAATGACACGGCTATTCAGCCCTATCTAGCCGAGCAAATTACGCCGGTGCAGGCGCTGGATGCGGCAATAACGCCAATCAAAGCCTTTATGCTGCATCAAACCCGCACTAAAGATCTGGACACCTTTGCTCAGATAGCCGGGTTGGAAGTTGCAGCTCAGCCACAGGATTACCCGATCACTGTGGTAATACCGGCCTTTATTACCAGTGAGCTTAAAACCGCGTTCCAAATTGGTTTTATGTTGTTTATTCCTTTTTTAATCATAGATTTAGTTGTTGCCAGTGTGCTGATGGCAATGGGCATGATGATGCTGTCACCAATGATTATTTCACTGCCGTTTAAACTGATGATGTTTGTGTTGGTAGACGGCTGGATTTTAGTAATGGGCACGCTGGCCACCAGCTACGGAGTTGGCACATGAGCCCGGAAATGTTTGTTGATGTACTGCGCGATGCGTTGTTTATCGTGATTTTGCTGGTTAGCGCCATTATTTTGCCGTCGCTGTTTGTCGGCTTAATTGTGGCGGTATTTCAGGCTGCAACATCAATAAACGAGCAAACACTGAGCTTTTTACCGCGCTTAATTGTTACCTTGCTGGCATTGATGTTTGGCGGCCACTGGTTTACCCAGGTTATTATGGAATACACCCATGAGTTGTTCCTGAGTATCCCAACAGTGGTGGGCTAAACAGATGGAGTTTCCGCTGTCGGTATTAATGCAGGCATTGGCAGATTATTTACTGCCAATGTGTCGTGTAACCGGTATGTTTTTAATTATGGCCGGTATTGGCGTGCGCAATGTACCAACACGGATTAAAACCGGCCTGGTGGTGTTTATCAGTCTGATTATTATGCCGACCCTGCCGCCGGTAACAAACCCGGATTTAATGTCTGGTCATATGATCCTCGAAGTATTGCTGCAGCTGCTGATAGGTTTTGCGCTGGGTTTTATTTCGCTAATGTTTATCAACACCTTTGTATTGGCTGGCCAGTTGCTTGCCACCCAAACCGGTCTGGGGTTTGCTTCAATGGTTGACCCGGCCAGCGGCGTAAGTGTGCCGGCGATAGGCCAGTTTTATCTTATTTTGGCGACCTTATTGTTTTGGATCCTGGATGGCCACCTGATAATGATCCAGATGCTGGTATTCAGCTTTAACGCACTACCAATTAATGGCCAGTGGTGGGACGTCAGCAGTTACTGGACTGTGGTCGAGTTTGCCGGCTGGATGTTTGCTACTGCGCTGGCAATAGCGCTGGCACCGGTGGTGTCGATGCTGGTAGTGAATTTATCCTTTGGCATTATGACCCGGGCCGCTCCACAGCTTAATATCTTCTCGATTGGTTTTCCTATTACGATGCTGGCCGGCTTAATCATTCTGTGGTTAACGCTGGACACCTTTTTATTTCATTACGACAAACAGTGGCAGCACGCAATAGATTACAGCTGCCGGCTGATTGGTTGTTAAGCGGAGGGCTCTGCAATGGCAGATGAAAGCGCCGAAAAGACCGAACAGCCCACGCCCAAGAAGCTGCAAGACGCAGCTGAAAAGGGCCAAATCGCCCGTTCCAAAGATCTCGGCACCGCCTTTGTCCTGATTGGCACAGCCACCGCACTACTGATATTTGGTAAGATGCTGGCTATTGCCATTCTGGATATTGGCCAGCGTATGATGCGCCTGACGCCTAAAGATATTTTTGAGCCAAACTCTATGTTTACCGCCTGGGGCGCTGTTGTCGAGCGGTTGGCTATACCTATGGGCGGTGTGTTTGCCATAGTGCTGCTGGCAGCCTTTATTGGCAACACTCTGCTGGGTGGTTTTAACTTTAGCTGGCAGGCTGCCGGCCCTAAGCTAAGTAAAATGAGCCCGCTAAAAGGCTTTAAACGCATGTTTGGCATGCAGGCGGCGGTCGAACTATTAAAAAGCATTCTGAAAGTCGTGGTAGTAGTGGGTATTGCCTACTTACTGCTAAAGCTGTTTTTTGACGATATTATGGCGCTGTCGCTGATGAGCGAGCCGAACAACATAGAATCGGCCATGTATTTTCTGGCCTGGTTGTTTTTAGGCCTTTGTGCCAGTGTGTCAGTGATCGCGATAGTGGATGCGCCTTACCAAAAATGGAACCACATCCGTCAGCTAAAAATGAGCCTGCAGGAAATTAAAGACGAATATAAAAACAGCGAAGGTGATCCGCATATCAAAGCCCGCATTCGTCGTACTCAAATGCAAATGTCAATGAAGCGTATGATGCAGGAAGTACCCAAAGCTGATGTTATCGTAACCAACCCGACCCATTACGCGGTGGCGTTAAAGTACGATCAGGGCAAATTCCGTGCTCCTTTAGTGGTGGCAAAAGGGCTGGATGAGGTAGCGCTGCACATCCGTAAAATTGCTGCTGAGCATAAAATACCCATTATCGAGTCACCTATGCTGGCGCGCTCGGTGTACCACACGACAGAGCTGGACCATCCGATCCCTGAGCAGCTGTTTGCAGCTGTCGCACAGGTGCTGGCTTACGTTTACCAGCTAAACATGTACAAGAAAGGCAAAGGCAGCCGGCCGAAAGCTCTGGCCAAAGAGTTACCCATCCCGGAAGACTATCGCCACTAAGACTTTCCCAGTTGTAAGAGTGTTGGAACGTTTTTTGCTGAGCAGCTATATAGCGCCAAATTACTGTCAGGGTTGTTATGCAGTTAGCCAGTTATCTTACTAAGTTTGACCGTTCAAAATTAGCTCATGTCAAAGGCCTGGGCACACCTATTCTCATTCTTGCTGCGTTGGCGATGGTGGTATTGCCGCTGCCGCCGACGCTGTTAGATATTCTGTTTTCTTTTAATATTGCACTGGCGTTGGTGGTGCTGCTGGTGACGATTTACACCCAGCGGCCGCTGGATTTTGGCATTTTTCCGGCGGTGTTGCTGGTAGCAACTATCATGCGGCTGGCGCTAAACGTAGCCAGTACCAGGGTGGTGTTGCTGGAAGGTCATAATGGCCCCGATGCGGCCGGTAAAGTTATCGAGGCTTTTGGCTCAGTGGTGATCGGCGGTAACTATGCCGTTGGTATAGTGGTATTTTTAATCCTGATCATTATCAACTTTGTGGTGGTAACCAAAGGTGCCGGCCGGATTGCCGAAGTAACAGCCCGTTTTACGCTGGATGCTATGCCGGGCAAGCAAATGGCGATAGATGCTGATTTAAACTCTGGCCTTATCACGCAGGAAGAGGCGCGGGTGCGCCGTGAAGAGGTAACCAGTGAAGCCGATTTTTACGGCTCGATGGACGGTGCCAGTAAGTTTGTAAAAGGTGACGCCATTGCCGGCATAGTGATTTTAGTGATTAACCTGGTTGGCGGTATCTTTATCGGTATGATGCAGCATGATTTGAGCTTTTCTGCTGCCATTGAAGTCTATACGCTGCTGACTATCGGTGACGGCCTGGTGGCGCAAATACCAGGTCTGTTACTGTCCATTGGCACCGCTATTATTGTTACCCGGCAAAACAAATCAGAAAATATGGGCGAGCAGATGAGTGCTCAGCTGGGCAACACCCGGGTGTTATTTGTTGCTGCCGCCGTCCTGACATTAATGGGCATAGTGCCGGGTATGCCACATTTTGCCTTCTTGTCGCTGGCGGCGTTGGTAGGTGGGGCAGCTTATTTACTGAATAAACGCGCCCAACAAACAGCCGCTGAGCTGGTAAACCGCAATACTAAAGACGTGGCGCCGGTTGAGAATAATGCCGTGAAGGAAATTGGCTGGGACGATGTGCAGGGTGTTGACACCATAGGGCTGGAAGTGGGTTACCGCCTCATTCCACTGGTAGATAAAACCCAGGGCGGTGAGCTGTTAAGCCGGATTAAAGGTGTACGGAAAAAGCTATCGCAAGAGCTTGGCTTTCTGATCCCGGCAGTACATATCCGTGACAATCTGGACTTAGAACCCAACAGCTACCGCATGACATTGATGGGCGTAACCTCAGGTGAAGGCGAGCTACGCCACGATAATGAGTTGGCCATCAACCCTGGCCAGGTATTTGGCACGGTGAAAGGCATCGCTACTAAAGATCCGGCATTTGGGCTGGATGCGGTATGGATTAACAAAGATCAGCGAGAACATGCGCAAACCTTAGGTTATACCGTGGTGGATGCTGCAACTGTGGTCGCCACCCATTTAAGTCAGATCCTTACCAACCATGCTGCCAGCTTGCTGGGGCATGAAGAAGTGCAAAACCTGCTGGATATGCTGGCTAAGCATTCGCCCAAGCTGGTAGAAGGCCTGGTGCCTGACACCTTGCCGCTGACAGCTGTTGTTAAAGTATTGCAAAATCTGCTAAACGAAGGTGTGCCAATCCGCGATATGCGTACCATAGTGCAAACGCTGGTGGAATATGGCGCTAAGAGCCAGGACGTAGATGTACTTACAGCGGCTTGCCGTATCGCACTGCGGCGTTTGATTGTGCAGGAAGTCGGCGGTAGCCGGCAGGAGATCCCGGTTATTACTTTTGCGCCGGAACTTGAGCAAATGCTACACCAGTCGATGCAGGCTGCCGGCAATGATGGTGCCGGCATTGAACCGGGGCTGGCAGATCGTATTCAGCAATCACTGCAACAGGCGCATCAGGAGCAGGAACTCAATGGCGACAGCGCTATTCTGTTAACGTCAGGAATATTGCGCTCAGTTATGGCACGATTTGTGAAATACACCATTCCAGGGCTGCGTGTATTGTCTTATCAGGAAATTCCGGATGACAAACAAATTCGCATTGTCAGCGTAATAGGTCAGGCAGGATAGGAATTAAACTATGAAAATCAAACGCTTTGTAGCAAAAGATATGCGGACTGCACTGCAGGAAGTTAAAGAGTTTCTTGGGCCTGACGCCATTATTTTGTCAAATAAGAAAGTTGCTGAAGGTGTGGAAATTGTCGCCGCTATCGATCAGGAAGCCGTAACAGCTGATAAAGTGCCCGCGCCAGTGCCAGCGCAACCGGCAGCGGCAAAGTTTAGCGCCAGGGTTGATGATAGCGACAACGCTGATGCGCCGGCCGATTCGTTAAAAGCATTGCTGGCCCGGCAAATGATCAAGCAGCAGGTTGCTAATCCACAAAAGCAGCACGCCGCGCCAGTCAAAGCGCGTCAGCCAGAGCCTGAAGCAAGTGCATTGCAATTTCAGCGTCAAACTTCTGGCGTGCCTTCAGCGGTTAGCTCTGTACAGCTGACTGAAATCAGCCGGCAGCAGGAACAACAGGCTAAGTTACTGCAGCAACAAATGGATGCAATGCGTAACGAAATGTTGTCAATGCGTCAGCTATTACAGCATCAGGTGTCAGGTTTGATGTGGCAGGATTTGGCACGACGTGAGCCGGTACGGGCGCTGGTGATTGATAACCTGCGTCAGTTAGGCTTGTCTGAACAAATGGCGGACCAGCTGGCCTGTTTTATGCCGGAAGATCTAAACAGCAGTGATGCCTGGCAGGCAGCCTTGGAGCTACTGGCTGGACAACTTAGTACCACTAACGATGATATACTGCGTCGTGGCGGCATTATTGCGCTGGTGGGGCCAACCGGAGTCGGTAAAACCACCACAGTAGCAAAGTTGGCGGCAGAGTTTGCAAAGCGTCATGGTGCGGATCAGGTGGCACTTATCACCACCGACAGTTTTCGTATAGGTGCTTTTGAACAACTGGCCACCTTTGGCCGTATTATCGGCTGTCCGGTTAAGCAGGCAAAAGACAGCACTGAGTTGTCTGTTATCCTGACGCAAATGCAGCAACGCAAATTAATCCTGATAGATACTGCTGGTATGAGCCAACGAGATGTGCGCCTGGCAGAAAAACTTGCTACGCTGGTTCATAATAGTCGTGTCAAAATAAAAAGTTATCTGGTATTGTCTGCGACTGCGCAGGCAAGAGTTATGCAGGAAAGCGTGGCACATTTTAAACGCATTCCGTTGTCTGGTTGTATTTTCACCAAACTTGACGAATGCTTAAGCTTAGGTGAAGTTATTAACGTTGCAGTGCAGAACGCGTTGCCGCTCAGTTACTTGACTAATGGCCAGCGCGTACCTGAAGATATAGCAGTTGCAGAGGCTCAAAGTCTGGTGCAGCAAGCAGAACAATTACGAATCGCACAAAGTAGTACGGCTCATCAATGGTATCAATATGACGAGAGCCGGGCGGACGGAACCTATGCATAGTCATGACAATATTGACGATCAAGCCAATGGCCTGAGAAAAATGAATAAGCAGATGGTAAAAGTAATATCAGTTACCGGAGGTAAAGGCGGCGTGGGTAAAACCAACGTTACGCTAAACTTTGCCATGGCGCTGTCGCAATTAGGAAAACGGGTGCTGGTACTGGATGCTGATCTGGGACTGGCCAATTGCGATGTAATGTTAGGCCTGAGGGTCGAGAAAAATTTATCCCATGTGTTGTCCGGCGAAGCTGAGTTGGATGACATCATCATTGACGGCCCTTTGGGCATTAAAATTATTCCTGCCACTTCCGGTTCGCAAAACATGACCGAGCTTACTCCGGCTGAGCATGCCGGGCTAATAAGAGCATTCAGTGAGCTGAAAACGCCGGTAGATGTTATGCTGGTTGACACCGCGGCAGGCATCTCCGATATGGTTCTGAGTTTTTCCCGTGCGTCGCAGGATGTGATGGTAGTTGTTTGTGACGAGCCTTCTTCTATCACAGATGCGTATGCCTTGATGAAAATTCTCAGTCGTGACCATGGCGTAGAAAAATTTAAAATTGTCGCCAATATGGTGCGTAGCCTGAAAGAGGGCCAAGAGCTGTTTAGTAAGCTGACGCGGGTGACAGATCGTTTTTTAGATGTAAGCCTCGAACTGGTGGCAACCATTCCTTATGACGAAAATGTACGCAAAGCAGCGCGTAAGCAAAAAGCCTTTATTGATGCTTTTCCGCGTACTGCTGCCAGTATGGCAATAAAGTCGTTAGCTTTAAAAGCGGTTAAATGGCCGTTACCAGCTACTGCGTCAGGTCATCTGGAATTTTTCCTTGAACAACTGGTACTGCCGCAAACTGACAGAGGTATTGCGTGAACAGCAGGATTGCAGCTTATGGTGGGGTCGACCATATGCAGCAGTTGGTCGAGCGGCACGCGCCTTTGGTTAAACGCATTGCTTATCACCTGCTGGCCAGATTACCTGCCAGTGTACAGGCCGACGATCTTATTCAATCTGGCATGATTGGGTTAATTGAAGCTGCGAAAAATTTCGATGGTAGCAAAGGCGCCAGTTTTGAAACCTTTGCCGGCATCCGCATTCGTGGTGCTATGCTGGACGAAATGCGCCGTGGCGACTGGACACCGCGCTCGGTGCACCGCAACGCCAGATTGATAGCTGAAACCATCGCCGAGCTTGAGGGTATACTGGGCCGTGATGTAAAAGATACAGAAGTTGCTGAAAAACTTGATATATCTCTAGATGAATACCATCATATGTTAAGTGATATCAGCAGTGGTCGTATAATTGGTATCGAAGATCTGGGGGTGTCACAGGATGTGTTGGTGACGTCTGATGATACGGATGCCGATCACTTATATGAAAGTCAGGCAAATGAGGCGTTTCAGCAGGCTCTTGTCAGAACTATCAGTAATTTACCAGAGCGTGAAGCATTAGTGCTCTCGCTGTATTATAATGACGAACTGAATTTGAAAGAGATAGGGGCAGTGCTGAATGTCAGTGAATCCCGCATCAGTCAGATTCATAGTCAGGCCTTGGTCAGATTGAAAGCCAGAATGCAGGATTGGTTGTAACCTATTCTGAGATAAAAAGTTATATCTCGTCGGAGGGGATTTTGGATAAAAACATGAAAATTCTTGTGGTTGATGATTTTTCGACCATGAGACGGATAATAAAGAATCTGTTACGTGATCTTGGCTTTACTAATGTATCTGAAGCAGATGACGGCAGTACTGCTTTACCAATGCTGCAGAACGGTGACTTCGATTTTGTCGTTACTGACTGGAACATGCCAGGGATGCAGGGTATCGACTTGCTGCGTGCGATCCGTGCTGATGCCAAACTAAAGCACATTCCGGTATTGATGGTGACCGCTGAAGCGAAAAAAGAACAAATCATTGCCGCGGCTCAGGCCGGTGTAAATGGCTATATTGTTAAACCTTTTACCGCAGCCACCCTGCAAGAGAAGTTAGCTAAAGTATTTGAACGCATCGGCTAACCGTAACTGACAAAGGAGCGTTGCTATGTCTGCAATTACGGCGCCGTTGATTTCACTGGAGCAAGCCCGGGAGCTGGTGCAGTTGCTGGAGATGGAGCAGCATGATGCCGCTAATCAACTGGTACAGCAACTTGCTGTGCCAGGCTCTTCTGAATTATTTGCTGAGGTTGGTAAACTGACCCGTCAGCTGCACGATTCGCTGAAAAATTTCCAGATTGACCCTTCACTGAATAATTTGCTGGAAGAAGATATTCCGGATGCTAAAAAGCGGCTTAATCATGTAATTGACATGACTGAGCAAGCGGCTAATCGCACCATGGATGCAGTCGAATCTTGTTTACCTATTGCCGATCAGTTAACCCAGGGCCTAAATGGTATTGCACCACAATGGCAAAAATTAATGCAACGTCAGTTGCAACTCACTGAATTTAAAGCCCTGTGTCACAACCTTGATGGCTTTTTAAATCAGGCTGGTACAGATACTGCTACGCTTAATTCACTACTGACTGACGTATTAATGGCGCAGGATTATCAGGATTTAACCGGCCAGATCTTACGTCGGGTTATTGAGCTGGTACGGGAAGTAGAAGAAAGTCTGATTGGTCTGCTTACGGCTTTTGGCCAGTCGAGCATTATGATGGCCGCTGAGGCCAAGCCAGCTAAACCAGCCAAAAGTAAGCCCAAAGCACATGAAGCTGAAGGCCCGATTATTGATGCAGCTGAGCGGGACGATGTGGTTAGCGGTCAGGACGACGTTGATGATTTATTGTCCAGTTTAGGTTTTTAACAGAGGTGTCTTTGCATGAGCTTTGATATGGATGAGGATATACTGCAGGACTTCCTGGTTGAAGCCGGTGAAATTCTGGAGTTACTGCAGGAACAGCTGGTAGAGCTGGAAAATAATCCGGACGATGCAAATTTGCTTAATGCCATTTTCCGCGGCTTTCATACCGTCAAAGGCGGTGCCGGCTTTTTGTCACTGGGTGAGCTGGTTGATGCCTGCCACGGTGCTGAAAACGTGTTCGACATTCTGCGCACAGGTAAGCGCCGGGTTACACCAGAGTTGATGGATGTAATTTTGCAGTCGTTGGACAGTATCAACGCCATGTTTGTAGAAGTGCAAAACCGTCAGCCATTAACGCCTGCAGCGGCTGAATTATTAGACGCCTTACATCACTATAGTGAGCCGGACACCGGTGAAGCGCCACCATCTGCAGCCAAGGCTGCGCCAGCCCCAGAGCCTGCACCTGTAGCGGCGCCCGTTGCGGCGACGCCCGAACCGGCAGCTGGATCGGGTGGTATAGATGAAATAACTGATGATGAGTTCGATCAGTTAATGGATGAACTCCACGGTAAAAAAGGCGGCCCCACTGCTTCAGCTGCGCCGGCCGTTGTCACACCTGCTGCCAGTGCCGGTGGTGACGATATTACTGATGATGAATTTGAAGCCATTTTAGATCAATTGCACGGCAAAGGCTCTTTTGTGCCGGAACAGGTTAATGCCCCCAGTACTGCAGCGCCGGCCAAAGCAGCCGCGCCAGCGAGCGCAAAGGCCGACGATGAAATTGATGATGCAGAATTTGAAGCCTTGTTGGATCAGTTGCATGGTAAAGGCAAAGCGCCGGTAGAGGCCGCCAAGGCGGCACCGGCTGCGCCAGCACCAGCGGCTAAGCCTGCGGCATCGACACCGGCTGCACCTAAAGCCGCACCAGCACCTGCACCAACACCAGCTGCGGCACCCGCGGCTGCAGCTGACAAAGCTGCGGCGGCACAACAAGCTGCGCAAGCTGAAACCACAGTGCGGGTTGATACTAAGCGGCTTGATCAAATTATGAACATGGTGGGTGAGCTGGTATTAGTGCGTAACCGGCTGGTCAGCTTATCCGGCACAGTTCAAAGCGAAGAAATGAGCAAAGCCATATCTAATCTGGATGTGGTGACTGCTGACATTCAGGGCGCGGTAATGAAAACCCGCATGCAGCCTATTAAAAAGGTTTTTGGTCGTTTCCCCCGCGTGGTACGCGATCTGGCGCGTTCGCTGCAAAAAGATATTGAACTGGTGCTGGAAGGCGAAGAAACCGATTTAGACAAAAACTTGGTTGAAGCCTTGGCTGATCCTTTGGTGCATTTGGTGCGCAACTCGGTTGACCACGGTATCGAAATGCCGGAGATCAGGCAAAAAGCAGGTAAAAAACGTACCGGTACGGTAAAGCTGGCTGCTGCCCAGGCCGGCGATCATATTTTACTGACTATCCATGATGATGGTGCCGGTATGGATCCGGAAAAGCTAAAAGGTATTGCCATCAAACGCGGCATTTTAGATACCGATGCCGCCGCCAGAATGTCAGACACTGAAGCATTTAACCTGATTTTTGCACCGGGTTTTTCTACTAAGGAGCAAATTTCGGATATCTCAGGCCGTGGTGTCGGCATGGATGTGGTAAAAACCAAGATCACTCAGTTAAATGGTACTGTGCATATTCACTCAAAAATGGGTGAAGGCACCTTGCTGGAAATTAAAGTACCGTTGACCTTAGCCATACTGCCAACCTTAATGGTTGTGGTTGGTCAGCAAACCTTCGCCTTGCCGCTGGCCGGTGTCAGTGAAATCTTCCATCTGGACTTAGATAAAACCAATGTCGTCGACGGTCAGCTAACGGTAATAGTGCGCGAAAAAGCCATACCCCTGTTTTTCCTGGAGCACTGGCTGGTTAAAGGGTCGGATAAACAGCGCCGCCGAGGTCAGGGCCATGTGGTTATTGTACAAATTGGTACCCAGCAGGTTGGTTTTGTAGTTGATTCACTGATAGGTCAGGAAGAAGTCGTAATAAAACCTCTGGATGCATTACTGCAAGGCACTCCGGGTATGGCCGGCGCAACGATCACCTCCGATGGTGGCATTGCACTGATCCTTGATGTACCAAACCTGCTGAAACACTACGCGAAGAAATCAAAAATTAAATTTGATCGCTTCAACAAAATAAACGCCTAAAGAGAGAATTATATGGCGATTAAGGTGTTAGTGGTTGACGATTCGAGCTTTTTTCGCCGCCGCCTGACAGAAATTCTGACTAAAGATGGCGATATTGAGTTAGTCGATACCGCGGTAAATGGCCAAGAGGCTGTCGACAAAGCTCTGGCGTTAAAGCCGGATGTGATTACCATGGACGTTGAGATGCCGGTGTTAGATGGCATCTCAGCTGTGCGGCAAATCATGCAGCAGCAGCGCATCCCCATTTTGATGTTTTCATCGCTGACGCATGAAGGTGCCAAAGCCACCCTTGATGCGCTGGAAGCCGGCGCAGTAGATTTTTTGCCGAAAAAATTCGAAGATATCGCCCGCGATAAAGATGAAGCCGGACAGCTGTTACGTGACCGGGTTAGGGCCGTGGCGCGTAAACGCCAGCTTGGCCGGCCTACGTTTAGCAGTACACTTGGCAATCGTACCGAAAGCCTTACCGCTAAACTGGCTGAGCGGCCAGCTCTGACCCGCAGCAGCTTTGAACGGCCCAAATTAAGCGAACGGGTTGCACCTGGTACCAGCCGTTTTCAGCCCAGCGGCAAGCAGTACAAACTGGTTGCCATAGGCACATCTACCGGTGGCCCGGTGGCACTGCAACGCATTATTACCGCCTTACCAGCCAATTTTCCGCTGCCGATTGTTTTGATCCAACACATGCCGGCTGCTTTTACCGGGGCCTTTGCCCAACGGCTAAATTCGCTGGCAAAAGTAGAAGTGCGTGAAGCTCAGGATAATGATGTACTGCGCCCCGGCGTGGCTTATCTGGCACCTGGCGGTAAGCAGATGTTGATTGAAGGCAGCGAGCGTGAGGCCAGGCTGCGGATAAAAGAAGATGATTCAGCCCGCATCACTTTTAAACCCAGTGTCGATATAACCTTTGCTACCGCGGCCAAAGTCTATGCTGACAAAGTGCTGGCAATAGTATTAACCGGCATGGGCGCCGACGGCCGGGAAGGTGCGCGGCTGCTAAAACAACTGGGCGCACGGATTTGGGCGCAGGACGAAGCAAGCTGTGTAGTGTACGGCATGCCGCAGGCAATAGCTGCGGCAGGTTTAATGGATGTGGAAGTTAGCCTTAACGATGTTGCCACTAAACTCGTTGCGGAAGTGACACATGGATAAACTAGCCATCAGTGGCTTCGTGCTGGCAGTGGTTGCTGTCGCCGGTGGTTTTATGATGGAAGGCGGTGCGCTGTCTACCTTGTTGCATTTTCCAGCTTTTTTAATTGTTGCCGGCGGCACTGTCGGTGCCGTTATGCTGCAAACACCGCTTAATCAATTTGTATTGGGTATGAAAATGCTGCCCTGGGTAGTACGGCCGGCGCAGTTACCCTTGCAACATACAGTAGAACGCATAGTGCACTGGGGTAGCGCAGCGCGCAGCACCGGTTTTTTAGCACTGGAAAACGATGCGCTGGCTGAGCAGGATCCTTTTTTACATCGCGGGTTAAATTTGTTGGTCGATGGTGTAGAACCTAAAGTTTTGCAGGACACACTGGACGCCGAGTTAACACTGGAGCGTGAGCGTTTATTGCGCGGTGCACGAATTTTTGAAGCTATGGGCGGCTATAGCCCAACTATTGGTATCGTCGGCGCGGTTTTGGGCCTTATTCAGGCTATGGCAAATATTTCAGAGCCGGAATTACTCGGGCTGGGCATAGCGACGGCATTTGTCGCCACTATTTACGGCGTAGGCTTTGCAAATCTGCTATTTATTCCCGTTGGTAACAAGCTGCAAAGTCTGGTACACCAACGCACTTTGTATCATGAGTTAATAGTCGAAGGTTTGGTATCAATAGCGCATGGTGAAAACCCGCGCAATATTGAACGTAAGCTGGCAGCTTACCATTCGGGGTAGCCAATGTACCGGCATAAGCAGCGACATAAGCATGTAGAACACGAGCAGCTGGACCGCTGGTTGGTATCTTATGCTGACTACATGACGCTGATGTTTGCCTTGTTTGTCGTGTTGTATGCCATGGCAATGATTAAAGAAGAACAATACAGCGTTCTGGCTAACAGCCTGACCAAAATTTTCGATAAACCCGCAGAAGCAGACAGCGGTGTGTCTGGCCAGTCTGTGCTGGTTGAAGCAACAGTACAAAGTGAATTTGATTTACACGGCAGCTCGTTAGAGCAGGCTAAAGGCCCTGAGCTGGTTGCCGACGCCCGTCAGTTATCTGAAATTGCTGCAAAAAAGCTGGGCAGCCCCCTGCAATCAATAGAGCAACAACTTACTCAGGCATTAGCCAATTTGTTACAGCAAGGCGTGGCAAAGCTGCAACAGGATGAAAACTGGCTAACAATAGAATTAAACAGTGGTTTGTTGTTTGCCAGCGGCAGCGCAACAACAACGCCGTCAGCCAGCGTGTTGCTGGCAGAGATAAGCCGTATTATTGCACCCATCAGCAATTTTATCCGGGTGCGGGGTTACACCGATAATCAACCGATTAATAACGAGCTGTTTGCTTCAAACTGGGAGTTGTCGGTTAGCCGGGCGACCTCAGTATTGCGCTTATTAGAACAGCTAAATGTAGCGCCAGCGCGTCTGGCCATTGAAGGTTATGGCCAATATTATCCTTTTGCAGCGAATGACACTGTCCGCGGCCGTGCTGAAAATCGCAAAGTGGTGATCGCCATTTCCCGTTATGGCTATCAGCAGGAAGCTAGTGCAACGGCAGAGCCTAGTGCTGCAGATATTGAGCAAACAGAGGCACTGCAGCAACAGTTAGAGCAGGTCTCACAGCAAGATGGTACTATCAGAGTAATTGCCTTACCCGGAGGTGGTATCCGTATTACCACCCGTGAAGACAATCCGGATGCTGAAACATCGCAACAACAGGATCGCTAAGTGGTTATTTGGACAGTGGCAAATCAAAAAGGTGGCGTAGGTAAAACCACCACTACAGTGACGCTGGGCGGCTTATTGACGCAGCGGGGCTATAAAGTCTTGTTAGTTGATACCGATCCGCACGCGTCACTGACTTACTATTTTGGTATTGATGCTGAAGAGCTGGAAGTCAGTGTGTATGATATTTTTATCCGTGGTAAAGATATCAGCAGTGAAGAGATCCTGCAGTCGTTGTGTCCAAGTGGAATGAAAAATCTGGATATTTTGCCTTCATCGATGGCGCTGGCAACACTGGATAGGTCGCTGGGCACTAAAGGCGGCATGGGGCTAATGCTAAAAAAAGCCCTGCTTAAAATCAAAAATGAATATGATTATGTGCTGATTGACTGTCCTCCGGTAATGGGGGTGTTAATGGTTAACGCTATTGCTGCCTGTGATCGCATTCTGATCCCGGTGCAAACCGAGTTTCTGGCATTAAAAGGCCTGGAGCGGATGATAGCGACGATGGCATTAATGCGCACCTCGCAGCAAAAAGACTATGCGTTCACCATTATCCCGACGATGTATGATAAGCGCACCCGGGCTTCGTTAGAGGCCTATAAAGAGCTAAAAGCCAAATACCAGGACAAAGTCTGGTCGGCGGTGATCCCGGTTGATACCAAGTTTCGTGATGCCAGCCTGGCGCAAACGCCACCGAGTGAGTTTGCCTCTGCTTCGCGTGGAGTTTTTGCTTACAACACGCTGCTGACCTATTTACTGCAACTGGCACCGGAGTAAGTTATGAGTAATCTGATTGCCAGTCAGAAGGTTATGCAGCATTATCTCGCTGCCCTGCTGACAGAAGAGGAACCGCAGCAACAGGTCGCACTGCAGCAACAAAAGCAGCAGCTGAACGAATTGCTGGCGCAGGCGGTTGTAACGACCACCGAGCCGGCTGTCAGTACACAAACAGTTAGCAAAGCCAGCAGTAAGCAGGCCAGCACAACTCAGACTGAACAAGCATTGGCCGGGCTAAAACAAAAATTTGTCCAGGCCGAACAGGCAATGCAACTGACACAGCGTGAAGTGCCGGTAGCGCAGCGGTTGGCTGTAGACACGCCGGCGCCGGTTGCTGAGCCGGCAGTCGTAGCAGCAGCGCCGGTAAAAGACTACCGCCAGGGCAGGTTTCAGGCATTGTTTTTCGATGTGGCCGGCTTAAAGGTCGCAGTGCCACTGAAAGAGCTCGGCGGCATTCATCAGATGGCAGCAGTTAACAGCCTGTTTGGCAAACCGGACTGGTTTAAAGGTGTTATGCTGTACCGAGAGCAGAAAATTAATACGGTGGACACCGCACGCTGGGTAATGCCGGAAAAATATGATCAATCTTTACAGCAAAAGCTAAACTATCAATATGTTATTATGCTGGGCAACAGCAATTGGGGTTTATGCTGTGAGTCACTGATTAACACTTACATGCTGGAACAGGATGACGTTAAGTGGCGTGAAGCTGAAGGCAAGCGGCCCTGGATGGCAGGCCTGATTAAAAAACATATGTGTGTACTGGTAGATGTAGACGCTATGATAGATTTATTAAACCGTGGTCTGGATATTACTGCCTGATCAGACAAGGTATTGTAACAGGAGCTGTGCATGAGCAATTTAACCAAGCAGTCTGCCAATAAAAACGAAGCAGCTGATGTTGTCCTGCAATGGGTAACCTTTAAGCTGCAGGAAGAAACCTATGGTATTAACGTAATGCAGGTGCAAGAAGTATTACGCTACACCGAAATCGCTCCGGTTCCCGGTTCGCCAGATTATGTCACAGGTATTATTAACCTGCGCGGTAACGTTGTTACCGTTATTGACACCCGTTCGCGCTTTGGCCTGGCGCCGGGCGATGTTACCGACAATAGCCGGATTGTGATCATCGAAGCCGAAAAACAAGTACTCGGCATTATGGTTGATAGTGTCGCTGAAGTGGTTTACCTGAAAGGCTCTGAAATTGATACCGCGCCAAACGTCGGTACCGATGAGAGCGCCCGCTTTATTCAGGGTGTATCTAACCGCGATGGCGAGTTACTGATCCTGGTTGATTTAAACAAATTGCTCAGTGACGAAGAGTGGGAAGAGATCCGGTCTATCTGATATGACACTATGGTTGACTGTGTTAATACAGGCAGGTTTATTGGCGCTGAGCACGGTCGTGCTGTGGTGGTGGTTTAAACGGCATCAGAGCCAGGATAATCAATATACTGAGCTCGAGCGCCGTCTGGACTACACCAGCCGGCAGTGGCAACAAAGCCAGCTTGAGGTTGAAGAGCTAAGAGCCGGCATTATTGGTGTCGGTCAACGCGTATTACAACTTGAAACCGCATTACAGCAATTTAGCAGCCAGACTGAGCAGCAACTCAGCAGCCTGACAGAGCAGCAACAGGCTATAGCGTTGACGGATCCGGAATCTAAAATATACAGCCGGGCGATGAAAATGGTACAGCTGGGGGCTGATCTGGAAGAGATCATGCGTGAATGCGAACTGCCGCGGGCAGAAGCCGAGCTACTGTATAATTTACATCAAGCCAAACAATAACCGACACGTTCAATTGTGCAGCCCCTTTGAAACCTGTCTAGGTTTTGATGTCGATACGCTGATGAATATTATGCCAATTTTCCGGAAATTTACCCTGTAACACGTAGGAAAAGGCGATAAGCTCGGCGATAACAATATACAGCTGCTGCGGGATTTGCTCGCCAAGTTGCAATTGACTTAACAACTTACTTAATTCTTCATCCTGATGAATTAACACCCCGTGCTCTTTTGCCAGTGCCACTATCTCATCGGCCAGCTCGCCATGGCCTTTGGCCGTTACCGTAGGCGCATTTTTGCCTTCATATTGCAGGGCTGTAGCACTGTGATAAGTTTTTTTGCTCATGTTTCAGGCCTTGATTGCTAACAGGCTATTGGCCCGGGGGACCAGGGTGTCGGGGATCTTACCCAGTACGCATTCGGCCTGTTCAACTTTGATACCTTGCATTTTGCAGCGATCTTTTAAAATAGGTAAAAAGCGTTCAGCTTGCTGTTTGGCGGCAAGTTGCTCGGTATAAAACTGCAATTGTAATTGCTGCTCTGCCAGCTTGGCCACCACCAACATGCTACCGTATTGGTGTAAATCAAACCTCATTGTCAGTTGCCACAAACTACGTTTTTCGCCCTGCTGTTTGCCGTCGGCTTCGCGCTGCTCCAACGTCAATTGGCAAAATTGTGTTTGCTGCCCCAGCTGCAGCGGTAATTGCAAAATAAGCTGCTGGTTATTACCGCTGTCCAGTGTTGCCAACTGGCTCTGCTGCAAGGTACTGCTGTGGCTGGCCAGTTGGCGCAGGGCCGTACCGGCCTGAGCCGGGTCAAGCTGGCTGACAAAACGTGCCATTTGTGCTGTGGTTTGCGGCGCGGCAACTGGTTTTTGCAGTAATTGACCCAACAGCAGCTGAATTGCAACGGCAAGGCTGCCGCTGCTGCTGGTTGGGTTGACGTTAGTTTGCATGGGCTGAAAGGCCAGGGCTGCCGCTAACTGGCTTTGTAGCTGAGGCGCCGGCCACACTTTGCTGCCATTAACCTGACTTTGACGTATCAGGGCAAAAATTTGCTGTAGCGGTGCTGGCAATTCGGGCTGGTTGTCCAACGGGGCGGGCGACACCGGTAATAAAGGCAGAAGTTGACGCCAGGCTTGTTGCAGCGCGGCTTGTGGCGCGGCGGGCACCTGCAGGCCAAGGCTAGTTGTTGGTGGTGCCTCCGGTGCTACCAGGCTGCTCGCAGCCACAGGCAGGCTAAGTTGCACCGGCCGGTTAAACTGCTGCGGGCTCACAACCAGCTCTGCCGTTATGTTTGGCCTGATAATCTGAAGCTGAGGCAATGTGCTGCCTGTTGCAGGCCAGTGCAGTTGCACGCTGTGGCCGGGCGCAACTGTATTTAATTTGGCGTCGCCGCTGAGTAAAGGCGCAACAGCCTGAGCCGTTAGCTGTTGCTGATTAACCAGCCGCACCAACTGCTGCACTATAGCCTGCTGGCTTGCCGGCTTTAACACTACCGGCATGGCTGCCGGTGTTGCACTGTGCGATGGTAAGGTCACTTGCAGGCTGAGTTTGTCGCCGCCGCCAGGCAGCTGTAATAACAGCTGCACCGCTGTTTTATTCTGGCCATGGCTTAACAAGCGCGTTAATTGTTGTTGCTCAGCGCTCGTTGGTGTCAGGCTGGGCAAATTGGCAATATGCAATGTTAGCCCGGCAGGTTGTTTTTGCAGTGTGGCCGCTATGCTGAGGGGCGAGCCAGCGAGATCCGCTCTTGCAGCAGGCGCTGTCAGTAACTGCGGTAAAGCTGTCAGCAGTAACTGACGCAAAGATAAGCTGTTTAACGGCACGCTCACACTGGCATTATTGTTGTGTAAAGTCAGTTGTATACGTCCGTCAGCCAGCGGCTGAAACTGCAGTAACATGGCTGTTGTCGCCTTGGCGGATTGCGCCGGCTGTGCTAAAGCCAATAATGGCTGAATTTGCGCGGCGGCTTCTGCTGCCAGCGTTATCTGCAAAGGCCCGCCAGGTTGTGGCAGCTGTAAGCGCACACTACCATCTGACAGTTGTTGCACCTGTGCCTGATAAACCTGTGCCACCAGCAATTTTAAACTTCCGGCATCAACTTTGCCGCTTTGGCTTTGGATTAACAGTTTTTCCAGATTGATCTGGTTCATGTTTTTACCTGTTTTCTGCTGGTCTGAAGTCTGGCCGCCTTCGTATTATGACGGCATTATGCTAATATGCGCGCAATTTTTACTGTTATTAACCGAGGTCTGCGATAAAAGCTGCATTATTTCCCGTACCTGGTGGTGAGACTGTATTAAGCGCCCGTCAACTCAGCTGTATCCGCCAGGATAGGGTGCTGTTTGAGCAATTAGATCTTAGCGTTGCCGCCGGACAGCTGCTGCAAATAGCAGGCAAGAATGGTGCCGGAAAGAGCTCTTTGTTGCGTATTTTGGCCGGACTTGCTCAACCTGAACAGGGGCAATTGTATTTTGGCACGACACCGCTGCGTCAGGTTATGCCGGAATTTGCTGCCAATTTGTGCTATATCGGCCATCAAAGTGGCGTGCACGAGCAGCTTACTGCGCGGGAAAACATCCGCTTTTGGCATGCAGCAACCGCCGAGCCACAAGCGATTGATGATTATGCTTTATTAGGGCAGCTCGGTTTAGCCGGGTTGGAGGATATTCCCTGTCGTATGTTGTCGGCCGGGCAACAACGGCGTGTATCTTTGGCCAGACTGTGGTTTACCAGACGTCAGTTGTGGATCCTGGATGAACCTTTTACCGCCTTGGATCAAGCGGCCATAACTATGCTACAGCAACATTTTTTGCTGCATTTGCAACAAGGTGGTGCCATAGTGCTGACCACGCATCAGAAGTTAACCCTGGTGTTTGAACAACTGATTAGTCTGGAGTTGGCGTACCGATGGTAACTTTAGGCTGTTTTATTAAACGCGAACTGCGCCTGCTGGCCAGGCAAAAAGCTGACTGGCTAAATCCGGTACTGTTTTTTGTTATAGTGTTAACCTTGTTTCCACTTGGCGTTGGGCCAGAGCCGAATTTATTACGTTTAATGGCACCGGGCGTAGTGTGGATTGCCGCCTTACTCAGCGTGCTATTAGCGGCTGAGCGCTTATTTAAAGATGATTATCGCAATGGCGTGATAGAGCAACTGGTAGCGGCACGCCAGCCATTGCTTAGCTTTGTGCTGGCCAAGCTTATTACAAACTGGCTAAGTACCGGTTTACCCCTGGTATTATTGTCACCTTTGGTGGCGTTGTTGCTAAATGTAGACAGTGCTGCCTTTGCTGCCTTAGCCCTGACATTATTACTTGGTACGCCGCTGTTAAGTTTGCTGAGTGTGCTCGGGGCGGCACTTACCGTATCGGCTGATAAGGGCGGTATTTTACTGGCGTTGCTGATCCTGCCGCTGTATATTCCGCTACTAATTTTTGCCAGTGCCGCAGTTGAAGCCGCCAGTATGGCAATGCCTTATCAGGGACAGTTAGCAATTATGCTGGCTATGTTGTTATTTGCGTTAGCACTGGTGCCTATGGCGGTGCAAAGTGCATTAAAACTGAATGTGAGCTGATATGTTTAAGTGGTTACATCCATTAGCTAAACCTGAAACCTTATACCATTTTTGCCGGCTGTGTTATCCCTGGTTGATGGCGGCCGCGTTATTGTTATTGGCGCTGGGAAACATTTGGGGGCTGGCCTTTACGCCACCGGATTATCAGCAGGGTGACAGCTACCGCATTATTCATTTGCATGTACCATCCGCCATTATGTCGATGGGCACCTATTCTGCTATGGCAATAGCCGCTTTTACCGCTTTGGTCTGGCAGGTCAAAACGGCGCAGTGGGCAGCCTTAGCGTTGGCACCGATTGGTGCTGTGTATACCGCCATAGCGTTGCTAACCGGCATGGCCTGGGGCAAACCGATGTGGGGCACCTGGTGGGTTTGGGATGCCCGGTTAACGTCTGAACTTATTTTATTGTTTTTATACTTAGGTGTGATTGCCTTAAGTGGTGCTTTTTCTGACCGGCAAACCGGTGCTAAAGCAGCCAGTTTACTGGCGGTAGTAGGCGTTATTAACCTGCCGATTATTCATTTTTCGGTTGAGTGGTGGAACACTTTGCATCAGGGCGCGTCTATAACCAAGTTTGCCAGACCGTCTATCGATGCCAGTATGTTGTGGCCATTGTTAATCAGTATACTGGCTTTTAAAGTGTTGATGCTGGCACTGTTATGTTTGCGCCTGCGCACAGCAATTCTGGTTAACGAACAGCACAGGCCCTGGGTTAAAGCACTGGCAGGAGAACGCTAAATGTATTTTCAGTCCTGGAGCGATTTCTGGGCGATGGGCGGTTATGGCTTGTTCGTCTGGTTGTCATTTGGTTTAACCTATGTGTTGCTTGCCGGTTTAATCGGCTACAGCCACTATCAGCAACGCGCCTTTAGCCGCCAACTGGCCGAGCGTCTGGCCCGTGAGCAGCGTATTAAGCAGTATCAGGAGCAGTCAGAGTAATGCTATCAAGACGTCAGAAGCGTTTATCCGCTGTAGTGCTGGTGCTGACCTTGCTGGGCGGTGCCGTAGCGGCGATGTTATATGCGCTGCAGCAAAATATTGATTTATTTTATACGCCGTCACAACTGGTCGAGGGCCTGGGCAAAGATAAAATAAAGCCGGTGGTGGGCCAGCGTTTACGGATTGGCGGTATGGTAGTTGAAGGCTCTGTGAAACGTGATCCTAATTCATTAAAGGTCAGTTTTGATCTTATCGATACCGGCCCCATAGTCACTGTTACCTATAATGGTATCCTGCCGGACCTGTTCCGCGAGGGCCAGGGCATAGTTGCTCAGGGGGTGTTACTGGATCCGGTCACCATAGCCGCCTCTGAAGTACTGGCCAAGCATGATGAAGAATATATGCCGCCGGAAGTGGCCGAAGCGTTAAAGGGCATCCGTCATGTACCACCGTCGCAGCAACAAAAAGCTGACGGAGGCTACTGATGATAGTTGAAGCTGGTCAGCTGGCGCTGACTTTCGCCTTTGCATTGTCGGTGCTGTTGGCGCTGGTGCCGTTGTACGGTAGTTATCGTGCCAGTCAGCCGCTGCTGCTGATGGCCAAGCCGCTGGCAATTGCCCAGTTTGTTAGCTGTCTGCTGGCGATGCTGGCGCTGATTTATGCCTTTCGCAGCAGTGACTTTACTGTAATCAATGTGGCGCAAAACTCCAGTTCAACCTTACCCTGGTATTATCAGATCACCGCCAGCTTTGGCTCGCATGAGGGCTCAATGCTGCTGTGGGTACTGATGCTGGCCGGCTGGACTGCACTGGTGGCGATATTCTCTAAAGCGTTACCGCTGCTGTTGCAGGGCCGCATTCTGGCTATTTTGGGGCTGATCAATGCCGGTTTTATCGCCTTTTCGTTATTTATGTCTAATCCGTTTGCCCGTAGTTTGCCGTTTTTTCCGGTAGAAGGGCGTGACCTTAATCCGCTGTTGCAGGATTTTGGCATGATTTTACACCCGCCTACCTTGTATATGGGCTATGTCGGTTTTGCGGTGGCTTTTGCTTTTGCTATTGCGGCGTTAATGGGCGGACGTTTTGACAGCGTCTGGGCGCGCTGGGTAAGACCCTGGGCGCTAGCGGCCTGGTTGTTTTTAACGCTGGGCATCATGCTGGGTAGCTGGTGGGCGTACAACGAATTGGGTTGGGGCGGCTGGTGGTTCTGGGACCCGGTCGAAAACGCGTCTTTTATGCCCTGGCTGGCTGGCACAGCGTTAATTCACAGCCTGGCGGTGACGGAAAAGCGCGGCACTTTTAAATCCTGGACTGTGTTGCTGGCCTTAGCGGCTTTTGCACTTAGCTTAGTCGGTGCATTTTTAGTTCGCTCCGGTGTACTGGTGTCAGTGCACTCTTTTGCTACCGATCCTGGCCGCGGCTTGTATTTGCTGGTGTTTCTGCTGCTTGTTATTGGCGGTTCACTGCTGCTGTATGGCAGTCGTATGCATGCGGTTCGCTCTCAGGCACGCTACAAACTGTTTTCGCGCGAAATGTTGCTGTGGGGCAATAATATATTTCTGCTTACCGCCTGCTTTATTGTGTTTCTTGGCACCTTGTTTCCGCTGTTCCATAAAGAATTAGGCCTGGGCTCGGTATCTATAGGAGCGCCATTTTTCGATCAGATGTTTTACTACCTGAGTATACCTTTCGCGCTATTGCTGGGGCTGGGCCCCTGGGTGCGCTGGAAACAGCAACAGCTAAGCCCCCTGCTGTCGCCTTTGGCATTGGTGGCGGTAGCGGCGTTGGTGTTGGCCCTGGGCGTGATGGCCACGCTGCAAAGTGTGCAGGCTAACCTGGCATTAATGGGCTTATTGCTGGGAGCCTGGGTCGGCATGTCGGCGCTGGCCGAGGTGATGCAGCGCGCACGTCAACTGGGTTCAGTTAAACAAGGGCTGGGCAAGCTAAATGCCAGCCACTATGGTATGACACTGGCGCATATAGGTTTTGCCGTTCTGGTTATTGGTGTTGCGATGACGAAAACCTACACCGAAGAGCGTGATGTGCGGATGCAGGCCGGCGATAGCGTACAGCTGGCTGGCTATCAGTTTACGCTGACTGAAGTGTATCCGCTAAACGGTGCCAATTATGGTGGCCAGGCGGCTGAGCTGGACGTTAGCAAGGATGGCCACTACGTTACTCACCTGCATGCCGAAAAGCGCTTTTACCGTATTCAGCGCACTATTATGACGGAAGCGGCAGTGCATGCCCGTTTAAGCCGTGATTTATATGTATCGCTGGGTGAAGAGTTACCCGGCAATGCCTGGGCTTTGCGTATTCAGGTTAAGCCATTTGTACGCTGGATTTGGCTCGGTGGCTTACTGATGACAGCAGGTGCTTTGTTATCGTTGCTGGATAAACGCTACCGGCGCAAACAGCTAGCAGGGGCCGCGCAGGCAGGAGAGCAATATGCGTAAAGTATTGTTTTATATTCCGCTTAGCCTGTTTTTACTGCTGACGTTATTTTTACTCAGTGGCTTGTTTTCTGATCCCCGTGAGCGCGACTCTGCTGTTATTAACAAGCCTTTGCCTGCTTTTGCGCTGGCCGATTTAATGCAGCCAGAGCACATCTGGACACCTGAAAAATTAGCCGGCGAAGTGTTTTTACTCAATGTCTGGGGTACCTGGTGTCCCACCTGCAATGCCGAGCTGGCTTATCTGGCAGAGCTACGCGCCCAGGGAGTAAAAATTGTTGGCCTGTATTACGAGTTACCGCGCGATCCGACGTTTGATGCTCCTTTTGATCTGGCAACTCTGCAACAAGACGTAACACAAAAACTGGCGCAACAGGGTGACCCTTATCAGTTTAATATCCTCGATTTGCAGCGTACCTTGTCGCTAGACCTTGGTGTCAGCGGCGCGCCGGAAACCTTTATTATCGACGCCAACGGCATAGTGCGGGCCCATCATATTGGCGATATTAACCCCATGGTCTGGCGTGGCAAACTGGCAGCGGTATACCAGCAATGGAGTAAGCCATGAAAGCCATCATAACCGTATTAATGCTGTTTTGTGCCGCGCTGTCAGCTGAAGAGATGCTGCAATTTCGTTCTGACGCTGAGCGGCAATTGTTTCATCAGTTGACGGCAGAGCTGCGTTGTCCGCAGTGTCAAAACCAGAATATTGCTGACTCCAATGCCATAGTGGCAGTGGATATGCGGCAAAAAACCTATGAACTGGTGCGCCAGGGCCAGGACCGGCAACAAGTACTGGATTATATGATTAACCGCTACGGTGATTTTGTGCATTATCAGCCACCACTGAATCGTTACACTGTCTGGCTTTGGCTGACGCCGGTGTTGCTGCTGCTGTTATTGCTGGGTATTGGCGTTTATCGGCGTGCCAGCCAGCAGGCTAATGCCAATACAGCTGCAGATGACGGTAGCGACAGCGCTGAGCTGGATAAGCTGATAGCGCGTTACCGGAGTAAAAAACCATGATCGGCGAGATAATTATTAGTGTATTGCTGTTGTTGATACTGACGGCAATGTGTTTGTTCTGGCCTCGCCGGGTAACGCCACAGGCGGGTCAAACTGCCGTGCAGCTATTTGAAGAGCGCTTGCAATTGCTGGCGTTAGCGCGTGACAGCGGCGAGCTTGCCGAGCAGGATTTTGATAACGCTGCCGCCGAGTTAAAAAGTCAGTTTTTACATAAACCTCAGCCTCAGGCGGTAACGGGGCGACTGAACTGGCGTTTGCCAGTTAGTTTGCTGGCGGCAACCTTGCTGATAGTTGTGGCTATTTATGCCATTAACGGTCATTACCGCCAACTGGCAGAATGGCAATATGCCCGGCAAAACCTGCAAAGTTTTGGTGAGCGCGCCTTACTCGGTCAAGGCGAACCGTTATCTGAGCAGCAAATCGAATTGTTTGCGCTGGCACTGCGTACCAAGTTAGCCCGCGAAGGGGATGATGCTGTTGCCTGGATGCTGCTGGGGCGTATTCGTATGTCGCAGGGCGCAATGCAGGAGGCGGTGGCGGCCTTTGAGCGTGCACTAAGCATGACACCTAATCGCACACCTTTGCTGCTAAGTTACAGCCAGGCGCTGATTGTGCTGGGTGATGAAAATAGTCTTGCAACGGCAGCCCACGCTGTAGCACGGGTGTTGACCGCCGAACCGGACAACTCAGATGCATTGTCGCTGATGGCCCTGATTGCCTACGAGCGTGGTGATTTTGCCGAAGCAACTACCGCCTGGCAATTGTTGTTAAAACAGCTACCGGCAGAAGACCTCCGTTACGCGGCCGTGCAGCAACGCCTGCAACAGCTGGGGGCTGACATAGCCGCCAGCGGTCGGCAAATTAAAGTCAGCTTAACGGTGTCACCGGCGCTGCGTCAGGCACATCCTGATGCCACGCTATTTTTGTTTGCCCGTGCCGTTGATGGTGCTGCCTTGCCGCTGGCAGTGCAGCGTGTAGCGCTGCCGCAAGGCCAGGTTGAATTGCTGCTAACCGAGCAAATGGCTATGCAAAGTGGCTGGAGTCTGGCCAATGCTGAGCAGGTGCAGGTTGTAGCGAGAATGTCTTTAGCCGGTACGGTAGTACAACGGGCCGGAGATGTGCAGGTAGAGTCTGAGATCCTGCAGTTTAATCAGCCGGTGTTATCGGTATCATTGCAACTGGAACCCTGATATGCGTTTTTATTTTTCCTTGATGTTACCTGTAGCAGCGCTGGCTTTGCTATCGGGTTGTGCCAACAAAGCTGCGCCGCAGCAGCAAGCTGCAGCGCCAGTGTATCAGGACGTGCGCGACCCGCTGGAAACCCTCAACCGGCCATTGTGGGATTTTAACTACGATATTCTGGATAAATACCTGCTACGCCCGGCTACAGTAGGTTATATGACAGTAGTACCCAAACCAGCCCGCAAAGGTTTGGTTAATGCGGTAAATAACCTGGGCGAGCCAGCCAGTTTTGTTAATGCCAGCCTGCAAGCTAAACCATCTTCAGCTGCAGTGAGTGCCGGCCGCTTTCTGGTAAACAGTACTCTGGGTATTTTTGGCTTGTTTGACGTGGCCAGCAAAATTGGCCTGGCCGAGCAGCAGGAAGACTTTAATCAGACAATGGCGGTGTGGGGCCTGGGGCATGGTGCCTTTTTGATGTTGCCGGCACTTGGCCCAAGCACAGTGCGTGGTACAGCCGGCGGTGTAGTGGATAATCTGTATTTTCCACTGGGACTGCTCAATACTCCGCTGTCGCTGACCCGGGCCGCTATCGGTGCTTTGGACGCACGCGAGCAATTAATGTCGCTGGAGCAAATGCTGGACGAGTCACTCGACCCTTATGCCTTTGTTAAAGAGTCTTACTTTCAGCGTGAATTGTTCAAAATTCATGACGGCAATCCGCCACAGCAACAAGAGCCGGAAGTTGATGAAGATTTACTGGAAGACTTATTCGATGAGCTGGAATAAGCCCGCCGCCTGATGTAAAACCCGCTGCAACCTGAGCCAGCCTGTCCTGGTCCGGTTTAGCGGGTAAAGCCTATTCGAAAACCACCCCAGTGCCGGCCATTAACATAAATTGGCACGGACAAATCATGCAATATTTCACCTGTGTCTCGTTTGTAGGTTTGCAGCAGCATTGATTCGGTGTGGCTGCCGCAGCGGCTGCCAGTGCGGTCATTAAAAATACGTTTGGTGCGGTTTTGCAATAAGTCTTTGGCGTAATTACCCGTCAGTGGCTGGCTGAACTTTTTGTTGTGGGTGGGAAAATAACCTTTGCGATCGACAGCACCGGCATACAGCACCTTGCTATGACGGCTTAATATTGGCTCCTGCACCGCCGGAAACTGCTGATCGGAAAAACTGTCATAGCCGGTATGATATTTAGCCGGATTAGTACCGCTGATTTGCTGGTACTTTTCAGCAAATACTGCATCAGCACTGAGTTTACCGCTGCTGATTGCCTGTGCCAGTAAACGGCCGATGGCGTCGGCTGCTGCCATGGCTTCTTGCAGTATAGGTTGGTAAAAGCTGTGTTGACTTAAGCTGTTAAGCTCGCGGTAGATGCTTTCAGTTTGCTCTGACAACGCCACCGCCTGCTCTGCCACGCTATGGCCCTTCTGGCTGATATTCTGCAAGGCACTGCCAATGCTGGTTGCCGATTGTGCCAATTGAGCACTGGTATGCTGTAAGTCGGCGCTTACACTCTGTAGCTGATTTAGCGTGCTCGACGAGCTGCCAATCTGCTGATTTATATCAGTAAAGCCGGCGGTTACCTGGGTAAGTTCCTGTTGCACCTGTTCACCGGCCTGTTGCAGTAGTGCCATACGCTCGGCGGTATGCTGGCTTTGTGCGCGTATACTGCCAAGCATGCCGGCAATGTCTTTAGTCGCGGTAGCGGTTTTGCCGGCCAGTGCTCTGACTTCCTCAGCCACCACAGCAAAACCACGGCCTTGCTCGCCGGCGCGGGCGGCTTCAATAGCCGCGTTTAATGCCAGTAAGTTTGTTTGCTCTGCCACCGTGTTGATAACATCGGTAATGCGCTGAATATCGTCGCTGCTGCTGCGCAGCTGCTCCAGTGCGGTGGCATTGCTGCGCACATCCGCCACCAAAGCGCTGATATTTTGCATAGCATTATCTAAGCGCTGATCTGCCTGGCCCGATGCATCGGCTGTGTGCTGTAAGTTGGTGTTTATTTGCTGCAAAGACGCTGTCAACTGGCCTCCGGTTGCGGCAAGTTGCTGGCTGACATCGCTGATATCGCGGCTGTCGTTGCTGCTTAACTGAATATCTTTAATTAAACCATCTATGTAGAACGACACTTCTGCTGCACCTATCGCCATGCTTGATGTTGCCGCCGTAATGTTATCTGCAGTGTTTGCCAGGCTGTCATCCTGCTCTGCGCTGTTATCCGCCACCGGCGGTCGCACCCGGCTGGCATAGGCAGTAAATACTACGCAGCCAACCAGCAAAGCAGCAATAGCAGAATTGAATAACAGGTAGAGGCTTAATTGTGCCGCTATAAACACCAGTAAAACCACGGCAAATCTGGGTGAGGGCAGAGACATAGCAACTCCGGTTACAGCAAAAAATAAATACCAATTTAGCAGTGTTCAAACTTTCAGTAAGACTGTCAATGGGTTAATCACAGCCTGAGACTAAAGTCGTAGCCTGTAATTTAACCGTCAGCCGGCAATATTTAGCCGCTAAATTTGCCACAATAACCTCACGGAAACAGTTGGCAAAAATACTGAAAAAAAAATTAACCCCTTTTATCCGGCCCGCACGTCTGAATTGATAACAACAAAAAGTACGGGAGTCACACTATGCTAGCAATACCACAATACAACACTAACACTAAGCGTAGCGCCGCTGTGCTGATGGCCGGTGCCGGTGCTTTGACGATGACACTGGCATTATTTGCGGCGATGCAACAGCTGATAGCTGTAAAAGCCAGCGGGCCAAGACCAGTTGCAACCTTGCCGGTAGTGGGGCTATATGAGCCGGTAAAAGACAGCGAAACGCTGGTAAAGCAGCCGCTGCCAAAGCAACCTGAGCTTAAACCGCGTGATTTACCTGTTGTAACGCCAGATCCTGCCACCACAGTGCAGCTTGAGCCGAATGGTTTTAACTTTACGGCACCGCCGCTGCCCAGAAACTCCGGGCCGGGTACTATGGTTCAGGCAGAGCGCGGCGCTGCACCATTGGTGCGTATTGAACCGCGGTATCCGGTTGCTGCCGCACGTGACGGTATTACCGGTTGGGTGAAACTGGGCTTTAGTATCGATGAAACCGGTGCTGTTACCGATATAGAGGTACTGGCGGCAGAACCGGCCAGAACCTTCAACAAAGAAGCGGTGGCGGCATTAAAGCGCTGGAAATATCAGCCAAAACGCCAGGATGGGGTAGCAATAAAACAAACTGGTTTACAGGTTCAGCTCGATTTTAGTCTGGACAACAACTAGTCTGATCAGTAACAACGGCAGTAAAAGGAGCTTTGTATGGCATTATCCTTTTTTTGGCAGGGCAGTATTGCGCCGGATCTGAGCGCAGAGCAACTGTATAGCCGTTATGTTCATCATGCTGACGTCAGCGCACTGGAGCAGCTGGTTAGCTTGTACGGTGATGCGCTGTATCATTTTTTGCAGCGCCAGTCTGATCGGGCGCTGGCTGAAGATATCAGCCAGCAATGTTGGTTAAAATTGGTCGATCATAAAGCTGTTTTTGCCGGCCAAAGCAGTTTTAAGACCTGGCTGTTTAGCATGGCGCGGCATTGTCTGATAGATGAGCTGCGCCGGTTAAAACGCTGGCAAAGCCAGCAGTTGGCCGATGATATCGCGCTGCAGCAATCTTGTCTGGCCGAGCAATTACAGCAATGCCGGCAAAATCAGCAGTTTGCTACGCTGATCTCGGCGCTGCCTTTTGCCCAGCGTGAAGCCTTAATGCTACAGCTGGAAGGGTTTTCATTAACAGAAATTAGCCAGATAACTGCGCAGCCGCCAGAGACGGTTAAAAGTCGGCTGCGCTACGCCCGGCAGTTTATGCAACAGCATAATGCTGTGTCTGGGCAGGAGTAAGCTATGTCAACACCTGAGCAATTTGACCGCGAACTGCGCCAGCAGTATCAGCATGATAAAGCGCTGCATCCGCTGCCGCAGCAGGTACACCGGGCAATACGTCAGGCAACAGCACGCCAGCGTGCCGCCGGCAAAGCCCGCAATTGGCGCTTTAGCTGGCGTAGCGCACAGCTGGCTGTTTGCAGTGCCTTGTTGTTAGTAATGGCTTACTTGTTGCAGCTGCCGCAGCCGGTCACCACGCAGTATTATCAAGTGCTGCTAAGTCATAATGAGCAGTATCGCCAGGTGCAGCAACATAGTGTCAGTACTCAGGTGGCAGCCGATACCAATGCAACTGAGTATCAGCACTATATAGCCTCAACACAGCATACTGAGCAGTTTCATCGCCAAATCGGTCTGTTACGCCAGCAGCAGCAAGAATGGCAAATCAGCGTATGTAATGACTTACTGCTAACTATCGACACGCAATTGCTGGCTCAGCTGGCTATGCCAAAAGCCGTGCGTCAGCCGCAGCCACCGCAATGGGTTGAATTTATCAGTAATTCGCGCGGGCAATTAGTGGCAATACAACCGGCGACACAGGCTTTGTTGTGCCCGCATAGCTAAAAAAGATTGCTCTTTTTGCCAGGTAATACCGTACTATTAACAGTATTAAGATCTGCGTAAGAGCCATGACTATGAAATCGCGCTTTATACCGCCCCTTAGCATATTGACTACTTTGCTGCTGTGCAGCGCGCCGCTGGCGGCACAGCAGCGCCTGCTTATTACCGTTGCGCCCCAGCAAGCTGAACAATTGCAACGGGTACAGCGCGCCAGTACCGGCCAGCCAGCTGGCTGGCAGCGCTTTTCTCAACTGCCCGACATAATGGTTGCTGAGCTGGCACAAGGTGCAGATTTGCGCCAGGAAATGCAGCGTTTGCGCCAATTGCCCGGCGTATTAACCGTTGAGCCTGACTTTCGGCTGCGTAAAATAGCCACACCTAATGATCCGCAGTTGAGCCAGCAATGGCATCTTAACGGCAGTTTTGGCATTAACGGAGCAGCGGCCTGGGATCTTAGTACCGGCGACAGCGAACAGGTAATAGCGGTTATCGACACCGGTGTTGATTATAACCACGCTGATCTGGCTGCCAATATCTGGCAAAACCCACAGGAAATCGCCGGCGATGCTATCGACAACGACAACAATGGCTATGTTGATGACATCTATGGCATTAATCCGGCTGATGACAATAGTGATCCAATGGATGAAGATGGCCACGGCACTCAGGTAGCCAGCATCATGGCTGCCGTGACCGACAATGCGGTGGGGATAGCCGGTGTAAGCTGGCAGACAAAAATTTTACCCTGTCGTTTTATGGACAAAAATGGCGAGGGTTTCGTCAGTGATGCCATCGCCTGTTTGAACTATGTACTGGATTTAAAAAATAATCAGGGCGTAAATATCATCGCTACCAATAATTCCTGGGGTAGCAGCAGCTTTTCGCAGGCACTGTATAACGCCATAGTGGCGCAGCGCGATGCGGGTATTTTGTTTATTGCCGGTGCCGGTAATGACGGCAATTCTGCCCGCTTTTATCCAGCCGGCTACAACCTGTCTAACATCATTAGCGTGGCGGCGCATGATCAGCAAGGCGCTCTCGCCGGTTTTTCTAACTACGGCCGGGACTGGGTACACCTGTCGGCACCCGGTGTTGCTATTGCTGCGGCGCAGACCGGCGGAGGTTATGCTACGGCCAGCGGTACCTCTATGGCGGCGCCGGTAGTTAGCGGTGTGGCTGCGTTGGTCGCGGCTTACGAGCCGGCGCTGGGCATGACAGCACTGCGCAACCGCATTTTAATAGCGGGGGCACCCGCTGATGATAGCACTATTGCAACGCAAACCATGGCCGGTCAGCGGCTGCTGGCTGCCGGTGGCGACACCCAGGGGGCCTTAGGGTGTAACGGCGGCACCTTGCAACGTAGGATTACCCCCTTAACGGACGTACTTTATCTGGAGGCCGGTGATACGGTCGATATACAAGTGCTGAGCTTGAGTTGTTTTGGCGATAGCTTACCGGCTAGCGTCAGTGCCGGGCCCATGCAACAGGCTGTGGCAGTAAATGATGACGGCCAACAGCAAGATCAGCAGGCCGCTGATGGTATTTACAGCGGGCGTTTCCAGTTTGATGGCAACGCCACTACGTTGAATTATCCTGATGGTCAGGTGCAACTGCGCTTACGCAACAATAACTTTTGTGCCGTTAATGCTGTCACTGAAATCCCGCTGGCAGAGTGTGATGCCTTAGTTGAGCTCTATTATGACACCCTGGGCCAGCACTGGCTTAACAACGAAAATTGGTTGTTAACCGCCACGCCATGTAGCTGGTTTGGCGTTACCTGCAACAATGGTCAGGTTAGCGAAATTAATCTGCTGTCCAACAATCTTAATGGCCAATTGCCGGCGGCATTAAATCAGTTATCTGCCTTAGCTGTATTTGATGTCAGTGACAATAATTTACACGGCAGTTTTCCGGCTGCGTTGTTGCAACTAACCCAGTTGCAACGGCTGGTTTTATGGCAAAACGCCTTTAGTGGGGTTTTGCCACCTGCGCTGGGTAATCTAACCAGTTTGCAGCTGCTGGATCTGTCAGAAAACCGCTTTAGTGCTGCGTTACCCTCCGGGCTTGGCAACCTGAGTAACCTGCAACAACTTTATCTGGAAGACAATCTTTTTGAAGGCGCAGTGCCGCAGACGTTCGGTCAGCTGGCGCAGTTGCAGGTGCTGTGGCTGTTTGATAATAATTTAACCGGCACCTTGCCGCAAAGCCTGACTGGCTTAAGCCAGATGCAGGATTTTCGTTTTAATGATACCAGTGTGTGCGCGCCGGCCAATCAGGCCTTTGGCAACTGGCTGGCCGGGCTTACTACTTTGCACATTAATACCAGTTGCGCGAATACGCCGCCGACAGTGGCGGCCGGCAGCAACCAAACCGTAAACAGTGGCACAGTCGTACAGTTGCAGGCCAGCGCCAGCGATGCTGAATTTAATGCACTGAGTTACCAATGGCAGCAAATTGCCGGCACTACGGTAGCGTTAAGTAGCCAGGATGAACTAAATCCACGTTTTACTGCACCAGCAGTAAGCAGCAACACCGTGTTGCGTTTTCGTTTTACCGCTAACGACGGTATAAGCAGCAGCAGTGCGGAGGTGGAAATAACAGTACAGCCTTTAGCAAACAGCGGCGGCCCCGGCAATAATGCCGGCGGTGAAAGTGGCGGCGGTGCAATAGGGATAGTGGCAATGTGCGCCTTGTTGCTGTTGTGGACGCGCCGGCTTGGCAAGCGGATGTAAAGCCAATAGAATGGCGTCGGGCTTCGGCATCAGCGCCGTTATAACAGTAAAAGGTTTATTTTGAAGCAGTATATTTTGGCGTTTGCCTGCCTGACAGCAACCTGCAGCTTTGCCGCCGAGCCAGAGCTGGCTCCGCTCATTATTGATTTTGATCAGCATTATGCCAGTCAGTTGGCCGAACACGACATTCCCGGTGCCGCTTATGCCATTGTGCAGGGTAACCGCATCATTGCCACCGCTGGTTTTGGTGTGCGCCAACGGGGAAGCGATGCGCCGGTTGATCCTTATACCGTGTTTCGTATCGCCTCAGTCTCCAAAACCTTTGCCGGCAGTCTGGCGGGTATGCTGGCGGCCGAAGGCCATTTTAGCCTGGATGATGCACTGGTCGATTATTTACCCGAGTTTTCCTTTAAAAGTAAAAAGTACAATAAGCAGCTGAAATTAAAACATTTGCTATCGCAAAGTACCGGCGTAATGCCAAATGCCTATGATAACCTGATTGAAGCCAATGTACCTTTGCAACGCATTTTGCCGCAGTTTGGCAAAATAGACCCCTTATGCCCACCTGGACAATGCTACGGTTATCAAAATGTACTGTTTAGTCTGATTGAACCGGTAATACAAAAGCGCACCGGTAAAAGCTACGCCGAGCAGCTGCAAGAGCGTATTTTTACCCCGTTGCAGTTACCGACGGCCTCAGTGGGGCTGGATGGCTTTTTTAGTACAGAAAATCGCGCAATGCCGCACGTGCGGGCCCGCGGCAACTGGCATCCGGTTAAAGTTGCTGAAAGCTACTATCATTTCGGCCCGGCTGCCGGCGTTAATGCCAGCGCAATAGATTTGGGCTACTGGCTCATTGCTCAGCTGGGGCATCAGCCGCAGGTATTATCAGACGAAGTGCTGCTGCGCATTACCGATAAAAATGTCAAAACCCGGCGTGATCTGCGGCGCAAAGAATGGCGTCGCTATCTGACCGATGCGCATTATGCACTGGGCTGGCGCGTGTATCAGTTTGGCCAGGACACCTTGTTGTACCACGGCGGCTGGGTGCAGGGCTATCGCGCGGAGATTGCCTATTCGCGCGAACATCAGCTGGGCCTGGTGATGCTGATGAATGCTGAATCAAACCTGATTAATGAATTGGGCACGTATTTTTGGTCCAGCTTTCTAACGGCTATTCGCCAGCAACAGCAAGAGCTGCCGCAAGCCGAATAATCCGTAACGGTTGGTACTGCACTTTAGCTTCGCCGAAATACATCCAGCATAAAATCGATACTGATGGCCGGCAGGCGCTCAGCAAACTGCTGTTTTTCTGCCGCGCTGAACTTCCACGCCAAAGGCACCATCTGCACCAGTGCCAGCAGCTGTGCCGGCTTGGTAAATTGCAGGCTAAACTGCAGCCGCTGCCGGTGCTGATGCACAAAGCCGGCAATATTGGCTATGGCATCATCGTGTAAGCGCACCTGCTCATATATGGCTTGTTTTATTTCCAGTAAGTGTACCGGGCCGGGTGTGACGGTAACTAAATGACCGCCAGCCTTAACTAATCTTGCAAGCTCTTCCGCTTTAGACGGCGCATAAATACGCACTATGGCATCAAAGCTGTTGTCAGCAAACGGCAACTGGTAAGCACTGGCAACACTGAAATTAATATTATGATTGGCTTTAGCGGCAAATTTAATGGCTGCTTTGGAAATATCGACGCCATAAAACTCTGCCTGAGCCAGGGCTTGTTTAAGCTTACCGCTGTAGTAGCCTTCGCCGCAGCCCAGATCGAGTAAGCTAGCCGGTGCCAGTGGTATTAGTGTATCTGCTACCGCTTGCGCCAGTGGGGCGTACCAGCCGGCGTGCAAAAAATCACGCCGCGCTTGCATCATGTCTTTGTTGTCGCCGGGGTCTTTGGAGTTTTTCTGTTGCACCGGTAACAGGTTGACGTAGCCTTCGCGGGCGACATCAAAACTGTGGCGGTTAGTGCACTGATATTGTCTGCCGCTAAGGTTTAGCGGTTGCTGGCACAGCGGGCAAAGGTACATAGTCAGTAATGGCCGGTTTGAGGCTGGAAAAAAGGCGCTTAGTGTAGCAGCACAGCAGTGTTTTCGCCAAAGCCTTGCTATACTGGCGGCATCGCTAATTTACTACGTGTCGTTTGATAAATTGCTGACGCGAATTAGCAGGCCGGTTAGAACCTGTTGCACAGCCAAAGAGTGTCTGAGTGAGCGCGTTAGCGTGAACGAGTTGCTTTGGCGAGCACAACAGTGTTGTAACGCAAGGCCTGCGAATACACTTAAGTTAAATCGGAGCACCAATGCAAGATTTAGAACTGTGGACACTGGACGAACTATGTGACCATGCCTTTGATATTTTTGAAGAACTGGCAGCTGAAAACCTGTCCGCCGCCGACTATACCCTATATCAGCAGCACTATGAAAACCGTGGTTATGTTGACTTAACACCGCCCGGTGAAGACTGGGTAGAGATTATGATGCAGGATCTTGAACCCGAGCTGCACTTTGAAGCACAAATTGGCTTAACGGGTGAAAATGGCGAAGCAGACATGGTGCTGGCGCGGATTTTACTCAGCCGCGAAAAATATGAATCACTGTGCCATGCCCAGTGGCGTGGCCAATAAATAGGCTGGTAAATGAAAAACGGGGCGCAAAATAAGCGCCCCGCTAAACTCAGTTAGTGCACGCCGTGCATGCGTTTTTTCAGCCAGGGGCTGATTAACAGCATAAACACACCAACACCGACACCGACATAACATAAAAAGGTAAACAGCTCGGTATAACCGGCTAAAGCCGTACTGACTTCAACCACTTCGCCGGCAGGCACATCTATCGCCGCCAATTTAGCCAGTTGGGTAGCTAATAACTCTGAGTAAGCTGTAGCCAGGAACCAGGCACCCATCATAACGCCCACTACCTTAGGCACTGCCAGTTTAGTAACTGCTGACAAACCTACCGGGGATAAACATAACTCGCCCATAGTGTGCAGGGCATAGGCCAGTATCATCCACCAGGCCGCCACATAACCGGCTTCATTTGGAAACATGGCACCGACAACTAAAGCGCCAAAACCTAAACCGGCCTGAATAATACCCAGGGCAAATTTAACCGGTGTACTAGGTTCCAGGTTGCGTTTAGCCAGTGCTATCCATAACCAGGCAAACAGTGGCGCCAGTGTTATGATAAAAAACGCATTCAGCGAACCAAACTGACCGGCAGTGGCTTCATAGCCCAGTACTGTGCGATCCATTACCCGGTCAGCATATAAGGTCATTGATGATGCAGACTGCTCAAACAGGGCCCAAAACACCACTGTAGACATCGTCAGCACAATTAGCACGATCATCCGGTCGCGTTCTTCACGGGTGCACTGGGTGGTAATAAACCAAATTATTCCTACCAGTACAATAAAGGACATGCCCAGTAAGGTGCTGTGTACCACAGGGTTGTATTGCACTAACTGCCAGACTACGGCCAGCGCGGGCAGGGTAGCCAGGTAAATTAACCATTCGCGGTTAATGCCGGCAAAAACTTTTTCTTTTAACTTTGCCGGGTTGGCCGGTTCAGCATAGCCGAACAGGTATTTTTGGCCGGTTAAAAACACGATTAAACCCAGTACCATGCCAATACCCGCCAGGCCGAAGCCATAGCCCCAACCATAGGTTTCACCCAGGTAAGTTACGGTTAAGGTGGCAATAAAAGACCCCAGATTAATTCCCATGTAAAAGATGGTAAAGCCTGAGTCGCGCCGTGCATCTTCTTTGCCGTATAACTGACCGACAATGGTAGAAATGTTCGGCTTTAAAAAGCCCACACCCATAATGATCAACGCCAGGGAGAAATAGAAGACCTGAATAGCGCCGGTATCCTGCACTACCACACCATCCTGTACATAGGCCTGAAAGCCCTCGTAGGCTAAACCCAGGTGGCCCATACAGAGTAAAATAGCACCAAAGGTTACCGCTTTACGCATACCCAGATAGCGGTCGGCTAACATGCCGCCGATAACCGGCATGGCGTACACTAAACCGGCATAGCTGCCTAGTACGTCCAAACCACCGGCATCGCTGAATAAGTGGTACTTTGTTAAATATAATAACAGCAGATATTTCATGCCGTAGAAGGAAAAGCGTTCCCACATTTCAGTGAGAAAGCACACATAAAGCCCGACCGGATGGCCGAGAAACTGTGGCTGATTGGCCGGCGCAGCGGCGACAGAGCTAGATACAGTCATGGGATCCCCAGTATTATTAGAATTATCTGCTTTACCTTTTTTTACCGGCAAAGCTCAGGCGATTATGCAGATGTACGGCTACCTTGTCATCAGCCTTGCTGGTAATAGCCGCTAAAAAGCGCAAAAAGCCGGTCAGAATAACCGGCACAGACCTTACTGCGGGAACAATTGCTGGCGTATCTGCGGCAGCTGTTTGCGGCATAAGGCAAAGGTAAGTGGCCGGGTGATCAGTGGATAACCAATAATAAGCAGTAAGCTATAAGCTGCTATAACCCAGCCATCGTCGTTTAAAAAGGCACGTGCAAGCAATAAAAACAGCGGAAACAGGATCAGCAACTTAATAATATTAAGAGTAATTTTAGTCGGTACCGGCAGCTTGTCGGCTGCCTGACGTATTACTTGCATGCGCTGGGCAAAATTTAGCCCGGCAAGTTCCGGGATATTCTGGCTGTTTAGATATAACATGGTGGTTTCCTTCTTTTCAGCGCGCTAGTTTAACGGTTGTCACTATCGCTTTAAAAGGGCTTTTGGTAAGCTTTACGGCAACAGCACAATAAGGATCTGTGATGATTAAAGTTCTCAGCGTTTTTGGTACCCGGCCGGAGGCCATCAAGATGGCACCGCTGGTTAATCTGCTAAAGCAGCACAACGACATTGACAGCCGGGTTTGCGTCACCGGCCAGCACAGGGAAATGCTGGACCAGGTGTTAACATTGTTCGATATCAAAGCCGAGTATGATCTGGCCATTATGAAAGCCGGCCAGGACTTATATGACGTCACTACCAGTATTTTACTGAATATCAAAACGGTACTACGTGACTTTAAACCCGACGTAGTACTGGTGCATGGCGATACCAGCACCACCTTTGCTGCCGCGCTGGCCTGCTATTATGAAAAAATTGCCGTTGGCCATGTTGAAGCCGGTTTGCGTACCGGCAATATATACAGCCCCTGGCCGGAAGAAGCTAACCGTAAGTTAACCGGGGCTATAACCCGCTACCATTTTGCCCCGACAACAACATCACAGCAAAATCTATTGCAGGAGCAGGTACCCGCCAGCCATATTTTTGTAACCGGCAATACCGTTATTGATGCGCTGCTTCAAGTGGTTGAAAAAATCGACACTGACACGGCTTTACGCGACAGCTTTGCCGCTAAATTTCCCTATGGCCAGCAAGGCCGTCGGTTAATTTTGGTTACCGGCCACAGACGCGAAAGCTTTGGCGGGGGTTTTGAGAATATCTGCGCTGCGCTAAAGCAAATTGCGCAGCAATTTGCCGATTGCGATATTGTTTATCCGGTGCATTTAAATCCTAATGTGCGCGAGCCGGTGTTCCGCTTATTATCTGACGCCCCTAATGTGCATCTTATCGAGCCGCAGGAATACCTGCCCTTTGTTTATTTGATGAGCCGCGCAACCTTAGTGCTAACGGACTCTGGTGGTATACAGGAAGAAGCACCGTCTTTAGGTAAGCCGGTATTGGTAATGCGTGACACTACCGAGCGGCCCGAAGCGGTAACTGCCGGTACAGTAAAACTGGTTGGCACCGATCAGCATAAAATAGTGGCACAAGTCAGCCGGCTGCTTACCGATCAAGACTATTATGACAGCATGAGCTTTGCACATAACCCTTATGGCGATGGAAAGGCGTGTCAGCGCATAATTGACGTGATAAAATCCGCTGCCATCGTTTCTGATAAAAAAGATTTAACAAATTGAATAGCATGCAAACTTTACTGACAACTCAGCAACGCTGGTTAGTGACCGGCTGTGCCGGTTTTATCGGTTCTAATCTGGTTGAGACGCTGTTAAAAGCCGGCCAACTGGTAGTTGGGCTGGATAACTTTGCTACCGGCTATCAACGTAATCTGGACGAAGTAAAAGCTCTGGTTAGCCCGCAGCAGTGGGCCAATTTTCGCTTTATAAATGCTGATATCCGTGACCTTGACGCATGCCAGCAAGCCTGCAGCGGGGTTGATTTTGTGCTTCACCAGGCCGCACTTGGCTCAGTACCACGCTCCATCGCCGACCCGGTAACCAGCAATGCCACTAACATCAGTGGTTTTTTAAATATGCTACTGGCCGCGCGCGATGCCGGTGTTAGGCGCTTTGTTTATGCAGCGTCCAGCTCAACCTATGGTGACCACCCGGCCTTACCTAAAGTAGAAGATGTTATAGGTAAGCCTTTGTCACCTTATGCCATTACCAAATACGTCAACGAGCTGTATGCTGATGTATTCTCCCGCAGCTATGGCTTTCACAGTATAGGTTTGCGTTATTTTAATGTGTTTGGCCCACGTCAGGACCCCAACGGCGCTTATGCCGCGGTGATCCCGAAATGGACTGCCGCCATGATTGCTAATCAGGATGTGCAGATAAACGGTGATGGTGAAACCAGCCGTGATTTTTGCTTTGTAGCAAACGCGGTAGAAGCCAATATTAAAGCCGCACTGGCCGATATTAAGCAGAGTGAAGTATTTAACGTGGCGCTGGGCGATCGTACAACATTAAACGAGCTGTTTGCTGCTATTGCGCAAAACCTGGCAGATAACGGCGTAGAGTACAGCAAATCACCGGTATATGGCGGGTTTCGTCAGGGCGATGTGCGGCATTCGCAGGCTGATATCAGCAAAGCACAACAATTGCTGGGCTATGCGCCGAAGTACCGCTTACGCGATGGTTTAGCGCTGGCAATGCCATGGTATTTGCAACAGCAATAAGTTGCGTTTTCAGGCCACCACAATATTGAACAATAATCAGGGTAAAAGGACTTACACAGGATATTTAGCATGTCACAGTTAACCGATACAAAAATCGCCATTATTGGCCTGGGCTATGTGGGCCTGCCGCTGGCAGTAGAATTTGGTAAGCATTATCCAACACTGGGTTTTGATATTAATCAGGCGCGGATCAGCGAATTAAAGCAAGGCCAGGACCATACGCTGGAAGTGAGCAAAGAAGAGCTGCAACAAGCAGAGCAACTGCGCTACAGCAGCAACCTGGACGATTTACGCCAGGCCAATGTGTACATTGTTACCGTGCCGACTCCAATCGATCAGCACCGCCAGCCTGATTTAACTCCTTTGATTAAAGCCTCTGAAACGCTGGGCAAGGTTATTAAACAAGGTGATATCGTTATTTACGAATCAACTGTGTATCCGGGCGCGACTGAAGATGATTGTATTCCGGTGATCGAGCGGATCAGCGGGCTTAGATACAATGTTGATTTTTATGCCGGTTATAGCCCGGAGCGTATTAATCCGGGTGATAAAGAGCACCGGGTTACCACCATTAAAAAGGTGACGTCAGGCTCGACGCCGGACATTGCTGAGGTGGTAGACAACCTGTACGCCAGTATCATTACAGCTGGCACATACAAAGCCAGCTCAATTCGCGTAGCAGAAGCAGCCAAAGTGATCGAAAACACCCAGCGCGATTTAAATATTGCGCTGATAAACGAGCTGGCGGTGATTTTCAATAAGCTGGGTATCGATACCGAAGAAGTCTTGCTGGCTGCCGGCACCAAGTGGAACTTTTTACCCTTTCGCCCGGGTTTGGTCGGCGGCCACTGTATAGGTGTTGACCCTTACTATCTGACTCATAAAGCCCAGTCTATTGGTTATAACCCCGAGGTTATTCTGGCAGGCCGTCGTATCAACGACAGCATGGGCCGTTATGTGGTTAGCGAGCTGGTTAAAGCCATGATAAAGCGTCGCATTCAGGTAAGCGGTGCCAAAGTGCTGGTGATGGGCTTAACTTTTAAAGAAAACTGCCCGGATATCCGTAACACTAAGGTTGTGGATATCCTCAACGAATTTACCGAGTACGGCATCAGCGCCGACGTATTTGACCCCTGGGTCGATGCTACCGAAGCTCAACATGAATATGGCATCAATCTTACGGCTAAGCCAGAGCAGGCAAGTTACGATGCGATTATTCTGGCGGTAGGGCACCAGCAATTCCGCCAGCTTGGCGCAGCGGGAGTGCGGGCTTTTGGTAAGCCAGACAGCGTGCTGTACGATTTAAAATACGTACTGGACAAAGCTGATACCGATTTACGCTTATAAAGTGTTCAGGCCCCTGGTAACAGGGGCTAGGCAAAAAACAATTTATCCTGACACGCAGACAAATGAGAATATTCCCAGCCAGATTGCCAGATTGTCTGATACTGCAGCCGCAACGCTATCAGGACAACCGCGGTTTTTTTCAGGAAACCTTTCGTGCTGCTGACTACGCCAAGGCTGGGATCAGCGAACCCCTGGTACAGGATAACTGGTCCCGCTCGGTAAAAGGGGTTTTACGGGGGATGCATTTTCAGCGCCAGGCACCTCAGGGCAAGCTGGTGAGTGTGCTGCGTGGTGAAATATACGATGTTGCGGTAGATATCCGCCCCGGTTCAGCCAGCTTTGGTCAGTGGCAGGGCGAAGTGTTAAGCGAGCACAATGGCCATCAGCTGTGGTTGCCGCCTGGTTTTGCGCATGGTTTTTTGGTGTTGTCGGATGTGGCAGATGTCATTTATAAAACCTCGTCGTATTATCAGGCTGACGATGAAGGCAGTTTTTGCTGCTTTTCTGCCGAGCTGAATATTCATTGGCCTGTCACAGACGTTATACGCTCGGCAAAAGATGCCGGCGCGCCTGATTTTTCGACGGTTTTACCATGATCAAGGTGCTGCTTAGTGGCAGCGACGGTCAGCTGGGCCAGCTGGTACAGCAGCAATTTGCCACTATGCCGCGCTTTAACCTGCTTGCCTGCAACAAGGCGGCACTGGACATTACCAACACTGCTGCCGTTAGTCAGCTGTTTGCCGCTTTTCAGCCGGCCATCGTGATTAATTGTGCCGCTTACACCGCAGTAGATCAGGCTGAGCGTAACAGCCTGCAGTGTCACAGTGTTAATGCCAGTGCCGTTACGCAACTGGCACAACTGTGCCGCAGCTTCGACAGCTTATTTATCAGTATTTCTACCGACTATGTATTTGACGGCTCAGGGCGGCGTCCTTACACCGAGCGCGATATTATCGCGCCGCTCAATCAGTATGGTTTAGCAAAACAACAGGCCGAACGGGCAGCAGAGCAGGCAATAAAATACATTACGCTGCGTACCAGTTGGCTGTTTAGCGAACTGGGAGCGAACTTTGTCAGCAGGATCTGCCAGCAGGCACAAAGCGGCGATGTAACCCGGGTGGTGCAGGATCAATACGGCAACCCGACACCGGCACGGGCTTTGGCGCAAGCTATTGGCCAGCTGGCGCACCAATATGTGCAAGACGGCCAATTACCTTACGGCCTGTATCATTTTGCTGGCTACCCCTGTTGTAGCTGGTATCAGTTTGCTACCGCCATTTACCAACTGGTGGCACCGCAGCATTTGCATAAGTTGCAGGGAATAGCCAGTCCGTTTCCGGGGGCCTTAGCCCGGCGTCCGGCTTATTCCTGTCTGGATATGAGCCTGTTTCAGCAGCAATTCAGCCTGAGTGCGCCACCCTGGCAGACTGAGTTAGCAGTAGTTGTAAAAAAATTGGCTGAATAAACAATTCTTGACACTATTGCCGGTAAAAAAAGTTCGATAATCAGCAACAAAGCCGATAGAATTCACAACTTGGCCTGGCCTGATAGCACGTACAGAAATAAGGATAAATTTTCTGTTTCAGGCTCACTGCAGAGCACTATAAATTTATAAGAACCGGAGCGACGAGTGGTTAATATCGTTAAATATTTAACATTTTTCTTGTTTTTTGCTTTGCCACTGTATTCGGCAGCGCAAACCGTCACCCCCGCCATGATGGAACAATTTAAACAGTTGCCTAAAGCGCAACAAGAGCAATTGGCAAAGCAATACGGTATTGATCTGAGCGAACTGGGTTTGGACGGCGCTTCGCAATCTGATACCGACGACACTGACGCCGGGCAGAGCAACCGCGCACAGCGCAGAAAGCAACAACAAGACAAGAAAAAGCCAGAAGACGACGGTAAACCCAAACGCTTTGGTTTAAATATGTTTGACGAAGCCAGTTCGGTTTTTGCGCCGGTAAAAAATTTGCCGGTACCAGATAACTATATCCTCGGCCCTGGCGACACCTTATTGCTACAACTGTTTGGCAAACTCAACCGTGAGTTGAAAGCTGAAGTAAATCGCGATGGTAATGTCAATATCGTTGAAATGGGTTCGGTTGCCGTGTCCGGTCTGCGCTATGCTGATGCCCGTAAACTCATTATTCAGCGCGTTCGTCAGCAGTTACTGGGTACAGATGTTGCTGTCAGTATGGGTAAGCTGCGCAGTATTAACGTGTTAATTGCCGGTGAGGCGAAATATCCGGGCTCTTATAACCTGCCAGCGTTAAGTTCGGTTACCCATGCGCTTTATGCTGCAGGCGGTGTTAGCGATATAGGTAGTTTGCGTAACATCTCGGTGCAACGCGGTGGGCAAAATGCCGCTAGTTTTGACTTGTATGCTTTGCTGTTAAAAGGTGATGCCAGAGTTAATTTGCATTTAAAAGACGGTGATGTGGTTTTTGTTGCGCCGGTAAGTGCCATTGCAGAAGTCGCCGGTGAAGTACACCGGCCAGCGTTGTACGAAGTAACAGCGCAAGATACCTTACTTGACTTACTTAATATGGCTGGCGGTGCTAAACCGGGGGCCTATCCGCAACAAGCGGTGTTACAGCGCTTTAATGCGCAAAACCTGCGCGACTTTCAAAGTGTTGACTTAACCGATAAAGCCCAGCAACAGCAATTGGCCCGTGCCGGTGATGTATTGCGTGTAGGTGCGACCTCTCCGCAGGTGAAAAACTCGGTGACGCTGGCCGGTGCAGTGGCAAGGCCGGGTATTCACGCCTGGCGCCAGGGCTTGCGCATTACCGATTTACTTGGTTCACGCTGGTCTGACTTACAGCGCACAGCCGATCTGAACTACGGCATAGTGCTGCGCGAAGTCAACGCCCTTGGCGAGCTGGAGGTGCTGCAGTTCCGTCTGGCAGATGCGATAAACACGCCGCAGGGCACGGAGAACATTGCGCTGCAAGCGCGTGATACGGTAATTGTTTTTCACCAGGCGCTGCAAACCTATCAGCGCTCAGCGCTGAATAAGTACTTACATGATGCGCTGGAAAAACGCTTTGATATTGCTGTCGAGCTGCGCTGGTTAAATCAGCTGGATTTAGCCGAAGAAGGCTTTCGTTTAATGTCGGAAAAAGACGAGCTGACGGAAGAGCGCTTAGCTGAAGATATTAAAGCGTTAAAAAATACCGGCTCACATTTGTTCCCGGAAGATATCGCCAAACCTGATCAGCAAAAAGCGTTGAAGGAAAACTTCAGTTACCTGTTACAACACGTATTGGATGATCCAGAGCTGATAAAACTAACACCGCACCTTACCCGTACCGAATTATTGCATCCGGTGTTAGAGAAATTGCGGCTACAGGCCCGTAATGGTGCTGAACCCCTGCTGGTCAGTGTCAGTGGTGAAGTATTAGTGGAAGGCGAATACCCGCTGGCTAAAAATGGCGATGTACGTGACTTAATTGATGCAGCCGGAGGCCTTAAAGACTCGGCATTTTTGCGCCGCGCCGAGTTGTCACGCGCTCAGGCCCGCAGCGATCTAAGCCGCGGCCTGCATGTTGAGCACTCAACGGTAGATTTAGCTGCCATTTTAGCCGGTGAACAAAGCTTGGTCCTGACCAGCCGTGACCGGTTGAATGTGTTCCCGGTACCGCAGTGGGATCTGGACCGCACCATCGAACTTAGCGGCGAAGTGCGCTTTCCCGGCATTTACACTATTCAACAGGGTGAAATGCTGTCTGACGTGTTAAAACGCGCCGGTGGCGTTACCAGTAATGCCTTTGTTGATGGCCCGCTTTTTACCCGCGAGCAAATTCGCGAGCGTGAAACCCAGCAACTGAAAAAGCTGACCGAACAATTGCGCTCGGACATAGCTGCCAAATCGTTATCCAGTGAAACAGTACGTATTTCGCCGGAAGACGCCATTGCCATGATAAGCGAAATTGAAAAAGTTAAACCGGTTGGTCGTCTGGTTATTAATCTGCCGCTGGTGATGGCCGGCGATCCGGCCGCTGATTTAGCTGTAGAAGACGGCGACGTGCTGCATATTCCGCGGGTTAATAACACTATCGCTATTGTTGGTGAAGTGCAGCATCCGAGTAGCCACCGTTTTGCGTCTGGTCTGATGTTGGATGACTATTTAAAACTGGCCGGTGGCTTTCGTAAACGCGCCGATAAAGATCGGGTTTATGTGATCCGGGCCGATGGTTCAGTCATGGTGCCAGAGAGCAACTGGTTTAGCGTCAGTAAAAACAACCTTAAGGCTGGCGATACTATAGTGGCGCCACTAGACACAGAATATAAAGACAACTTAACTCTGTGGGCGCAAGTAACACAAATTTTCTATCAGAGTGCGGTTGCGTTAGCAGCGCTGAACAACTTCTAGCAGACGGAACAGCAATGAATAACGAGTTAAGCACTGCAGCCGATGAAATCGGCCTGAACGAACTGATAGTCGAAATCTGGCGCAATAAAATCTGGCTGTTTGGCGCCTCGTTTTTGGTAGCCGTTGCCATGGCATTTTATAGCCTGACGTTACCCAATATTTACCGTGCCGAAGCCCTGGTTACCCCGGTTACAGAGGGGGCCGGCGGTAAGCTTGGCAGCCTGGCTGGCCAGTTAGGTGGCCTGGCGTCGTTGGCAGGCGTTAGCCTGGGTAAAGGTGATAATAATAAAACTGCAATTGCGCTGGAAAAGCTAAAGTCGCGCGAGTTCTTTTTTAAGTTTGCCGAAAAATACCAGATTTTGGTGCCGCTGATGGCGGTGGAAGGCTGGCAGCCGGAAGACGATAAGCTGGTACTGGACGCCGATATATACAATGCCGACACCGGTGAATGGGTGCGTGAGGTTAAATGGCCAAAGCAGCCTAAGCCTAGTTTGCTTGAAGCTCACGAAGTGTTTCTGGAAAACCTTATCGTTAATCAGGACAAGACCAGCGGTATGATTAAAATTGCTTATCAGCACGTTTCGCCTGCCTTATCGCAACAGTGGGTCAGCGCCATCGTTGCTGAGCTAAACGAAGATATGCGCCAGCGTGATATCAGGGAAGCCCAGTCCAGCATCAGTTATCTGGAGCAGCAAGTGGCGGATACTAAGATCACTGAAATTAAAACCGTGCTGTATCAGTTAATTGAAGAGCAAACCAAAACCCTGATGCTGGCCAATGTGAAACCGGAATACATTCTGGAAACCGTAGATGCAGCCGTGGTACCTGAGAAAAAGTACAAACCGGGCCGTGCCATTATGGTAATAGCTGCAGGGCTGGTAATTTTTATCGCCGGTGTCGGCTTTCTGATGATCAGACTGGTAATGAAGAAAGAACAATGAAAGTGTTACTAACAGGTGGGGCCGGCTTTATCGGCTCAGCAGTGGTGCGGCATATTATTGGCGAAACACAGGCCAGTGTCGTCAATGTAGATAAACTAACCTATGCCGGCAATTTGGGCTCTGTTGCGTCGGTAGCGGATAATGCACGCTACAGTTTTGCACAGGTCGATATTTGTAACCGCACAGAATTAGAGCGGGTTTTTGCCACGCATCAGCCCGATGTGGTGATGCACCTTGCGGCAGAAAGTCATGTTGATCGCTCAATAGATGGCCCGGCGGCCTTTATCGAAACCAATATTGTTGGCACCTATACTCTTTTAGAAGTCGCCCGCAGCTACTGGAATGGCCTGGATGTTGCGCGCAAAGCCGCGTTTCGTTTTCATCATATTTCTACCGATGAAGTATTCGGTGACTTGCATGGCACTGATGACTTATTTACAGAAACCACGCCCTATGCACCCAGTAGCCCTTACTCTGCCAGCAAGGCCAGCTCAGATCATTTAGTGCGGGCCTGGCACCGTACTTATGGCTTACCCGTGCTGGTAACGAATTGCTCTAATAATTACGGCCCTTATCATTTCCCGGAAAAGCTGATCCCACTAATGATATTAAACGCATTAGCCGGTAAACCCCTGCCGGTATATGGTAAAGGTAATCAGATCCGAGACTGGCTGTATGTCGAAGATCATGCCCGGGCGTTATACAAGGTGGTAACCGAGGGCAAGGTAGGCGAAACCTACAATATTGGCGGCCATAACGAAAAACAAAATATTGAAGTGGTGCACGCCATTTGTGAGTTGATGGACGAGCTGGCCCCAATGCATCAGCGTGGCTACCCACTCAACGCTAAGCACTCAACACTAATCACTTATGTTAAAGATCGCCCAGGTCACGACTTACGCTATGCTATAGACGCCAGTAAAATAGAGCGCGAACTAGGTTGGAAGCCACAAGAAAATTTCGACAGTGGCCTGCGCAAAACGGTGCAGTGGTTTTTAGCAAATCAAGCCTGGTGGCAGGCCGTACTGGATGGTAGTTACACCATGGAGCGTTTAGGGCAGGGGAGCTCAGACAAATGAAAGGCATAATACTAGCCGGCGGTTCGGGCACCCGCTTGTACCCGATTACCCGTGGTGTATCGAAACAGCTACTGCCGGTATATGACAAGCCGATGATTTACTATCCGCTGTCGGTATTAATGCTGGCCGGTATCCGCGATATTTTAATTATCACCACACCGGAAGATCAGCCGGCTTTTCAGCGTTTGCTCGGCGATGGTACTGATTTTGGTATTCACCTAAGCTATGCCATCCAGCACACCCCGGATGGTTTGGCACAGGCGTTTATTATTGGTGAAGAATTTATTGGTAAAGACAGTGTTTGTCTGGTGCTTGGCGATAATATTTTTTATGGCCAGGGCTTTAGCCCAAAGCTAAAACAAGCCGCGGCCAGGACAACCGGTGCGACAGTATTTGGCTATCAGGTGCGCGATCCTGAACGATTTGGCGTGGTAGAGTTTGATGAAAACCGTAAAGCCATCTCAATTGAGGAAAAACCGCACCGGCCAAAATCAAATTATGCTGTCACTGGCCTTTATTTTTATGACAATGACGTAATTAACGTCGCCAAAAGCATCCAACCATCGCATCGCGGCGAATTGGAGATTACCTGTGTTAATCGCGAGTATCTCAGGCGTGGCCAATTACAGGTTGAAATGCTGGGCCGGGGTTTTGCGTGGCTGGACACCGGTACCTACGACAGTTTGCTTGAAGCATCATCATTTGTACAAACTATCGAGCATCGGCAAGGATTTAAGGTAGCGGTGTTAGAAGAAATTGCCTACCTCAATGGCTGGCTAACGGCAGATGATATCGCACGTATCGCCGGCACTATGGCGAAAAACAGTTATGGCCAGTATCTGGCAGAGTTGGTTAAAACGACATGATCCCAGTAAACAAACCCTATTTACCAGCGTTTAGCAAATACACGCAATATCTTGAACGGGTTTATGCAAAAGCCTGGCTTACAAACAATGGCCCTATGGTGCAAGAGCTAAAATTGCGTTTAGAAGAGTATCTTGGCGTAAAAAATCTGTTGCCGGTGGCAAATGGAACCCTGGCAATGCAGCTGGCCTATAAAGTGTTTGACTTGCAAGGCGAAGCAGTAACAACGCCGTTTACCTTTATTGCCAGCAGCAGCAGTTTAGCCTGGGAAGGGATTACGCCGCGGTTTGCTGATGTTGATACACAAAGCTATAACCTGTGTCCGTTGGCGACAGCCAGGGCTATATCGGATCGCACGTCGGCTATCGTACCGGTGCATGTTTATGGTAATCCGTGTGATGTTCATGCTTTTGCGGAGCTTGGACAGCAACACAAACTAAAAGTTATCTATGATGCCGCCCACGCGTTTGGTATTAAGGTTGGCGGGCAAAGCGTGCTAAATTTCGGTGATGCTGCGACATTAAGTTTTCATGCGACCAAGGTGTTTCATAGTGTTGAGGGCGGCGCAGTTATTTTTAATAGTAGCGACGATTACGAACGCGCCGTGCTAATGACCAATTTTGGTATAGATACCAAAACCGGACAGATTGCTGACAGTGGTATCAATACTAAGCTTAGCGAAATGCATGCTGCTATGGGACTTGCTGTGTTGGATAATATAGACGCTATCATGCAGCACAGAGTGGCGTTATTTGAGCAATACTGCCATCAGTTAAAAGATGTTGTAGTGCAGCCTGCGTGGCACCAGCAAGCAACAACCAACGGCGCCTATATGCCGGTTACTTTTGACGATGCGACGCAAAGCAGCATTGTACTGGATGGCCTGGCTCGTCAAGGCATTATCGCCCGACGCTATTTCTCGCCGTCGTTAAATCAGTTACCGCAATATACTCAACGGTTTACTGATCCATGTCCGGTATCTGAATCGCTCGCTAGCCGTACTTTGTGTTTGCCGCTGTATTACGATTTGTCTGCTACAGACGTCACCACAATAACCGATGCAGTTAAACAGGCGTTGTATGGCACTGCTAACTGAGCAGCAACTGCAGGCCTTGGGTTTTAAAGCCCTGGGGCGCAACGTGCGTATCTCAGATAAAGCCAGCATTTATAATGCTGGCAATATTAGCATTGGTGACAATGTCCGTATTGATGACTTTGTTGTGCTTTCCGCCGGCAGTGGTGGCATAACACTGGGCAGTCACATTCACATCGCGGTCTATACCAGCCTGATCGGCGCAGGCGCAATTACCATCGGAGACTTTGCTAATTTATCGTCAAGAGTATCGGTTTACAGCTCTTCAGATGATTATTCTGGCGAGTCAATGACAAACCCTTGTGTGCCAGATGAATATAAAAACGTTACGCACGCAGATGTAGTAGCTGAAAAACACGTTATTGTCGGTTGTGGTAGCGTTATTTTACCTGGTGTTACCTTGCATGAAGGTGTGGCTGTTGGTGCGCTTAGTTTGGTAACCAAAAGTTGCCCACCTTTTGGTATCTATGCCGGCGCACCTGCCAGGTTCATCAGGGAACGCAGTAACAATGTGCTCAATATGGAACATCGTTACGTCAATGCCATCAATTCAAGTAACCCTGATAAGTGATATCAATGTTTAAATCGGCCGGTTGGAACTGGTTTAGCCAGCTTTATATAGCAATTGCCGGAATTGCGGTAATACCGGTTTATATTAAGTATTTTGGTGCCGAAGTATACGGGCTGATAGCATTTATGCTGACATTACAAATGCTGATGTCATTATTAGACGTAGGTTTTTCGGCATCGTTATCAAGAGAGGCCAGCCGATACCGCGCAGGAGCGAGTGAGCTTCGCTTTTTCCATTCTTTTTTGGCTATTATCTTACGAGTATTTCTGTGTAGTGGGATTGTGCTGGCGTTTAGCATCTTCTTTGCCGCTTCGTTTCTGGCTACCCAATGGCTTGAAGTCAATGAACTGGATTTAAACTTAGTCACCTATCTGCTTCAGATTAGTGCTCTGACAATTTTTTGTCGTTGGTTAGCCACATTTTTTCGTTCGGTATTGTTTGGCTATGAAGATATTATCTGGTTAGCTAAATTCACCACTGTCGTCGCGACCTTACGTTTTCTATTGGTAGTGCCACTTATCGTTTATTGGCAAATCGATGTTGAATTCTATTTTTATTATCAGTTCTTCGTGCAGTTATTTGAGTTGTTGGTTTTGGTTGGCCGCAAACATAAATTGCTGCCTGTTGCCAAAGAAACTGTAACAATGTCATTGTTTGATGAAGCCTTTAAAGCTCCGGTAAAATTCACACTTGCTGCCGGTGGCGCCACTATACTTTGGTTACTCATTTCACAGGCTGACAAATTCTTCGCTTCAACATTTTTAAGCCTTGCTGATTATGGTTATTTTCATGTGGCAGTTATGGCGGCCGGCTTGATTACGCTAATCACCGCGCCGTTAGTTCAAGCTATGCAGCCCAGAGTGACAACTTTTCTGGCAACAGGTGATCTAGACTCCGCGTTAAATATCGTTCGGCAACTATTTGACTTTATGACGGTTATGTCAGTGTCTACTGTGCTTGTGGTGTACATTTTTGGTTTTAGCCTGTTGAGAGCCTGGTATGGTGAATCGGGTTTCGCTGAGCGTACATATCAGGTGTTTTTGATCTACAGTGCAGCTACCGCAGTCCTGGCAATTAATTCGTGTTCCTATATTCTCGATTATGCTGCGGGTAAAATCAGGCTGCGTAATTACTTTAGCCTAGCAATGTTGCTTCTGCTTTTGGTTGCTTATCCATTGAGCTTTTATTATTTCTCGTCTGTTGGTGCGGCGTTTGTATGGTTAGGTATTAATGTCCTGTATTTTATTGTCGCCCAGCCGCTACTCTTGTCCCAACACAGCTCTGCGCTGTATCCAAATCTTGTCCAACGTACAATACTGCCGCGCATACTGCTATGTATATGTCTGGCTGCCGCGTGTTTTGTTCTGGATTTGCCAGCAGTGTTTCAATTAATTGAGAGCAGGATCGGCCTATTTGTAATGGCAGGGTTCAGTTGGATTATTCTGATTGTTATTTTTTTGTTGGCAAAAGCTGAGCCAAGGGCTTTTTTACTAAATAAATTAAGTGATTATTATGAGCGTACCTAAGATAAGCGTGTGTGTCGTAACTTATAACCAGGTTCACTATATTCGCAAGTGTGTTGAGAGTATTTTACAACAACAGGTCGATTGTGATTTTGAACTTATTGTTGCGGACGATTGCTCAACAGACGGCACCCGTGAAGTCCTGCTTGATTTGCAGCAGCACTATTCAGATCAGCTCAAGTTAGTGCTACACGAAAAAAATGTTGGGCCAATAAATAATTACTTTTCTGTACATAACCTGGCACAAGGCGAATACATCAGCCACCTTGACGGCGATGATTATGCGTTGCCAGGTAAACTTCAGGTGTTGAAAGACTTTTTAGATGAAAACGACGATTGCCAGATAGTTTGGCATCGTATGGTTATTTTGAATGAAAAAGGCGAGACTGCGGTCGGCATGCCGGTCCAACCTGTCGATGAACTATTGGGTATAAATAAGTTTTATCTAGCTGATTTAGCAAAATATTACGGTCTGACAGGTTGCCATTCAGGCAGTATGTATCGGAAATCTGCCAAAAAACTGACTGCTTATGATAAACCTACTATTGATTATTATATGACGCTGACTTTTGTCCAGAATGGCGGATATGCCGCTTATATTAATCAACCTTACGGAGTGTACCGCTTTTTTAAGCAAGATAAGACTTTAACCCGACAAAAAGGCAACATGTATGTCGGACTAGCCAAGCTTGATTTTATTGAGCGCATGCTAACGGAGAATGTGCCGGTGCGCAGGGAGTTTGCAGCTCAGCTTATTTTTGAAATTTTCACCCGAGCTTACTTACGTCATCCGCTTAAATGGCGGTTTTTTAAGCTGCTTTTAAAATGTCGGGCATTGCCCAGAATGCGGGATCTGCTAATCATATGGAAAGTGTTCAACGCCAGTCGCCACAGTAATCTTGTTGCTGCATTTGAACGCGGGTACTCAGGACAAATTTAAAAAGTAGAAGGAAAGCTAAACGTGTGCGGATTTGCAGGTATTCTGGCTGAACAACAAGCATTGGCGGTTAATACAGCCCTACTGCAGAAAATGGGCGATAGCATAGTGCATCGTGGGCCGGATGATCACGGCATATATACTTCGCCTGACAACTGTCTGGGTTTTGTGCATCGACGACTGGCTATTCTGGATTTATCAGAGGCAGGCCATCAGCCAATGGCTTCAAACGATACGCGCTATGTTATCGCGTATAACGGCGAAATATATAACCATCTCGAGCTAAGGCGTGAACTGGAACAACAGTTTGACAGCCAGTGGCGAGGACACTCTGATACCGAAACCCTGTTAGAAGGTATTAGGTGCTGGGGTATTGAGCCAACCGTATCACGCTGTGTGGGTATGTTTGCTTTTGCATTGTGGGATAACACAGAGCGTACTTTGACACTAGGACGTGACAGAGTGGGAGAGAAGCCACTCTATTATGGCTTTTGCAACGGCGTATTTTTATTCGGCTCTGAGCTTAAAGCATTAAAAGCCCACCCGGCTTTTGATAGCCGTATTAACATTGCTGCCGTGGCGCTGATGTTGCGGCATAAATATATACCGGCGCCACACACTATATATCAGCAGTTATTTAAACTATTACCAGGAAGCTTATTAACGCTGCAAGCTGATAAGCTTCAGCAAGGCGCAGATATACAGCCGTACTGGAGTTTTACAACAGCTGCGGCAAAAGCAAGCAGTAACCCGTTTAACGGTACAGAGCAAGAGGCATTGGATGCTGCAGAAAACCAGCTTAAACAGGCTGTCAGTGAACAAATGCTGGCCGATGTGCCGTTGGGCGCATTCTTATCTGGCGGTACCGACTCGTCTTTAATAGCAGCATTAATGCAAGCTCAGTCGACCAAACCGATACGCACTTTTACTGTAGGTTTTAACGTACCGGAATATAACGAAGCTGAGCATGCCAAAGCTGTAGCGGCGCATTTGGGTACTGATCATACTGAAATTTATGTTGGTGAACAGGACGCGCTGAATGTAGTACCTAAGCTGGTTACTACGTATGACGAGCCCTTTGCTGACAGTTCGCAAATTCCGACTTACCTAATTGCTGCTGAAGCACGTAAGCATGTAACGGTTGCGTTGTCTGGTGACGCCGGAGATGAGCTATTTGGCGGTTACAGCCGTTATTTTGATTGTGTGCGTAAGGCTGATAAATTATCGGCGCTGCCACAAGCATTTTTCTCCCTGCTGGGATGGTGCCAACCCTTGCTGAACGCTGATGTCTGGCAGCAGCTTGATCGTATGGCCGGGCAAACTCACCGCGGTCTTTTTTCCAATACCTTTGGCCGTGCTGCAGATCTCTCTCAATTAAATGATTTTTCGGCGTTATATCGTTATATGGTGTCAGATTGGAAGCATCCGTCAGACGTGCTAATGTCTGCTGCTGAGCCTACAACTTTACTTAACCTTAAGGTTATAGCCGAGTCAGAAGAGCGCTTTAACTGGATGATGCTGGCTGATAGCCAAACCTATTTGCCCGATGATGTTCTGGTGAAGGTCGATCGAGCTGCTATGGCTGCGTCATTGGAAACACGGGTGCCAATGCTGGATCACCGCTTTATTGAACTGGCGCTGGCGTTGCCGCTGAACCTGAAAATTCGTGGTGGTACGGGTAAATGGGCACTAAAACAGATACTGTATAAATATGTACCCAAACCATTACTGGATAGGCCAAAAACTGGCTTCGGTGTCCCGGTAGACCATTGGCTCAGAGGTCCTTTACGTGACTGGGCTGAAGCCTTACTGGACGAGCATAAACTAAGCCAACAAGGTCTGTTTAACGTAGCCACGGTTAAAAAATACTGGCATGAACATTTAAGCGGTGGCCGTAACTGGCAGTATCCGCTGTGGAACCTGCTTATGTTTCAAAGCTGGCTGCAGGAGCAATAAGCGGTGAACTCTATTGCAAACAAGCAACATCTTAAAGCCGTGCTAACAGAGTGTTGGTCTCTATGCTAGTGTCTCAGCAAGCCGCAAACGTAAACCAGTTGCAAAAGTTTGCCTGTTTTCTGGTGGCTTTGCTTTATGCGGCTTTGCTGTGCAGCTTTCCGATGGAGGGCGTAATAGACAGAGCAAACTATCTGGAAATGGCGCGGGTGTCACCGCTTATCATGGCGCGGCATCTGGGACAGGGGTTGCATTCGCTGTTTGCCAATGAGCCGGTGTGGTTGGCACTTAATTCTGTGCTGGGTTTATTGTTTGACGATACCGTTGTTGTGCGCATTATTGTTTTTTTCAGCGCCTTTGTCGTGTCGTACTTGCTGCTGCTAAATAACCCAAAAAACTTCTTTTGGCTGATGTTAGTGCTGGTTTTTCCGCAGGTAATGAAAAATTTTGTTATCCACATCCGGCAGGGGCTGGCAATAGCGGTATTTTTGTTGGGTTGGTTTAGTGCCGGGAACAAAAAACGGTTATTTTTTATTGGCTTATCACCGTTTATTCATTCCAGCTTTTTTATCATTATTGCCATAATGCTCGGCGGCTGGTTGCTGAAAAAGCTCAGAACTGCGCCGGACATCAAGCTGCTGTTGTATTTTTGTGTGTCTCTGTCTTTAGCGTTGCTGGTAGCGCAATTGGCCGCCATAGTCGGGGCAAGGCAAGCGACCACTACGGCGATAACAGCGGAAGCGGCTTCAGGTATTGGTTTTTTATTCTGGACTATGATGCTGGTGCTAATGCTGCTGCAGGGCCGGCGTTTTTTGCATCAGTATACCGTTGCCAGTGGAGTATTAATTTTCTATCTGGCAGCCTACTTTTTTACACCCATTGCTGGGCGGGTATTTGAAAGTGGTGTGCTGCTGGTGTTACTGGCTTTACTGGCCATCACGGGCTGGCGGCGCATTATTATGCTTACCACCATATTGGCATTTAATGCTGCGTTAATGCTGGTAAGTTATACCCAACCACTTATGGGCTTTGCTGAAAATTAAGCACTCAATTGAATACTGTAAAGACAGAAAATGACAACAGATAGCGAAAAACTAAAACCCCATAAGCAAAAATGCAGCTTGCTAATTTCGTCTCTTAGCGGTGGCGGGGCTGAGGGTGTGTGTGTCACTGTGGCTAATGGGTTGGCGGAGCTGGGCTGGCAGGTTGAGCTGGTGGTACTGCATTTAAACGATGCGGTGCATTTAGCCCGTGTTTCTGACCAGGTTACATTGGTAAATCTTAATGTGTTACAGGCACGCTATGTGTTTAAACCGTTAAGGCAGTATCTGCGTATTGCAGCACCGGATAAAGTACTGGCGTTTAACTATGAGTTAACTATGGCTACCGTGTTAATACGTGGGCTTTATGGTTTTAAATTTGACTTAATAGCGAGAAATATCAACACTATATCGCGAAATATGCAGTCTTACGGACGTTCGCTTAAAGGCAAAATATTTAGTATTTTGTTGAAGTCGCTGTATAAAAAAGCCGACTTTGTTATTAACCAAAGCCAAGGTATGCAGCAGGACTTACTTGCTTGTATGCCGCAGTTTGCCGGCCGGTGCAATGTTATTAATAACCCTGTGTCACCGATATATGAACACTTGTCCGATGATTTTTTACTCAGTGATAAAGCCGCTGAACATTATATTTTATGTGTCGGCAGGCTGGAGCAACAAAAAGCGTTTCACCAGGCTATTTCTGCTTTTAGCGAAATAGCCGCCGAATTTCCTCTGCTCAGGCTTAAATTTGTTGGTAAAGGCAGTTTAGAACAAGCATTACAGCTGCAAGCGCAACAGTTGGGAATAGTTGACCGTGTCGATTTCGCCGGTTTTCATCAGCAGCTGCTGCCATTTTATAAAAATGCCCAACTTACGTTATTAACATCGTTGTACGAGGGGTTTCCAAATGTCTTGGTCGAGTCTATTAGTTGTGGCACTGCGGTGGTATCGGTTGACTGCCCAAGTGGTCCGGCAGAGATTATTCAGCCAGGCATCAACGGGGCTTTGGTTCGTAAAGGTGAGTCAATAGCTCAGGCACTGCGCACTGTTTTGCAGCAGCCGTGCTACACTGATGCGTTAAAAATTAAAGCAACGGCTCTGCCTTTCACTCAAATAGCCATTTTGCAGCGCTATGAGCAGGTATTAACTGATGTGAATAGCAGATAAAGGCTCGTTTGGGGCATTTATGTCTAAACAAATTTATGGCTTAATTAAATCGCTTAGTACAGGTTCATTTTTTTAACTACTTAGCTAGTCACCTACGTTCCTCATTAATCTAATATTTCAGGATACCGTTTGAAAGTCTGTCATGTAATCACTTCTCTTGATATTGGTGGCGCTGAACTGGTGCTTTACCGCCTGTTATCAGCGCAGCTTGTTAGTGCCAAAGACATATCTGTTATATCTTTACGGCCAGAGGGTGTACTGGCGGCTAAGCTCAGAGAGGCTGGATTTAAGGTGTATTCGCTCAACGTCAGTGGGCTGTTTTCATTAGTGTTTGCAATAGGTAAACTGGTTAAGCTACTTAAAGTTATCAAGCCTGATGTTGTGCAGAGCTGGTTGTATCATGCTGATTTTATAACGTCTATGAGTTCGTTTTGGCTGCAGAACATTCGTTATGTATGGGGAATACATACCTGCCAGCTACCTAAAGGTAAGCCAGCAACCTGGCTGATTATGAAATGCTGTGCATTTTTGTCGTACCGCGTGCCAGATAAAATAGTGTGCGTGGCACAGGCTGCACAGCAATTACATGTACGTAGTGGTTATGCAGCGGACAAAATTACCGTTATCCCTAATGGGTTTGCAGTCTCTGAATATGCACCAGTGCCAGACTTACGGCGGGCTTTGCGCCGGGAATTGCAATTGCCGTTGTCTGCTGTCACCGTCGGAATAATAGCCCGTTGGCACGTTGATAAAGGACAGGATGTGATGCTGCAGGCAATACAGAGTGTCCAGGTAGCTAACCCAGAAGTGACTTTCTTATTTGTCGGTAGAGGCTGTGATGCAGATAACAAGGCTATGACGCGGCTAATTAACGCTTGTCCGTATCCAGAGAAAATACTTGCTCTAGGTGAGCGTTCTGATATTCCAGCTTTGCTCAATGCTATTGATGTTTTTTGTATGCCGTCGCGCACTGAGGCATTTCCGTTGGCTTTAGGCGAGGCTATGTGCGCAGCTTTGCCTGTTGTGGCAACCAATGTTGGCGACGTAGAATATATGACGGGTAATTTAGTTACATTAGCAAATCCTGCTGACAGTGCGTCGTTGGCAGAGTGTTTGTCGAGTGTACTGGCTAACTCTGCAGAATATCGAGCACAGTTGGGACAGAATTTACATAAACGGGTGTCTGAACACTTCTCTATAGATCAAATGGTTAAGCGTTATCAGCGATTGTACACTAGTTTACAAAACTGATTTTTAACGGCTAGTAATGCCCGTTGCAGTTATAAAGGAATTTTAATAATGTGTGGATTTGCCGGAGTCATAGCACCAGACGGTAATCTGTTGTCGCAGCAACTAGTCGCCATGGCGGATGCTATTACGCATCGCGGGCCGGATAGCGCGGGCTATTGGACCAATGAATTTAATACGGTGGGCTTGGTGCATCGCCGTCTGGCTATCGTTGATTTATCAGAGGCTGGTCATCAGCCGATGGCTTCTGGTTCTAGCCGCTATATGCTGGCTTACAACGGTGAAGTGTATAACCACCAGACATTACGTAACGAGCTGGAGCAAATTAGTCCGCGGCATTGGCGTGGCCACTCGGATACCGAAACGCTGTTAGCGGCGATAGAGCAGTGGGGCCTTAAGCTTACGTTGCAAAAAGCTACAGGTATGTTTGCGCTGGCGCTATGGGACAATCAGACTAAACAACTACAATTGGCCCGTGACCGTTTTGGCGAAAAGCCGTTGTATTATGGCTGGCAGCAGGATTGTTTTCTGTTCGGTTCACAACTTAATGCACTGCGCGCGCATCCGGCATTTGCACCGGAAATTAACCGCAATGCTATAGCCTTATTGTTGCGCCATAACTATATTCCGGCGCCGTACTCAATTTATCTGCAAATCTATAAACTCTTACCTGGCACCATACTGAGCCTCAACGCTGATCAGCAGCTGCACACCGAGAGCTATTGGTCAGTACGTGATGCGATGGCGCAAGCTGCAGCTAACCCCGATACTGCGCCGACTGATCTGCAAGTTGCCGCGTTAGAGCAGACACTTAAACAGGCAGTTGCCGGACAGATGATGGCTGATGTGCCTTTGGGCGCATTTTTATCCGGCGGCGTAGATTCGTCACTGATTGTCGCCTTGATGCAGGCCCAATCGGCAAAGCCAGTTAAGACATTTTCAATTGGCTTTGATGACCCACGTTTTAACGAAGCTGAATTTGCCAAGGCAGTAGCAAAGCATTTGGGCACAGAGCATACTGAGCTGTATGTCACAGCAGACGACGCTCTGGCTGTAGTGCCTAAGCTGGCAGAAATATACGATGAACCGTTTTCAGATTCGTCACAAATACCTACTTATTTGGTATCTCAAATTGCCCGTCAGCACGTTACGGTGTCGCTATCAGGCGATGCCGGTGATGAATTATTTTGTGGTTACAATCGTTACCTGTTAACGGCCCGTCTGTGGCATAAACTTAACCGGGTGCCGGTGTTGTTGCGAAAAATGCTCGCAGGCGTGATGACAGCAATACCGGTTAAAGGCTGGAATGCATTAGCTAAGGTGCTACCGGCGCGCGCTCAGCTAAGTAATTTAGGTGATAAGCTACACAAGGCCGCTGCAGTACTAGCTTGTCGAGATGCCGAGCAATTGTATCTGGGGCTGGTGTCACACTGGCAAAACCCTGAGCAGGTGGTACTGGGTAGCAAAGAGCCTGCTACTGTGCTGACAGATGAACAGCGTAAAGCCCGTTTTGCCGACCCTATTTTACAAATGATGGCGCAGGATACTTTGAGCTATTTACCGGATGATATTCTGGTAAAAGTCGATCGTGCTGCGATGGCCGTGTCACTGGAAACCCGGGTGCCATTTTTGGATCATAGCGTGCTTGAGCATGCCTGGCGTTTACCGAAAGAGCTTAAGCTAAAAGATGGTCAGTCTAAATGGTGTTTACGGCAGGTTTTGTATAAATATGTGCCGAAAGAGCTGATTGAACGGCCGAAAATGGGCTTTGCTGTACCTCTAGATGCCTGGTTGCGTGGGCCACTGCAACAATGGGCCGAAGCTTTGCTGGCAGAGCAGCGTTTAGCAAGCGAAGGCTTTTTCGACGTCGCTATAGTGCGAAATATGTGGCAGGAACACTTGTCAGGTAAGCGTAACTGGCAGTATCAGCTGTGGGATATTCTGATGTTCCAGGCCTGGTACCAGAGATACCATTAATGCAGAAAAAGCTACTTTTTGTTGTCAACGTCGATTGGTTTTTTGTCTCGCACCGCTTACCTATTGCCCTGTCCGCGCAGCAGCAGGGTTATGAAGTGCATGTTGCCTGCTCTTTTACCGATCAGGCAGATTACCTACGCCAGCTGGGTTTTATTTTACACCCGGTTGAATTGTCCCGCAGCGGTACCCGACTTTGGTCAGAACTTGGATCTTTTGCCAGTATTTTTAAGGTGTTACGCCAGATAAGGCCTGATATCGTGCATTTGGTGACGATAAAGCCGGTATTGTATGGTGGCCTTGCCAGCCGTTTACTGGGCATCCGCCAGCGCGTAGCGTCGATTTCCGGGCTTGGTTACATCTTTATCGCCCGTGGTGTTAAGGCGTCAGTGTTACGGTTTTTTGTATCCCTGATGTACCGGCTGGCGCTGCGTAGTGACAAAACCAAAGTTATTTTTCAAAATCCGGATGACCGGCAATTGCTGCTGGATATGGGGGCGATAGCGCCTGATCAGGCAGTGATGATCCGCGGTTCTGGTGTAAATCTTAGTATGTATCAGGTGCAACCAGAGCCAGAACAGACACCGGTGGTCATGCTGGTAGCCAGACTTTTAATTGACAAAGGTGTGCTGGAGTTTATTGAAGCGGCAAAACAATTAAAACAGCAGGGCGAGTCGGTGCGAATGGTGCTGGTCGGTGACACTGATGATGGTAACCCCAAGTCGGTAAGCAATGCCGATATTGAGCAGTGGGTACAGCAAGGGATTGTCGAGCACTGGGGTTATCAGAAAGATATTAATAGCACTATGGCGCAGGCCAATATTATAGTGTTGCCGTCTTATCGCGAAGGCCTGCCAAAATGTTTAATCGAAGCTGCGGCCTGCGGCCGCGCAGTGATTACCACTGATGTGCCGGGTTGCCGCGACGCCATCACACCCAATGAAACCGGGTTATTGGTACCGGTGAAAGAATCCGACGGACTGGTGTCCGCGATTAAACAATTGGTGCACAACCCGGCTCAGCGCCAACAGTTAGCCCATGCTGGTCGGCAATTGGCAGAGCAGGCGTTTGATATCAACCAGGTTGTTGCCAGCCATCTTAACATCTATGCCGGCGAAAAACCTTGTATGGTGTTTGTGGTGAATATCGCCAAATTCTTTTTATCGCACTGGCTGCCTGAAGCGTTGGAGGCAAAAGCCCGGGGTTACAGGGTGCATGTTGCTACCATGCCAGGAGACGAAGTGCAGCAGATAGAAGCGCAAGGTTTGCACCATCATGTGATACCGCTTAGTCGCAGTGGTAAAAATATTTTTTCTGAGCTGCGCTCGTTTTTCAGCATTGTCCGGTTGTTCCGCCGCTTGCGGCCTGAACTTGTGCATTTAATGACAATAAAACCGGTGATATACGGCGGTTTAGCGGCCCGGCTTACCCGGGTGCCCAGTGTGCTGGCGGTAGTTACTGGTTTGGGTTATGTATTTATTCATCAGGGAATGCGGGCGTTTTTTGTGCGCTCCATTGTATCTAAGCTGTATAAAGCGGTATTTGCCCACCCCAATTTATTGGCGGTGTTTGAGAATGAATCCGATAAAGAAAACTTTTTAACTGATGGTATTGTCAGTGCTTCAAAATCGCGCGTTATCGATGGTGCCGGTGTTGAGCTGAGTTTATACCAGGCTAAACCGGAACCCGCTGAGCCGCTGATTTTTGTCTTTGCTGCCCGTTTATTAGTCGATAAAGGTTTCGGCGAGTATGTAGCCGCTGCTGCAAGTGTTAAACAGCAGTATCCGCAAACACGGTTTTGGGTGGCGGGTGATATTGATGAAGGTAACCCGGCATCAGTAACAAAGCAGCAGATCCAGCAATTAGCCTTGCAGGAAGGAGTGGAGTTTCTTGGCTTCAGAGAGGATATGCCTGCAGTGTTTGCCCAGAGTCATGTTGTGGTGTTGCCGTCGTACCGGGAGGGCTTGCCGAAAGTGCTGATTGAAGCTGCCGCCTGTGGCCGGCCGGTGATTACTACCGATGTGCCGGGCTGTCGCCATGCTGTTATCGCTGGCGAAACGGCGTTGTTAGTGCCGGTTAAAAGTATCCCCGCTTTGGCCAACGCTATGATTAGACTGATTGAACAACCTGCACTTCGTCAACAGCTTGGTCAGGCCGGGCGTAAGCTGGCTGAGCAACGCTTTAGTATTGAGCAAACGGTGGCGGCTTATTTTAATTTGTATAACGAGCTTGGCAGAACTCGACAATGACCCAACCAGAAAAGATTTTACTTACCGGTGCTTCCGGTTTTGTCGGCCAGGCAGTACTAAAAGCTATCAGGGATTTTGAGGTCATTAGCGTAGGGCGACGTGCACCAGATACGCCAAGCCGCTTTTTTCAGGCTGAACTGACTGATAATACAGATTTTCAGCCGGCATTAACCGGCGTAACGGTCGTTATTCACGCTGCTGCCCGCGCGCATATTATGCACGACGAAGTTGTCGATCCGTTGGCCGAGTACCGCAAAGTGAATGTAGCGGCAACGCTAAATCTGGCCAGGCAGGCCGCAGCTGCCGGGGTGAAGCGCTTTATCTTTATCAGCTCGATAAAAGTAAACGGTGAGCAAACCTTAGTTGGCCAAGCGTTCACTGCCCAACAACCACCAGAGCCGCAGGATGCCTATGGCATTTCTAAGGCAGAAGCGGAAGCCGGATTAAAGCAAATAGCCGGGCAAAGCGGCATGGAGTTAATTATTATTCGGCCGCCACTGGTTTATGGCCCCGGCGTAAAAGGCAATTTTGCTACGTTGCTAAAAATAGCGCAAAAAAACCTGCCATTACCACTTGGCGCTATTGCTAATAAACGTAGCCTGGTGGCGTTGGATAATCTGGTTGATTTAATTGTGACCTGTATAACGCACCCCAAAGCAGCCAATCAGACGTTTTTAGTCAGTGATGACAAAGATATCTCTACCACTGAACTACTGAAATTGCTTACCATAGCCGCCGGAAACAAGCCCTGCTTGCTGCCAGTACCGGTAAGCTGGCTACAATTAGTGGCAAAACTAACCGGTAAGCAGGCAGTGGTATCAAGGTTATGCGGTGATTTGCAGCTGGATATTAGCCATACTAAGACGACCTTAGGCTGGGTGCCTCCGCTGTCGGTTGAAGACGGGATTAAGCGTTGCTTCGCTGCGAAAGAATAAGAGTTTAGTTTAGAGGTTATATGTTAATTCGGCTGTTAGATATTGTGTTTGCCTTGTGTGGCTTGTTATTCGGTTTTCCGGTGTTGGTTATACTGACGCTGATTGGTTTGTTTGATACCGGCTCACCGATTTTTCGCCAGCAGCGGGTGGGGCGCAATAAAAAGCCGTTTACGCTGGTAAAATTTCGTACCATGCAGCCAGACACGGCCCATGTTGCCAGCCATTTGGCCAGTAGCAGTGCTATTACGCCGTTTGGCGGCTTTTTACGTAAAACCAAGTTAGACGAGTTGCCACAACTGTGGAATGTATTGTGGGGCGACATGAGTTTAGTTGGCCCACGGCCATGTTTGTTTAACCAGCACGAGTTAATCGCAGAACGTGAGCAGCGCGGTGTGCTAACAGCCCGCCCCGGTATTACCGGCCTGGCGCAGGTAAATGAAATTGATATGTCAACGCCGGTGTTACTGGCCGAAACCGATGCAAAAATGCTGCACAACCTGACGCTAGCGCATTACTTTAAGTATATTTTTATGACTGTAGCCGGAAAGGGTAGTGGGGATCGAATAACAAAGGATTAAAACAGGAGACAGGATGTCGACGTTATATATCAAACCTGAGTTTGTTCACCATGGTGCCGTTGATGGCGTGACGGGCTCTTGTCACGAATACCGCATTAGCGATGATTATGGCCTGTTGATCGATTGCGGCTTGTTTCAGGGGGCAGAAGTCTCTGCCAGCGGTTCAGCGACAACGCCGCAAATACAGTTTGCTATCAGCCATATTCAGGCACTTATTGTTACCCATGTACATATCGACCATGTTGGCCGGCTGCCTTACCTGTTAGCCGCCGGTTTTAACGGGCCGGTTTATTGCACACAAGCATCGGCTGTGCTACTGCCGCTGGTAATAGAAGATGCGGTAAAAATGGGCATTAGCCGTGATGAGAAACTGGTGCGGGCTGTGCTTAGCAAGTTGCGCCGCCAGCTGGTGCCTTGCGTTTTTAACCGTTGGCTAGCCTTGCCGGCACACCTGGGCGCTAAGCCGATGCTGCGGTTTCAGCCTGCCGGCCATATCCTCGGCTCGGCCTATGTTGAGTTACGTCATAATACACCGACAAAAGCGGGTTATAAGACGGTATTTTCCGGTGATTTAGGTGCACCCTATGCACCGCTGCTTCCAGCGCCCAAACCACCTTATGCCGCTGATGAGGTGGTAATAGAAAGTACCTACGGTGATAGAGTGCACGACAACCGCCGGGAGCGGATTAAGCGGCTGGAGCAGGTATTACTGCATGCCTTGCAGGATAACGGCACTGTGCTATTTCCAGCCTTCAGCATTGGCCGTACCCAGGAGCTGCTGTATGAGCTTGAAGCTATCGTCCATCGTTTGCGCGGGCAACATATTCACCGCACGCTGCGCTGGGATCAACTGCAAATTATTGTTGATTCGCCACTGGCCGCACGCTTCACTGAAACTTACAATGCACTGCAGCCTTTTTGGGATAACGAAGCAAAATCCCGGCTGAAACAGGGACGGCATCCACTGAGTTTTAGCCAGCTACATACTGTTGACAGCCATGCGCAACATACAGATTTGGTGCAATTTTTAGCCCGGACCAGGCAACCGGCTATCGTCATCGCTGCCAGTGGTATGTGCGAGGGTGGCCGGGTGGTGAATTATTTAAAAGCGCTGTTGGGTGACAGGGCGCATCAGATAGTGTTTGTCGGTTATCAGGCGCGCGGCACCCTGGGGGCAGCAATTCAGCGCTATGGCCCTGATAACGGTTATGTTGATATTGACGGCGATCGCATTAGTATTGCAGCGGAAATTATTACGTTAAGCGGCTATTCAGCCCATGCTGATAAAACAGGCTTATTTAACTTTGTAGCCCGTATGCAGCGCAAACCAAAGCAGGTACGCATAGTACATGGCGACAAAGACGCAAAACAAGCGCTGCAGGCAGCTTTTTTGTCAGCCGGTATTAATGCTATGATTGCCAGTTGAGTTGTGCTTATTATGGAAACGAAAACCGTCGTTTTTAATTAATGTTGAGTGTTTAGGGCTAAATGTATAGTGTTTGCTGCTTAACTAAATATGCGACACTTAGCAGGCCAAGGTCGGGACTGGAACAACATGCAAAATAATAAGGTGTACAAGGCGGTTATTCCTGTTGCGGGTTTGGGTACTCGCATGCTGCCGGCAACTAAGGCAATACCGAAAGAAATGCTGCCAGTGGCAGATAAACCGCTTATTCAGTATGTGGTTAATGAGTGCATTGCCGCCGGTATTAAACAAATTGTGCTGGTAACGCATTCGTCGAAAAACTCAATTGAAAACCACTTCGATAAGAGCTTCGAGCTCGAGTCCATGCTGGAAAAGCGGGTAAAACGCCAGCTACTGGATGAAGTGCAGGCTATTTGCCCAAAAGATGTCACCATTATGCATGTACGCCAGGGCGAAGCCAAAGGCTTGGGCCACGCTGTACTGTGTGCATTACCTTTGGTAGGCGAAGCGCCATTTTGCGTGGTACTGCCGGATGTTTTAATTGATGGTTACGACAGCGATCTGACGCAGGATAACTTAGCTGAAATGGTACGAATGTATCACCAAAGTGGCGTCAGCCAGGTGATGGTAGAAGCCGTACCACAACAGCAGGTACATAACTATGGTGTGGTGGACATTAGCGGAAAAGCTATGCAGCCGGGAGATTCAGCGGCGATGTCGGCCATAGTGGAAAAGCCCGACGCAGAGCAAGCACCATCCAACCTTGCTGTGGTGGGCCGTTATGTGTTCAGCTCACAGATTTGGCGCTGCCTTAAGCGCACACCTATAGGTGCCGGCGATGAGATCCAACTAACCGATGCCATAGCACTGCTAATGGAAGCTGAACAAGTCAACGCCTACCAGATTAAAGGCCGTAGCCATGATTGCGGCAGTAAGCTGGGTTATATGCAGGCATTTGTTGAATATGGGTTAAGAGATAAGCAGTTAGGGGCAGAATTTCGTAAATGCCTTAATGCTATTATGCAAAAACAATAAAAGCGCCGGTTTTAGCCATAGTGCTTATAGCAGGCAGTGCTATAATCGCTGGGTTTTATGCGCACAAGCCGGTGTGATGCCGGCAGGCAAGTGGAGTTTCAAATGCTAACCTGGATGCTGGGGTTACCCCGTTCCGTTAAACGTTTATTGTCAGTATTTGCTGATATTGGCTTTTTAATAAGTTCGTTATTTGCTGCTTTTTTTCTTACCCAGCAGAATGGCCAAACTGACATTTCGCAAATTGCCATCTCTTTTGCTATCACCTTACCTATCACACTGCTTATTTTTACCAAGCTGGGGTTGTACCGCGCCGTTATCCGCTACATTGGCCAGCACGCACTGGGCGCCGTACTTACCGGTATAGTTAGCAGCGCCTTTGTATTAATGTTGCTGTTCAGTATTACCGGAGTGCATGACAAAGGTAATCTGATATTTGTCTATGCAGTACTGGCTATGTTGACCTCTGGCGGGTTACGCCTGTTAGCCCGGATGTTTTTGGGCCAGCGCAATAATGGCCACAAAGAGCGGGTATTAATATACGGCGCCGGCTCATCGGGCCGCCAGTTGGCGCAGGCGCTAATGAATGGCGAGCAGTACAACCCGGTGGTATTTGTTGATGACGATACTACGCTGCAGCGCTCTACTATTCTGGGTATTCCGGTGGGTGCCCCCAGCCAAATCAGCAGCCAGATTAAAGCGTTTAATATCAGTCGTATTTTATTGGCGGTACCCTCTGCCAGCCGCGCACGGCGGCGCGAAGTACTAGACACCTTGGAAGAGCTGCCAATACCAGTACAGTCGGTGCCAGGTATGAGCGATTTAGTTAGCGGCACCATGCGTATCGACGAACTGCAGGACGTTAAAATTGAAGATTTGCTTGGTCGCGACCCGGTTAACCCGTCTGATCGGTTAATTAAAGCCAATACCCAGGACAAAGTGGTCATGGTAACCGGTGCCGGCGGTTCTATCGGCTCAGAATTGTGCCGGCAGATAGTTATCTGTCAGCCAAAAGCACTGGTGCTGTTTGAATTGTCAGAATTTGCCTTGTACAACATAGAGCAGGAACTAAAAGCGCTGGTTGCGCAGCGCAGCCCGCATACCCGTATAGTACCGGTACTGGGGTCAGCGCAGGATTTAAACCGGCTGCAATCGGTAATGGCCAGTTTTAACGTTACCACTGTTTATCATGCCGCGGCCTATAAACATGTACCCCTGGTTGAATTTAACGTCGCTGAAGGTGTACGAAATAACGTATTTGGCACCTGGCATGCGGCAGAGGCGGCTATTAATGCCGGAGTTGACACCTTTGTATTAATTTCTACTGACAAGGCTGTGCGGCCGACCAATATCATGGGTGCCAGTAAGCGCCTGGCTGAATTAGTGCTGCAAGCTTTGTCACTGCGCCAAAGCGGCACCCGCTTTTGCATGGTGCGTTTTGGTAATGTGCTGGGTTCCAGTGGCTCGGTGGTGCCGCTGTTTCGTGAGCAAATCCGCCGTGGCGGCCCGGTAACGGTTACCCACAAAGATATAATCCGCTATTTTATGACCATACCCGAAGCCGCACAGTTGGTGATCCAGGCCGGCGCTATGGGCAAGGGTGGTGATGTGTTTGTGCTGGATATGGGCGAGCCGGTAAAAATTGCCGACCTGGCCAGACGAATGATCCACCTGATGGGGCTGGAAGTAAAAGACGACATTCACCCTAACGGTGATATCGAAATTCATTTTACCGGTTTAAGGCCTGGTGAAAAACTGTACGAAGAATTGCTGATTGGCGGCGAAGAGTTGCCAACAGAACATCCGCGTATTATGAAAGCTAATGAGTCGGCACTTGACTGGCCACAAATGCAGCAGCTATTGCAAGTGATGCACAGTGCCTGTGATGCTTACGATATTAATGCGATTCGTGATTTGCTGTTAAACAGCCATATTGCTTTTGCACCATCCGATGAAAACTGTGATCTGGTTGCGCTATCGCAATTGGCATTAACAGATAGCGGCAATAACAAGATTAAGCGTGTTGTTTAAAGCGACAGTGTCGGAAACTACCTTGCCTGGCCAGCAGCCACTGGTCAGTATTTATATAGCAACGCAAAACCGTCCACTGCTGTTAGCAAGGGCTATCAGCAGCTGTGTGGCGCAAAGTTATCCTAATATTGAAATTATCGTTGTTGACGATGGTTCAAAAGCCGAGCTGGCGGCGCAAAACCAACAGTTACTTCGCCTATATCCGCAAATAAACTATGTGTACTTGCCACAGCCTTCAGGTGCGCCGGCGGCAAGAAACACAGCTATTAAGATGGCACTGGGCGAGTTTATTACCGGGCTGGATGATGACGATGAATTTACGCCACAGCGAATAAGTGACTTTGTCAGGCACTGGCAGCTGCTCGATAACTACGCGTTTTTGTGCAGTGGTTATCGTGTGGTTACGTCAGACAAACGGCGGCATGACTTCGGCCGCAAAGCCACTGTAATTACCCAGCAACAGTTATTGTATGCCAATTTGGTCGGTAATCAGGTTTTTACTACTACCGAAAAGCTGCGGACTATAGGCGGCTTTGATAACAGGCTGCCCAGCTGTCAGGACTATGATACCTGGCTGCGCTTAGCCGAGACTTTTGGCAAGGGTTATCGTATTGCCGGTTGTAGCTATATTTTGCATCAGGATCATGCATTTGCACGTATTTCTGCCTCAGAGCGGCGTGAGCAAGGCTATCAAATGTTGCTGCAAAAACACCGCCATCTTATGAACCGCGCTCAGCTGGCCAGTCAGCAGGTTAACTTCGCGCTGTTTAACGATAAAGCCATGCCCTGGCATGCGTTCTGGCGTTTACCAGTACTGCAGTATCCGAGGGTGCTAAAAATTGTTTTGTTGCAGCTATGGGCGCGTTGGCGGGCACAGAGCGGAGCTAGAGCATGAAATCTTTGTGTTTTGTGCATCAGGGCAAGGCGCAGTTACCGGAAATTCGGGCTTATTGCGACTATTTCTCCGGCCGCTATCAGGTTAGTGTGGCAAACTCTGTAGCAGATTTGCACCGCTACGATATTATCTGGTTTTTTATGGGCTGCTATCGCTATCGGCCTCTGCCGCATCAGTTTATGGTGCATGAATACGCTTCTTTATCAACGCCGCCTTTTGCCAGACTAAAAGATCAGGTTAAACAATGGTGCAATAGCACACCGCAGCTGCGGGTATTTCAAAATCCTCAACAAAGCGAGCAGCTTAGCTTCAACGATAATATACCGCAACGCTACCGTGATATGGGGATAGCCGGCCATTTTTCCGCAGAACCAGATTGTGAAAAGCGTTGTGACCTGATTTACACCGGTACCATGGACAAAAGCCGTCAGCTACATATCGCGTTAGATCTGTTGCTAGAACTTAATCCGCTAGCCAGTATCTGGTTGGTAGGGCAGCCGTCGGCATATCTGCAACGTCGTTACAAAAGTTATACTAATGTGCGTTTTCTCGGGTCTGTCGAAAACAGCCAGATACCAGAGTTATTAAGCCAAGCCCGCTTTGGTCTGAACTTTATTCCGGATGTTTATCCTTACCAGTTACAAACTTCAACCAAGTTATTGGAATACGCTGCCTGTGGTTTGCCGGTTATCGGAAATAAAACAGCCTGGCTGAAGCAGTTTCTCCTTGATCAGCCTTTAGCATATCATGACATATTTGAATTGCGCAGTTGGCCGACAGCACAACAGATAAATTTAACTGAGCAAACCCTTAATAGTTGGCATTGGCAAAATCGCATAGTGAACGCTGGTTTTGAAACTATTTTGCCAGAATAAGCATATAGTGCCGCTCTGTATCATTGTCTGTAGGCTATAGCTACAGTAAGCTTGTTTTACTTTAAATAAATCCTAGTGCCGTATAACGAATTACTATCACTATGTCTTCATTATTCCGCCATCAGTTTTACATTGCTACTAAAGAGGACTCTCTGACTTGTAAGACACACTTCAGGACGTATTATTTAGGCGCATATTGCGTTGCTGTTACGCCCGATTTACCAGTAATAAAGCTACTCTCAGCTGATACAACGGTTAGTGGCTATATTCTTGGTTGGTCAATGCGGGATGGCCAGTTATTAGAAAAAGACATGCAATTACCGGTAGAAGCCGAATCAAGCGCTGAAGAGCTAGAGTCGTGGCTATATACTTTGTCCGGGCGCTGGATAGCGATTATCTGTTTGGCGGATATACAACGTGTATATATGGATACGTTGGCGTCCCACAGTCTGGTTTATCATCCAGAGCTACGTCGTCTTGCATCCACTCCTGGCCTTATTGATGCGAAACTGCAACCGCTATTTACCGCCACACAGCTTATCGAACGAGATTATTGGTACCCTGCCGGTTGCACGGCCTACCAGGGGGTATCCAGATTACTGGCAAATCACTATCTGGATTTGGCTACTTTTGAGAGTATCCGTCACTGGCCACTATCAAACAGCAACTTAGAAGTAGCTGGTAACTGGGTAGACAATATTCCTGTGCTGGCAACGTTAATGCGGCAGCAGTTTGGTGCTTGTGCAACCAGAATGCCGGTGCGTATCGGCTTAACGGCGGGGTTGGAAAGCCGGGTAATGCTGGCTTGTAGTAAAGATATTCAGCCTGCGCCATTGTATTGGACCCGCAGTGATAAATCAGCAAGTAAGTATCAGGATATTAAAACTGCCTCAGTATTAGCCCACCGTTTTGCTTTACAACATGTCACCTTGCCTTTTACGTCCGAGTTCAATTGCGATGACGCCGACATCGAACAATTTCTGCTGAACACCGGATATTGTGTTGGTGGCTCACCGTTGAAAAGTCACAAGCTAATTGATAGTGCAGGACCTTGTTTTGCCTTTAGCGGCATTGGTGGTGAGGTTGCCCGGGATTTTTACAATGCAGCTAAAGTTGGCAGTGCATTATCAGCAAGGAATTTGCTCCAGCTAACCGGATTGCCTGAACTACCGCAGCTTGTCGTTGCAATTGAACGCTATCTCGACAACTTACCAAAGCTTGAGCCGCAGCAACAATTGGCGCTGTTTTATCTGGAAAACAGAGTCTCAGCTTTTGGCGCTGTGCATCGGTATGCATACCAAAGTGGTATAGTGCTGTTATCACCATTCTCACATCGGGCTATTGTACATTGTATGCTGACAGTGCCGTTAGCGGCGCAAATTGATGCGCAATTTCATAAAGCCCTGATAAAGGCCTGCTGGCCGGCGTTGCTAGCTTTGCCGTTTAATGAGCCATTGGATTTAAAAGATAAATTACATTTGTTGTATCAGCGAGTGAACAGGCGGTTGTTTAACTGACAGTTGTTGTGCTAATCCCAATATAGCCAAAAAGCAGCAACGCTAGTTGTTAACATTATTAATACCGGATATTTGCTGAGTGTAATAAATCTGACGTCCTGTAATACGGGAATAAAATGGCGGAAGTAGTAAAATCCGACATAGGTCATCGCAATCTGAACAAGTGCCAAAGTCGCAGCTGTCAGGGGTAATGAGTAAGATAATGCACCAAACCAAATTGCCGGTGCCATCACCAGCGTGGCAATGATGTTCCAGTAGAACTCCAGATCAGACCGGCCCCTGGCTTGAGCAAGGCTGACATAAGCGGCACCTATAGTTCGCATTACACCATAAGCGCAAAGTATACTAACTATCGCAGCAGCAGTCTGATAGTCGCTACCGTACAGCAAATTAACCAGCGGGCCTGCACATAGCGCTAATGCGGAATAAATGACCAGATTGCTCCAGGCGATACTTTTTATCGCGTAGTCAAAAAGCTGTTGCTGTTGTGCAGCGTGTTGCTGCAGGGCGGCAAGCCGTGGAAACAGAATATTCTGGATCAGTGGAGTAATAAATTTTGTCGGCTGTGCTGTGAGTTCTTTTGCCAGGCTATAAATCGCTAACAACTCCATGCCTAACAACTTACCTATTATCAACTGATCTAAACGTGTGCGAAGCTGATTAAGTAACAATGCCAGAGTTTGGAAAATACCAAAGTGCATTGCAGGCGCAATAATTGCAAAATCCGGCTTTAGGCAGGGTTGTCTGTGTTTTGGCGTAAGGTAGCTCAGTAACAATAACCGGCAGACTGCTGCACATAACGCAGCAAGCAGAGCACTCATAATGCCAAGGTTAAACACATAAAGTAATATTGCTGCAAGTACTATAGCAGCTAGCCTGCTTGCTATATCGGTTTTAGCTAAGGCAATTTGCCGCTGATCCACCAGCATCGTCGCCTGATAAGGAGTTATTACGCTATTTATCAATAAGGTAAGTGCAATAACCGGCATCAGGGCTGTTAGTTCCTGCTGCTGATACCATTGAGCCAGCCAACCGGCCGCTAATAATAAAACAACCGCGCTACTCAGGCCCAAACTTATACTCAGTATGAAAATACTGGTATATTGCGGCCGACTCAGTGTCTGGCGGTGTACGATATAATTTGCCAATCCTCCATCTTGCAGCACTGCAGCAACGGCGCTGAACACCAGTAATAAACTATAAAGCCCTAAATCTTCAGTACTGACAACTCTGGACATGATTACTATAAGAACCAGTTGGTAAATCGCAGCGGTTAAGGCTGCATAGAATATCCAACCAGGGCCAGAGTTAAGCCGTTTCATGCAAATGGCGTAGTGTAGTGAGTAATTGCTGGTTTAGCAGAGATTGATTAAAATCTGCTTCGACCCTCTGCCTGGCATTTAGTCTGATCTGAACGATGTCTGTTTCTGTGGCAACATTTTTGATTAGGGCTGCCAGTTGTTCTGGCGAGCGCTCTTGCGCAAGAAAGCCACTGTGTGCATGGCGAATTAGCTCTGCAATGCCACTGTGATGAGTACTGATGACAATTAAGCCTCTGGCCATGGCTTCCATTAATGATACTGGTATTCCTTCCATATCGCCATTGCTTGCCGTTTTACTTGGCAATAGAAAGATATCGCAATCTTGCAGCATTTGCCTTACCTGCTGATGTGCTAAGGCACCGGTTAATTCAACACAATCGTTAAGCTCCTGCTCGGCTATTTGCCTGTCAAGCGCAGTTTTAAGCGGGCCGTCTCCAACAATTTTCAGTGTCGCAGCATGTCCTGATTGCGTTAATAACGCTATCGCGGCGATGGCATCGTCAAGCCCTTTTTTCTCAACCAGCCTGGCGACACTAAGCAAGCGCAAGGGTTTATGCAGCGGCCGTGTCGGTTCTAACATGGTAAAGCTATCTGGATAAATTCCCATATGATGTACTTTAATCTTGTCTGCAGAGCAGCCTAATGCAAGCAGTCGTTCAGCCCAAAGTTGGCTTACCGGCATACAAAGCGCACTTAAACTAAACAATGCACGATAGGCGGCGCTGTAGCGCTTCAGAATGCTATGTTCTGACAACTCAAAACCATGAAACACAGTAACTAGCTTGCCTTTTAACAGCCCCAGTTCTATTAGCATTGCGGCTGTTACACCAGTAGTACCAAAATGTGCCAGGATGATGTCTGTGTCAATACGGTTGAACTTGCGCTGCCATTGCGATGCCAGGGCAGGTAGAAACAGACCTGAGCGCAACAGCCGGAATTTTTGCTGCCATAAGCTGCGCTGAACACTCTTTAGTCTTAGTCCCAGCATTACCGACCAACAACGTTGTAATAAGGTGATAAACTTACCCTGCCTGTGAGTGTAAATGGCGTTTACCTTAATATTTGCTGTTTCGGGTAAATCAGTGTCAGAAAATAGCGTAATAATATTTACTTGCACACCAGCAAGGGCTAAACCGTCAATCTGGCTTTGGATAAAGGTTTCGGAATAGCACGGATATTTATCTACAAAAAATGTTACTTGCATCCGCTAAGCTCCAGGCTGTGCTTCAGCATGTCAGCCATAAATCGCTGCGCTGTGTTGCGCTGTTGTTGCACCGCGTGCGCAAAAGTGGCATCAAGCTGCTCACCAGCTAGAGCCTGACTAACGGCTTGCACAACCTGACCATTTTTAACTGCTGCCATATCAAAAGCATAGCTGGCCAGACCCATATCAGTGTAAATGCCGGCAGATTTGTGCTCGTAATTTATCGCGATAGCTGCTGTACCAAAGTTCATCGAAATAATTGCGCTATGTAGGCGGGTGGCCACAGTAAGCCGACAAGATGCCAACTGCATTCCCAGCTCAACGTCGTTTAGTTCGCGCATCTCTACATCCGGCAATGGCAATTGCTGACATAAGTTGCGTATCCGCCAGGCGACCATGCGATCATCATTAGCATAACCGTCAATACCTGTGCAGGTAGAGTAAAAAGTAACCTGGTAATTCTGTGATATCAGCGAATCTGCCAACATAGCTAAAGCCGTTTCGTACTCCTGTTGACTGATCCCCAGTCGCTGGCAAAATGGTGTTATGTCACGTACCGTTATAGCTATAGTGTTGGTTTTGTCAGGGGGGATAGTTGGTGTAGGTACCAACCAGGCAGTATCAGCCCCTATGACCGGATTGTTCAGCGATATTGCCGCCTGAGCTGCCCGACTGGCGCTAAGTTGCTCTCGCAATCCGCACCAGCTAGTATGTTTAAATATAAATTGGCTGAATATTCGGTACGCACGGCCGTTGAAAGGTCCGATACTGTGTCCGGCCAGATAAAGCGGCTTACCGGCTGCTATGGCGCATAGGGCATCTTCGAATTGAATTGTGCCGTAAATATCAACAAAAAATGAACCGCCAACCTGAATAACCGCATCATAGGCTGCCAATTGTTCCACCTGCCGGCGCATATAACCGGGCAACCAACGTTTAATTTCCCGTGGTTTATTGTCGAATAAGGTAATTAGCAACACCAAATAATATGGCTGTAAGCGCCAATATATTTTTTGCCATATTGTGATGCGATGAGTTTTTCGATGCTGATACAGGGTGTCTGTCTGTGCTTTTTTCTGCAGAAAGAAGCTGGCGCTATCGGGATGACGGCTGCTGAATTCATAAGTTATATCGGGTTGGTTATCTAAAAAGTGCAGTAAACCACGTAAGATGGCAGCGTCACCCCGGTTAGCACAGGCATGGTTGCCTGTTATCAGATATTTCACTTTGTCATACCTGCAGTAAATCGCGCCAGTGTAAGGTTATGGTTATAACTATTCAAGTCCGAGTATCATTTGCATAGCGTTGGTGCTTTGGGCATAATTGCCGGCAATATTTATCTGCAGTAAACAGGAGGTAACGGTGCGTTTACCGGCAAGAGTTCAGACAGGTTTTACGTTAATTGAATTATTGATCGTTATGGTGATTTTAGGTTTGTTGGCCTCGTTGGTCGCGCCTACCATGTTTTCAAAAGTTGACTCGTCAAAACGTAATACAGCCGTTGCGCAAATGCAAATGTTGGCAACATCTTTAGACGCGTTTCGCCTTGATGTCGGTAAATATCCGGATAACCTGGATGAGCTACTACGTTCTGACAGACGCGGTTGGGATGGCCCCTATTTACCAAGAGAATTACCACTGGATCCTTGGGGCACACCTTACGTATATCGTTTCCCTGGGCAAGATACAGCCTATGACTTGTTAAGCCTGGGTGCAGATGGCCAGGAAGGTGGCGAAGAAGACAATGCTGACATTATCAACCGATAGTCAGGTCTCAAATACTGTGCACAAAGTCCAACTAGCTAAGCCCGCGGGGATCGCCGAGCATATTTTAAGCTTGGCGCTGGTGTCTGATGTGCAGTTAAAACGGGCACTGGACTATCAAAAGCAACTTGGCGGCAGAATCGAGCATATCCTGGTAAACCTGGGGATAGTGCAAAAAGATGACCTGGTCGATATCTACGCTTCCTATCTGAAATTGCCGGTATTTGAATCCTTAACCGAGCAATCTGAATTGCCGGTAGAGTTTCTGCATAGTTTTGATTTAGATGCCAGCTTTAAAGCTGGAGCTCTGCCGTTTTCTCTGGATAGTGCAGAGTTGCACCTGGCGGTTACTGATCCTTTCGATTTGGCGGTATACAGTTTGTGGCCGGCGTCAGAGCATAATCTGGCTATACATCTATGCAAACAATCTCAGTTAGATGCGCTACGGGCGCAGTTACTGGCAAAAAAGTTATCTGAACAACATCAAACCCATGACTCCGGATCCGAACTGGAACGGCTACGTGAGCTGGCTTTTGGCGCGCCGACAGTTAATCTGGTAAATAGCCTAATAGTACGCGGTATTAAAATGCGTGCTTCAGATATGCACATCGAGCCACTAAATGGCCGTTATAGGGTGCGATACCGGGTTGATGGCATCTTACATTTAAGCGACACCATACCACTGGATTTACAGTTAGGCGTTGTGTCGCGGATTAAAATTCTGGCGGGTATGGACATTGCCGAGCGGCGTAAGCCACAAGATGGCAAAATAGAAACAAGTGTTGCCGGTAAAGAGTTAGATATACGTGTATCGTCGTTACCATTGGGTGAAGGCGAAAGCATGGTAATGCGTTTCCTATTAAAAGAATCGGTAAATTTTTCTCTTGAATCAATTGGTTATGAACCAGACTTAATTGAGCTGATCAACCAGGATTTAAAGCGCACTACCGGCGTTATTTTAATGACCGGCCCGACCGGCTCAGGTAAAACCACCAGTCTGTATTCGTTTTTAGCCAAACTTAACCAGCCATCAGTAAAAATAATAACGCTGGAAGATCCGATAGAATATCAACTATCCGGTATTAATCAGGTGCAGGTAAATAGTGAAATTGGCTTTGATTTTTCGCGCGGTTTACGCAGTATCGTGCGACAAGACCCTGACATTATTATGGTGGGCGAAATTCGGGATCAGGAGACGGCCCGCATTGCGATGCAATCATCACTTACCGGCCACCTGGTGTTTAGTACCGTGCACACTAACGATGCACCAACCACTTTTACCCGTCTTATAGATCTGGGCGTAGAAGAGTTCTTGCTAAATGCTTCAGTTATTTCTGTCATGGCGCAGCGTCTGGTGCGAACTGTGTGCCAGCACTGTAAAGTACCTGATGAAAACACGGGGCTAATCATTCAGCATCCAGAAGTACAACAAATGCTTAGTACCCTAAATGCCGAGCCACAAATCTGTGTCGGTAAAGGCTGTGAGCGCTGTGGCGGTACCGGTTACCTGGGGCGGGTGGCGATTTTAGAATATTTACCAAACGATTATGAAATTCAATCCTTTGCTAAAGATCAGCAGTTTCTGCAGTCCGTCCGCGAATACCGCCAGCGCAAAGGCTTACGAACTCTGAAGCAGGACGGTCTGTTAAAAGTGTTGCGGGGCATTACTACTTTTGACGAAGTCATGCGGGTAGCAGGCTAATGCTAAGCTGGGAATTCGAAGCCATTGACGGCCAGGGCTCGCGGGTTAAAGGCCGTATCAGAGCCTTATCTGAGGCCGAAGCGTTGGCGATGGTTATTGCAAAGCAGCTATCGCCACTGCAGGTTAAACAGCTTAAACCGGATGCAGGTATATTCAATAGCATATCTGCAGCCGACTTAGAGCAACTGACAACGGAGCTATCGCTGCTACTGCGCAACGGCGTACAGCTGGACAGAGCGCTGGATATGATGTCACAGGCCAACCCCAATCCGGTAGCCGCTGAGATGCTGGGCGCAATGACCGAGCAAGTTCGAGGGGGTAACCCGCTGCATACTGCCTTTGCGCAGTTTCCGCGTTACTTCAATACCCTATACTGTGAAATGGTGCGCATTGGTGAAGAGTCCGGCCAGTTAGCGGTGACGCTGGAACGGCTGGGCCACAACCAAAAGTTTCAAAATGATCTAAAAGGCAAAGTTAACCAGGCGATGATTTATCCGGCATTTATCTTTGCAGTATGTCTGGTGGCTTTATTTGCTATTTTCAATTTTATTGTGCCAAGCATGGAAGGCTTGTTTGCCAATATGAAGGATATACCAGCGTATACTGCATTTTTGCTCGATAGCAGTGCCTGGATGCGACAAAATCAGTTAACGCTACTGATATTTGTCGCCGGTTTGATATTGCTCATTATGACGTCCTGGCGTAAGCCTTGGTTTCAAAGTCTGCTTTCATCAGTATTAAGGCGTACTCCACTCATTAAAAATGGCTTGCTGTTAAGTGAACGTATCCGTTTTATTTCAGCGATGCAGTTAATGCTGCAAAGTGGTCTGCCGCTGGCTCAGGCGTTAGGTTTCTCAGTGGCCATCGCCAACGATAATAAAATCCAGGGCCAGTTAAAGCGCGTTAGAGATGAAGTATCTCAGGGTAAAATGTTGTCAGACTCACTAGCGGCAACCGACATTCTTGAACCTGTTATGCTGTCGCTGGTAAAAGTAGGTGAAGAGGGCGGTAATCTTGACGTGGTATTTGGCGAAATGAGCGAGCGGGCGCGCTGGCGTTTTGAACAATGGGCAATGAAACTAACCAGTATGTTAGAGCCACTGTTGATTATCGTCATGGGCGGCTTAGTCGGCTCAGTAGTCGTCACCATGTTACTGAGTATAGTGTCAACGTCCGATGTACCTTTCTAAAGCTAAAGGCTTTACCCTTATCGAATTGTTGGTTGTGATGGTGCTGATGTCACTAAGCCTGAGCATTGTATTACCCATAACGGTAAATCAGGTTGATGCAGCGCGCCAACGCGCCGAGCGCCAGCTCTGTGCGATGTTTTTTCAGCAGGTACATAACAGTAGCTTCTTTTTAGCCCGTCCTATTGAAGTTACTGCAAGCGGCAGGATGCTAACCGCCACCGCCAAAGATTACCAAAAGCAGTTGGCGCTTGAATACACCGCCTTTACCGAGCAGACAGTTATTATTATGCCCGGTGGTTTGGCAGAACCCTTATCTTTAAAGGCTTATATTAATGAAAAAGCCTGGCAACTGGTAATAGATAATGAACAAGCAGCATGGTCTGACGCTGATTGAAGTGCTGATAGCGTCAATCATTTTGTTTATGACATTAGGGTTAGTGGCAGTGGTGTTTCAACAAAACTTTGCAACCCAGATTCAGGCAGGCAAGTACATAACGTCACTGGCTGATTACAATTCGTTGCAGGCGCAAATTCGGTATGAACTAGAGCAGGGCCGTGTTAAAGGCAGCATAACCACTGCCAATAGTAACTACAGTTGGGAAGCGAAAAAGCTTAAGCAAGGTCCTGAGTTATTGGGGTTTAGCCCCGAAACCGGCAATGCTGAAACGGCAATAGGCGTATTAACCTTATTTAATGTCATTGTCAGCAATGAATCCGCATTAACCTATGAGTTCAGGCAAACTATATGGCAAATCAGCGCGGACTAACCTTGTTAGAAATGCTTATCGCAACACTGATCTTAACCGCGGTGTTGTCTTTGGCCAGTAGTGCTTACTCGTATTACGTAGCGGGTTTTAATAAATCACAAGACCGTATTGCATTGCAGTTGCGACAAGCCAAAGCTGACCTTTCCTGGCAGGAACAACTATCAGCAGCATTTGACTACAACATTAAAATCGATCGATACAACTACAAGCCCTGGTTTAAAGGTGGCAATGACAGTCTGTCCTGGGTGGCTACCACCAGTATGCAGCAGCCTGGCAAAGCAGCTGTCGCCTGGTTGGGCGTGAAAGATAATAGCTTAATGTATTGTGAGCGCTTACTAGAGCAGGCGTTATTTACCCGGGCTGATTTACAACCAGAAACCTTATGCAACACCTATAGCAACAATATAAAGCCAGTTAGCAAAATGACTGTTCAGTACTACAGCTGGCCTACGTTAGCAGACCGGCAAAATGCTATGTCAGAATCTTACCCTGGCATGCAAATTCAACCGGCAGCCTGGTTTAACCAATTTGATAGCTTTGTAACCGGTGTTTTACCGCTGTTTATCAAAATAAGCTTAGATACTGACGAAACTTCAGCCGAGTACTGGGTGCGGTTAGAAAACATCGATCTACAGCGTTTGGGTATTTTTATGAGTGAAAACAATGGTTAATGCCGCAGCAAAGCATGGCTCACAGCGTGGCATTGCTCTGATAATGGTGCTGATGCTGGCCGCTGTTATCTCTACCGTTATTACCGTATATCAGTATAAGAGCCGGGCAAATATCACTACGGCGCAACAGGCAAAAAATAACCTGCTGGCACGGGCTGCGGTCGAATCGGTAAAAGAAGAGCTGGTATTTGAACTAATGACTACTCCACTATGGGTAGAACGGCCAAACAAGGCCCGCATTGCTGAGCTTGGACTACCTGAGAGTTTTAATTTTTGGGGGCGTCCCTTCACATGGCAAAACGCGACCATTCAAATTTATGACACCTCTGGTATGATCTCGGTGCATCCGTTTGAACCCAGGGTATGGTTAAATTTTCTAACCAGTTTTAACGTAACAGAGCCTGACCATGTGGTTGCCGCATTGCAGGATTGGTTCGACGAAGACGATTTTTTACACCTCAATGGCGCAGAAAAACAAGATTATGCGCAAGAGGGTTTACCCAGAAATGGTTTGCCACAAACTGCAGACGAATTGGCGCTGGTAAAAGGGCTGGATAAAGACTGGCAACGCCTTGCACCCTATATTACTTTCCTTGGCTCCTCTGTGATAAACTTCGATTTTTCGCCTGCTGGATTATTACCTACTTTGCTGGGGGATTACCGGGCTGAACAGTTTATCGCTATTCGTGACGGTGCTGAGCCAGATGCAACTAATGATCTGATGATCGAACGGGCAGAAGAAATGGCTGTCTATTTAAGCCGCAGGCTAAAAATAACAATTGATATCACAATAGAAAATGCTGCTTACCGGCAGTCATTCGTATTAATTAAAAGCAATAGCGCTAAACGCGTAAGTTATATCGCGGAAAAACAGCCTGGGTATATAGGAACTGAAACCAAGTGAAAGCATTAACCCAAGTGTTCCAAAGGCCGGTATGGCTGGATAATACATTAAAAGGTACAGCACCTTCATTAAAGCAACGTCAACCTATGTTGGTGTTGCCCAAAGAGCATTACTCTGAGTTTCAACGTAGCTACAAGGCTGCGTTAACCGATTTACCCAAACTTATCCGTAACGAACTAAAAGTGTTGTCTGCTGCCGGCAACAAAGCCATCTGGAAAGTGCAGGGAAATGATAATGGCCGTTATCAGGTATTGTTTGCTGTGATCCCGGCTTCAACCTTGTCGCTACTTGCTCCGGGCTGGTGTTTACTGATCCCGGAAACCTGGATACTTTACCGGCTGTTATCAAAGCGCACACTGTACAAAGTGCAGGCAGACACGCCGTACTGGGCCTGGCTTACCGAAGCCAATGTGCTACACCTTACTCAAATTCAGGGATTGATGGCTAATTCCGCCTTTTTTCTCGACGCTTTAGGTGAAAATAGTGAGGGTGTCACTATTGAAGCCCTGTCATTAAAGCAGAAGTTACAACAGCAAAAACTGCCACTGAAATGGTGGGAACTGGCCGGTTGCTTAATATACGTTGCGGCACAGCATACTAAACCAAATACCAACTACAAAAAACTGGCGATCTTTGCTGGCGCTGCAGCGACAGCCTATATGTTGGTGCTATCGTCATTCTTGGCATGGCAGGAGTCAAGTTTGCAAGCCAGCGTGCAGCAGTTGCAGGCCGAAGCCAGTACCTTGTTTGATCAGCAGCAGGCATTGGATAAAAAGGCCGATGTAATAGCTCAGTATCATGCGCTTTACCAACGTTTTCCCGCTTCTGGCATCATACTTCATCAGTTAAGCAGCCAACTGACAGAAGATATTGTGTTGGAGAACATCCAGCTAAGCGGGCCATTAATGCAAATTCGTGGTGTATCTACCTCAGCTATAAATGTGTTGGCCAAGTTAACCGGCGACAGCACCTGGAAAGAGGTAAAGTTTGATCGCAATATCCAAAAAGTAAGTAACGGCGAAAGCTTTACCATTAGTCTGGTTTTTAACGACGACAAAGCAGGAGCCGGTAATGAAGAATAAGCCACTTTTACTGGCACTGCTGGCGATATTGCTGGTGGCGAAGTTTGTACTGGTGCCCTGGCTGGAGTGGGTAAGCCAGAAAACTGCCACGATAAATCAGTTAAAGCTTAGCGAAATGCGCTTGTCTAATGTGCAGCAACGCTCTGCACAATTATTGGCTCAGCAAAAAGCCATCGACGAAAACTATGCCAGCTTAGAGTCAGTTTGGTTAACGGTACCGCAAAGCCAACGTACTATTCAGATACTCAAACATCTGGAAACTGAAGCCAAACAGGCCAATGTAGAACTGAATGCCCGCAATACCGGTCAGGTTGATGAGCGCGATGCCATCACTATACCAGCTAGTGTTTTCGTCAGGGGAACTCCGCAAAATATATACCGTTTAATAGCGCAGTTAGAATCGGGTTCGCCGCGTATCTTGTTTTCCGGTGTTCGTTTGGTTAAAGCCAATGCTGCCGCCGGCGAAATTACCGGTACCCTGGATCTGTTGGTGCCATTGGCACCGGGAGACGTTAAATGATAAATCAGTTAAGCCGGCAAGAAAAAATGCTGTACGCAGTGGTGGTGCTGGCGTTAATCAGCCATTTTGTCGCCACACTTCGGCAAACCTATGTTAAACCGCTTACTGCACGCAAGGTAGAGAGCAGTGTTGCTACACCCATGCCACAGCGCAGCGTGGCGGAACAGCAAACCAGCAGTGAGGCATTCAGCAACTTATTTGGTGTAAAGCCGCAAACGCCGCAGCAGGACGAGCAACAGCCTAAAGCGCCTGAAACGCTAATAGATATGCAACCTAAGTTACTGGCTATAGACGCAGTAGATGGCAAACTGACAGCCAGGCTTTGGTTGAATAATATGCAGGGCTCTAAATTGTTATCGGCATCGGTTGGTGATGCGATGCACAGTTATACCCTGAGTGCATTGTCGTCATCAACAGCAGAATTTACGCATAACGCCCAACCAGATGAGCAGCCACTGCCAGCAATAAAACTGCAGTTGTTTAAAGCCCGGTCTGAGTAATGTTTCACTCTTTTATTTACAGGCATAGTAATTAATGATAACTACAAAACGTCTAACCAAGCCGCTTGTTACCTTAACTCTGGCTGCATTTACCGTATCTTGCGCATCTATGGCGCCGGGCGAGCGCAAAAAGGAGTTTACCGAGAATTATCAAGTTCCGTCTTCATTTCTTAAACAGGAGCAGATATTACAGCAGCGCGATGCTGTTGCAGAAACTGAGGAACCGGCTAAGCAGTTTCAGGAAGGCCGTATAGACAGTATGGCAACGATAAAGCGTGGCTCACCCTTACTTACCCAGCTACCACATTTTGCCAATAGTAATCCTATTAAAGTAGCGGTTGACGAAATGGAAGTGCCGCAACTGGCGCACTATGTGTTTGGTGAGCTACTGTCATTAAGCTATGTGTTGTCGTCTGACGTAGAGCGCATGCGCGAAAAGCTGGCCTTGAATATTCAGCAGGATATCAGCCCGCAAGAGCTGTTTCAGTTAACCCGTCAGGTACTAAGCCAACAAAATGTTGAGGTTTACAGCAAAGACAACATTATCTATGTCAACAAGGCATCTAACCGCATTCTGGACCGCTCTATCGGTATCGGCCGGGAGCTTGAGGATTTGCCCGAGTCTGGCGACGATATTATTCAGTTAGTGCCATACGTTTATAACTCGTCGCGCTCTATCATCAGCATTATAAGTAAGCTGTCCAATGCCCAGGCCTATCCGGACAACACTAACCGCTTACTGGTAATGGAGGGCAAACGTGCCGATATTGAACGGGCTTTGCAAATTGTAAACATGTTAGACGTACCGCATGCCCGTGGCCGGGACATTCGTATGCTTAGCATGGTGTATTTATCTCCTGAAGCCATGATTGCGCAAATGCAAACTCTAATGACGGCTGAAGGCATTCAAATTGGTGAAGACATCGCTCTGGTACCCATTAACCGTTTAAACGCCGTGGTAGTGTATTCGGGTAATAAAACCCTGGGTGACAGGGTAAGTATGTGGGCCCGTATGCTGGATGTTGCTACCGGGGGTGAAGTTGAGCGGATGTATGTATACCGGCCCAACTTTGCCAAGGCCGCCGATTTGGTAAAAAGCCTTAAAGTCGTGCTGGGGCCAACTACATCGGCCCAACAAGATGACCAGCCTGCAAGTAGCCCATCTTCAACCGGCCGTGCTTCCGGCGGGCAAAGCACTTCCGCCAGTGGCGCCGGGGTAAAGGTTACCGCCGACGAAAGCCAGAATGCACTGGTTATTAATGCTTCACCCAGCAAATACCAGGAGATACTGGGCTTGCTCGAACAATTAGACCGTTTACCAGGCCAGGTCGCATTACAGGTTATAGTGGCCGAGGTAGATCTTACCGATAACGTATCATCCGGTATCGACTGGTTTTACAGCTCGGGTAATAACTTCGCCAAATCGGCCAGCTTAGATTTAAAATCCAGCACCGGCAGTATTTCCTTCAGCGGTTTTAACGGTGACTGGCGCGTTGCATTGCAAATGCTGGCCAGTAAAACCAACACCCGGGTATTATCACGGCCTTATTTAGTGGTGCGCGATGGCGAAAGCGCCAGCATTAACTCTGGTGAGCAGGTGCCTATTATTACTGAGTTTCGCGATTCAGATAATTCCGATACGGTGCGCACCAGTGTGCAGTACCGCTCTACCGGTATTAGCTTATCGGTAACACCAATAATAAATGCTGATGGCTTGGTTAGCCTGCAAATTTCGCAGGAAACCTCCAAAAGTTCACCTAATACTACTTCAGATATTTCATCACCTACTATTTCATCACGCAGTTTAAGCACCAGCGTGCTGGCGGCTAACGGCCAAACAGTAGTGCTGGGCGGCCTGATAAAAGAAGATTTAACCGATAGTGACTCGCGCGTGCCAATTTTAGGTGACTTACCTATACTGGGTAATTTATTTAAAACCAAGGGTAATAATTTTGCCCGCACAGAATTAATGATACTGATTACGCCAAGAATAATCAGAGATACCACAGAGTTAGACGAGTTTGGTCGTAAGCTGTCTGAGCTCTACAGTTTTCCGGTACAGCCATAATATTGATGTTTGATAAAAAAATGAGCAATTACAAAGATTTTTTTAAAACATTAGTGTTGACTGTGTATGACAAACATAGCTATGATTCGACACGTTGAATACGCTTCGGTGGCTTTTGCAGGTGGTGAACGCATGCAAGCGCCGGCTGCTGTACTAAAGTCGCAGTTGGATTCAATGCCTTAGGCAGGTTCTTAATAAAAGTCATTACCTGCCAAAGGAACACGTGTTCCAGTAAGCAGTAAATTGCTGCTTGAAAATTGACGGAGAAAGATGGAATGAAAAAACTTAATAAAGCGCTTATTTCTACTGCAGTATTAGCGGGCTTATATGCTGGCAATGCGTTCGCAGGTACAGAAGCGTGTTTTGAAATTTACAAAGGTGCACCAGAAACTAACCACACTAACGGCTCGTTCGGTGGCGCTGACTGTTACACTACTGCTGCTACTCCTGCTCGTGTTGCTGGCTTAGCCGCTATCGTACCAGGTAGTGTTGCTTATGAGCTGACTAAAGGCGGTGCTAACGGTTTTCAAATTGACCTGAATAACGTTGCTTTCCGTGCCGTTCCAGGTGATGCATTTGAAGGCGTTCAAATCGTTTATATCCCAACGACTGACATCCCAGGTGCTTCACGCATCAAGGTTGCTTTATCAGGTGCTGAGTTCTTCGGTAACTCTAACCAGATTTTCCTGTTAAGCCCAGCTGGTGATATTCTGGCAACGTCTGATGGCGTAGTTGACGGTAAAACTGAAGTTGAGTTCCTGACTCAGTCAGGCGTTACTATCCCAGCCGGTACCCGTATGCTGTTCTCTAAAACGAACGGTTTAACTTCTGCTGGTGCAACTCTGGTTCCAGCTGAGTACGCAACTCACGTACCAGTAGGTATCCGTACTACAAACACAGCTTGTGTTGATGGCGATTCTAAGCGTTCTATCACTATCCAGGCTACTGCTGCCCGCACAGATGGTGGTTCAAGCATCATCGGTGGTGTATCACGTGCTGAGAAGTTAATTGATATCTCTCCACAGTTCTACACCTTCTTAGGTACAGCAACTGTTGGTCAGGTTAACGCTCAAACTAAGAACTTTGATGAAGCAACTATTGTTGCCCGTAGCGAGTTCGTGTTTGACGGAGCTGGTAACACTGGTCTGAAACTGCGTAAAACTGAACTGGTAGCACCGTTTACTTTCGTAGACCGTGGTTTAGCAACAGCTCCTGCTGCTCAGGTTATTGATCTGAAGCACACTCTGGTTGCTGCTGATAAACTGAACGTTAAGTTCTCTACTACTGGTGATGCTGGTTCTTCTGCTCGTTTCTACTTCTACAACGACCAGGACAACACCGCTGGTGCCACTAAAGGTGCACTGGCAGATGCTATCACTCTGGGTGCTAACACTCACGGTGTGTTAGACACTAACTACGTTAAAGACGCGTCTCTGTTCTTTACTCGTAACGAGTTTGCAGCAGATGCAGAAGACGGTTTTGTACCTGCTTCTTTCGGTGCTTTAGCGCCGGACGCAGCGTCTAACACTGTATTTGTTACTGTTGTTCAGTCAGACACTACAGATCCAATCACTCCACTGGGCTTTAACTACAACGTCAATGTTGAAAGCATGTTAGACCTGGATGGTTCAACTCTGTTGGATCACTGTACTAAAACTACTACTACGCACAACGTAGGTATCAACGGTGCAGTATTAAAAGTGCCTTACTCTGTATCTGGTGCTGGTAACTTCGTACGTATTACGAACGAGCACAACCAGGAAGCAGAAGTAACTGTAGACGTATTCGGTGAGTCTGTAGATGGTACTGTTGGCGCACGTCACGCTACTGCGGTACGTTTAGCTAACATCCCAGCGAAGTCTTCTTACGTTTACTTCGTACCAGAAATCATCGACGCTGCAGTAGCTCAGAAGAACTACTCTGGTGCAGATGGCGCAGCTCAAACTGCTAACACTGGTAACCCACTGCGTCACACTCTGACATTCGCAGTAACTGCTCCTAAAGATACTGTACACGGTGTAACTGTACAGCGTCTGTCAACTGGTAACGACCGCGTTATGCCAGTTCTGGACCAGAATACTTGGGCACAGTAATTCATTACTGAGTTAAGTTAATAAAAACCCTCGCTTGCGAGGGTTTTTTTATCGGAGTAGCTATGAAGTTTTTACTACCGGGCCTGCTGTTGGCCTTATTGGCTGGCTGTACCGGCGACAAACAGCAGCAAGCAGAAATAGCCCAACTGCGCGCTGAGCTGGAGCAGGTTAAAAGCCTGCAAACCACCATTGCCCGCCGTGTTGGCATGGGCGAGCTGGTGCGCCCCGACGCTATCGAGTTTCATGAAGGTGAAAAAGTTGGTAGCGAAGACGCGGCATTAGTTATTGTTGAATTTACCGACTTACATTGCCCGTTTTGTGCCCGTTTTCACAACGAGGTATATCCGCAATTAAAAGAGCAGTTTATCGACACCGGTAAAGTGTTGTTTGTTGGCCGCGAATTACCACTGTTAAGCATTCACCAGCAGGCCGGATTTGCCGCGGTAGCACTGCGCTGCGCATCTGCCCAGCAGCAATATAGTGCGGCTAAAGATAGCCTGTTTAACAGCTCAAAAGGCTTTACCGCTGAGTATATGGAGCAGTTACCAGTTGCTCTTGGGGTAGATGCTGAACAATTTAATACCTGTTTGCAAGATGCTGCAGTGCATCAGACGGTTAGCAAGTCTATTAGTTATGCACAAGAGCTGGGCTTTAAGTCTACTCCAACTTTTATTGTTGGCCGCAAGCAAGGCAATACTGTAGTTGATTACACCGTATTAACCGGTGCCAAAGATCTGGCTGCTTTTACATCGGTATTTGATAGTCTGACGCAGTAATTTTATTTTGAGCAGGCTATACGTGAGCGGGCATTAGGCCCGCTTTTTTTATGTTTAACCTTTGACGGTGCTTTTGCGCCTGGCGCTCAGTGGTATACTGACGGGCAATTTTGGCATATCAGGTGTTGCGGTGATCAAATCTTTGCTGGCAAATAAATTAGTGCGCCAGGTGTCGTTGTTGCTCAGTGGCACTTTACTGGTGCAGCTAATTAACTTTGGCTTTATGCCGCTGGTGTTACGTATATACGGTCCTGCAGAATTTGGTGAGCTAGGTGCGTTTAATGCGCTATTGCTGCTGCTGTTCCCGCTGGCGGCGTTGTGCTTGCCGATGGCGGTCGTGCAAGGGCGTAACCGCACTGAATGCCGCTATATCGCCAGCACAGCCTGGGCAGTGGCGGTTGGCTTTAGCCTGCTGCTCTTTTTATTGCTGCTGCTATTTAAACAATCACTGTTAACCTTGTTGTCGGTACAAAGTATTGGCAATCTGGTGTTTTTATTACCACTGGCGATGTTGTTTGCCGCACGGTTACAAATTAGCCAGCAACTGCTGATAAAACAACAGCAGTTTAAAGTGCTGGCCAAGGCAGATGTGTTGCAGGCACTTATTGTTAATCTGGCCCGGTTGCTAATGGGCCTGTGGCAGAGTGTCGCCGCTGTACTGGTAACCATAGCGTCATTTGCGTATTTATTGCACAGTGTTTTATTGCGGTTGTTGGCCGGACAGCCACTACGCCATTGGCAACCACTAAGTGTCTGGCGACATATGATGTCACGCCGCTACTGGCTGAGACTAAATCGCACCTTAGTTAAATTTCGCGCCTTTGTATTGTTTCAAACCCCGCAGGCACTGCTAAACGCTGCCGCCCAAAGTGCCCCTGTGTTGGTACTGGCGGCTACCTTTGGCAGCGCCGCAGCTGGTTTTTACACCCTGGCCAAGGCGATACTGGCATTGCCCGCTATGTTACTGGGCCGGGCAGTAGGTGATGTGTTTTACCCGCATTTTACAGCGGCCTATCAACAACAAAAGCCGCTGGTCGCTATTTTAGCTAAAGCCAGTCTGAGCCTGGCAGCAATAGGGCTGCTGCCTTTTAGTGTGTTTATCATTGCCGGGCCCTGGTTATTCGCTTTGGTATTTGGCCAAGAATGGTACGCCAGTGGCGAATATGCGCGCTGGATGGCTGTGTGGCTGTATTGTGCCTTTGTAAACACGCCCAGCGTTAAAGCGGTTATGGTTTTGCAAGTACAACACTGGGCAATAGCACTAAATGTTGTGACATTAAGTTTACGTTTGGCCCTGTTATGGTTGGTTGGCAGCTATACCGCAGATCCTATTAAGGCGATTGCGGCTTTTGCTATGGTTGGCGTTGCGCACAGCAGTATATTTACTTTAATGGCGTTGTATTTCAGTAAAGCCCGACAGCGCTATTAGCTGGTGCAGTTTGACCTTGTTAACTAAATGATGGATATTTAGTGCTTGATGTTTGGCAGTATTTTGGTATAGTCTTGGATAAATTTTTTACACAATGTCTTTTAAAGGAATGACTATGAAAAAATTATTAGTTGCTGCGGCAGCGTTAGCTTTTGCTGTTAACGTAAATGCTCAGGAAAGCGCAGGTGGTTACGGTACTATCGGCGGTGTTGCTACTACTACTGTAGCAGCTGGTGTAGTTGGTGTTGCAGTTGCTGCTGCTATCATCTCTAACAACCGTGGTTCTTCAGTTAAAATAGAGCCACCAAAAGAACAAGTGTGTAACGCTGGTGACGGCGCGCCGGTAAACGGCGTTTGTACTGGTGTGCAGGTTACTGGCACTGGTACTATGACCGCTACTGCAACTTACACTTACGCTGCAACTCTGCAGTAAGTTTAAGTTTGCTATAAAGCCGCCTGCTGGCGGCTTTTTTATTGCTGCAGGCTTTTGCCGTTGTTTTTTCTCTGCGTTTATCTGACACGGCATGCCGGTTTACTCAAACAACATGAGCCTTAATTTGTGAATACAGCGATAAAGCCGTTTTTTGCTGCCGGTGTACTGCTGGCACTAAGTGCGTGTTCCGGTACTTATAATTCTTATCTCGATACGTTGCAGCTGGCGTTTACTACGCCCGATGACGTTGAACTTAGCCTGCAGCAGGTGCGTGAGGCACGCTCAGATTTAATGTATGTGCGCCACGGTGAGCGCAGCCAGGCGGCGATGGCGCTGCTACGTTTAGAAGCCGGCCAGCACAAATGGGTATCTGCCGATAATGCGCTGCTGATTATGCAGCAGGGCCGTATAGTGCGTACTGTTGGCTTTAGTAACGACTTACTGTATTTAACCAATACACAGGCTGATCAGCTTCGCCAGCCTGAGGCAATTAATCCTGCTATCGAATGGCTGCGCCTGGCCGATTGGCAAAACGGCGAATACGGCTATGCGCTTAGCTCGCGTTTTAGTGTGCAGCCAAATCAGCCACTGCGTTATTTTGGCCATAGCTTTAATACTACCCAGATTACCGAACAGGTTAGCTACGTCAGCCCGGCCAACTACCTGCGTTTAGATAAGCAGTGGCAAAACACCTTTTGGTTTGATAGCCAAACCGGTACTTTGCTTAAAAGCGTGCAGCAACTGGCCCCCTTTGCCGAGCGATTTGAAATGACCTATATCAGCCGTATTGCCCGCTTGATCCCGGCTGACGCTGTAACCGCTGACGCAGGAGGTGATAGTGAATAAGCCTTTATTGTTCACACTTGGCCTGTTGTTTTGCAGCAACCTGAGCCTGGCAAAAGTAACTGTTGATGTAAACGGTGAGCGCCGGCAATACAGCGAAGCACCACGTCTGGCTGAGGTGTTACAGCCTTATGCCTTAAAACAGCAATGGTATTGGCCAGCAGCCGCGCTGTATCGTACCGATAGTCAGTATGCGCATAGCTTGCGTCGTGAGCTGATTAGTCTGGCCGCTGAAATTGCCCAGCAAACCGATGATAAGTCACTTAGCGACGCCCTGGCGTTAATGCAGGCACAGGTAAATCAATGGCAGCTGGCTGAGCGCATTGCGATGCCGCTGGACTACGATGCGGCGACGGTGCAGGCAGCGCTTAACCCGCGGTTTGATGCTGGCGACTACCGTATTGTGTTAGGCCGCCGCCCTGGTGTGGTGCATATCGCCGGTGCCGTAAAGCGGGCACTTAGCGTGCCGCACAACAGTGCCAGCCATGTCGCTGTTTATGCCCAGCCAGATCATTTTAGTTATGCCGCTGATAGCAGCAAGCTGGCGGTGGTACAACCGGATGGCCGCATTGTTATTGCCGGCATCAGCAGCTGGAACAGTCAGCATGTGGAAGCTATGCCCGGTGCTCAGCTTCTGGTGCTGTTTACCGAGCCGTTACTGGACAAACGCTTTGCAAGATTAAATACCTTGCTGCAACAACTGGCTGTTCACAGGATTTTGCCATGACGCTGTTTCGTTTACCTTTTCGCTTATCGATACTATCACTGTTGTTAATGCCTGCTGCAGTCTGTGCCAGCGACCTTAGCAATTGGCAATTGCCGCCTGCAGGGGCATCACAAATGGCACATGGTGGTGTGGGTCTGATCCAGACGCCAACCGCCCGCATGGCGCCGGCCGGTGATTTGAGTATGAACTATACCGACAACGAAGAATACCGGCTGTGGTCGGTAAGTATTCAGTTGTTTGACTGGATGGAGTCGACCATTCGTTATACTGATGTGCGCACCAGGCTGTACAGCGACGATCCAAGTTTCAGCGGTGATCAAACCTATAAAGATAAAGGCATAGATGTTAAGTTTCGTCTGCTGCAAGAAAGCAGCTACCTGCCGCAAGTGTCTTTAGGTATTCGCGATTTTGGCGGTACCGGTTTATTTGAAAGTGAATATCTGACGCTGAGTAAAAAATGGCATAATCTGGATTTTCACCTTGGCATAGGCTGGGGCTACCTGGGGCAGGACGGTAATATCACAAACCCGTTTTGTCAGCTGCGTGACAGTTTTTGCAACCGGCCAGAGGGTTACGGCGGCCGGGGCGGTAAGGTAGATTACGATCAGTTTTTTAAAGGCCCGGCGTCGCTGTTTGGCGGTATAGAATACCAGACACCCTGGCAGCCACTGCGGCTAAAACTGGAGTACGAAGGCAATAATTATCAGCAGGATTTTGCCGGTAACCTAACGCAGGATTCAAACTGGAACTTTGGTGCGGTATACCGTTGGGGTAATTTTAACTTTGATCTGAACTATCAGCGAGGTAATACACTGGGTTTTGGTGTGCACTATGCACTTAATTTACACAGTGTCAGCCAGTACAAGGTCAAACCCGCGCTACGGCCAGTGCCGGCACAGTTAAACCGCACTGAAATTAGCGACCGAGATGCTTTACCGCGTGCCTTGTTGCAGGAAGCCGGTTTCGCGCTGCAAACTGCGCATATGACCGATGACGAGTTTGTTATTTATGGCTATCAGATGGGCTATCGCGATCATGATGAGGCAGTTGAGCGTATTGGCCGGATATTGGCAACTGAAGTGCCGGCTCATATACAGCGCTACCGTATCGTAAATTACGCTGGTAATCTGGCGGCGGTAGAGACCGTGATAGAGGCTGCGCCTTTTATAGCTGCGGTGCGCTACGAGTCGTTACATAACCGCGTTAAGTCCAGCTATGTACGCCAGCAACCGGCGGCGCAAACTCTGGCTTATCGCGATATACCGTCGCAAAATGGCTTTTTTGCCGGCTCTGAGGTGTTTTTTATTCAGACCTTTGGTAACCCGGAAGCCTTTTACATGTATCAAGCCGGTCTGTTTGCTAATGCCGGTTATCGTCTTAGCAATAACCTGATGCTAAACAGCACAGCCAAAATTACCGTGCTGGAAAACTTCGATAAATTTAACTACACCGTTGATGCCGAACAGACACCGCTACCCCGAGTGCGTACCTATATGCGTGAGTATGTTACCGGCAGTGTGGTGTCAATGGAGAACTTGTATCTGCAATGGCAGGATCAGATAGCGCCAAACTGGTTTGCTCAGGCGTATGGTGGTTATCTGGAAACCATGTACGGCGGCGTTGGAACCGAGCTGCTGTACCGGCCGGTAGATTCTAATATCGCTGTCGGGTTTGATTTAAACTATGTACGCCAGCGCTCTTATGACAATGAGTTTGACTTTTTTGACTATAAAACCTTTACCGGCCATATCAATGTGTACTGGAAGCCTGAGTTTTTGCCGGATACGCAGCTAACCTTTAATATTGGCCAGTTTTTGGCAAAGGACAAAGGTGTCAATGTTGATTTTGCCAAGCGCTTTAACAGCGGCATTGTAGTAGGGGCTTATGCCGCCTTTACCAATGTGTCGGCTGAAGAATACGGCGAAGGCAGCTTTACCAAAGGCTTTTATTTGTCTATTCCGTTTGATTTGTTCTCGTTGCGCCCGGCAAAAGGCCGTGGCCGCCTGCCATGGGTGCCCATTGCGCGCGATGGTGGCCAGCCACTTAACCGGCCGGCAACGCTGATTGATATGACAGAGCAGCGTTCACCGTTTTACGATTAAAGCAGAAGGGTAGCGCAGCTACCCTTTTTTATTCTGTCAGCTTGTTACAACATCACTGAGGTGATAAATGCTGTTACGCCCGGCTGCTTTGGCCTGATACAAGGCTTTGTCTGCTTTGGCAATCAGTCTGTCAGCGCTATGATCCTGGGTGGGCCAAATACTGCTAAAGCCTACACTTAGCGTCAATAGTGAGCTGACTGCGGATTGTTGATGCATTATGGCCAGGGCTTTGAGGTCGCGCTGGATACGCTTTGCAATAGTGTGGCATTCTTTTTCACCGGCACCCGGTAAAATAATGGCAAATTCTTCGCCGCCATAACGCGCTGCCAGCTCGCCCTGACGGCGGCATTGCTGTTGCAGCAGTTGGGCAACCTGCTGCAGGGCCTGATCACCAGCCTGATGGCCGTAGTGGTCGTTGTAAGCTTTAAAGAAGTCGATATCCAGCATCAGTAATGCAAGTTGTTGTTGATGGCGGCTGGCGCGTTGCAGCTCCTGCTCCAGGTGCTGATCAAAATGGCGCCGGTTGGCAATGCCGGTCAATCCATCCTGATGTGCCTGTTGCTGCAGTTGAGCATTGGCCTGTTGCAGTTGTTCAGTAACTTGTTGCAGCGACTGGCGGTAGCGGACATTCTGCAGGGCATTGGCCAGCATATCACCTACCAGTTTCATGCGGCGTAAGTCATTACTGGTCCAGTTGCGCTGACGTGCCACCATATCGCAGCCGACAAAACCCAGCAACTTGTCTTCGGCCTGCATAGCGCAGCACAACACCGATTGAATGTCTTCTGCTTCAAATTCTTGTTTTTCTGCGCTGGCTTGCGGCGGCAGTTTAGCCACTTCATCAACGGCAAATACCAAATCCTGTTTAATAATATTAAAAAAATACGGCAGTGCCGGCTGCGGAATTTGTTGCAGGTTGTCTTTGTGTGCGCGTATACCTTCGCGCACCCATTCATGGGTATTGCTCATCATGCTGCCGTCGCTATTAAAAAGAAAAATATAGCTGCGATCAGCATGACAAAATTCACCTACCGCTGCCAATGCATCCTCGATATGTTGGTCCAGCTTGCTGGCTTTGACATTAATCAGTTCAGTAGAGATAAGTGAAATTAACTTGTCAAACGCCAACGCCTCCTGCAGCTCAGCCAGCAGTTGGTTACTGTTTGACGCCGCAGGTAAACGTTGCTGTGTCAGGCTACTGCTGCATAAACTGATCACTACGCTGCTGTGCAAGGTAAACGATAAGGAGATAACCTTGCTTTGTAACATCAGTTTTTGCCCGGCAATGCTAAGCGGCTGACACAGCTCGGTGCCACTAAGCGCCAGCAATAACGGGTTTTGCAGTAAGCTAAAGGGCTGATCGCTATCGGCAGAATTTAACGGTAACTGCTGAATATCACTAAGTGATAACAGGTTTTGTTGCGCCGGTAAGCCAAATAGCCTGAGCGCGGCCTGATTGGCGAAAACGGCTTTTCTGGCCTGCTCTTTGTAAAGCACGGCCAAAGGCAGTACATCAATTAGTGCCCAGAAGTGCGGGGCAGAGGTTTGTTCAGTCATAGCCAACCCGAAAGCAATTATGGTTTAACTATAACGGGTTTAACTGGCTTGGCAAAATGTAGCTGGCAAAGTAGGAAAATTTAGCGCCACAGCTTTTGGCTTAATGTGCTGACATCGGTATTGCAGCCAGCAAGTAACCAGTCACAGATAGCGCTGGCAACGTTGGGATATTGCACCTGGTTTAGTGAATGTGGCTGCAGTAGCCACTGCGCTATCACTTCAGTGCTCAGCTGCTCTGTGCTTAGCGCCAACTTAAGCTGTGTCAGCGCCAGCGCGTTAGACTGTTGTTCCATCTGGCCTTGCAGCGGTTTAACCATAATGGTTTTGCCCAACTGCAGGGCTTCGCTTATCAGCTCAAAACCTGCATTGCTCAGCACATAGCTGCAGCTGGCTAAATCGGCTTTAAATGGCGCTAACGCCGGCGGATGTGTGCTGATATGGCCGCAGCTATCTATGGCTAAGCCAGGGCCATAAACGCAGAATTGGTAGCCGGTTAACGGCTTTAGCAACTTAAGCACCTGCTGTTGATCTTCAAAGGGTAAATAAACCAGCACCTGTTGTGGTTGTATCGCCACATCCAGCGGTTCTTCGTCGATTATAGGCGGCAATATCGGTTGGTTAAAATGATGCCAATGCAGGCCAAGTTGCATCTGTGCCGGCGCAAAATGTTTAAACACCATCTGGGTAACAAAGTTATTGTGGCACTGTGGAATAGCATGCAAAAAAGCATATTGATGGCCAATGGCAACGCTGCGCTTGCCGGCACGACGGGCAGCATGGGCGGTTATCGGCTCAAAGTCGGTTAGAACTAAATCATAGCTACTAACATCCAGGCTGTTGATATCCTGGCGTAACTCTCGCAATGAGGCTTGTTGCACACTTTGCCAGTAATTTACCCGGCCGGCTTCAGTAACAAAGGTCAGGCCGCGCTTTACCTGAAACTGGCCAAACTGCTGCATATCAAACAGCTGTGCAGCGTCGCGGCCGGAAAACAAATAATCTACCTGCACTGCGGCTTTTGCCAGATACTTCCCCATGGCGCGGGCCCGACTGATATGGCCATTACCTGTCGCCTGCACACCATAGAGAATTTTCATCGTTTATTCCTTGTTAGTATCCTGCCACACCAGGGCTTTAAAATGCGCCCGGCACATAGAGACATAGCTTTCATTACCGCCAATCTGCACTTGTGAGCCGGCGGTAGCGGCTTTACCTTGCGCATCCAACCGTACAACAAAATTGGCCTTGCGGCCGCAATGACAAATGGTTTTCAGCTCTATCAGTTTGTCTGCCCAGGCCAGCAGTGCTTCACTGCCGGCAAAGGTTTCGCCTAAAAAGTCGGTACGCAGGCCAAACGCCAGCACCGGTATATTCAGCTCATCAACAATATTGGTAAGCTGGCGTACCTGGGCTTTGGATAAAAACTGCGCTTCGTCTATCAGCACACAATCCAGCTTCCCTTGTGCTTTTAGCTGCTGCACGTGGCCGACAAAGTCAAATTCGGCGTTAAAGACGTGCGCGTCCATGGCCAAACCAATGCGCGAGCTCACTTTGCCCAGGCCATATCTGTTATCTAATGCAGCGGTGTAAATAGCCACTGTCATGCCTCTTTCCTGATAGTTATAAGCACTTTGCAGTAAAGAGGTCGATTTACCGGCGTTCATCGCCGAGTAGTAAAAATATAATTGCGCCATGGCGTCACCTTAGAAAAAAGACCACGCAGTATAGCAACAACAACGGATAAAATATAAAGGCCCAAGATGACAGAATTAAGACGCTGGTAACTTTATTGCAGCTGCATTAAGCTCTGCAGCAATTAATAAGGAGCCTGATATGGAAAAATTTATTTTACTGCCGGTGTTCGTGCAGGTATTGCTAACCAGCGTGGTAATGGTGTTGATGGGGCGGCGGCGCATTGCGGCGGCAAAAAACAAAGAAATCTCGATGTCGGCATTTCGCACCATGAATTTAACCGGCGCCAACGAGCAGGTTATTGCCACCAGCCGCAATTTCGATAACCAGTTTCAAATGCCGATGCTGTATTTTTTCAGCGTGCTATTTACCCTGCAGTTGGGTGTAGCCGATGTGATCTATGTTGGCTTAGGTGCTGCCTTTGTGCTGTTACGGGTAGTGCATACCCTGGTGCATGTTGGCAGTAACAAGGTGCGGCTGCGCTTTAATGTATTTTTGCTTGGCTGCGCAGTGCTGTGGGCGATATGGCTGCGGCTGGTATGGCAGGTGCTGGCGGCGTAAGCGCTAACTGATGCTGGCGTATTTGTCGCTGTTTGGCAGCGGCTTTATTGCTGCTACCTTGTTTCCGGCCTCCAGTGAGGCATTGCTGTTAGCCCTGATGGCGCAAGGCTATACGCCGCTGTGGTTGTTTGTTGCCGCTACCGCCGGCAATACATTGGGCTCTTGCGTTAACTGGTATTTAGGCTTACGGCTGCTTGATTTTCAGCATAGGCGCTGGTTTCCGGTGTCAGCGCAGGCAATAGCGGCGGCGCAGCAGCACTTCGGCCGCTTTGGTAAGCTAAGTTTGTTATTTGCCTGGCTGCCTGTGGTGGGAGACCCGTTAACTCTGGTGGCCGGCGTAATGAAAATCCCTTTTATACCGTTCTTGTTGCTGGTGCTGTTGGGTAAAGCGGTACGTTATGCCTTGTTAATCTGGCTGGGAAATGCCGCTCTGACATAATTAGCATTGGTAAAAACGCCGCAGATCCGTCATCATTAGCCGCATTATCGGCCGCATAACAGGACTATTTTATGGAATACCAATTAACCGCTGAAGAACTTAACCGCATTACCACTTTAGACGCCGAACAGCGTTACGCTTACTTTGTGCAAGCGGTGGCCGATCTGGAGAAAATCTGGATTTTGGTAGATGATGATGGCTTCGTACTGGTAAGCGCAGAAGACGAGCGTTGTATTCCGGTTTGGCCACATGCCGAGCTGGCCGAGCAGTGGATTGAAGGCGAATGGTCACACTGTACTGCGCAAGCGGTAGATGTGGATACCTGGCTGGACAAGTGGACTTCAGGCTTAAACGGCGACGAACTGGCGATTGCGGTATTGCCAGACACAGACGGCCCAGGCGTAGTAGTACTGCCGGACGAGCTGGCCGAAACCTTGATTAACGAAATGCAAGACGACGCATAAGTAAAAAAGCCCGCATCAGCGGGCTTTTTGCTTTATTGGTACTAGCTTAGTGCAGTACACGGGCGCGTAACGTGCCCGGAATGGCTTTTAACTCGTTTAGTGCCTGTTCAACATCGTCTGAGTCGATATCAATTACCACATAACCTATATCGGCATTGGTTTGCAGGTACTGACCGGCAATGTTGATATTATGCTTGGCAAAGGCTTCGTTGATCTTGGTCAGCACGCCAGGCTGGTTTTTATGAATATGCAGCAAACGTGAGCGGTCTTTATGTTCAGGCAGCGACACTTCCGGAAAGTTAACTGCTGACAACGTGGAACCGTTGTCGCTGTATTTCACCAATTTACCGGCAACTTCAAAGCCGATATTTTCCTGCGCTTCCTGGGTTGAGCCGCCAATGTGCGGCGTTAAAATAACATTGTCGAACTCACGCAGTGGCGAAATAAACTCTTCATCGTTGCCTTTGGGCTCGACCGGAAACACGTCAATTGCCGCACCGGCCAGTTTTTTGCCGCGCAGCGCGTCGGTTAATGCATCAATATCAACTACAGTACCGCGGGAGGCATTAATTAAAATGCTGCCGGGTTTCATCAGCTCCAGCTCAGCTTCGCCAATCATATTTTTGGTTTGCGCTGTTTCCGGCACGTGCAGGCTGATCACATCTGAGGTTTTTAGCAGAGTGCCAAAATTTACCTGGGTGGCGTTGCCTAATACCAACTTGTCTTCGATGTCATAAAATTGCACCCGCATACCGATATTCTCGGCCATGATGCTTAACTGAGTGCCGATATGGCCATAACCGATAATGCCAAGGGTTTTACCGCGGGCCTCAAACGAATTGTTGGCGGTTTTTTGCCATTCGCCGCGATGGGCCGCAGCATTGCGCTGTGGGATACCCCGCAGCAACATGATAATTTGCCCCAGCACCAGTTCTGCTACCGAGCGGGTATTAGAAAATGGCGCATTAAATACCGGAATGGCGCGTTTTAATGCCGCAGTTAAGTCAACCTGATTGGTGCCAATGCAAAAACAGCCGATAGCGACCAGTTTACCGGCTGCATCCAATACTTTTTCTGTCAGTTGGGTGCGTGAGCGGATGCCGATAAAGTGCACGTCTTTAATCCGCTCTATCAGTTCCTCTTCCGGCAGTGAGGTTTTTAAATATTCAATATTGCTGTAGCCCTGGTTTTTAAAACTTTGCACAGCACTTTGGTGCAAGCCTTCCAGTAGCAATATTTTTATCTTGTCTTTGGCCAGCGAAAATTTTTCCATGTCACTCTCTTCATTAAATTAAAAAAAATCATTCGGTTATTATTATTTTTATTATATTTTCGTGGGCCCTGCTGTTGTGTAGATAAGCTGTTATTTTATCACCTGGGTACCGGCGCTGGTGCCAACCAGCACCATATCGGCAGCACGCTGCGCAAAAATGCCGTTGGTTACCACACCGACAATATTATTAATGTGCTGTTCCAGTTTTAGCGGGTGGCTAATGGCTAAATCATGCACATCCAGAATGACGTTACCATTGTCGGTGGTAACCCCATCCCGCAGCACCGGCCGGCCGCCCAGTTTTGTCAGCTCGCGCGCAACATAACTGCTGGCCATTGGGATAACTTCCACCGGCAACGGAAATTTACCCAGCACGTCGACCTGTTTGCTTTGGTCTACGATACAGATAAACGTATCGGCGACGGCGGCAACAATTTTTTCCCGGGTAAGGGCGGCACCACCGCCTTTTATCATATGTTTTTCTGCGTTAATTTCATCGGCACCATCAACGTACACACTAAAGCTGTCGATACTGTTTAAATCCAGCACCTCTATACCCAGCGCTTTGAGCTTTGCTGTCGATTGTACCGAGCTGGACACGGCGCCTTTAATCTCGTGCTTAATGCTGGCCAGCGCATCGATAAAATGATTGACGGTCGAACCGGTGCCAACACCTACAACAGTGTGGCGTGGTACATATTCTAAAGCGGCCCAGGCAGCGTTTTTTTTCATTTCATCTTGTGTCATTGCAGATCCAAAGTCATTTAGCCATACAGACGGATATTATATCGAAAGGCCTTGCCGACAAAAGGGCAAAAGCAGAAAAAGGCGAAAACTGTTGCTGGTTTTAAATTGCACATTATTGAGGAGGCCAGAAACGCGATCTGGTCGGCACAGAGTGTCTGAGCCCTGCCGCAGGCTTTAGGGCGACAAATTCGTCAGGAACGAATTTGAACAGCTTTGCTGGCCTGAAAGGGCGTGGGCATGACGCTCACGCTAGTTGCTGTGCCGAGCCAGAGCGGGTATTGTGGCCGGATTTTATACTATGAGCTTTGAGAAACTTAAAACTTTAACACTTGCTCCGGCGTAATAATCTGCTGTAACGGAATATCCCAGCTTTCGCAGGGCAATTCGTCAACTTGCTGGCAGGCGTGCGCCAGGCCAATAAGCTGGCAATGGCTGTCGGTTGGCAATTGCGCCAGAGTGCGATCATAAAAGCCGCCGCCCATACCAAGGCGATTGCCGGCTGCGTCAAAGGCGACCAGCGGTGTGAAAATCATATCCAGTTGCTTAACGGGCGCCAGGCGGTGGCATTCAGGTAAAGGTTCAGCAATACCAAACTTATTAGGATACAGCCGTGTGTGCTGCTGATATTGCACAAATACAAGATAACCGGCGGCAAACGGATGTAACACCGGCAGGTACAGGGTTTTGCCCAGTTGCCACAGCGCCTGAATCAGCGGCAAGGTATCCAGCTCACCATCATTGGCTAAATACAGCGCTATATGCTGGCAGGTGGCCAATTGCGGTAACGCCAGCACCTGTGTGGCTAAAGCTGTGGCGGCTTGCTGCTGCACAGCCGGGCTGAGTTGTTGCCGTAATTGACGAATGTGCTGGCGTAATAGTTTGCGTTGTTCGGTTTTAGTTGGCACGGCAATGGCAATGATTACAAGAGAAAGTACCGGCTAGTATGCCCGAAGCCGGGCAGAAGAAAAGAGGTTCTCCAAATTGCCGTGTCTGATATTAGCCCTTGAACCATAGGTTCAAGGCGGGAGTCAGATGACTGCCTCAGGCTTCCCGGTACGGGCCGGGCTTGCACACTGGCAGTGCAGAAGAATCCCTGGGTAAAAACAATTATCGGCTCAGGGACATCTATCTGATCACTAACAACTCAGAGAACAGGCCTAAGTATAACACTGCGTTGCTCGCTGTATATGTCTATCCATCGCAGTTTTACGGCGATTAGTGCTAGTTGCATGGTTTTACAGCAACTTTTGTTTACGCTTTGTGCTGTATCAGCTTTTGTGCTGCTAAAGTTGGCGCAACTCGCTGCTGGTGGTAGCATTAAAGTAATTTTAGAACGGGCGTGTTTAGGTATGGGCGGCGAGACTTTACTGACTTATGATGAATGGAGCCACAGGCTTGAGCAAGCTTTTGTGCTGGCCTCTGCAGCTGAGGTGCATGGCCTGATCGCAGGCTTGCTAAGTGCCGGGGTTGAGCCGGCTGGCGAGCAAATGTTGCCGGTGTTGCACGACTTTTTAAATGACGGCCAGGCATTGCCGCAGTCGGTAAAAGCGGATGTGCTGGAACTGATAGAGCACACCAATAAAGAACTGAAGCAAAATGATTTTAGTTTTGCCTTGCTGCTGCCAGGCGATGACGACAGCCTGCCCGAGCGGCTGGAGGCCATGATTGAGTGGACTCAGGCGTTTCTGGTCGGCTTTGCCATAGTACAAACCGATTTATCGCTGGTGTCAGCTGATGTGCGCGAGGCACTGGAACAGCTGACCGATGTCACCAAAATAGATATTTACACCACTGACGATGGCAGCGCTGACGAAAATGACGAAGCGTATTTTCTGGTGCTTGAGCATATCCGTATTATGGTATTGGCCTGTTTTACCGAGGTAGGGCAAAAGTTTAGCGCCCGTCCTGTTAGTAATAAGACCTTGCATTGATGACGACTAACCAGTTTGATTTGGTGATTGCCGGTGGCGGTATGGCCGGCAGTACTCTGGCACACGCCTTGGCGCAGGCCTTACCCAGCCTGAGTATTGCTATTATTGAGCAGCAAGCCGAACCGGTAAGCCAGGTTAGTTTTGATAGCCGCAGCATTGCCCTGGCTGCAGCCAGCTGCCAATTGCTGGCGCAGTGGCAACTGTGGCCCGAATTAAAAGCCAAAGCCTGCGCTATTAAGCAAATACTGGTGTCGGATCGGGGCCATGCTGGCAAAACCAGCTTAAGCGCTGCCGAGTATCAGCTGGATGCACTGGGCTATGTGTTAGAAGTTGAGCATTTAGGCGCATTACTAACGCAGAAGCTGGCGCAAAAGCAGCAAATTACACATTTTGCGCCCAATGTTATCAGCCGCTTAGATGCGGCGGCTGATGTTCAGCATATTGGCCTGAATGACGGCACTGAGCTTAGCGCAAAACTGCTGGTCATTGCCGAAGGTGGGTTATCGCCAAGCCGTAGCCTGGCAGGATTTACGGTTACCGAGCGTCAGTATGGCCAGCATGCCATTATTGCTAATCTGGCGTTAAGTGAGCCGCACCGGCAGCGGGCCTTTGAACGTTTTACTGAGCATGGCCCTATAGCCTTGCTGCCACTTACTGAACAGCGCTACTCACTGGTGTATACCGCAACCGATAACGATGCTTCAACGTTAATGCAGTTAGACGACGCCGCTTTTTTAGCCCGGGTGCAGCAGGCGTTTGGTTATCGTGCCGGCCTTTTTACCGGCGTTGGCAAGCGGGCCTGTTATCCGCTTAGTTTAAGGTTAAGCGGCGATATAGTGCGCCATCGCGTGGCGCTGCTTGGCAACAGCTTACATAATTTACACCCGATAGCCGGCCAGGGCTTTAATCTGGCGCTGCGTGATATAGCCCAGCTGGTGGCGCAGCTGCAGGCGCAGCCCGATGCCATTGGCAGTTACGCTATGCTGCGGGCGTATCAGCAGCAGCGTAGTCAGGATATTGCCACTGTCAGCACGGCAACAGACGCGTTGGTGCGGCTGTTTTCTAACCGCTCACGCCTGGTGGCACTGGCGCGCAATGCCGGCCTGGTCGCCATGAGTTTATGTGATGAGTTGAAACGGCCTCTGGCCGAACAGGCAATGGGGTTTCGCAGCTAAATGCAAAATGTTGATATAACCATAGTTGGCGCCGGCAGCGCCGGTTTAACGCTGGCGGCACTGTTGGCGCCGTTAAACCTGAGCATAGTCGTGCTGGAGCAGGGCAGTGCGCCGGATCTTAGCAAAGTAAGCCATCAACGTGTCAGTGCACTTAACCTGGCCAGCCAGCGTTTGCTTAGCCACCTTGGCGCCTGGGAACCCATTGCAGCGTCTGCCGCACCCTATACACAGATGCAGGTGTGGGACAGCGACAGCTTTGCCCGCATAGCCTTTGATGCAAGCAGCGAAGGCGTAGCCGCGCTGGGGTATATTTGCGACAACGAACAAATTCGCCTGGCGTTGTATCAACAACTGCACAAACTGCCGAATGTTAAGTTTGAATTTAACTGCAGCATTAACAGTCTGGTGCAGAGCGAGCGCGACGTGCTGGTAAACATAAACCAGCAGCAATTATTGCTAAGCCGGCTGCTGGTAGGAGCTGATGGCGTAAATTCTATGGTGCGCAGCGCCATGCAATTACCGCTGGCGCACTGGGATTACGAGCAACAAGCCATAGTTGCCACTATTAATACTGCCGAAGCGCACAATAATGTGGCGCGGCAGGTGTTTTTACCCGACGGGCCACTGGCCTTGCTGCCGCTGCCACAAGCTAAGCAGTGCTCAATTGTCTGGAGTTGTAAACCAGAGCGTGCCGCTCAGCTGCTGGCACTGGACGAGCAGGGCTTTAATCAGGCATTGACGGCAGCCAGTAACAGCGTGCTGGGAGTGTTGCAACGGCATAACCAGCCAAAAGCTTTTGCTTTAACCATGCGTTATGCCAGCAGCTGGCTGCGGGGCCGCACGGTACTGGTTGCCGATGCCGCACACAGCATACACCCGTTAGCCGGCCAGGGTATGAATTTGGGCCTGATGGATGTTGCTGCATTAGCAGAACTAATAACGCAAGCCATTGAAGACGGCCAGGACTTTTGCGATCAGCGGCTGCTGCGCCAATACGAGCGCTGGCGCAAGGCGGAAGCACAAACGCTGATCGCGGCCATGGAAGTGTTCAAACGTGGTTTCAGTAATTCGCAGCCATTACTAAAGCTGGTAAGAGCTGTTGGTATGGCCGGCATGAACAAATTGCCCTGGCTGAAAAGCCAGATCATCGCGCAAGCCCTTGGCAACAGTGGCGACTTGCCGAAATTGGCGCGGCCGGCATCCCGATATAAGGTATCAGTCTGAGTTAGTTTTTTTAGTTATTGTTGTTGTCGCATTACAAAAACTAATCAATCAGGGGCTGTTTGCTGACATCACCTTGCGTTATAATCCGGTCGCCTTTTTATCCGCCAACACTGCATAAGCTGTTAAAAAGCAGGCTGTGGCGCTGTACAGCGCAGGCGGGCCTTACATTAAGCAGGATATAACAATGGCTAATCAAACTGCGTTACATGGCAAGCACCTGGAAGCCGGTGCCAAAATGGTCGACTTCTTTGGCTGGGATATGCCGATCAACTACGGCTCTCAAATTGAAGAGCATCATGCCGTGCGCCGTGACGCCGGTATGTTCGATGTATCTCACATGACAATTGTTGACTTAAAAGGCGCCCAAACCCGCGCCTTTTTGCGTTATTTACTGGCCAATGACGTCGCTAAGCTGACTGTGCCGGGTAAAGCGCTGTACAGCGGCATGCTAAATGAAGCCGGCGGCGTAATTGATGATTTAATTGTGTATTTCCTGCAGGAAGATTTCTTCCGTCTGGTGGTAAATTCCGCCACCCGTGAAAAAGATTTAGCTCACATCAATAAAGAAGCAGCGGCCTTTAACGTAACGGTTACCGAACGGCCGGAGTTTGCCATGATTGCGGTACAGGGCCCCAATGCCAAAGCCAAGGTGGCGACCTTGTTAAGCGACGAGCAGCAAGCCGCCGTTGCTGGTATGAAGCCGTTTTTTGGCGTACAGGCCGGCGATTTATTTATTGCCACTACCGGTTACACCGGTGAAGACGGCTACGAGATTGCCTTACCCAACGAGCAGGCCGCTGATTTTTGGCAAAAACTGCTGGACGCCGGTGTAGCGCCTTCTGGATTAGGCGCCCGCGATACGCTGCGTTTAGAAGCCGGTATGAATTTATACGGCCAGGATATGGACGAAACTGTATCGCCGTTAGCCGCCAATATGGGCTGGACCATTGCCTGGGCGCCGGAAGAGCGCAACTTTATCGGCCGCAAAGCGTTAGAGCAGCATAAAGCTCAGGGTACCGCTAAGCTGGTGGGTTTGGTGATGGAAGCCAAAGGCGTATTACGTCACGGCCAGCGCGTAGTAGTAGAGGGCGGTGAGGGTGAAATTACCTCAGGCACTTTCTCGCCAACGCTGGGCTTTAGTATCGCCATGGCTCGGGTGCCAGCGACAGTAGGTGACACTGCTGAAGTCGATATCCGCGGTAAGATGGTAGCGGTAAAAGTGGTAAAACCGGCTTTTGTGCGCATGGGCAAAAAAGTCATCTAAACTGTTTTAATGTTTAAAAACTAAACTAATTAAGAACGCCAGCTAAGGATTAAACAATGAGCTCAATTCCTAACACGTTAAAATACGCCAGCAGCCACGAGTGGGCACGCGATGAAGGTAACGGTGTTTTCACCGTCGGTATCACTGAGCATGCACAGGGCCTGTTGGGCGATATGGTGTTTGTTGAACTGCCGGAAGTCGGCGCTGCAGTTACCCAGGGCGATGACTGTGCCGTAGCTGAGTCGGTAAAGGCGGCTTCTGATATTTATGCTCCGCTGTCGGGCGAAATTGTTGAAGTAAACGAAGCCTTAACGGATTCGCCAGAGCTGGTTAACAGCAGCCCGTACGAAGATGGCTGGATGTTTAAAATTAAGGTGTCTGACGAAGCTGAGCTGTCAGCCCTGTTAGACGCCGAAGGCTATAAAAACTCTATCGACGAGTAAGCCCGCTTCCAAAAGTCCGTTTAAGCCCCGTGCCCGTACAAATTAGTTACCAAGCCACGGGGCTTAACTTTAGTAACAACTAAACCTTATCAGGACATTCAAGGCATGACCAACTCCGCTGTGAAAACCCTGTCGCAACTTGCGAACCACGAAGAATTTATTCAGCGCCATATTGGCCCTGACGCTGCCGAAACCGCCGCTATGTTAAGCGAGCTGGGCGTTGACAGCATGGAAACGCTGATTGCACAAACCATTCCGGCGGATATCCGCCTGCCTAAGCCATTGTCGACAGGCCAGGCCCGCTCTGAAGCCGATGCACTGGCCCACTTAAAACAAGTGGCCAGCAAGAACAAGATGTTTAAATCTTACATTGGTATGGGCTATCACCCAACGTTAACGCCAAATGTTATTTTGCGTAATGTGCTGGAAAACCCGGGTTGGTATACGGCTTATACACCGTATCAGCCAGAAATTGCCCAGGGCCGCTTAGAAGCCTTGTTAAACTTCCAAACGCTGACACTGGATTTAACCGGTATGGAGCTGGCCAGCGCCTCGTTGCTGGATGAAGCGACTGCTGCTGCCGAAGCCATGGCACTGGCCAAACGGGTAACCAAAAGCAAATCTAACCTGTATTTTATTGCCGACGATGTGCATCCACAAACTATCGACGTGGTAAAAACCCGGGCAGAAATGTTTGGTTTTGACATCGTAGTGGGTAAGGCGGCAGAAGCCGACAGCCATGATGTGTTTGGTGCCTTAATTCAGTACCCAACCACCAACGGCGATATTCGTAACGACAGCGCCTTAATTGCTGCGCTGCAGGCGAAAAAAGCTATCGTTGCCGTGGCAACCGATCCGATGGCTCTGATGCTGTTAAAATCTCCTGGTCAGTTAGGTGCCGACGTGGTGCTGGGCTCGGCGCAGCGCTTTGGCGTACCTATGGCCTTTGGTGGCCCACACGCTGCGTTTTTTGCTACCCGCGATGCCTATAAGCGTTCTATGCCGGGCCGTATTATCGGGGTATCCAAAGATCGCCGTGGTAACAGCGCCCTGCGTATGGCGATGCAAACCCGCGAGCAGCATATCCGCCGCGAAAAAGCCAACTCTAACATCTGTACTGCCCAGGTTTTACTGGCCAACATCGCTTCGTTCTACGCCGTATACCACGGTCCGCAAGGCCTGAAAAACATCGCTCAGCGTATTCACCGCAGTGCTGATATTTTCGCAGCCGGTTTAACGGCTAAAGGCGTTAAACTGCAAAACCAACACTGGTTTGATACGGTAAGCTTTAGTGTGGCTGATCGCGCTGCTGTTATCAGCCGTGCTTTAGCTGCCGGTGTAAACCTGCGCACCGATATGGCCGACTGTCTGGCCGTTAGCTTTAACGAAGCCAGCAACAGTGCGGATATTGCCCAGTTGTTTGATATCGTGCTGGGTACCGGGCATGGCTTAAGCGTCGATGCACTGGACAGTGCTATTGTAGCCAACGGCAGCAAGTCTATTCCGGCTGATTTAGCCCGTACCGACAGCGTGCTGGGCCACCCGGTGTTTAACCAGTATCACAGTGAAACTGAGATGCTGCGTTATATCAAGAAGCTGGAAAACAAAGACTTAGCCTTAAACCATTCGATGATCTCGTTAGGTTCATGCACCATGAAGCTAAACGCCACCGCCGAGATGATCCCGATCACCTGGCCGGAATTTGCCAGCTTGCACCCGTTCGTGCCGCGTGATCAGGCTGATGGTTACTACGAAATGATTACCGAGCTGGGCGACTGGCTGGTAAACATCACCGGCTATGACAATATCTCTATGCAGCCAAACTCGGGTGCACAGGGCGAATACGCCGGTTTAGTGGCAATCCGTAAGTATCATGAAAGCCGTGGCGATGCGCACCGTAATATCTGCTTAATTCCGGTATCGGCGCACGGTACTAACCCGGCAACAGCAGCGATGGCCAGCTTTGACGTGGTACTGGTAGAGTGCGACAAGCGCGGCAATATCGATATGAGCGATCTAAAAGCCAAAGCGGCTGAGGTCGGCGATCGCTTAGCGGCTATCATGGTTACCTATCCGTCAACCCACGGTGTATTTGAAGAAAGTATCCGTGAGCTGTGCGACGTCGTACACAGCTATGGCGGCCAGGTGTACATGGACGGCGCCAACATGAACGCGCAGGTAGGGGTAACCTCACCTGGCTTTATCGGCTCAGACGTTTCGCACTTAAACCTGCACAAAACCTTCTGTATTCCACACGGCGGCGGCGGCCCGGGCATGGGTCCTATTGGCGTGAAAAGCCATTTAGCGCCATTCCTGCCCAACCATGCTGTGGTTAAAATTGACGGCACCGGCGCAAGCAACGGTGCTGTATCGGCCGCGCCTTTTGGCAGCGCCGGCATTTTGCCAATCAGCTGGATGTATATTGCCATGATGGGCGCTGACGGCTTAAAACAAGCTACCGAATACGCCATTTTAAATGCTAACTATATGGCGAAAAAACTCGACCCGTTATTCCCGGTACTGTACCGCGGCACTAACGGCTGGGTAGCGCACGAATGTATTATCGACATTCGTCCGTTAAAAGAAGCCAGCGGCATTACCGAGATGGACATTGCCAAGCGTTTAATGGACTTTGGTTACCACTCGCCAACAATGAGCTTCCCGGTAGCCGGCACCCTGATGATTGAGCCAACAGAATCAGAAAGCAAAGCCGAGCTGGATAAGTTTATTGAAGCGATGAGCACCATCCGTGCCGAAATTGCTAAGGTGCAATCTGGTGAGTGGACAGTGGACAACAACCCACTGGCGTTCGCACCTCACACCATGCAAGATATTTTCGACCCGGCATGGGATCGCGCCTACGAGCGCCAGTACGCTGCCTTCCCGGTAGCCTACGTGGCAGAGAACAAGTTCTGGCCAACCGTCAGCCGTATTGACGATGTTTACGGTGACCGTAACCTGATCTGCGCCTGCCCAAGCCCGGAAGCGTATCGCTAAGCGAGTAGCGTTTAAGTAGTAACAAACAAAACCCCGGTCAGCGCGCCGGGGTTTTTTATCAGCCGGCCTTAAAACCTGCCAATGTTTTATGTATAAATAATGTGAATTAAAGGTTTTAATTACGATGCCGATAGGGCAGAATTTCCTATGATGTTTATCAGCTAGAGCCTTCGTATGCAATTTCGCCTATTTGTAGTTACAACCTCCTTGTTTAGTGCGCTGGTAAGCTGCGCTGCATTGGGTACTGCAGAGCATAGTGCCAGAGTGCCGCTCGATCGTCTGCAAGCCTTAGCAAACGGCAACCCTGTTACACCTTTACCACCGGCATTTTCAGCGCAGGCAAAAAAAGGTATCGCCAGTGATCAGCTTGCCATGTATCTGGCAGGTGTTATCGACAGTGGCGAAGGGCAAAGCTGGTGCGTAGCGGCATCTGGTTTGCCACCTCATGAAGTTAATCAGCAGCTGTTGGCGGAGATACAACGTGATTTGGAACAGAAGAAATCTACCGCTAACTCCGCAGTATTGCTGGCCAGCAAACTGAAAACTTTATTTCCGTGTAACTAACTTCAGTAAGGATACGTTATGTCAGTTATCAAATACCAAGCCGTTGCAGATGCGTACGAAAAATACAATGTTTATAGCACCAGCGAACTTTATCAATTACTTGGCTGGGATGATCTAATCGGCCGGCCAGAGTGGGCTAATACTTGTGCCGTAAGAATGAGCCTGGCACTGATTGAGGCCGGCATGACAGTATCTGGCCGCGTACAGGTTAAGAAAGGTGATCTTAAAGGAAAATGGATCGAGCCGGGACAAAACCGTTTATCAGACTGGCTGATCCGCCACCTTGGCGAGCCGGAGGTTTTTCCTTTTGATACTAGCAGCGCTGCAGGCCCACAATCGCTGTACGGCAAAAAGGGCATAGTGTCGTTTATGCGTATTCCCAGTTACTCGGGTGGCCATATCGACTTGCTGCAACCCTCCAACGACTACCTAACTTGCAGCCGCAGTTGTTATTTCACCGCTGATGAAGTGCGGTTTTGGCAGCTAAACTAGAGGCGTATTTATAACGCCCTTTGACTTTGATTATTCACGAGCGCCGTATGCCACCTTCCCCAGTAACCTTCGAGACAGAGAACAAGTTCTGGCCAACGGTAAGCTGTGTCGACGACGTGTACGGTGACCGTAACCTTAACTGCGCCTGCCCAAGCCCGGAAGCGTATCGCTAAACGGTTAGTTTTTATGCAGTAACAATAAAACCCCGGCCAGCGTGCCGGAGTTTTTTTATCGCTTAAATTGGCAATTGCGGTGTGTATTCTTTAAGGCTATGCTTTTGTCATTACTGGCAATGACATCATATAAGCTATCATTTAATGAAAGTTGTGGTAGATACCAATGTGCTGATCGCCGCTTTACTCGGTGGGAAAGGGCCTAATAGAGCAGTTATCCGATACTGTTTAACGGGTCGGTTGCTGCCTCAGTTAGCTGCAGCGTTGTATTTTGAATATGAAGATGTGTTTGAGCGGCAGACTGTATTAACGCTATGTAAGTTGAACAGTGAGCAACGGCAGCTGTTTTTAGATGCCTTTTTATCTGTGTGTCAGTGGAATCAGCTTTATTTTCGCTGGCGTCCTAATTTGCGGGATGAAGGCGATAATCACCTGGTTGAACTTGCTGTAGCAAGTAATGCCAGATATTTGATAACGAACAACTTCAAAGACTTTCGTTTTGCTGAGTTACGGTTTCCGGCTTTAGAAGTGATTAAGCCTGAACAGATTTTGGAGGTACTAAGATGACAACTCTTACAATCAGAATGCCGGACGACAAAGCCAGCAGGCTTAAAGCTCTGGCGCAAAGCCGCAATATCAGTGTTAATAAGCTTATAGAAGAGCTCTCTACCATTGCACTGACCGAATATGATGCCCAAGTCAGGTTTGAGGTACGTGCAGCGCGAGCTAACGCAACTCAGGGGCTGGCGCTGCTAGATGAGTTAGAAAAGGTGGAGTTGGCTGATTAAGCGTTCGGCGAGTGCTAATCAAGCAGTGTTTAAAGCTGCCGCAGGTTTCTTTGCTGGAGTAGGGCAGATGCATCGCGGAGTAGTTTTCTAACGCGGGAGTTTTGCGCCTCTTGCTGCTGTTAGCAGCGCATCCCAATCATCCGGCGGATTGCCCGACTTAAGCATCTTTGCAAAAACTTTGTAAGCGCCGGTTTTACTGGCAAATGCCCGCTTATAAGTATCTGATACTGCTGTGCTAAAAGTGGATGGCTATACCGCGTCCAGCCGTTAACGACTACCGGAACTTGATCAGCCAAGTTTATTCATCCTTAGCGGATAACGGTGTATTCAAATCAATATCAACATCTGCAACCAGGGAAGCTTCGCTTCGCTGCAACCGTTTCAGCGCGCTACATAAGCCTCTGTTCCCCACAGTGGCACGGTAGATAAGCTGTGTTTAAAGCTACCAGAGGTTTCTTTGGTGGAGTAGGACAGATACATCAGGGTTTGGTTTTCGGCATCAAAAATACGGCGTATTTTCATTGTTTTAAAAAAGATGCTTTTTGATTTGCTAAACAGCACTTCACCGTTTTTGCTTTTGTCTATGCTGGCAATCATTGCTGCAGTAATGGGGCCGGTTTGGCGGCAGGCGATAGAGCTGTCGGATGGATCAGAGAAGTCCAGATTGGCTTCGATACTGGATACATGGCAGGTAACGCCTGTTACCACCGGGTCGACCATAGCATCGAGCTTGATATCCTTGGTAGTAAACACGCCCAGCGATACATCACCAACTTCGTTTTTATTACAGCCGCTAAGCATCAGTAGTAGTAATACAGCGTAAATTGGGCGCATGGTGGGGGCTCCTTTGGTTAAGTCTGTCGGTACAACTAATAACGCCATACTGCCATGTTGTGTGCTGACAAAAAAGCCAAACCACAATAGCGCAGACTTTATTTTTGATGCTGGCTTGTTTATTGTCTGGATTTGAATGGGATAAGTAACTTTGTGCAGTAAAAGCCTGATAAGATTCAACTATCTGCACAGATAAGGTAAACAATGAAAATAATCCGCAGTAAAGATTTTACCGCCAGCCGCGCCTGGGGCGCGTTGGATATTGCCAGTATGAATGGTATCACTACCCGGTTGCACTGGACTGATCAACCGTATAAATGGCATATCAATGACGGCGAAGAGGTATTTGTCGTGCTGGATGGCATAGTCGATATGCATTATCGCGAGGCTGGCACCGAGCAGGTTAGCCGTTTAGTTGCCGGTGATATTTTTTACGCCGGTATCGGTTGCGAGCATGTGGCCCACCCGGTAGGTGAAGCACGCATTTTAGTGGTAGAAACGGCTGGTAGTGTATAACTGCTGTGCTAAAAAGCCGGCCTACTCAGGCGGCAACAGGGGATAAAGGAGACTATGAAAAATATACCTAAACTGCTGCTATCGTTGGCTGGCGCGTGCTTAATACTGGCTGGCCAGGTTAATGCCAGTACGGTTTATCTGGTACGGCATGCCGAAAAGTTGCCCGACGGCAAAGACCCGGCGCTGAGCCAGTGCGGCCTGGCCCGAGCAAAGGCGTTGGCAGACTATTTTTCTGATAAAGCACTTAATGCGGTTTATGCCACGCCGTACCAGCGTACACAGCAAACCGCCTCGCCGGTTGCGGCGGCTAAGCAACTTAGTGTAACCGCTTACGATCCGCGTGAGCCAAAGCAATTGCTTACGCAGCTAAGTGCACTTAGCCAGCCGGTTTTGATAGTCGGACATAGCAATACGGTACCGCAACTGGTTAGCTTATTAAGTGGGATAGAGATGGCGGCGCTAACAGAGCAGGATTACAACTTGTTGTATCGGGTTGATTTGGCGGATCAGCCCAGCGTTACACTGATGCGACAAGCTTTTATCTGTGATGCACAAGCCGGTAAACCCTAAAAAAGCGCTGCTCCGCCAAAGGAGCAGCGCTATTGGCGACTTAGCTTAGCCCGTTAGCGGTCCAGGTTCATTACCTTGGTCCAGGCTTTAACAAAGTCATCGACAAATTTTTGCTTCGAACTATCAAAAGCATACACCTCGGCCACGGCGCGCAGTTCTGAGTTTGAACCGAAGATCAGATCAACTGAAGTCGCGCTCCACTTTTTGTTGCCGGTTTTACGGTCAAAACCGTCATAAACGCCGTCGGTAGCTGATTTTCGCCATACCGTGGACATATCCAGCAGGTTAACGAAAAAGTCGTTGTTTAGCGTACCTGGCTAATTAGTGAATACGCCGTGCTTGGCACCCTGGTAGTTGGCATCCAGCGCCCGCAGGCCACCAACTAAGACTGTCATTTCCGGCACGGTCAGGTTCAGCTGATCGGCTTTGTCTATCAGCATCTCAGTCGGCGATTTATAGCTGGCGGCATCAAAGTAGTTGCGAAAGCCATCTGCAGTCAGTTCGAGCAGGCTGAACGAGTTAACATCGGTCATTTGCTGGCTGGCATCACCACGGCCCGGTTTAACGGGTACGGTTAGGGTATAACCGGCATCTTTGGCGGCTTTTTCTATTGCCGCTGCGCCGCCCAGTACTATGGTATCCGCCAGCGACACTTTGCGTTTGCCTTTATTAAAGTCAGCTTGCACTTTGCTTAGCGCCGCTAACACTTTAGCGGTTTCGGCCGGGTTATTTACCGTCCAGTCTTTTTGCGGTGCCAGTGCAATACGGGCGCCGTTGGCACCACCGCGCATGTCGGAGTGGCGATAGCTGGCGGCTGAGCCCCAGGCAACACGCACTAACTCTGGTACCGTTAAACCGCTTTTTAAGATGCTGGCTTTGAGCGACTTCACATCTTTTTCAGTGATGTTCGATTGGGTTGAAGCGTCTATCGGATCTTGCCAAATGAGCACTTCTTGCGGTACTTCTTTGCCTAAAAAGTTGCGTGCTGGCCCCATATCGCGGTGCGTTAGCTTGTACCAGGCTTTGGCAAAGGCTAAGCGGTACTGTTCCGGATCGGCTAAAAAGCGCTCGGCAATTTTGCGGTACTCCGGGTCAAATTTCAGTGCCAAGTCGGCCGTGGTCATTACCGGCGGGTTAAACTTACCTTTAACGTGGGCATCCGGCACCAGTTTATGCAGTGACTCATCGGTTGGCACCCACTGAATAGCGCCGGCCGGGCTGCGTGTTTGCTGCCAGTCAAAGTTAAGCAGGTTGCTTAAATACAGCGATGTCCAACGCGTTGGGGTTTGGGTCCAGGCGCCTTCTAAGCCGCTGGTAATTGTGTCTTCAGAGTGACCTTTACCACATTTGTTTTTCCAGCCCAGACCTTGCTCTTCAATGCCTGCGCCACCTGGCTCTGCACCCAGACAGTCGGCTGGTTTATGCGCACCGTGCATTTTACCAAAGGTGTGGCCACCGGCGATTAAGGCCAGTGTTTCTTCATCGTTCATTGCCATGCGGCCAAAGGCGACGCGGATATTTTTTGCCGACCCCAGCGGATCTGGCACGCCTTTGGGGCCTTCCGGGTTAACGTAAATCAGCCCCATGTGGGTTGCGCCAAGTGGGCGTTGTAGCTTGCCGTCTTTTTCTTCGCGGTCACTGGCCAGCATTTCAACTTCCGGGCCCCAGTACACCATATCCGGTTCCCAGTCGTCAGCGCGGCCGCCGGCAAAACCAAAGGTTTTAAAACCCATATTTTCCAGTGCGACATTACCGGCCAGCACAATGAGATCTGACCATGACAGGGCTGCGCCATATTTTTGTTTAACCGGCCACAGTAATCGGCGGGCTTTATCCAGGCTGGCATTATCCGGCCAGCTGTTTAGCGGGTCAAAACGTTGCTGGCCACCGCCGGCACCGCCCCGGCCATCCAAAGTGCGGTAGGTGCCGGCGCTGTGCCAGGTCATACGGATAAAAAATGGCCCATAGTTGCCAAAATCCGCAGGCCACCAGTCTTGTGATTCGGTCAGCAGTGCATTGATATCCTGCTTCACATTGTCCAGATTAAGCTTGCTAAAAGCATCTGCGTAACTGAAGTTTGCGCCATAAGGGTTAGAACGGTCATCGTGATCGCGCAGTACAGACAGATCCAGTTGCTGTGGCCACCAAAACTGGTTGTTTCTTATGGCACCGGCTTTGGCCATGCCGTTGCCTGAAGCTCCGGCCGGCTTGGTCATGGTTTTGTCACTGGCTAAGGCGGCTGTGGATACCAGCAACATAGTTATTAAGCTGGCCAGAGTTGTTTTGGCAATTATTCGATGTTTCATTATTGGCTTCCTTTAAGTTAAGGTGTCTTGATTGCATACAGTAAGGTCCTGATACTTATCAAAACTGCCTGCCAGCGCTTACAATATGCAGTGGCGTAGCAGCGTTTTTTCCAGGCAGATTTAGCAGGGCCTTATCCGCTTAGGAAAATGACAACAAAAAGAGTATAGTAAGACGCTGATTGTTTTATGCGAATTAAAGCGATTGCCTTAATCTATAATATCGATGTGTAACACGGGGCGGTTTCAGGTGCCGCCGAACTACAGGAAGTTTTGTAATGCTAAAGGTTGCTACAACAGAAAGATTAAGCTTCTCCCTGCTGTCAGAGCAGGATGCAGAGCTGTTATTTGAAGTCGATCAGGATGAAGAAGTGATGCGCCACCTCAGTGGTGGTAAGTTAACCACGATGCAGGCCATTACCGATATATTTCTGCCGCGCATGGCACAGTACCGCAACCCGGAGCAAGGTTACGGCATTTGGCAGGTGCGCCGCTTAGCAGATAACGCTTATCTGGGCTGGGTACTGATCCGCCCTATGGGTTTTAATACTGCCAACCCAAGCCGTGATGATGTTGAGCTTGGCTGGCGTTTTAAGCGTGCGTTCTGGCGCCAGGGCTTTGCCAGTGAAGCCGCGGCAGCGGTTGCTGAAGCGGTGTTGGCAAACAATCGCAATGTGCAGTTTTTATCAGCTATTACCGTACCCGATAACGCCGGCTCTATTGGTGTTATGCGTAAATTGGGCATGCAGTTTGTAAAACGGTATATGCACCAGGATGCGCTGGGTGAAGTAGACGCCGTGCTGTACCGCAAGGCAGTATCTATTGCTGAAGCCAGCTAAGTAGCCTGATATTGCGCTGGTGGACAATCAAATTTGGTTGCCTGACGACGCTTTGGTATATTAGCGGTTTGACGTATTGTAAAGACTAAGCAGCAGGTAGTTAAATTGACTGCACCCGTACCGGAGCACCTGACGCCCGGACCAAACGATCTATGGTTTTTGCCCTTGGGTGGTTGCGGCGAAATAGGCATGAACCTGAACCTGTATGGCCATGCTGGTCAATGGCTGATGGTCGACTGTGGCGTGACCTTTTATAACCCGCTGCAGCCAACCCCCAGCCCGATAACCGCCGAAGTGCAGGCCGCCGATCCGGCCTTTATCAGCCAGCGCCGCGAGCAACTGTGCGGCATTATCATTACCCACGCCCATGAAGACCATATTGGCGCTTTGCCATTTTTATGGCCGCGTTTTAACTGTCCGGTGTATTGCACGCCTTTTACCGCAGAGATTTTGCGGCGTAAACTGGCACGCAGTGGTACATCACAGACTATGCCGATCATTGAAATTGCACCGGGTGGTACCTGCAATATAGGGCCGTTTTTAATTAACTGGCTTAATATTACCCATTCGATACCCGAGCCGCAGGCACTGTTAATCAGTACCGCTGCCGGTAAGGTATTTCACACCGCCGACTGGAAGATGGATGCTGCACCCATTACCGGCCGGGCCTTTAAAAGTCAAGTATTTAAGCGTCTGGCAAAGCAGGGCATTACGGCGATGGTGTGTGATTCTACCAATGCCTTAAAGAGCGGCTTTTCGCTATCAGAAACCGCCTGCTATCAGGCATTGTATGAGGTGATTTGTCAGGAAAAACAGCGCGTGGTGGTGAGTGGCTTTAGCAGTAACATCGGTCGGTTAATTAGCCTTGGCCGAATAGCCCAACGTACCGGGCGATATCTGGCGTTATTTGGTCGCGCCATGGAAAACATGGTTGGCGCGGCCCGGGTTTGCGGCTACTGGCCGGATGATATACCGCTGATTGACGCCAGCCATGTTGGTTACCTGCCGGCTGAAGAAGTGCTGGTTGCCGCCACTGGCAGCCAGGGGGAGCCCAAAGCGGCATTAAGCCGGCTGGCCGAGCAGCGCCATCCACATTTATTGTTGCAAGAGCAAGACTTGGTGCTGTTTAGTGCCAATCTGATCCCGGGCAATGACATGCTGGTCAGCCGTTTGCTGGATAAACTTAAATTGCTAAAAGTGCGCACCCTGCAACCGGCGGACAGCTTATTACCTATTCATGTGTCGGGCCATCCAAATCAGGGCGAGCTGGACTTACTGTACCGCTATGTTAAGCCTGCTATCGCGGTACCTGTGCATGGCGAAGCCGGGCATATGCAGGCCAACGCTGCTGTTGCCCGCGCCGCTGGCGTGCCGGTGCAATTAACCGGGCAAAATGGTGATATTTTTGTGCTGGCGCCAAAGGCGCGGATCTGGCCTCAGGCTGTAACTACCGGCCGCATTGCAGCCGGGCACTAATGGCTGTTCAGCCTGATTGGCTATCATTTAGGTAGAGTAGCGCCTGCTTGCTGGTTAATGCGCTAAATTGCGGTAAACAGGCAGAGTAGGGCCGATCCATATCCAGCGCGCTGTGTAAGGGTAAGGTGGCAATGCCACTGATGGCAATGTCGTAAACATTCGGCGTTTTAATCATGCGGGGTACATCACGACTGCCAAACTGTGCGATAGACGGAATAAGTGGCCGCAGTCTGGCGATAAACAGATCAAGTAATTCTGTCGTGACGTCGCCACCAAAAATAATGGTCTGGCTGTTAAATACCGATTCCAGCATATGAATAGCAATGCGCATGGGCTCGGCGGCGTGTTCCAGCCATTTATCGATAAGCTGTGGTTGTTGCTGCATCAGGCTTGTCAGGCTATCTAAATCCAGTTCGCTTTGCCGGCTTAACTGTTGCAGCGCACTTAGCGAGGCAAAATCATTTAACCGGCCCAGTTCGCCATCTTTGCTGCTGGTTTCAGCAGAAACGAAAATTTCGCCTAAATGCCCACTTAACTGGTTGTGGCCCAGCATAATGCGCCGGCCAAATACTACGGTAGATTCGATTTGCCGGCCAAGATGCACATAAACAAAGCTGTTAAGGCCTTTGGCCTCGCCATAGAGCATATGGCAGGCGGCACAGGCTGAGGCGGTTGTTTCGAGCGTTACCGGTTGGCCACTGGTGTTGGCCAGCTGTTGCACAAAATCCAGCCTGGCCTGATGGTTGGGATAGTGCTGATCGGCCTGATCGGCAAAACTTAAGCCGATACCTAATAAGGAAGCAATAGATAGCTGGTGCTGGCTAAGTAAAGTGATAACGGCCTGGTTAAGCGCCTGTGGCAAATCGTCGCTGCGCGCAATGCGACTTTGCGCCAGTTTTTGGTTGGTCAGGTTAAAGAGCGCCAGTACGCAGTAATGCTCGAAAACTCTGATGCCAACGCTATAAGTACCGCTGGCGCATAATGCCAGCATCTTTGATGGCTTGCCAACGACACCGTCTTTTTTTACACCCACTTCAGTTACTAAGGCTGCCGCTAACAACTCATCGACCATATTGGTGATGGTTTGCTTGGTTAAACCGCTGATCCTGGCGATCTCGGCACGGGATATCGGGCTGAGTGTGGCGATGTATGACAATACCAGTCGTAAATTCAGAGCTTTGTTTTGTTTGGAATTCGATGCCAGCAAGTCAGCATGCCCCCGTATTTATTCTGCGAAGATATTGTACGTAATATCCGAATGGTCGTCAGTTTTATTCTCCTTGTCAGTTAAGTAAAAATGATTGACATATAAAATCTAACCCCTACACTAAGTTGAAATGCCAACATAGAATAGTAGGGTTTTTGATGTCAATACACTGTTATGCAATGATTTTTTCTATCATGTTGCTGTGTGTGCCGGCCCGGGCGGATAACGCCTTTGTTAACCAGTTGGCCTCTGCCAGCCATGCGTCAGCTGTGCAGTTAAGCGCAGCACAAGCCGGGCAACTCAAGAACATGCAGTTAACTGCAGCCCTGGCATGGCACGGTGCCAGCCCCTGGATAAATGCGGTAAATCGCGGTGCGCGTGACACCTTTGAGCGCTATGGCGTAAAAGTGTTGGTTAGCACCGATGCCCAGTATGATCCGGTAAAGCAAGTTGCCGATATCGAGAATATTCAGGCGCTTAAACCAGATATGCTGTTATCGCTGATTATCGATGGCATAAGTGCCAAAGCGGCATTGCAAAAAGCGACCCGGCAAGGAACTAAGCTGGTGTTGCTAAGTAATCCGGTGCCTGGCTTTGAGCATGGCAAGGATTTTTTTGGCATTGTCACCGACGATATGCAAGGCATGGGCAAGCAAGCGGCAGAAGCGGTATTTCAGCACCTTGGTGGCAAAGGTAAGGTGGGCTTAATAGTGCACGATGCCAACTATTTTATTACCAATACCCGCGACAATGCGTTTATCACAGCGCTGAAAGCCTATAGCGGTATTGAAGTGGTGGCGCAAAGCGGCTTTGTTAAAGAGCATGATACCAGTGCTATTGCCTCGGCCATGTTGTTGCGTCACCCGGAGTTGCAGCTGATTTATGTGTCCTGGGATACTGCTGCCGAGGGCGTGGTGCAAGCGCTGCGCAGCGATGGCTATAGCGCGGTGCGGGTTGTCTCCCACGACTTGGGCATAAATAACCTGCTGAATATGGCCCAGAACGGCAATATGCTGGCGTCGGTGTCAGACCGGCCGTACGAAATTGGTGCGGCCATGGCCCGCATCGCCCTGTTGGCAGAGCTGGGGCAGGACACACCAGTTTTTACGCTGGTACCGTTTGAGCTGGTAACAAAACACAATATCAGTGACGTATGGCAGCAAGCTTATCGTACTGAATTACCCCGTATTATTTCTATTGCGCTCGGAGACTAACGATATGTCCGCTATAACATCGGCGCCACTGCGCGCGCCCTGGAAAAGCCGCTTACTGCAACGGCAATACTTTATTTACTACATGTTTATATTGGTGCTGGCCGCCTTTAGCATTTTTTTGCACGATACCGGCTTTTTTAGCCTTGCCAATTTTATGAACATTGTCCGTCAGACGGCGCCTATCACCGTGATGGCGGTAGGTTTAAGCTTTGCACTGGCGGTAGGCCATATCGATTTATCTATAGGTGCTGTGGTTGCGCTTAGCGCCATAGTGGCAGCGCTATTATTGCAATATACCTCGGTGCCGCTGGCGGTTGCCGGCGCCTTATTAAGCGGTGTGCTGGTTGGTCTGGTTAACGGTGTGCTGATAGAGCGCCTCAGAGTGTCGTCGCTGCTGGTCACTCTGGGCACTATGGGCGTCATCACCGGCCTGGCGCGGCAGATTAGCGGCCTGGAATCTATACCGATCATTGCTCCCCTGTTTTTAATGCTGTTTGGCGCGGGCGAGTTTTTATCTGTGCCGGGGTTGCTGTGCTGGACCCTGCTGTTTGCGTTGCTTGGCTATCTGGTCATGAACAAACTGGTTTTTGGCCGGCATTTACTGGCCGTCGGCGGTAACGCTGAGGCGGCAAGGGCCATGGGAATAAACATCAGCAAGGTGCGTATTCAGGCTCTGGTTTTGTGTTCAGTGTGTGCTGCCATTGCCGGTTTGCTATACGCCGGCAGGCTGGCGGGGGCGCGTTACACCCTGGGCGAAGCCGATCTTTTGACCGTGATTGCTGCTGTTGCCATCGGCGGTGCCAGCCTGTTTGGCGGCCGCGTCAGTATCATAGGGGCCGTTATAGGCTCCTGGCTGATGGGGATGATTAACAATGGTTTGATCTTGTCCGGTTTTTCAACCGATGAGCAAATGATCACCCGCGGCGTTATTTTGATCAGCGCTGTAGCAATAGGAGCAAGGGAGGCGCGTCATGGTTAGAACGGCATTAAGTCAGACCATTCTGGAAGTAAAAAACATCACCAAGCGGTTTGGCGGCGTAGAAGCCCTGCGCGGCGTAAGCTTCAGTGTAAAAAAGGGCGAAGTAGTAGGGTTACTGGGCGACAATGGCGCGGGCAAATCTACCCTGGTGCGCTGTATTTCCGGTATTCATAGCCCGGATGAGGGCGAAATTTTAATTGCCGGCAAGGCCGTTAAGCTGGATTCACCAATGCAGGCCAGAAACGCCGGCATTGAAACCGTGTTTCAGGATCTGGCAATTATTCCAGAATTTGATGTGGTACAAAACCTGTACCTAAACCGCGAGATCCGTTCGGCCAATCCAATTTTGCGCTGGCTCGGCTGGCTTGACAGTAAAGCCATGGCGAAACGCAGCCAAAAATCGCTGAACCGGTTAAACAGCCGTATTCCCAGCTTAACGGAGAAGATCAGCAACTTATCGGGTGGCCAGCGTCAGGCCGTGGCCATTGCCAGAGCGGTAAGCTGGGGCGCAGAAATTGTCATTATGGATGAACCGACCGCTGCGCTTGGTGTAGAGCAAAGTGCCCAGGTAAATGAGTTAATCCGTCTTATCAGCTCGCAAGGCGTGGCAGTGGTATTGATTAGCCACAATATGCAGCACGTTATCGATACCTGTGACAGAGCCGTCGTTTTGTATCAGGGGCGCTGCAATGCCGATGTGGCTATTGGCGACGTTGATAAAAATACCCTGGTGGCCTTAATTACCGGCGCGGCGGATATGACGCTGGCGCAACCGGCTTAAGGAGGCCGCCATGCAAAAAAATATTATGCAGCTGCTGTCGGCGATGACAATAGAGCAAAAAGTGGGTCAGCTGTTTGTACTGGCTTTTGCCGGCCAGGATGTAGAATACGCCCGTTATCTGGTGCGGGAGCGCCATATTGGTGGCTTTTACCTGACCGATGATAACGCTGCCACACCACAACAGGCACAGCAACTGACAGCTGCGTTGCAACATCAGGCCAGTTTAAATCTGTGCGATGCGCCACTGTTACTGGCGGTTGACCAGGAAGGCGCCTGGGGTATTTTAACCCGTTACCTGGATCTGGGGCCGGGCAATCTGGCGCTGGGGCAGGTAGATGATACGGCGTTAACGCAGGCGATGTATCAGATGTTTGCCGAGCAGGTCGGCAACCTGGGGTATAACTGCATCCTCGGGCCCTGTGCCGACGTTAACGCCAATCCGGACAACCCTATTATCGGCCAGCGCAGCTTTGGCGCTTGCCCGCAACTGGTATCACGCCATGTTGTTGCCGCCTGTCGGGGTATACAGCAGGCTGGCTTACTGGCTTGTGCCAAGCATTTTCCCGGCCATGGCGATACCGCTAAAGACAGCCACCAGACATTACCTGTGGTAGATAAATCGCTGGCACAGCTGCTGCAGCAGGATTTATTGCCATTTACCGCAGCGGCCAGAGCTGGCGTTGATCTGATGATGACCAGCCATATTTGCTACCCCCAGCTGGACCCCAAACTGCCGGCAACCTTGTCAGCGCCTATTCTGACGCAGCTGTTAGCGCAGCAGCTTGGCTTTGACGGCCTGGTGATCAGTGACAGTATGAATATGTGGGCTATGCGCAAGCAGTTTGATCCGGTGGACGCCGTCTTGCTGGCGCTGGAAGCCGGTGCCCATTTAATTATGTTATCGGAAGAGCACTATGAAAATCAGACCACCGATTATAAAGCGCTGCAGCAATTAACGCTGGATGGTGTTATTGCTGCGGTGCGCCAGGGCCGGCTGAGTGAAAGTTTGCTGGATCAGCGTTTGAGTAAAGTGCTGGCACTGCGTTATCTGAAGCTGCAACACAGCCGCCGTCATAGCAGCAAGCCGGAACATCAGACATTAGCGCGTGATGCGGCGCAGCGCGCTGTGCGGGTGCTCCGTGATGATAACAAGCTGTTGCCGCTGCGCCAGGATGCCTATTTTATTTCGCTGGCGCAGCCATCCAACCGCTTAAAGCTGGTTAACAGCCGCGGTATTGGCCCCAATGACCCCAGAGCAGCAGATACCGAACTGCTGTTAGCACTGCAACAACAACCATTTGTGCTGGAAGAGGTTAGTTTTGCCCGCTTAGAGCGCTTTTTACAGCAACCGGACCAGTGCTTTGCTGATAAACCGATAGTGGCAGTGTGGCAGGATTATCCGTTACCCGGTGAAAACTTTGACCCACAACAACGACAGCGGCTGCAGGTTTTGTTGCAACATTATCCGGCGAATGTGCTGCTGCTATGTCTGGGGCCGGACTATTTAGCCGCAGCAATAACACCAGCCGCTAACAGCTGTGTATGTAGCTATTCCAGCCGCTGGGTAGCAGCCCAGGCGCTGGCCGACGTTATTTGTAAAACGCCGAAAAAAAATTTAGTAGTTGACATTAGTAAAAATGATGGATAAATAATAAGTAAAAACAAAAGACATAATAATTTGTCAGTGACACCTAATAAATCAACAGGAGAAGAACATGCATGTATCACTTAGTCGTTTAGCCATTGCTGTGCTGGCAGGCTGCTGCACGGCCCCCGTTGCGGCACAATCCACCCAGGTGCAACCGTCGGCCGATAACACCGAGATTATCCAGGTGCGCGGTATTCGTGGCAGCCTGAGCAAGTCACTGGCAACTAAACGTATTGCCGACTCAGTGCAGGACAGTGTGTCGGCGGAAGACATTGGCGATTTTCCCGATAAAAATATCGGTGATGCACTGCAGCGTATTCCTGGTATTACCGTATCCAGAACGTATGGCGAAGTGGATGGCGTCAATATACGTGGTACGGCACCTGAGCACAGCCTGTTGCTGCTAAATGGCCAGAACGTGGCGACGGTAGGTTGGTTTGATAATGATCCTTTTACCCGCAGCTTTAATTTTGAAATGGTGTCGGCCGAGCAAATAGCCGGCATGGACGTGTATAAATCTAACGAAGCCCAGATCAACGAAGGTGCGATGGGCGGTACTATTAATCTGAAAACCCGCAAGCCGTTAGAGCTGGATGCCAATACGCTGTTTGGTTCAGTTGAGGCCAGCCATAACACGAATACCAATGGCTGGAAACCGAGCCTGTCCGGTTTGTACAGTTGGAAAGATAGCGCAGCGCGCTTTGGCGTGCTGCTGGCCCATTCGGTCGAAAAAAATAAAGTGGCCCGGGAAACACAAAGCACCTTTGGTGGTGCTATTCGCTGGGATGGCATCAACAAGCCTGAAGTACCGGATACCGAAGGTAATCATCCGGTTATGCCGTTGGGGCTGGCCAGCATCTTGTTTGATGAACAGCGTAAAAGGACCAGCTCGCAGCTGTCTGTGCAGTTTCAGGCCAGCGATAAGTTGCTGCTGTCAGCCGATTACAACCGCTTTGAATTAGCCAACCCGCATGTAAATACTGCCATTTTTAATTTTATGCATGTTAACGGCATTGTTGATGCTGAGTCGGCGGTATATAACGATCAGGGCGTGTTGGTGGCGGCGCACAGCCGTAGCCGCGATCCGGATGCCTATGGTGTGCCGTTGTTTAATAACACTGTGGTCAGAACGCCTAAAATGGTGTCAGATGTGCTTAATCTGCAGCTGGATTATCAGGCCGACGACTGGGAGTTAAGCGCCATTGCCGGTCGCTCCGGTGCGACATCGCGTGGCAAACAATCCAGTGTCTGGTTTGGCGATACGGCAGATAAATCCAGTTCTGGCGTAAGCTGGGATATACGCGGTACGCACAAATTTATGCCGGATAATGCCGACATTTTGCTCGACCATACCAAGATGAAACTCTTTATGGAGTTCAGCTACCTGGACAACATCCGTGACAATGACATCGACTACTATCAGGCCGACTACAAATACCATCTGGACAGTTTTGGTTTTAGCAGCATTGAAGGCGGTGTGAAGTATCAGCAACAGAGTTTTAGTGCATCACAATTTGTCAGGGATGATGGCCTGCTGGCCAAAGCCGAAGCAGCCGGCCTGTCAATGCAGACATTTAACGGTGGTACGGTAACGGGTATTTTAAGTGAATTACCGGCCAATACCGCCCTGACAGACTTTGCCGTGATTAACAGCAGTGTGCTGGCGTACGCCGAAGCGAACAAAGCCACTGGTGTAAGTACAAACTACTTTGCTATCGATGAAGATATCAGCGCGGCCTATGTTAAAGCTAACTTTAATACCGAGCGTTTGCGCGGTAATGTTGGCCTGCGCTGGGTTGATACCGAGGTGACGTCAAGCAATGATAGCCTGCGCCAGAGCATTAGCTATAGCAATCTGCTGCCAAGTTTAAACCTGGTGTATGACATACAGCAGGATCTGTTGCTACGCTTTGCTGCCAGTAAATCGGTAGCGCGGCCACAGTATGAACAAATGAAGATGGCCAGCAATATTGAAGTGCACCAAAAAACCGCCAGTATTGGTAACCCGGATATTACGCCTTATCGTTCTAATCAGTTTGATCTTGGGCTGGAGTGGTATTTCAATGCCTCATCTTTATTAAGTGCGACGCTATTTCGCAAAGACATCAGCGATTACATAGAGTCAACCAGCGAGCTAGAGTCAATTGACGGCTGCAGCGGTTGTATCGTTACCCGCTACCGTAATGCCGGTAAGGCGTCAGTAAATGGCATAGAGTTGCAGTTTCAACAGGACTTTGGAAACGGTTTTGGCGTACTGGCAAATTACACCTACACCGACAGCGAACTAAACAGCATTACAACAGGTAAAGGCCCTTTGTATGGGGTATCGGAGAACTCTTATAACCTGTCAGCGTATTACGAGAACGAGCTGTTAAGTGCACGTCTGGCCTATAACGCGCGGGATGAGTGGCGGCAAATTTATAATGATCAGGCCGGCACAGCCCAACCGTTTAAGTCGCTGGATGCGTCTTTTGTCTGGCATATGACCGACAACATCGATATTTCGCTGGAAGCGGTGAATATTCTGAACGAAGTTCGGCGTATTAACCGGCCAGAATATGGTTATACCCACTCTGTTGATCAATTTGGCGCCCGTTACTTTATCGGCGTCAGCTTTAAATTGTAACCGACTGCTGCTCCCGGCAGGTTGCAGAGGGTAGGGCTTCAGGTTGTACCTTACCCTCTGTCTTTTTCTGCTGACAGAGGCGTTTCACTCTTTGGCCGCCAGCCTCAACGGTTGGCCGCCATCATTTACCACGCTTGATACAGGCAAATAAAGCATTGCCTGCTTTTTGATCCCAGGGCGCTATGCTGTCATAGTTATGCGCCAATATATGCACGTCAAAATACGGCAATAACAGCGCTTGCAACTGGGCAAAGCTGATAGCGACCATTGCATGCTCATCCTGCCACAACTGGCGCTGACCAGCGCTGGTTTTTATGATCTGCAGCTTTAAGCTTTGCTGCTCACCGTCGCCGCTATAATGCCAGCCCGATTCAAACTGAAAATGACTATCGTGCAGCATAGTGCTGTGGCGTACTCTGCTGTTGTTGCAGATGGTAACCTTATCAACGGCGTTAAAACACAGCATGCCACCAGGCGTTAAAGCGGCGTGCGCACTGGCAATGCATTGCGTAAGCGTAGCTATGTTCTGGTTGTAATGAATAGAGTATAAAAAGCAGGTGATTAAATCGACCGGCTTATCCAGTGTAAAGCTGGACATATTCTGCAGTATAAAATGTGCTTGTGGGCAGCGGGCTTTGGCTAAATCTAACATCGGTTGGTTAATATCCAGTCCGCTGCACTGATAACCATAATCAATGAAATGGCGGATATGCGGCGCACTGCCGCAGGCCAGATCAAGATGGTTTTTGCCGCCGTTACCTAGCAGTTGCTGCAACCGGTGCACAGTATTGCTTTGTGCCGGGTAGTTGATGTCGCAACACATTAAATCATAGTAGCCGGACAAGTCGGTGTATAACGCATTGGATGACAGCATCGCTGCATACTGCTCAGGCGAAATTTGGGTGGCGCATTTTATAGCAGTTGCGGCGTTTTGCGAAGCAGGATTTTTAACCGCCGTTGCGATTAAACCGCGGCCGGGTTTTAGGCAAAACGTTGCTGCAAATAAGCGATAATATCGGCAGATTCATATAACCATTGTACCTCGCCGGTTGCTGTTTCAATGCGCAGGCAGGGGACTTTCACTTTGCCGCCACTTTGTTCCAGCTCGCTACGGTGCTGTTGATTGTGCTGTGCATCACGCTTTTCAATGTTAAGCCCCAGCCGTGCTACCTGCTTGCGCACTTTGATACAAAACGGGCAGGCACTAAACTGATACAGGGCTAACTGACTGCAAGCGGCATCGACAGTGGTTTGCTCGGCAGCACTGCGCACCAGGGCTTTAGGGGTTGACAGTTTTTCAGCCAGCAGCATAAAAGGCGTTAAGATAAGACGAACTAAGCGGAAAAATAAACGAATAAACACACGCATATACGACTCTGTTGGTTGGGTGATATCGGATGGTTGACTAATAAGGTGCTAGTGTAACATTGCCGTCCCTGTTATGCCTATGCTGCGGTCAGCCATAATTGCTTAACCGCAGCACTCTGCTTTAGCCGCTCAGCGATGATAAGCGCCAGCGCGTTCAGGCTGGTATAGCAGCTCTTCAACTGTAATTGTCGACATGTCGCCGCCCGGTAATGGCCAGTTAATCGTATCGCCGGTTTTCAGGCCGAGTAAGGCGCAACCTACCGGTGCCAGCACCGAAATAGTATTGCCGTTTTGGCTGACATCTTTCGGGTACACCAGAGTTAGGGTGCTGGTTTTACCGTTACCCAGACGAAAACGTACACTGGAGTTCATACTGATCACGTTGGCCGGAAGTTGCTCTGGTGCCACCACACTGGCGCGCTCCAGTTCCTGGCTTAAGGTGTCATAACCCATGCTGTCCGCACTCAGGTTGCCAAGCAAGGCATCCAGCCGGTCATAATCGGTAGTGGACAGGACGATATCGGGGGTTTTCATTTTTAGCTCCTTCATTTTAGACATGTTTAGTGTGTCGTGTTTAACAGAGTGCTGTACATACAGCACAGTGAGAATGCGAAAGCGCAAGACGCAACCTAACAGTTGCAGCGAGATAACCATATCAGCCGTTTTACCCGGCAAGACACAGCCCAGCGGCGATAACAACGAAATGCGGCCTTGACGATAATCCGCTTGTGCCGGATTAACCAGTTGCAGCCAGCCACGCTCGCCGGTATCAAGGTTTTGCAGTTCAACCGTACTGCCCGGACGGATGCAGCCGCTGCAGTTAAGCCGGCTTTGATTTTTGCTGTCGGCAATAGCATGCACCATGCAGCTTAGTTGCTGCGCGGTTAGCGGAAATAATTGCCGACAGGCTAATCTGGCAATAACACAGGCAACAATCTGGTTGGATAGTTTGGGGTAGCAAAAATACATTACAGCTCCGCTTTACAGAGACAAAATGGATTGGGTGATAAGCAAGTATTTAGCCGGTTTCGCCCAAGGCAAAACCGGCCTAAGAATGGAAGGCGATAGCGATATGGTGTGGGCAATAAACGTTGTCGTTTAGCGCCGAGTGTTGTTTGTATCTTTGCATCGGGTAACCATAATGCATTAGCGGTACAACTGCAATCTCCCTGGCAGCTGTTAACCGCTCATCATTGCACAATCTGCATTTATGGGCGATATTTAGGCTGTTAACAAATCCATACTGGTGCTCTGTTGTGGATATTTAGTACAGGGTTGTAGTAAATGAGGCTGTTGTGGAGTGGTTTATTGTTATGTCTGAGTACAACGCTTAGCAGTGCTGAATTAACAGCGCTGCGTGTAGCAATACCGGACTACCCGCCTTATACCGTGCTGGCGCAGGGGGAGTTCAGTGGCCCGGGCTACGATGCCTTTATCAGCATTATGACCGAAGCCGGTCTGCAGTATCAGCTGATCCCCGTACCCAATTTTGGCCGCGCCTTAATTGATATGCAAAATAAGCAGATTGACATGTTTTTTCTGGCCACAGAAAACGCAGAACGCAGCCATGTGGCGCAGTTTTCTCTGCCGGTTATCACTACAGACTGGAGTTGGGTGTGGCTGAAAGCACGCAAAGATGTGGCGCCGGGGAGCGAGCAGTTCAGACAAGATGCGCTGGTGTCGGCGCAAATGAACAGCAATATCTTTTCCTGGTTACAGCAGCATAAGTACAAAATTACCGCTGGCACCAATAACATTCATGGCTTGTTTAAGTTGCTGGATTTTAACCGGGTGGATGCCATTATGCTGCCATCCGACGTGGCAACAGCGCTTATCGCCAAGCAGCAACTGGATGCGTCGCGCTACAATATGCAGCAGGAATTAACATTGCCGTTTGGTTTTTACGTCAGCAATAATTACTTATCTTTGCAGCCGGACTTTTTGCAGCGCTTAAATGCCGCCATTAGCCGCTATCATGATAATGCCGCCAGAGCTGAACCAGCGCCTAACCAGTAAGCTGGCGCTAGTTATCTTCGGATTGCATAGCCTGACGATATTGTTGCAGGTATTGTTGCTGCTGCCCGACGGCGACTGCAGCCAGATGAATGTCAAGGTAGGCGGGTAAAAAGCGTTTTGTCTGTATTTCCCTGTTAATCTGTTGAAGTATTGCTTGCCCATGCGGGCTGTTGTTGCAGGCAATATAGGCTGTTTCAACTGCCGGTGCTTCAGTCAGCTGTTGGCTGACTGTCTGTGCCGGCAGAAGATCTGGCTGCATAAAAGGGTATTCGAGAATCACATCTACCCGGCCTTCTGCCAGCATGCGCCACAGCTCTCCAATCTGAGCGCCACTTTGGCGGAACAAAATATTTCGCTGCAACGCCGGTTCACGCAAAATAGTATCCAGCGCCTGCCCATAAGAGCGATCCTGATCAACACCGATCAACAAAGTGCGATGTTGCATTAATAATGAGCTCAGGCTAACGGTGCCGGCAGCGTTTTGCTGTTGCGCTACTACTGCGGCAAAACGGTTGTCGGTATTGATATACAGCCTTATGCCCTGAACGGCAGTGAATGGCAGACTGAAGCTAAATTGTTGCCGGCGTTGGGGTAAATCCAGCACACCAGCCAGGCAACCGGAAGGATCCTGGCTGGTAAGGCGTTCCGCTCTGCTGTGGCTTACCTGCACAAAGTGGGGGTTAAGGTTGTCGTTGTCCTGCAATAGCAAACGCAATGCCTGATAGCTAAGCCGTTCATTTGGTGTTGGTTGGCTGTTTAACCAGTCGGCAGACATCTTGCTATAAAAGGCTACCGGCAACCCGGCCTCTGTTGCCAAAGCATATTTTACACAACAGCACAGTGACAGCAGACTGATAACTAAGGCAAATTTGTGGCTAACGTATGGCCTGGCCTGCAGCATATAAACTCCTCTGTGCTATACCGGCGCTTAACCGACATCAGTTTTAGCATAGGCGAGAATTACTGCATAACCCAGAGTTTTTTTAATCATTTAAGATTACAAAATATCAGCGTATTTTTATTTAATGTTAATGTGTGGGTTTATTAATCTGGCTTGCTCCGGTAAAATTCGCCCAGTTATTTAACACTAACCCGGAGTGCCATCTTGCCAACATTATCTTTGCCAACATCATCGTTTATTGCCGCAGTATTCGCGGCGCTGTTAACAACGGGCTGTGTTAGTACAGCAAAGGATAGCCCAGACACTGCTCAGGCAGAGGTGAATAGCAACGGGCAGGCTGGTAGGTTATTTAACACCAGATTGCAGGCAGTCGATGGTGTGCAGACTACCGCAGTTGCTGATAATAGTGTCAAAGTTGCCTTTAGCGGTAACACCATGTTTGCGCGTGACGGCACTGGTTTAAGCGCCAGTTCGCAACAACTGTTATTGCAGGTCGCAGTTGCGTTAAAAGAATCCAATTACAGCACGGCGCTGGTGCTTGGACACACAGACAGCTCGGGTCAATTAGCCTATAACAATACTTTGTCGCAGCAACGGGCTGATCAGGTAAGAGCTTTTCTACTACAACAAGGTGTATCGCCAGAGCAGCTTACTGCACAGGGCCGCGGGCCAGCCGAGCCGATTGCCGATAACAACACCGCTCAGGGCAGGGCGGCGAACCGCCGGGTTGAGCTGATTGTCGTGTTTTGAGCTATCTGCAGAACAGCATCCAACAACACTGCAAAGTCTTAATACATAAGGCTTAGTTTATGCAATCGGCGGCCGCTACGCAGAAGCCGAACCTCTGATCCTGTGCCAATTCACATCAGCGCAGCAGATATTGGGATCACAACATCCTGATACGCTGCGCTCAAAGCACAATTTGGCTTACACTGATACAGCAATAACATGTCTATGGTGCAGCTTAAAGCTGTCACAGACGTTGAGGCTTGGTATGATGCTGACTTACGCCAACTTATAACAACGCTAAAGGAAAGCAATGCAATTTTCTCAACTTGGTAGCAGTGGCTTAGCGGTATCTCGGGTATGTTTGGGCACGATGACCTGGGGCTGTCAGAATACTCAGGCCGAGGCCGATGCGCAGCTTAATTATGCGCTGGCGCAGGGCGTTAATTTTATCGATACCGCCGAGATGTATGCTATACCACCGACGGCGGATACCTACGGCGCTACCGAAGGTATTATCGGTAACTGGTTAAACCGCAATCGCAGCCAGCGCAGCAATATTGTACTGGCAACAAAAATGGCTGGCAGTGGTTTGGCTTATATCCGCGGCGGCGGCGATATGACACCGGCAACCTTGCTGCAAGCGGTGGATGATTCTTTAGTTCGGCTGCAAACCGATTATATCGACCTTTACCAATTACACTGGCCTAACCGGGTGTCGCCACACTTTGGTAAACATCACCCTGGCCGCATGGCGTTTTCACATGTTGATGCTGCAGAACACATTGAACAAATGCTGGGCTTGTTGCAGGCGCTGGACAGCTGCGTAAAAGCCGGCAAAATCCGCTTTTGCGGCCTGTCTAATGAAACACCCTGGGGTATAAGCCAATATCTGCAGTTAAGCCGGCAGCACAAGGTGCCGCGCATGGTGTCTATTCAAAATGAATTTAGTCTGCTGCATAGCAAAGACTGGCCCTATTTAATTGAACAATGTCAGCACGAGAATATTGCGTATTTACCCTGGTCCCCGTTGGCCACAGGTGCCTTAACGGGTAAATATCTTGGCGGCGCCCGCCCAGCCGGCACGCGCTGGAGTATGTTACAACGCCATGGTTTGTTTCGTGATACGCCGCAGTCGCAGCAAGCCATAGCGGCCTTTGTTGAACTGGCTGCTGCGCATGGAGTTGCACCGGCGCAATTGGCGCTGGCCTGGGTTAATCAGGTCGACGGTGTCAGCGCTACCATTATCGGTGCCACCAGTATGGCGCAACTGCAGCAAAATATTGCGGCTTTTTCACTGCAGCTAACCCCGGCGATGCTGGATGACATTGGCCAGTTTTTGCAGCAGTATCCGGCACCGTTTTAAGCAAAAATGCACCGGCCATGCCATAGCCCTGCAGATTAATTAAACAACACTGCCGCTGTACGTCGCAGCGGCCAGGCCAGGCTAAGGCCGCGGAGCAACATAAAAATACACAGCGCCAGCCACAACGCATGGTTAGCTAGATTGTCAGTGATGACATAACACAGCGCAAAGCCAGCGAATGACAATAACATGCTGTTACGCATGGCCCGCGCCTGGGTAGCGCCAATGTAAATGCCATCAAGCAGATAGCTCCAAACCGACAGCAGGGGCAGGGCAATAAGCCAGGGCAAGTAAATTGCTGCTGTTTGCTGTACTTCGTTTATAGATGTAAGCATGCCAATCAATGCCGGGCCACCAAGCCAAAACAGCAGGCTAAATAAAAGCCCTAACACCAAGCCCCACTGCGCCAGTATGGCAAACAGCTGTTTTAATTCTCGCTGATCTTTGGCACCAACGGCCTTACCGGTAATGGCTTCAGCGGCATAAGCAAAGCCATCCAACGCATAAGACACCAGCATCAGGAAGCTAAGTAAAACAGCATTGGCAGCCACCACCGTATCGCCAAAGCCGGCGCCGCGAAAGGCGATAAACACAAACACCAGTTGCAGGCACAGGCTGCGGATAAAAATATCGCGATTAAGCGCAAACAGCCGGCCATAGCCGCTAAGTTGCTTTAGAATTAACCGGCTTAGCGGACCAAGCTGCTGGTGCTGCCATAGTCGCCGCACCAGAATTATACCCAGTAGCAAAGTACTGTAATCAGCGATCACTGATGCTGCTGCCACACCGGCGACTTTCCAGCCAAACCCCAGCACAAAGACAATATCCAGCACGATATTCAGGCTCTGGCTCATCAGCAACAACCACATCGGGTAACGGGCATTGTGCAGGCCTAAAAACCAGCCCAGTAACACCATATTTAGCAGCGCAGCCGGTGCGCTCCAAATTCGGATCTGAAAATAAATGCCGGTTTGTTCCAGCACCGCGTTACTGGCAGCACTAAACAGAGGTACCAGTGGCATCACAAACGGATGCAGCAGTAACAACAGTGCGGCCAGCAATAATGCAACCAGGCCGCCCTGCAACAGGCTGTTGCGGATGGCTACAGTATTTTTTGCACCAAACGCCTGCGCTGTCAGGCCGGTGGTGCTCATCCGCAAAAAACCAAGCAGTAAAAACAGCAGGCTGATAAGGCTGCTACCCAGCGCTACACCAGCCAAATACCAGGGGTGTTCAAGGTGACCCACCACTGCAGTATCCACCAGAGACAGCAGTGGTATTGTCAGGTTAGAGGCGATCATCGGCAGCGCAATGGCCAGCACCTGCTGTTGTTTCGGTCGGAAAAAATTCAGCAAAGTGTAAGAATCTTCAACCCGTTACTAATGGCGGTCATACTAACACAACCTGATTAAGCCAATTAACCTGCTATTGCTCAGGCAACTTTCATTTTGCCTTGCAGCACCGTGACGGCCTGGCCGGACAGTTTAACTGCGCCACTATGCAACAGCTCAACCTCAACAAAACCACCACGGCGTGAGCATTGAAACGCTGTCATCCGGGTTTTGTTTAGTTTTTCTGCCCAGTACACTGCCAACGCACAATGCGCCGAGCCGGTTACCGGATCTTCATTCACGCCGACCCAGGGAGCAAAATAGCGCGATACCACATCGACCTTTGCCGCTTTAGCGCTTACCAGCACGCCGCGGCCAGCAAGCTTGGCCATGCCGCTAAAATCCGGCTTAAGCTGCATCAGCTGTTCTTCACTATCAATCACGATGAGTTGTTTGGTATCAAAGCTGGCGTAATCGACAATATGCTCTGGCGCTATGCCAAGCAGGCGCAGCAGTTCGGGGTTGATTTCGGCTGTCATATTCAGCTCAGGCGCCGGCAGGGTGATATGAATACAATGGCTATCTAATTCTGCAGTTAACACCCCGGATAAGGTATGAAAAGCAATGCTGTCGCCGTAGCGGTAATGCCCCAACTGCTGCAAAATATGCGCAGCCGCTAAAGTGCCGTGGCCGCACAGTCGCACTTCTACTTCCGGCGTAAACCAGCGTAACTGCATGCTATCCAGCGCCAAAAATGCCGTTTCAGACACTGCCATTTCAGCGGCAATCGCCAGCATCATAGTCTCGTCAAGGCCTTGCTCTGTAATACACACGCCGGCAGGGTTGCCTTTAAACACTTGATTGGTAAAGGCGTCAACCTGATAAATATTTACGTCCATTAATGCTTCCTGATTTAAAATGGTCCAAGCCTAAGAGTATCAGGAATTTGGCGACGACCGCCACAGAGCCTCGGTAAGCAATGCGTTCAGCCGGACGGAAATGCTGGTAGACGAACTGGCAGATAGAGCTTTAGCAGCATCATCAGAGCCGGTGGCTGTTAATGAGTAACGCTATGCTGGTGCCAGCCGATATCAAGTGCGCAGATAACGCGGCAGCTAAGTTGCCGCTAGTAGCTTGACCAGCCTGGACAACTTGCAATGTTAATTGCCGTTGTAACCAGGTGCTATTTTTAACAAGTGTTTGTGTTTCGTGTCGTAATCAGCGTAAAACGCTAAGACTTCATTATCGTCTAAGCCATCGACAACGGAATCAAACCAGATCGAATACTCAGTGCTTTCAGATTTTGTGCCTTCAAGTTCTTGACTGAAGTAGGATTCAAAACCATCAGCCAGTAAACCGACGCTTGAGTTGTCTTTAGCCCAAACGACCTCATCTTCGGTTCTAATACTTCCTGTTGTAATACATCTAGGGGATGGCCACTTTCCATCTATAAGATGCCCGATCTGAAATCGCCAGTTCATTCCACTGGCAGACATCCCGGGATAAAGATATAACGACGTATAACCGCGCCTGTGAAGCTCAATCACCATTTTAGTTATTCTTATCGCAAGATTTTCAGTCATTCAATAATCCTTATTTAAAAGTTTTTATCTATAAAGGTCTGGTAATTCAATGTTGGCGCGTAAAATTGATTTTATTCATAAGAAGCTACGTTAAAAGTGACGTAGTTAATCCTGTTTTAATTTAAGTCTTTTGAAAAATAGTTTCACTAGCGAATAAGCCGAAATGCAAGTTGCAAAAAGACAAATAATAATGGCAACTGAATACCCACCTAAATTTCCATGGACACCCTGAATGTTTGTGGCGGCAAGTAATAATCCCATGCCGGATAAAGGCATACACACTAACCCAGTAATACCACTGTAAAATGCGGCTTTCTCATTTGTGCTTGAATAACTTCGAAAGTAATAAATAGCACAAACATTTATAAAAACTATAAGGCAAAATATTGTCTGAATCATTTCTAACCTCCTTATTTGGGCCGCTGTGGTGAAAATTTAATTTTGCTGACACTTCATTGTGCATGCTCGATTTGTTATCTGGCGAAAACAAGTATGCCTTATATTTAGGTGGCAAGCCGTTGTTTACACCTGCTGCTGATACTGCTGTAAAAAGTCGACAAAAGCGCTGACCCGTGCAGGGCGAAAGCGCCCAGGTGGATACACCGCATAGATACCGCCGCTGCTTAACGACCAATCGGGCAACACCCTTATCAACGCGCCTTGCTGCACAAGCTGCTGTGCGCTGTAATCGGGTAATACGCCCATACCGGCACCCGCCAGCATGAGCGCGGTAATGGTTTGCGTAGAGCTGCTTTTATACGCTGCAGTTAGCTGCACCTCTACCTTCTCAGTGTTTTGATACAGCTGCCAGTTTAAAGGCTGGCGCAGTGCGGTAAAGGCGATAAATTCGTGCTGGCGTAGCTGCGAAGGAGTAGTGGGAGTGCCAGCTTGTTGCAGGTAGGCAGGTGCTGCCAGCAGCCACTGTTTAAAGTCAGCCAGTTTACGTGCTGTCTGGCTGGAGTCACGCAGCCAGCCAATGCGTATTGATAAATCTATGTTTTCCTTTACAGCGTCTTTTACCTGATCACTGCTGCGAAACTCAAACTCCAGCGCTGGGTGCAGCTGGCGAAACGCTACTGCTGCCGGTGCCAGTTTTCGGTTGGTGTAATCTTCCGGCGCGCTGACAACCAGTTTACCCTGCAGCACTTTATCGCCACTTTGCACATTTTGCAGCGCTTGTTGCAGCTGTTCCAGCAGCGGCATGCAGTTTTGCAGCAGTTGCTCGCCGGCGCGGGTTAAGCTGAGCTGGCGCGTGGTGCGGCGAAACAGTGCCGTGCCAAGCTGTTGCTCCAGGGCTTTTAGCTGCAGGCTGATGGTCGTTTTACTGCAGCCCAATTGCTCGGCGGCGGCAGTAAAACTGCCGGCCTGCGCCAGGCGTTGCACCAGTTGCAGGTTATTTAAATCGGCTTGCTTTAGCATGATTGTTTTAATTTATTAAACAGTGATTTTAATATTAAGCTATTTTTCTGTGTTAATCGAGCCGCGATAATGCCGTCACATTAATTGTTCAGACAACAACCTTGTGAGGAAAATAGTATGGAATTAGTTATTTTAGGTGCATCTGGTTTTATTGGTTCGGCCATTACTGCTGAGGCATTAAGCCGTGGGCATCAGGTCACCGCCGTGGTAAGCCGGCCTGAGCGTATTGTGGCGCAAGCTGGCTTAACCGTAGTGGGGCTGGATATTAACGACAGCGCCGCACTCACCAGGGTGCTGAATGGCAAGGCGGTTGTTATCAGCGCCTTTAGCGGCCATGCGCAGCAGGATGTAAAGGGCTACTATTTAACGGCGTTTAACTCGGTATTGTCTGCAGCAACGGCAGGCAAGGTTGGCCGCTTATTGGTAGTCGGTGGCGCAGCAAGCTTATTGCTACCCGATGGCAGCCGCTTGCTCGACAGCCCGGGCTTTCCGGCAGCATATCGCCCGACTGCCGAAGGTGCCGCTGCAGTACTGCAGCAACTGCGTGAGCAAAGCGCGCTAAGCTGGAGCTTTTTATCACCGGCAGCGGAGATTTTCCCTGGCGATAAAACAGGGCAGTACCGCTTAGGGCTGGATCATTTGTTGACCGACGCCGCAGGTAAAAGCCGTATTTCTACCGGTGATTATGCCGTTGCCATGCTGGAGGAAGCCGAACAGCCTCAGCATGTAAACCAGCGTTTTAGCATAGCCTACTAAATTGGGTATTATGCAGCCAGTACGGCCGGTTATCAGCTGTACTGGTTGCTTCTCTTTACACAAGCCTGGGCTAGAAACTATAACGAATACCGGCATTTAACGAGCGGCCGGCACCTTTTAGCTGGCTAAAACCATTACTGTTGTCCTGGCGGTATTCGGCGATATTTACGCCGCCAAGTGGTAGTTCATAGTCTTTATCCAACAGGTTGCTGATGCCAAAATTCAGTGTTAGCTGATTATGTTGCCATTGGCTATTCAGATCCAATAAGGCGTAGCTGGCGGTTGGGTTTTCCAGCCGGCGACTGTCCAGCCGGCTTTTGCCATCCTGCCATTGCCATTTTAGTGCGGTTTGCAGCTTACCCAGCTGATGTTGCAGCTGAACTGAGGTATTAAATGGCCTTTGCTGGTAAAGCGGCTCGTTGCTATTGTCGCGCGTACCCCGGTTTACTTTAGCCTCTGCTTGCAACTGCCACTGACCCAGGCGGGCGTCTGACGCTAACAGCCATTGGCCACTGGCTTCAATGCCATATAAAGTGGCGTCTAAATTAACAAACTGCAGCCGGTGACGCAGGTTAGCGCCACTGTTAAAGCTGCCGGCGATGTCGACGTCAATAAAATCGCTTACCCGGGTGTAAAACGGTCTTATTTGCAGCAAGGCGTTATCGCTGTTGTACAGATACGCAATGCTCAGGGTGCGCGCGGTTTCAGGTTTAAGGTTGATATCGCCGATATAGCCATTGCCGTCACCAAACCAGCCGATCATGCTAATGGCCATTTGCCCCTGACCCCAGCTGTACCGTTCATATAGGTTAGGCGCGCGGTTTTTTTGCGCCAGGCCAAATTGGACTTGCTGGCTATCGTCCAGCTGATAACTTGCAGAAACGCTGATATCTGTCAGTGTATCGCGCTGCTTACGCTGTTGCTGATTAAACGCCTGAGCCGCCAATGCATCGGCTGCCATCATACCCATCATCATGTTGCTGTAGGCCTGCACCTCACCAGTATTGGTAGTAACGTGTTCCAGGCGCAGGCCATAGTTAAGGGTTAACTTTGCCGATAACTGCTGATTAAGCTCGGCAAATATTGCCAGCCGTTGGCGTTTGCCATCATTGATATTGATATAATCGTTCGGGCCCATCATCATCGAGCCGGGCACGGCGGGCCATATATCGTTTAAGGTAAACTGATAAAACTCCTGGCCGATAATCAGTGAAGTGGTGTCTGATAGCGCGGTTTGCCAGTGCAGTTGATAGCTGTAATCGTCACTGTCGGTCAGCATTGGCATGGTGCCGGGTTTTTCCTCGGTAAAAAAGCCCATTTCATGCTCTATGCTTTGCCAGTTAAGCCGGGCCAATAAATTACCTTCTGCCAATGGGCGCTGGTACTGTAATGTCGCGCCAACGCTCTGGTTTTCTGTCATGTCCATGTATTGGTTGGCAAAGCCCTGAAACGGAATGTACTGGTGGCTAAGTTTAACTGCAAGTTGCTCAGCGCCATTTTTCCAGGCACCTACCAGCTGATGATTTTGCGCTCTGTACAGGGTGTCCGGGACTTCTTCGTCGTTGCCGTCGCGGTAACTGTTGGCATCGCTGTAAGCGCCATCATATTTCAGGCTAATGTTTTTGCTGGACAGCTCAGTACCGGCAATCAGCTTTAATACATCGCCATTACTCTGATAGTGGCTACCAAGGTAGCTACGCTGATGCGACAGTGTGTCGCTGTCAGTAAAAGTAGGGTTAATGCTACTGACGCTGATAACGCCGGCGATGTTATCGCCACCCATACTAACCGGTGACACCCCTGCGAATACTGCAACATCATGTATTTGATTGGCAGAGATATAAGATAGCGGCGGGTTCATCTCGTTGGCGCAGGCTGCACCGATATCATTGCCGTCTATCAACACTTTAATGCGGTTGCCCATCATGCCATTTAATAGCGGCAGTGCCGACACACCGCCGGCGGCAGAAAAGTCTGCGCCTTTGCTGCGCAATAGCTGCTCGTAATCGGTTTGACTGGCATTAAAGTTAACCCCTTTAACTTCAATGATTTCCAATACAGAACTTGAGGTTTCTGATAGCACATTGCCGCTAGCGAGCAGCAACAGGCTAAGCACAGAGTAACGAAAAGCAGGGTGGTAACGGCCTTTACCGGCGCCGGCGAGGTGTAACATAAAGCGGTCCTTAACTAAGTGTATTCGACCGCTAGTGTAATAAATTCATCAGCTTAACAGGGTGTGACATATTGTCGCAGTAAGCCGGTATTGCCAACATTGCTCGGCGTAACATTATAAGTTCGGTACTAAAACAGCCTGGCGTTCGTCTTCGGTTAAAATGCCCACCAACACCGTGCGTCGGCGTAATTTACGCATGCGCTCGCTGTCGTCCAGCAGGGCGCTGCGAAACAGTTTTGGCTCATTAATACAGTCTAAAATGCTATACCAATGAATATAGCCACTATGGCGCAATAATCCCGCCTGATAACGTTGCTCGAGTGTCTGCAATACTTGTGTTACCAGCTCTGGCTGCGCCAGTAACTTGTCTGCCATGGCACTGTGCAGGCGCAAAATTTGGCAATCAGTAGCCGCATTTTGTTTGGTTAGCGTGCGTCGGCGCATAGTTATACCGCACAAGCACTGTTGCTACAGCTAGTGCGTTTTGCGGCCCGGTAGGTATAGGCCTTTTTTGCCAGCCAGGTTATGTCACATTTACACAGCCTGCCGCTGCCGTCAAAAAGCAGTTTTTGCATGTTAGGTTCCGCCAGAAAATACCTTAGCTATTACGTTAATCGCTGCGTTAGGATCAGCCCTGAGCGCAAGCTTGCCGCTGGCGTTCAATACGGATTTTATCGATAACACCAAAAACGGCCATAGCGGCCGATTTTGGTTGTGTTGTTAAAGCAGAGGCTTAGTGGCGGGTTGACTGTTTTAGTGCCCGCATTTCGTCATGACACTCTTGCATGGTCGCCAGCGACTGCAGCAAGGCTGCTTCATATTGCGGCCGTTGATTCTCAGTCAGCGCTGACCTTATCTCCTCCAGCGTTTTGTCTTCTACTTCTTCGAGCTGACTGATATAGGTATGGGCTTTGTCAGATGACACTGCACCTATTACTTTGGTGTATACCTTTCTGGCTTCTACCGACAGTGCTGAACCTTCTTCGCGTTTACCGTCGTCTTGCACGGCAAAAGGTTGCAACTGCTCTTTCACCAGGCGGCGTGCGCTGAGCATGCGGTCAAAAAACTGCTCCAGCTGCTTGTCATCGACCTTGTCTTTTGCATCGCGGTAAAAATCAATGCCGCTGTTTAATACCTGAATAATATCAGATACATGCTTCATTTCAGGGGTATTTAAATTTGCCATAATTTGGGTTCTCCGTGTTGAAAAGTTATCGGTGATAATTTATCAGCACGCGCCACCGGTAATACCACCGTATGACGGTACACCTAAGGTAGCTGCAGTTTGCACGCCAGATAGCACAGCGCAGGGAATAATAGCGGATTATTTTATTTAACTTATTGAATACTATATTTTTTGTCGGTTACTCGTTTAGTTTATTTAGCTTTGCGCTGAGTTGCTATTGTCTATCTGGCTCTGCATTAACTTCACAGTCTTATTAACATGTCGGTAATTTTTACCAGCAACAGCAAATAAACACAGCCGTTATGATGATTTAAGCACGGTTGGCGCTTGACCTTGCCATATGGGTAAGGTTCATACTGTTATCACAGTGATACTGCAGGAGTCTGTGATGAATATTGGTCAGGCCGCCGCGGCAAGTGGCCTTAGCGCAAAAATGATCCGTCACTATGAGCAAAGTGGGCTGGTACAGCCAACCTCACGCAGCACTGCCGGTTACCGGCAATATCAGAGCAAAGATATTGAAATACTTAAGTTTATTAAGCGGGCACGTTTGCTCGGTTTTCCATTGGCCGATATTGCCGGCCTGTTGGCGTTATGGCAAAACCCCAGGCGCTCTAACACTGTGGTAAAGCAGGTGGCGCAGCAGCATCTGCAACAAGTTGAACTGAAACTGCAAGAGCTACAGGCGATGAAACGTACACTGCAACAAACCATCGCGCAATGTGCCGGTGATGGTGGCGCAAACTGTGCCATTTTGCAGCGCTTAACAGACGATAGCACAAAGGCCTGATTATGAACCAAATAACCCTTAGTATCAGTGGCATGCACTGCGGCTCTTGCGTTGGCAAAGTTGAGAAAATCTTACAGGCCGTGCCGGGTGTAAGCACGGCAACCGTTAACCTGGCAACAGAGCAGGCGCAGGTTGAGGGCAGCGCCGCGACGGCAGAGTTGTTGGCTGCACTGCAGCGTGGCGGTTATCAGGCGCAGGCATTAACGGCAAAAGCCGATAACCAGGCGGTGATGCAGCATAAAACAGCCGAAAAACAGACAGAGCAGGCGCTGTTGCTGCGTGATCTGTGGCTGGCCGCGGTATTAACCTTACCGGTATTTGTGCTGGAAATGGGTGCTCACCTCATACCGGCCTTTCACCATTGGTTAATGGCTGCTTTGGGCCAAAGCCTGAACTGGCAGCTTCAGGCGCTGCTAACCACGCTGGTGTTGCTCGGGCCGGGCAGACGCTTTATTACAACCGGTATTCCGCTACTGTTAAAAGGCCAACCTGAGATGAATTCGTTAGTGGCACTGGGCACCTTATCGGCCTGGGGCTTTTCGCTGTTGGCTACCTTTATGCCGCAGCTGCTGCCGCAAGGTACAGCGCAAGTGTATTTTGAAGCCGCCGCAGTAATTGTTACGCTGATTTTGCTAGGGCGTTATCTGGAAGCGCGCGCCAAAGGCCAAACCGGCGCGGCGATACAGCAATTATTAAGTTTGCAGCCGGTGACGGCAACACTGTTAAAAGATGGTGTGCAGCTTAAGGTTGCGCTGGCGAAAATAATGCCCGGCGATCTGTTATTAGTGCACGCAGGTGAACGTATTGCACTGGATGCTGTGGTGGTGCAGGGCACATCTTATATCGACGAGTCGATGCTTACCGGCGAGCCGGTAGCAAAAGCTAAACAACCAGATGATGCCGTGTATGCCGGTACGGTAAATAAACAAGGTGTATTGCAGCTGCGAGTCAGTAAAGCCGCCGGCGATACGGTGCTGGCGCAAATTATTAACCTGGTGCAGCAGGCGCAAAGCGGCAAATTGCCGATCCAGGCGCTGGTAGATAAAGTAACCGCCATCTTTGTGCCGCTGGTGATTGTGCTGGCGCTAATCACGTTTTCGGCATGGATCTGGTTTAGTTCATCACTGAGCCTGGCACTGGTCAATGCGGTTGCTGTGCTGATTATTGCCTGCCCCTGCGCCATGGGGCTGGCGACACCGACCTCCATTATGGTTGGCACCGGCCGCGCGGCGCAACTGGGCATTTTGTTTCGCAAAGGCAGTGCGCTGCAAACGCTGCAGGATTGTAAGGTAATAGCGCTGGATAAAACCGGTACCCTTACGCTGGGTAAGCCGCAACTAACGGACACACTGGTTGAAACCGGCTTTAGCGCAGAGCATGTTCTGGCACTGGCCGCTGCGCTGGAGCAACAATCTGAGCATCCGCTGGCTGAAGCCTTGGTTAGCGCTGCAGCGGCGCAGCAGCTGGATTTGCCGGCGGTAAACGACGTTAAAGTATACAGCGGCATGGGGCTAAGCGGCATGGTGAATGCCCAACACGTCGCCATTGGTGCCGACCGCTTTATGCAGCAGCTTAAACTGGATGTCAGCGCAAAAGCAGCGCAAGCCGATGCGCTGTCGGCCAGCGGTAAAACGGTGTTGTATCTGGCGGTAGATCACCAGCTGGCGGCAATGCTGGCGGTGGCCGACACCCTTAAACCCGGCTCGCTCGATGCGATAGCGGCGATGCACCGGCTGGGCCTAAAAGTGGCGATGGTCAGCGGTGATAACCGCCATACCGCTAATGCCATAGCACAGCAGTTAAATATCGACACCGTGGTGGCTGAAGTTTTGCCACAGGGTAAAGTGGATGCGGTAAAACAGCTGCGCCAGCAATATGGTGCGCTGGCCTTTGTCGGTGACGGTATTAACGATGCGCCGGCGCTGGCAGAGGCTGATATTGGCTTAGCAGTAGGTAACGGCACGGATATCGCGATAGAGGCGGCCGATGTGGTGTTAATGCATACCGATGTTATGGCGGTGCTTAGTGCTTTAAGTATCAGCCGCGCGACACTGCGTAATATCCGCCAGAATTTGTTCTGGGCCTTTGGCTATAACGCGCTGCTATTACCGGTTGCGGCCGGGGTGTTGTACCCGGCCTTTGGCATATTGTTATCACCTATGCTGGCCGCCGGTGCTATGGCGTTATCCAGTGTGTTTGTGGTTACAAATGCGTTGCGGCTACGCGGCTTAGCGCCGTAGTTCGCCCGCTTTAATCTGCCTGCTTTAAGTTGTCAGTGCCATAATCCAGCTTAAATACAATGGCACACCAAACAGCACGTTAAGCGGGAAGGTAATACCCAGTGCAGCTAACAGGGCCAATCCAATGTCTGCATCCGGTATCGCAGCGCGGATAGCCGCCGGGGCGGCGATATAGGAGGCGCTAGCCATTAATGTTGCCAGTACCAGTATGCTGCCACTGCTAAGACCGAGCAGAAAACCCAGCGCTATGCCAAACCAGGCCAGGATCAGAGGGGTGATCAGGGCAAACAGCATCAGCCGCCATTGTTTAAAGGGCAGAGGTGAGCACACTTTGGCAGTACACAGGCCCATTTCCAGCAGAAACAGCGCTAGAAGTGTACTAAAGCCGCCCATTAACACTGGTGTAATGCCGGATAAGCCTGCAGGGCCATACAACCAGCCAATCAGCAAGCCACCGCCGAGCAGCAACACGCCACGGCTGGTTAAGGCTTCATGCAGGATAGCCAGGGAGCTGGCTTTACTGCCATTAACATAGCGGTATAACCACAGCATGGTGACAATGGCCGGTAACTCCAGCAGCACCAGATACAGTGTGGTTTGTGGCGCCATCGGCAGCTCTTGCTGTATTGCCAGCGCCATTACCACCGCAAAGGTACCTGCACTGACCGAGCCGTAATGCGCAGCCACACTGGCGGCGTTGGCGCTACTTAACCGAACAACTTTACGCAGCAGCGGATATAGCAATAACGGCAAGGCTACGCCGGTGGCAGCAATCAGGCCAAGCTCAGGCAGTATTGGCGCCAGCGGCACACCATGCAGCGCCATACCGCCTTTTAAGCCCAGGGTTAGCATCAGTAAAATTGACAGGGTTTCGTATATTGGCAGCGGGACTTTTAAATCTGACTTTACCAGCCCGGCCAGCAGCCCCAGGGCGAAAAACGCTATTACTACATCAGGCATTGCAGCTCTCCGTGAATTAAAACCGGCGCAGTGTGCCGAATAAAATTCTTATTGCCTAATTAATAATATAGGTGTTTTATATAGATAATTATCTATGGGTGTTAGCTAAAGCTGGCTAAAAGAGGCGCAATGGACGTACGGCAACTCAGTTTTCGCCTGTTGCAGGTGTATATCAGGGTAGTGCAGCTGGGCAGTATTTCCGCCGCAGCACGGGCGCTGCATTTAACCCAGCCGACGGTATCGCTGCAGCTGAAAAAACTGTCTGATGTCTTAAACGAGCCGTTACTGCACAGCCACGCCGGTGCCCTGCAGCCTACCGCAGCCGGCCAGGCGCTGTATCAGGCGGCTTGTGATGTGCTTAGCCGGTTTGATGATTTAGCTGGTGAAATCAGCGAACTGCACGCCGGGCGACGCGGCAGCCTAAGCATAGCGGTGGTGAATACTGCGCAATATTTAATGCCGCGCATCCTGGCAGCGTTTTACCGCCGTTTTCCGCAAATTGAAGTGACCTTACATATTGGCAACCGGGCGCATATTTTAAGCCGCTTTGAACAGCAACAAGATGATATTTACCTGTTTAGCCACCCGCCGGGTGGCGAGCATGTGGTGGCGACGCCGATAGTAAAAAACCCGCTGCAGCTGATTGCGCCTTTAGAGCATTGGGCGGTAGAACAACGACAACTGAGCTTTAACCAGCTGAAACAAGAGCGGTTTTTACTACGTGAACCCGGCAGTGCCACCAGAATGATGTTTGAAGCCTGGCTTAGCAGCCAGGGCATACAACTTAGCCACAGCATGCAAATTGAAAGTAATGAAGCGATACGGCTTAGCGTAGCGGCAGGATTGGGACTGGCACTGATCTCCGGCCATACCCTGCTGGAAGGGCGGGAAAAACTGGCGGTGCTGAACGTGGCAGGCTTTCCGCTGAACAGTCATTGGTATCTGGTACGTAATGCCGATAAACGCTTATCTTATGCTGCAGAGTCGCTAACCGGTTTTATTGCCGCACACTTGCCAGACTGTATCGAACCGGAATGGTTGTTAGACAAGGTTACACTGTAACTGCGCTGCCGCCGGTTAAGACGACAGCGCTGCTTAGGTGTTATTTTAACATCTCATCCACAGAGCCCTGCGCCAGCGGGTGGTAGCCAGGACGGGCTTTTTGGTAAACGGCACGGGCAAAGGCCAGGCCTTCTGGCGTGCTGGCTAGCTGTTTGTACAGCGGGATAATCAGCTTACGCCGGCCGATATTAATCAGATATTGCTCCAGCGCGGCAGCAATGTCCTGATAACCGGTTTTTAGTGCCAGTAAATACCAGGCATGGGCAATTTCGCTGTTGCTCGATTGTGTCAGGTTAAAGGTGCTGTCCAGCTCGGCCAGTTGCTGAGGTGTAATGGTCAGCGGCAGATTGTTAATAAAGTACAGCCATTCGTGCACCGTCCAGTTGGCTGTTGGCAGGCTGCTTAACGCACTGGTACCGGCCAGCCAGCTGGCGGCATGCTGTTGCACTTTATCAAACGCATCCGATTGTGGCTGAGGCGTGGTAGCAGGCAAACCCGGTTGATAAATCCAGCTGTTCGCTTCATCCAGCGACACTATACCAGGGTATTTTTGCAGTAAGTGGGTGTTTAAGTACTTTACAAAGCGCGCGGTATCCAGGCTTTGAAAGGCATGATCGTCAAAGTACTGCCGTACAAAGGGGTCGAATTTGTCGCGGCCAAACTTTTGCTCCAGGTACATTAAAAACAGCTGGCCCTTGGTGTAAGGCACGCCGCTAAAGGCGTCATCCGGATCGCGGCCCTGTAAATCGATATGCAAAATACTGTCGGCAGGCGCTAATTCTGCCAGCTCATCTTTTAAACCCTGCACAGATAAAGCTTGCTCCATTACGGCGCGATCGGTACCGAATACCTGCTCCATAATGCGGTTTTCGACATAAGAGGTAAAACCTTCATTCAGCCACAGATCGCGCCAGCTGGCATTAGTTACCAAATTGCCGGACCAGGAGTGCGCCAGCTCGTGGGCAATTAAATTTACCAGGCTGCCATCTCCGGCCACGACAGTGGGCGTAATAAAGCTCAGCACCGGGTTTTCCATCCCACCAAACGGAAAGCTCGGCGGTAAAATCAGCAAGTCATAACGGCCCCAGCGATAGTCGCCGTACAGCTGCTCGGTTGCATCGATCATCGCCTGAGTACTGGCAAATTCTTCTGCCGAAGCCTGCAAAATATAAGGCTCGGCATAGACACCGGTTTGCTCGCTCATGGCTTTAAACTGTAAATCACCGGCGGCAATGGCAATTAAATAAGCCGGAATAGCCTTGGGCATAACAAACTGATAATCGCCGTCGCGGCTCATGCCAGGTTCATTATTGGCGCTCATAATAGCCAGAACATCGTCGCGGGTTTGAATACGGGCGCTGTAGGTCATGCGCACGGCCGGTGTGTCCTGAATCGGCATCCAGCTGCGGGCATGAATGGCCTGATTCTGGCTAAACATAAACGGCGTGGTTTTACCGGCGGTTTGCTCTGGTGTTAACCACTGCAGACCAGAGGCTTTATCGGTAGAGCTGTAATAAATGCGCAGGGTCTGTGCCTGAAACGATGGGCTTACCGTTAGCTTGCTGCCGAGCACCGCATCACGCAGCCCCAGGCTAAACGGCACTTTTTGCCAGTTACCGTCGGCTCTTTTGGCGTAAATGCGCTCGATAACCAGATCGCGGCTGTCCAGATACACCGTGTTGTCGCTGCTGTTTAGCCAGTTAAGTTGTAAATCGGCAAAGCCGGTTAAGGCTTTTTGCTCAAAGTTAACGGCTAAATCCAGATGCAGGTGTTTTACTGTTACCGCATCAAAGTTGGCGTAAGTGTAGGCATCGGAAGCGGCAAAAGCGTAACTGCTGCAGAGCAAAGCAGTGCCAAGAGTAAGCAGGCGTGCAGACATGGTGTTTCCTTAAAAGCGAATGAAAGCAGAGTGTAAGGGCAAACTCAGGCCAAATACAACTCTACAAATAATGACAACTTAACGGCAGCAGTTTTGCTGTAATAGACATTAAATCCTGTTCAATAACGAGGTGTATATGAAGTTAACTATTTTAGCCACGGCTTTAACCACTGCTTTAAGCCTGGGCCTGAGCGGCGCTGTACAGGCCAGCCCGTTACCGGATTTTCCGTTTATTAGCGTCAGCGGTGAAGCCAAGCTGGAGGTGGCACCCGACAAAGCACGTATTCAGTTTGTGATCCGCCACACTGCAGCTAAAGCCGATGCAGCTACACAAGCCGTGTACAAGCAGGGCCGCGATTTAATGCAGTTTCTGGCGGCACAAGGGGTGACAGAGGCGGATATCGATGCGGCGCAAATAAATAAAGAAGCGCTGTATAAAGACTACAACGACAGAACCATTACCGGCTACGAAACCAGCCAGCCGATCACGGTAACGTTGAACCAGCTGGCCAACTATGTGGCAGTAATGGATTACCTGTTTAAACAACCGCATATTTTCTCTATTCACGGCAGTTTTGACAGCAGCCAGCGCGAACAGCTTGAATTAAAGCTGAGCCAGCAGGCCGGTGCCGATGCCCGTCGTCGTGCCGATCAACTGGCTGGTGCACAGGGCGTAAAAATTTCCTCGGTATTTGCCATTACCGAAGCGGGCGGCTGGGGCCAACTGGCTGGCGATTTTGGCTTTAGCGGTAGCGCAGTAAGCTTTAGTGCTATGCGTAAGCCCGAAATGGCTGACAGTAGCGCCAACCTGGTGTTACCTCGGCATATTACGTTGCAAAAATCGGTCAATGTGATTTACAAAATTAAACCCTGATCCGGGTTGTTTGTCTCAATGCTGTCGTGTCAGCGCCGTGAATGGGCTAAGGTAAGTGTTTATCTTAGCGGTATTTAAGGAAACCTGATGACACAGCAGTTCACCCCTTTGTTGCTCGCTGCGGCTAGCGCCAGCCTGTTACTGGTGTCGTGTTCCAACCAGAACACGACATCGCCGGCAGAGCAATCCTTGTTGCAAACCAGTTTTAATGCCAATTTCGCCGGCTATTTTCAGAAAATTGCTTCAGATGACATGCAAGGCCGCGCCCCGGCAACAAAAGGTGAGGAAAACACCGTGCAGTATCTGGAGCAGCAGTTTTCCCGCCTTGGGTTAACCCCGTACAGCGCTGACAGCTATCGTCAGAGCGTACCTGTGGTGCAAATAGACCCGGTTAAGGTATCGGCTTTAACGCTAACCGATAACCGCGGTGGCAATACTAGCTTGAGCTATAAAACCGATATGATGGCCTGGTCTACCCGCATGCTGCAACAGATTGATGTTACTGACAGCCAGGTGGTGTTTGTCGGCTATGGCATAGTTGCGCCGGAATATAACTGGAATGACTACGCCGGTTTGGATGTAAAAGGCAAAACCGTGGTAATGCTGGTTAATGACCCCGGCTATGCCACTCAGGACCCGACCTTGTTTACCGGCAATGCTATGACGTACTACGGCCGCTGGACCTACAAATACGAAGAAGCCGCCCGCCAGGGCGCTGCTATGGCGCTGATTGTGCACGAAACCGATGCCGCCAGCTACGGCTGGAATGTGGTAGCGGGTACCTCGCCAATTCGGTTTGAGCTGGCAAACGACAACAAAAACCTGCACAAAGCCCCGGTAGAAGGCTGGTTGTCGCTCGACGCGGCGGAAAAGCTGTTCGCCGCCAATGGCACCTCGTTAAAACAGCTGCGTGAGCAGGCGCTAAGCAAAGCGTTTAAGCCGGTACCACTTAACGCTAAAGCCAGTTTAAGCATTAGCAATAATTTACGAGAGCTTAACTCCAGCAATGTTATTGGTTATATCGAAGGTAGCGAAAAGCCCGACGAAGCCATTATTTATATGGCGCATTGGGATCATTTCGGTCTGGATTTTAGCCGCCCTGATGACAAAGTGTTTAACGGTGCCCAGGACAACGCCGGTGGCGTTGCTGCCTTACTGGCATTGGCTGAGCAGTTTAAAGCCGGCCCGCCACCTAAACGCTCGGTAGCTTTTTTAGCGGTAACGGTAGAAGAGCGAGGCCTGTTGGGTTCGGCCTGGTATGCCAGTAACCCTTTATTTGCGTTAAATAAAACGGTTGCCGGGATCAATATGGACGTGATTAACGTCTATGGCCCAATGCGTGATGTGATGGTGTTTGGCTATGGCAGCTCTGAGCTGGAGCCAATCCTGGAGAAATACGCCCGCGCGCAAAACCGCTATATAGCGCCTGAGCCTACGCCGCAGGACGGTTTTTACTACCGCTCTGATCACTTTAACCTGGCCAAAAAAGGCGTGCCTATGTTGTATGCCCGTGGCGGGGTAGACAGTTTTATTCATGGTAAAGACTGGGGCTTAAAGCAGCGACGCCTATATGTGCGCGATTACTACCACAAAGTAAATGACGAATTTGATGCCAATTGGGATTTACGTGGTGCCCAGCAGGATTTACACCTGTATTACCAGGTAGGGCACGAGTTAGCCAACAGCGACAGCTGGCCAAACTGGTATCAGGGCAAAGAGTTCCGCGCCGTGCGTGCTGCGTCTTTAGCGCAGTAGCTGTGCTCATTGCACCCGCAGCAAACAGGCCTGCGGGTGTCGGTTTTTAACAGGCATCGCCTGGAGACTAAGGGCTGAATGATGGTATCCAAATGGGGTTGGCAGTTATTGCAGTTAAGCCGTAAGCTGTGGGTGCGCACGGTAGCCTTTGCCGTGCTGGCCTTGCTATCCGCACTGGTTGCTGTGCTGTTGCAAGACCTGATCCCGCCAGCATTGGCCGACATTATTGGTGCCGGCGCTGCGGAGAAAATCCTCACTATTCTGGCCTCCAGCATGCTGGCGGTAACCACCTTTTCACTCAGCATTATGATTGCCGCCTTTAGTGCCTCTACCAATAGTGTATCGCCGCGGGCTACACGCCTGCTAATGGAAGACAGCACAACGCACAATGCGCTGGCCACCTTTGTTGGTTCGTTTTTGTACAGTATTGTCAGCATTATATTGCTTAACACCCAACTGTATAACGAGCGCGGCGAAGTGGTGTTGTTTTTAACCACTATTGTCGTGACTACACTGATTGTTATTACCATCCTGGTATGGATTAACCATTTATCCGGCCTGGGCCGGGTGGGCGAAACGGCTAACCGGGTAGAAGACAAAGCCTATGCTGCGCTAATAGCAACGGTTAAACAGCCCTGGCTTGGTGCCAACCCGTTGCATTCATTGGCCGATGTGCCAACGCGGGCTAAAGCCTTTTTAACCCAAACTATAGGCTATATTCAGCATGTGGATGTAAAAGCGCTTAATAGCTGGGCTGAGGCGAATGACTGCAGAGTATTTATCGTTGCCCGTGCCGGTGTCTTTATTGATCCGAGCCGGCCATTGTTGTGGATAGACGGCGAGCTGCCAGACAATACCGACAGTTTAAACAAGGCGTTTAGCATTGATGATTTTCGTAGCTTCGATCAGGACCCGCGCTTTGGCTTACTGGTATTGGCAGAGATTGCCTCTAAAGCGTTATCGCCAGCAGTAAATGACCCGGGAACTGCGATAGAAATTATTGGCCGTGGTATGCGAGTGCTGAGTAACTGGCACATGCCTGAACCGTCCGAAGCGGCAATCACTTATCCAAAGGTATGGCAATTGGGGCTTGAACTGACCGATTTATTCGATGATTTTTTTACGCCGATAGCGCGTGATGGTGCCACGCTGGTTGAGATCCATATCCGCTTGCAAAAAAGCTTTATAGCTCTGGCAAACATTAATACTCAGTTACGGTTACAGGCCCGGCGTCATTCTGAAGCGGCACTGCAGAGGGCCGAACAGGCACTAAGCAATGCCAGTGATCTTGCCCGGCTTAAAGCTTTACACCGTAAGTTGATGGACTCTTAATGCCATAAATTAACCGCTGCCCCAAGTGCCAGTTTGCGCTGCAATAATTGCAGGCTGCATTGCTGCTGTGCGGTAGTGTCATTTAGCCAGCAAATAAACACTGCAACAAACATTGTGCTCAGTGCCAGCTCCTGGCCAATACGTGCCACGCCACTGGCCTGTAAATGCGACGCTTCGCGCAGCCATTGTACGGTGCGGCTAATGCGCAAAATACCGCCTAACTGCAAATGAATATGGCCCGGTTCCAGTTTATACAACAGCATCTGGCCGGTAACTTTATGGTAGGGTGCCAGCGCTGACAGCCAGAGCTGTATTGCCTGTTGTAGCCTGGCGCTGGCCGGTAATTCTGCGCTTATGTGCGTGCTTAGCAGTGCCAAATCGGCGCGGTCAAACCAGGCATCAACTAACTCATCTTTGGTGCGGTAATGGCAGTAAATATCGGCCAGGCTGATCTGCATCGTGCTGGCAAGTTGCTGCAGCGTTAGCTGCTCCCAGCTGGTTTGGACCGCCAATTGTAGTGCGGTATCGAGGATCTGCTGTTGCATGAGGGCCCCCTGGATTGCGCAGGCCTTAAGTATAGATAGCTCCGGGTAAACCGCTGGCAATACATATTTATTTGGCGGCGATGCAGCAAAAAAATAACTTAGGCTACTGCCGTTTTGCACTTAGCTGGCGCTACAATAGCGCCCTGTCTAATCTGGTGTTTTTTCAATGTCTGCTGCTTCTGTATCTAACGTCGATAACCCGCTGCGCGGGATTTTATGCATGCTTGTTGCCGTGGCGCTGTTTGCTGCGATGGATGCGGCAATGAAATCGCTGACGCCTTATTACAGCGCGATGCAGATAGCCTGCTTGCGCGGGGCTTTGGCCTGGCCATTGGTGGTGCTGTGGCTGGTTAGTAGCGGGCGGCATAAAACACTGTTAAAAACCCGCTGGAGTCTGCATATGTTGCGGGCTGTACTGGGCGTTGTCATGTTGTGGGCCTTTGTGTTTAGCCTGCAAACACTGGCGCTGGCCGAAGCCTATAGTATCTTTTTTACCGCGCCGCTGCTCATTACTGCTATGTCGGCATTCTGGCTAAAAGAATATGTCGCGCCCCGGCACTGGATCGCCATAGCTATTGGCCTTGTCAGCGTGTTGTTTATGCTAAAGCCGGATGGCGAAAAATTAATTAGCTTTGGTGCGTTAATGGCGCTGCTGGCGGCATTTTGCTATGCAGTTTCAGCCATTACGGTACGTATTCTCGGCCGTACCGAAGGCACTGGCAATATGGTGTTCTGGTTAATGACGCTGTTATCACTCGGCGCCGGCATCTTAGCCTGGCCCGACTGGCAGCCGCTGACAAGCGAGCTGTGGCTGAGTTTTGTTTTGCTTGGCGTTACCGGCTTCGGCGGACAAATTGCCATTACCCAGGCGTTTAAGGTGGCACCGGCGGCTTTGGTTGCGCCGTTTGAATATACCGCGCTGTTATGGGGTATAGGTTTTGATATTGTACTGTGGCAGCTGTACCCGGCGTTTTCAATGCTGGCCGGCGCGGCGGTAATAATGCTAAGCGGCCTTTATCTGCTGTGGCAGCACCGTCGCTGATCGGTTGCTACTGCAGTAAAAGCGTACCGGCCTGGCAATGCCGCTCAGTTAGCCTGAGCGGCATTTCCGGTTTATCGTTGGCTTGCAATCCACTCCAGTGTTAGCTCTTGCAGTAAATCCAGCGGCAGGCTGCCAGAGCTTAAAATGTGGTCGTGAAAAGCGCGGATATCAAATTTAGCGCCCAGTTGTTGTTCGGCCTGTTGGCGCAACTGGCGGATCTTAATTTCACCAATTTTGTAGGATAACGCCTGTGCCGGCCAGGTTATGTAACGGTCTATTTGCGCTGTTACTTCCGCCATGGTCAGTGCAGTATTGGCGGCCAGATAGTCAATCGCCTGCTGGCGGCTCCAGCCCATAGCATGCATACCGGTATCAACCACTAAACGGCAGGCACGCCAGGCTTCATAGGTTAAGCGGCCAAAGTCGCTGTAAGGGTCCTGATAAAAACCCATTTCTTTACCCAGACTTTCGGCATACAAACCCCAGCCCTCGCCGTAAGCGCTGTGATACAAGGTTTTACGAAATTCCGCCATATCCATTTCCTGCGCCAGTGCACTTTGCAGGTGATGCCCCGGCTCGGCTTCATGAAAGGTCAGGGCTTCAAGGTTATATAGTGGTTCGCTACGTACATCATTGGCGCCGATAAAGTAGGTGCCGGATGTCGTGCCACTGCCGTCGGATGCAACATAATAAGCGCCGCCATTGGGGCTGGCTTTTATATCAAAGGTGCCGCGGGGCAGGGTACTAAACCATTTGGGCAGTTGGCCGGCCATTTTACGGCTGATAAAACTGGCCTTTTCCAGTAGTTGCTGAGAGTTACTGGCATAAAACTGCGGATCTGTGCGTAAAAAGCGGACAAAAGCTGCGAAGTCGCCGTTAAATTGTAGTTTTTGGATAATATTGTCCATCTGGTTGCGAATACGTTTTACTTCGTCCAGCCCCAACTGATGGATCTGCTCTGGCGTCATATTGGTGGTGGTGTAAAAATTTATCAGGTACTGATAATAGGCCGCGCTGTCTTCCAGCTGCGCGATGCCAACAACATTGCGACAGGCCGGCATATATTCGTCAGTAAAAAAGCGATGTAGCTTTTTATACTCGGGTAATACAGTGTCAGTAATCAGTTTGCTGCCGGCAGTTAAATAATGCTGGCGCTGCTTGTCACTAAACCGGGCGGGTTGCTGCGCCAGCGGCGCATAAAAAACGCTGTCGGTGACATCGTCGACGATATGTTTGCTAATGGTTTTATCGTAACCGGCAAAACTGGCGCAATAGTGGGTATAACCCTTGGAAATGGCTTGTTTCAGGTTGTCGATATGCTGCTGGTTATAGCGCGCAAAGTCGGCCAGGCTGATCAGGTAATTGTCGTAGTCAGCCGTTGTTAAAAACGACATATTATCAACTGCGCCGGCAAAATAGCTGTGATAGCCGGCGTACGCCTGCATTGGAAACAAATGGTCGAACTGCTGGTAGCTTTTTGCTTCGGCTTCACGCTCGTAATTAAATAGCCGTAAGGTCACTTGCTCTGCCGCAGTTAGCTGGCTTAATGTTATTTTTGCCGCTTGTTGCAGCATTTTTTGGTTAAAGGCCTGCCGCCGTTCGCGCCCTTTTGCCGATACATCCGGCAGCGGGCCATTCATGCGAAAGGTATCGGGGTCTTTGCGAAAAAATATCTGTTCCTGGTTGGCGTGCTGCCAGTGCTCGTCCAACAGTTGTTGAAGCTGTGCGCTGGCACTTGTGGCCTGAGCCTGATGAGATAACAGCAGCGCCGCCATAGCGACGAAAATAGCACGAAATAGCATAATAGGGTCCGACGTTAGTTAGCGTTTTGCCCTGTTATACCATAGCCGGCGCTGCGCCGTCATGACCGGTGTTATACCGGCCCGCTTTGTTGCAATTGGCCAGGCGCAGTAGCGCGGTTACCACCGGGCAACGAGTAGCGCATAATACGCAAAAACACCGTACTGTACTGGCGCACAAAACTGCCGCTGTTGTAGGGGATGCCGTATTTAGCCGCAATAGCCTGCACCTGCTTAGCCATCGCCGGATAGTGCCGCGCCGGAATGTCAGGAAACAGGTGATGCTCTATCTGACAGCTTAAATGGCCGGTTAAAATATGCAGCCAGGTAGGGCCGGTAAAGTTTGATGAACCCAGCATTTGGCGGTAATACCACTGGCCACGGCTTTCGTTTTCGCAATCTTCTGGCCTGAACGCGTACACCTCTTTAGTAAAGTGGCCGCAAAAAATCACTGTCGATGTCCATACGTTGCGCAATAAATTGGCCAGCAGATTACCGCTTAGCACCCACAACCACATAGGCCCGGCAATCAAGGGAAAAAACAGGTAGTCTTTAATCAGTTGGCGTGCGCCCTTGCCAAAAAAAGCCCGTTTTAGCTCGCTATCGCTGACCTGGGTATGGCGGTCGGCTTTCTTTTTACCAAAGAATACCCGCTGCGCGGCCAGTTCGTGATAGGACACGCCCCACTGAAATAACATGCTAAGTAGCAGGTAAGTGCCGCCTTGCCACAGGTTACGCAGACGCCAGCGAAAATCGTTACTTAAGCGCAGCAGGCCATAACCGAAATCGCGGTCTTTGCCTATAATATTGGTGTAAGTGTGGTGTTCAAAATTATGCGTACGTTGCCAGCTGGCAGCATCACAGGCAATATCCCACTCAAAGCGTTTGGAATGTAACACCGGATCATTCATCCAGTCATACTGGCCATGCAGCACATTGTGGCCAATTTCCATGTTGTCGAGTATTTTTGCCAGCGCCAACAGCAACACACCCGCCAGCCAAAGCCAGGGGGTAATAAAGCCCAATACCAGCAAAATGCGACCGCTGAGCGCGCTTAAGCGCTGCAGCAGCAATACGCGGCGGATATAGCGCGCATCGGCCTCACCTAATTGTGTCTGCACCTGCTGTTTTACGCTGTCCAGCTCATGCTGCAGCGCGGTAAATTGTTCAGTGGAAAGTTTCATCAAAAGTCCTGTTACAGCTTAATCACTAATGCGGTTACCGGTTGGCTGACACAGAGCTGAATTTGCTCGGCGCCATGCCCGCTTAGCACACCGCTGCGGATATCACGCACCTGGCCGGATACTTTGTCGCAGACACATTGCAAGCACACACCGATGCGACAGCCAAAGCGCGGTGCTAAGCCTTGTTGCTCGGCGTTTTGCAATAAGCTGTGTTGCGTACTAAGTGTTACCTCGGTGCTGATGCCGGCGCGGATAAAGCTGGCCGTTAACTGCTTTGTTGCACTAGCGTGCTCTGACGCTGTCGGCATGGTTAGACCAAATTGCTCTTGCTGAATACTCGCCGGCTTGACGCCGCTCTGGCTTAGTACCAGGCGTAGTTGCTGCATAAAGGCTGCCGGGCCACACAAATAAAATTGCTTGTTGTAGCTATCAGTACACAGCTGTTGTTGCAGTGTCTCTGCCGGCTCAGTACGACTATCTGACAGCGCTAATGTAAACAATGGCTGCCTGGCGGCCAGCTGCTGCAGCTCTGACAGCAAGGCGGCGTTTTCTGTGCCGCGTACCCGGTAATACAAGGTGACTGCTGCCAACCAGTGGCGTTGGCTTAGCAACATAGCTGCAATGGGCGTAATGCCGGAGCCGGCAGCGACAAACACCGCTGGCGTTGCCGGTTGTTGCCAGTAAAAATTACCCTGCGCAGCACTGATATTTACCACAGCACCGCTTTGTAATTGTTGTAGCAAAGGGGTAATTTCGCCGGCGTGGTTGATTTTACAGCACAGCTGTATTTGGCGCTGGCTTTGCCACAGGCTGACAGGCGAGCAAATACTGAAAGGCCGGCTGCTATAGCGGCCATTGTGGTGAATGGTCAGTAGCAGATGCTGGCCCGCTATAAAGCCGGGCCAACGGCCGGATACCTTAAAGGTTAACTGCAGCATATCAGTTGTTTGCCACTGTTTAGTCAGCAGGTGGGCGCGGTACTTGCCGGGTAAAAAGCCCGGCCAAAGCCGCTGTAACAAAGGCAAAAAATATAGCGTTAACGAGTGCTGGTTGCCCAGCATTAAACAAAAATTGCGCCACAGACGGCGTAAAAACATCTTCACAGTAAACTAGCTCGCAGCATAAACTGATATTTCGGCGTACAGTTGTACACTAAAATATCTGGTAAGGCCAGTTAAACTATCAGAGCTTGCTATGTGGTTGTGGTATATGCATGAATGTAAACGTAAAAAAATTAAGCTTAAATTTCACCATGCTTATTTTAAGCGCACAACTGTTCTTTTTTTTGCTTGCAGTTGGCCGGTGCTAGTCAGGCGTTTCACCGGCTAATACCCGTTTTTCTTCGTTATCCAGGATCACAGCGCCGGTGCCTTCAGCGGCCATCCGATCTTCCGGGTTATACAGCGGGCATTTGACCATACTCAGGCAGCCGCAGCCGATACAGCCGGTAAGGTAATCCCGTAGCTTTTGCATATAGGCAATGCGTGCATCAAGCATAGTGTGCCAATTTTTAGATAATTGCTGCCAGTCTTCCTGTGTTGGTGTACGGCTATCCGGCAAAGATAAAAAAGCCTGTTTAACCTCTTCCAGGCTAATGCCCACTTTTTGTGCGGCTTTAATTACGGCTATCCGCCGCAGTACTTCCGGCTTGTAACGGCGTTGATTGCCGTCATTACGCCAGCTTTTTATCAGGCCTTTTTGCTCGTAAAAATGCAGCGTGCTGACGTTGATCCCACAGCGCTTTGCTACACGGCCGACACTCCAGGTTGCATCTGTCATTTTAAGCTCCTTCATTTTTCTGCAATTTTTTTTCAAAAAACACTTTACCTCAACTTTGGTTGAGGTTTTAACCTGCTGCCAAGTTAATTGCAAGGAGATATGACATGAGTGCTGTACCGGACAATTCGGCGCCATGCGGCAACAGCTTTTTATGTCGGTTATTCCAGCTGTTTAACCGCACTATGCAAAATAAGTAACGCAAAATTTAATATTGATAAGGAGACAACTATGTATCTGGAACATGTAAACCTGGTGGTGAAAGACATTGATGCCATGCTGCATTTTTATCGTGCCGTGTTTCCACACTGGCGCATTCGCGACGAGGGGCGCGGCAGTTGGTCTGGCAAGCCCCGTAAATGGCTGCATTTTGGTGACGATTATCATTATCTGGCGCTGAGCGATCATGGCGAAGGTGAAAACCGTGACCTGGCCGGTCACAGTGTTGGTTTTGCCCATTTTGCTTATGTAACTAACAACCTGGATGCGGTGATCGCAAGGTTACAGGATGCGGGGTATGCCATTGCCAAGCCCGGTGCAGAAGACCCTTACCGTAAAAATATCTACTTTGTTGATCCGGCAGGCTTTGAAGTGGAGTTTGTCGAGTATTTAAGTGATATACCGGCACAGCGTAACTTAAACCTGGAAAAAGCCCGCAAGGAGGTGTTATGAGAGTACTTGCTTTTGCTGCCAGCAATAACCCGCAGTCTATTAATCAACAACTGGCGCTGAGCGTGGCGCGGTTGCTGCCACAGGCGCAGGTGGTGACATTAGATATTGATGACTACGAGCTGCCGATCTACAGCGAACGGCGCGAAGCTGAGCTGGGAACGCCAGCACAGGTAACGGCATTTTTACAGCAAATAGCCGAAGCTGACGGCCTTATTGTGTCTTTTGCTGAGCATAACGGTGGTTTTACCGCGGCATTTAAAAATTTGTACGACTGGGCTTCGCGCAGCCAGCGGCGCATTTTTCAGCATAAACCGGCCATATTTTTAGCCGCCGCACCCGGGCCGGGCGGCGCCAAAAGTGTGTTGCAAGCCGCAGTGCAAGCGGCGCCTTATATGGGGGCAGAGCTAAGCGCTACAGTGTCGGTGCCTAATTTTCATCAGGTGTTTGATGCGCAGCATCAGCAGATAAAAGACAGCGCGCTGTTTTTACAACTACAACAAGCAGCGCTGTCGCTGCAGCAACGTATTACCCAGGACAAAGCCGCTTAATAGCGGCTTGTTATCAAGATAGGTTATTGAATAATATATGATTAGGACTGTTACGTGAAAAATATCGCAGTGGTGTTTCATTCTGCCGGTGGCACTACCAGGCAACTGGCTATAGCGCTGGCGGCCGGTGTTGCTGCTATGCCTGGCGTTACTGTAATACAAGCCGAAATTACCGGTGCTGATATTAACGCCGGGCGCTTTTGTAATCACAAACTGCTAGCGAAACTAGACAGCGCTGATGCAATAGTTTTTGGCTCTCCCACCTATATGGGCTCAGTGTCAGCTCAGTTTAAAGCCTTTGCTGATGCGACAAGTGAGCGATGGGAGAGTCAGCTCTGGGCTAATAAAATTGCTGCCGGCTTTACCATAGGCAGCAATTTCAGTGGCGATCAGCTGCATACCGTGCAGTACTTGCAAATTTTGGCCAATCAGCACGGCATGTTATGGGCGGGGTTGAATATTGCCGGCAACCACAACAGCGCCGGGCTTAACCGGTTGGGGGCGCAGTCCGGCCTTATCGCCCAATCTGCTGACGGAGCGCTACACGAAACCGATTTACTCACGGCGCGCTACTTAGGCCAGCGCGTGGCTCAGCTCTGTAATAGGCTGATAACCTAAAATTTGTTGTCTAGACGGCAGCGATTTGGCTTCAGAGTATCGACAACAGCTTAACCAGCCAGCCTGATACATATAAACCCAGGCCAAAAACCGCGTGGGTGATCAGGCTGTGCAGCCGGGCTGTTGGCGGATGCGATGTGCGACTGGCAGCGATACCGGCCCCCATACCCGGCTGCATCAGCAAAAAAGGCGCGGCAACAGTAACTATGCCAACAGCCAGTGCTGGTAGCAGTGCCGGGTTATGCAGCCAGGTTTCGCCACACACAGTAATTAATAAGCCGGCAAAGGCAATGCCAATTAAATAGTGGGCAATCCAGCCAATACTATGCTCGAAGGGCATAGCAGTTGCTGTAGCAATGGCGTCGTGGCGGAACTGGCCCTTTGTCATATGCAGCAGCCAGCGGCCAACCATGCCATAGTTGGCCGGCGCTACCCCGAACAGTGTTTTACGCAGCACAGTCCATAAATCCATTAGCGCTGTAGCGCCGATGCCAATGGTTACGATTGATAGAAATTGATTCATTTAGCTCTCCTGGCTTGTTTATAGATAACACGGATGTTAGCGTACTACCTCAAGTTCACTTTAAGTCAAGGGGTGGTAATGGATATTGCCGAAGTAGCCAAACGCTCGGGCGTGCCGGCTTCAGCTTTACGCTACTATGAAGAAAAAGGTTTAATCCGCTCGATTGGCCGCCAGGGCATCCGCCGGGTGTTTCATGACAATGTATTAGAGCGACTGGCACTGATTGCTCTCGGGCAGGCTGCTGGCTTTACATTGGCTGAATTAGCGCCGATGTTAGGTGAAAAAGGCCAGCCGGATATAGATCGCACGCTACTGCTGAGTAAGGCCGATGAACTGGACAACACCATCGCGCAGCTAAGCGCAATGCGCGATGGTCTGCGCCACGCTGCAGTTTGCTCTGCACCAAGCCATCTGCAATGCCCGAAGTTTCGCCGTTTGCTGGGCCTGGCTGCACATGGTGTTATCAGCGCTGATGGTAAAGCTAAATTAGCTAAATTGCGAAAAGCTAAGCCAGGATAAAAAAACCGCTGATTGTCAGCGGTTTTTTATTTAACGTTAATAAGTTATAAGCCGAGCTTTTTCGGCATGGCCGGGGCTTTGCTGTGATCTTGCGGAGGCCTGGCTTTCAGCTCAGCCAGCGTATGCGCAATGGCACGTTCCAGCTGTACATCTATGCCTTGGTTTACTGCTATCGGGTCCAGTTCTACTTCTATATCCGGGCTGACGCCTTCGTTTTCTACCCGCCATTCACCGTCCGGTGTATAAAAGCGGAAGAACGGCACCACATGAAAACCACCGTCTATCATTGCCGGGTTGGCCGAAATACCAATTAAGCCACCCCAGGTGCGGGTACCAATGGTTTTACCCAGAGCCAAACGTTTAAACGACCAGGGCAGGAAGTCACCGCCTGAACCGGCGTCTTGATCAATTAGCATGGTTTTCGGGCCGTAAATGCCAGCACCGGGCGTGGTGAATACTAAACCATCGCGATCTTTCCAGCCGGATAAAAACGGCCGGCCAAGAATTTCGGTTATGTAGTTTGCCGCCTGGCCACCGCCGTTGCGCCGCTCGTCAATAATGATTGCAGGCTTGTCGGTTTGGGCAAAAAACATGCGGTTAAAGAAGTAAAAGCCACCATCGGCGGTATTGGGCAGGTAAACATAAGCGACTTTGCCGTCAGTTTTGTCTGCCACCAACTGCCGGTTTTGCTCTACCCAGTGCCATAGCCTTAACTGATTTTCGTTGGCTATTGGCTCGACGGTAATATTACGCCGGTTAATGCCTTTGGCGTTGTCGGCAATACTCAGCACCAGCTGTGTACCAAGGGTATTATCTAACAGAGCAAACAGGTTAGTGTCAGCGTTGAGCTCGCGGCCATTGACAGCCAGCAGGTAATCGCCGGCTTTGGCACTGGCGCCCGGTACATTTAACGGTGCCTGTAAAAAAGGACTCCAGCGATCACCCTGATACACCGTTTTAAACTGATATTTGCCGTTACTGATAGCAAAATCGGCGCCCAACAGGCCCACTTTACTGCTGTTTTCCTTATGTACATCGCCACCACCTATACGGTTGTGGCCCACTTGCAGTTCGGCAATCATATCAACTAAGACGTCGTTTAAGTCTTCGCGGCGCTGCAGATGCTTAAGCATTGGCTGGTACTTGGTGTAAATAGCCTGCCAGTTTATGCCGTGCATATTGGCATCATAAAAATACTCTTTTTGCATACGCCAGGCGTCGTTAAAAATTTGCTGCCATTCCTGCGCCGGATCGACAAAGGCGCGTACGTCAGCCAAACTAACGGCTTTGGCTTCCGGCTTGGCTTTAGCATCGCCTACCTGCAGCGAATTGGGCATGCTGTGCAGTAATAGTTTCTTGCCATCCTGGCTTAGCTGGTAATTGGCCAGGTTGTCTTTCACCAGTTCGGATTTTTTCTCTTCAAAGTCAAAACGGTATAAGCTGCCGTCGTTGTCACTGCGCTGCGCCGGTGGCTCGTTACTGCTGCCGGGCTGGATGCGCTCAACATAAAACAGCGCGCCATCATCAGCCACGCTTAAACTGTCGTAGTTACGTTCAGCCAGCGGCAGCGCAATAATGCGGTTTTGTAACCCGGCAAGATCAATCTTTACGGCTTTTATCGCTGCTTTATCGTCATCTTTATCTTTTTTCGCGGCTTTATCTTCAGCTTTTACTACGGGTTCATCACCGCTTTTCGGCAGTAACGGCGACAGACCGTCGTTTGCCAGTACATAGGCGTAAATCGCTTTGCGCACCGGGCGTTCGCGGGTGGATAAATCCAGCCCTACCTGTGACGGGCCGGTGTTGACTGAGGCAGTAAAATACAGATAGTCCTGGGTAAATACCGGGTCGCCGGCATGGCTCATACCATCGGTGATCTGTGTGGTTTTATTGGCATTAAAATCAAACAGCTTAATCTGGCTAAAATAATTGGCAGCCGACACGGTATAAGCCAGATAGCGGCTGTCGGGCGAGAATGACACACTAAAATCATCACGCCGCTGCGAGCTGTCCAGCTTTTGGCTGCGTTTGGTTTTAAGGTTAAAGGCATACAGGTTTAAATGGTTGTCGTGATAGGCAAGCAGATTGCCGTCGGGCGAGAAGCTAAGCAGATTAAAATAGCCGCTGTCGGATAGGGTAAATACTTCCGGTTCGGTTAAACCATCCTGGTTTTCCAGCACCAACTGGTGCTTATTGCCTTTGTCGGAGATATAGGCCACTTTGCTGCCATCCGGGCTCCACAAACCGTCAAATTCGCGCACGCCGCTGCTTAGTGTCAGGTTGCGGGTGCTGCCATCTTTTACTGGTACGGTAAAAACTTCACCTCGGGCCGATACCACCAAACGTTGGCCGCTGCTGGATATTCGGGCACTGGTCAGGGTCTTGCTGGCATCTTTCCATTGCGGTCTTTTTTGCGCCGAAGTGGTGTTAATGTCAATGCTCAGTGCTGTGCTTTGGCCACTACTGATATCAAACTGATGCAAAAAGCCACCGGCTTCGTACACTATGCTGTTGCCATGACCGGCAGCACTGCGCAAATCCCAGTCGGTATGCCGGGTTAGCTGTTCCACCTGTTTATTGCGGTAGCGAAACAGATTTACTGCGCTGTTATCGCGGTCGGAGAGAAAATACACCGTATCGCCGAGCCAAAACGGGTTAAATTCATTGGCATTAGGGTGGGGGATTTTCTCCAGCTGTTGTTTTTCCAAATCGATGATCCACACCGGTGGTGTCATACCGCCCCGATGCAAACGCCAGCCACTGGCACCGCTGTGCGCCATATTATTTGGCCGGTACGCCAGTTTTTTGCCGTCACTGCTTAAATCACCTTCAAAGGCGACAGCCTGCATTAACTTTTCCGGATAACCACCATTAACACTGACTTGATATAACTGATTGCTGCGGCTGTTGGCGATTTCACGGTTGGAGGCAAATACTACGCTTTTACCATCAGGGCTCCAGCCATTTACCGTATCGGCGCCAGGGTGAAAAGTCAGCCGACTGGGGCTACCCCCGCTGACCGGCATGATATAAACATCAGTGTTGTTATCGTAGGCGGCTGAAAAGGCAATCCAGTTGCCGTCGGGGGAAAATTTGGGCGCAAATTCACTGGCCGGATGCGTGCTTAACTGGCGTGGATTTTTGCCGTCTTTATCGCTAAGCCAGATATCGCCGCCGTAAACAAAAGCTAAATGCGTGGCGGAAATATCCGGCTGGCGCAGCAAGCGGGTGCCGTCGCTGGCAAAGGCAGCGCCGCTGGCCAAAGCACATGCCAGCAGCAAGTAACGTGGTGTAAACATAAGAATTCCTTGTGGTGATGGTTTTGCATCGACACCAAGTAAAGCACATTGCCGCTAGTGGATAAAATTACCCTTTGTAACAGTTGATGTCTGGCTGGAATTTTTTGCTGATGTTAAGGTCAGACAATCAACGTAAAAATACAGAGGCAGGTTAATGAACACCAAAGGTTTGTTAGATCAGTTATTTAGGCAGGGATCTGAGTTGTTATCAGGTAAAGCAACGACGCAGTCTGCATCTGGCAGTGCTGGCCTGGGTGGGCTGTTATCCGGTAAAACCGGCGCCGCTTTGGGCGGCGGTGCCCTGGGTTTACTGCTGGGCAGTAAAAAAGGCCGCAAAATGGGCGGCAAAATTCTTACTTACGGTGGCCTGGCCGCTTTGGGTGTAGTGGCTTATAAAGCTTACAGTAACTGGCAACAACAGCAGGGCAGTGCGGTATCGCAAGCAGAGCCGCAAACGCTGGATCGCTTGCCGGCTCCCCAGGCTGAACAGCACTGCCACGGTGTGTTACGAGCCATTATCGGTGCCGCTAAAGCGGATGGTCATATTGATGATCGTGAGCGTGAACTGATTGACAACGAAGTGGCCCGGCTAACGTCCGATGGTGCGCTCTTGCATTGGTTTGATGCTGAACTGAAAAAGCCGCTGGACCCGGCTGATATAGCCAAAAGCGCCACCACACCGGAGCTGGCGGCTGAAATGTACCTGGCCAGTATCCTGGTAGCAGATGAGCAAAGCTTTATGGAAAAAGCCTATCTAACCGAACTGGCGCAACAGTTAAAACTGGCGCCGGCACTGAAAGCGGAGCTGGAACAACAGGCGCGACAGGCAGTAACAGCAGCAGGATAACAGCCCCAACAATGCCGGTGCAGGCCGGCATTTTCATTTGACGCTTTTTTACAAATCTTAAGATATATTTCATCCCGATCGGTAAAAAATGTGCTATTTTACTGCGGTTCAATGGTTTTACCCCGATTTTTTTAGCTTAACTCTGCCGTGAATTCTGCTACCGGCCACCTGTATGCCGGCGCACTAACCGGTTTGCATATAGGTGCCTTTATGACAAGAATGTCCGTCTTTCCCCGTACTGCCTTGACGGCAATGCTGCTGTTACCTGTGGCCCTGTTAGGTGGCTGTTCTGATCCTTCAGCTGCTGCAGAAGGTGCCGGTGCTATGCCACCCGCTCTGGTAAATGTTATCTCTGTGCAACCACAAAGCGTACCGTTATTGTTGCAAAGCCCGGCTTTACTGGCAGGTTCACGCGAGGTTGAAATTCGCGCCCGGGTTTCCGGCATTCTGGAAAAACGCTTGTTCACCGAAGGGGCCCGCGTTGCTGAAGGCCAATTGCTGTTTAGTCTGGATGCAGCTACTTATCAGGCCACAGCCAACCGTAACAAAGCTGAGCTGGCAGCTGCGCAGGCGCGCCAGGCACAGGCTGAACGCACATTAAAACGTCTGGAACAACTGCGCAAAGATGGCGCCGTGTCACAGCAAAGTTATGACGATGCGCTATCGGCACTGGATGTAGCTAAAGCTGACGTAAAAACAGCGCAGGCGATTTTACAACAATCAGAGCTGCAGCTTAGTTACACCGGCGTGCGCTCGCCCATTAGTGGCATAGTTAGCCGCGAGCGTGTTTCTGAAGGCACCCTGGTGTCAGGTCCGGATATGTTACTGACTCAGGTCACGCAATTAGACCCGATGTACGTACGCTTTTCGGTAGCAGAGCGCGACCAGCTGCAGCTGCGTGCCGAGGCACAAAACGGCAGCGTCGAGTTGCCAGCACAATGGCAGGTTAAACTGCTTTTGGCCGACGGCTCTGCCTATAATCAGACCGGCGTTGTCGATTTTGCCGACGTACGGATTGACCCCGCCACTGGTACCAGCGAAATGAAAGCGGAAATTGCCAATCCGGATGCCTTGCTGCGTCCGGGCCAGTTTGTTCGCATTGAACTTGAAGGTGCGGTGCGTCACAACGCCATAGTAGTGCCGCAAAAAGCGGTATTAGATGGTGGCACAGGTAAGTTTGTTTACCTGCTGGCAGACGGCGAGCAAGGCGGCAAAGTAGCGCTGCCAGCACCGGTAGAGGTGGGTGATTGGGTTAAGTTAAATGGGTCTAACGGTTGGGTGATTAAATCCGGCCTGAAAGCTGGTGACACAGTAATTGTTGAAGGCATGGCGCGTATTTTCTTCCCCGGTATGCCGGTGCAAGTGGCGCAAGATCCGGCAACTAAAAGCTAAAAGGCAAGGATAAGCGTATGTTTTCTCGTTATTTTATTGACAGGCCAATCTTTGCTTTTGTGATCGGTATTTTTATTTGTCTGGCCGGTTTAGCCGCGATGCGCAGCCTGCCGGTAGCGCAGTACCCGGAAATTGCACCGCCAGTCGTCCAGGTGATGGCGATGTATCCTGGCGCGTCATCAGAAGTATTGGAACAAACGGTAGCCGCGCCGCTGGAAAACGCCATTACCGGCGTTGAAGGCATGATGTATATGTCATCAACGTCGACCAGCTCTGGCATGACTACCATTTTTATAACATTTGAAATAGGTACAGATATTGACCAGGCTGCGGTTAACGTGAATAACCGCGTCAGCAAGGTAGAGGCCAGACTGCCGGAAGAAGTACGCCGTCAGGGTATTACGGTAGAGAAGGGCTCGTCGAGCTTTTTGCAGGTACTGGCGTTTTACTCACCTGATGGCAGCCGGGATGACTTGTGGACCTCAAACTATGTGACATTAAACGTTCTGGATAGGTTAAAGCGTATTCCGGGCACCACCAATGTGCAGATTTTTGGTGCTAAAGATTATGCGATGCGCATTTGGTTAAAGCCTGATCAGATGAGCCAGCTTAAAGTGACAGTGCCGGAAATTGCCGCCGCCTTAAGTGAACAAAATGCCCAGTTTGCTGCCGGTAAAATAGGTGCCACACCAACCACTGCTGAAGCGCAAGAACTGGTGTATACCGTGACTGCACAAGGCCGGTTTTCCACGGTGGAAGAGTTTGAAAATGTGATTATCCGCGCTAATGCCGATGGCAGTACGCTGCGGTTAAAAGACATTGCCCGGGTAGAACTGGGCTCGCGCGATTACGACTTTTTAGGCCAGTACAATGGCCAGTCGGCAACGCTGGTGGGTATTTTCCTGCAACCGGGCGCCAATGCGCTGGATGTTGCAGCTGAAGTCAATGCTACTGTGGCAGAACTTAAACAGCGTTTTCCTGCCGGCCTGGACCAGGCGACACCCTATGACACTACGCGCTTTGTTGAAGTTTCTATTCGCGAGGTTGTAAAAACGCTGGCCGAAGCTATGTTGCTGGTGTTTTTAGTGGTGTATCTGTTTTTACAAAACTGGCGTGCGACGTTAATTCCGATCCTGGCGGTACCGATATCTTTACTCGGTACCTTCGCCGGTTTGTATATGCTGGGCTATTCCATTAATACCCTGACTTTGTTTGGCATGGTGTTATCTATCGGTATCGTAGTAGATGATGCCATAGTAGTACTGGAAAACGTCGAACGTATTATGCACGAGGAGCATTTGTCGGCGCGCGATGCGGCCATCAAGGCGATGCAGGAAGTATCCGGCCCTGTGGTGGCCATTGTTATGGTATTGTGCGCAGTTTTTGTACCTATAGCCTTTTTGGGCGGCTTAACCGGCGAATTGTTCCGCCAGTTTGCGGTAACCATATCAATTGCAGTGAGTTTATCCGGTGTAGTGGCTTTGGTGATGACACCGGCGCTGTGCGTTGCTATTTTGCGTCACGAGCATAAACAAACGGCGCGGTTTTTCCTCTGGTTTAATGGTTTTTTCCAGCGCATTACCGGTAAATATGTGGCAACGGTAGGCTTTTTCCTGCGCCGTGGCTTGCTGGCCTTATTGCTGGTTGGCGGTATGATCTTTATCACTGCCGGTTTATGGCGCGCTACGCCGGGCTCACTGGTGCCGGATGAAGATCAGGGCTTTTATATTGCCGCAATCTTTTTACCGGATGGTGCTTCTTTGCAGCGCACACAACAAGTGACAGAGCAGGTTATTGCTGCCATTCGCTCAAATCCGGCTAACAAAGATATCGTCAGTTTCTCCGGTTTTGACTTTATTGGTGGCGGCTACAAAAATAGCGCCGCAACAATATTTGTTACCCAGCAAGACTGGAGCGAGCGCGACGTGAGTGCCAGTGATCTGGTAAATGAGCTGTTTATGAAAACTGCCACTATTAATGAAGCTCTGGTGCTGGCGTTTAACCCGCCACCGATTTTTGGTTTGGGTAACACAGGTGGTTTTGAGTTTTATCTGCAAAATCGCGGTGATGGCGGGCCAGAAAAACTGGCTGAGGCTATGGGCATTATGCAGGGGGCTGCAGCACAAAGCCCGATTTTAGCCGGGGTACAAACCTTATGGCGGCCTAATACACCGCAGCTTAAAGTCGATTTGGACCGTGAACGGGCCCGCGCCCTTGGCGTGCCGGTAAATGATGCCTTTAATACCTTAGCCGGTACCCTGGGTACTTATTATGTAAACGACTTTAATAAGTATGGCCGGGCCTGGCAGGTATTGATGTCAGCCGATGCACAGTACCGGATGAAACCGGAAGACATTAATCATATTTATGTGAAAAACAGCAATGGTGACATGATCCCAATGTCGGCGCTGGCCAATATTGAGTACAGCTCGGGTCCGGACAATATGGAGCGCTACAACAACCTGCCGGCGGTTAAGCTGTTAGGTAATGCCGCAGCGGGCTACAGTTCCGGCCAGGCCATCGCAGAAATAGAACGGCTGGCCAATACAGTGTTGCCACCGGATATCAGCTATGACTGGACCGGTAGTGCTTTTCAGGAGAAACGTAGTGGCGGCACAACCGGGCTGGCGCTGGGCATGGCAGTGGTGATGGTATTTTTAATTCTGGCTGCGCTGTACGAAAAATGGTCATTGCCGTTGTCAGTATTGCTGGCTATGCCTTTTGGTATCTTCGGCGCTTTGGTGGCCGTGTGGATAGCCGGATTAACCAATGACGTGTATTTCCAGATTGGTCTGGTGACCTTGTTAGGTTTGGCGGCTAAAAATGCCATTTTGATTGTTGAATATGCGCTGATGAAAACGCAGCAGGGCTGGAGTACCGGCACGGCGGCATTAGAAGCGGCGCGGCTGCGGTTTAGGCCAATAATAATGACGTCACTGGCGTTTATCCTGGGTGTAGTGCCACTGGCGTTAAGCAGTGGTGCCGGCGCAGGCGCCCGTCACAGCGTAGGTACTGGTGTAATGGGTGGTATGATGGCGGCAACCTTCTTAGCGGTGTTCTTTGTACCGCTGTTTTTCTTCTGGCTGACCGAGCGGCGTATTGGTGAAACACGTACAAAGCAGCAACTGGCAGAAGAAATTGCCGAGCAACACCGGCGTGAACATCTGGATACGAAAGAAGGTTTATTGTAATTCCTGCTTGATCTGCTGGCGCTGCCTTGTGCTAAGGTAGCGCCATGCTTCCCTGTTAACTACCTCAGATGACAACAAAAACTTTCCGTTTTGGTCCTGCAACCCTGGTTACTGCTGCCTTTATTGGCCCCGGTACTGTCATTACCGCATCATTGGCTGGTGCTAACTATGGCTATGCACTGGTATGGGCGCTGCTGTTTTCAGTATTTGCCACTATGGTACTGCAGGAAATGGCTGCCAGGCTGGGTATTGTGACCGGGCGCGGGCTGGGTGAAAACCTGCGTACACTGGTTAACTCGCCGCTATTGCGCTGGCCGCTTTTACTGTTGGTTGTGGCGGCTATTGTGGTTGGTAACAGTGCCTACCAGGCCGGTAATATTAGTGGTGCGGCGCTGGGCGCAGAGGCTATTTTTACCGGGGTAACTTTTATTCAGCACTGGTATTCCAGTACAGGCATTAAGTTTTGGCCTTTAATACTGGGCTTACTTGCTGCTGCAGTGCTGTGGTTTGGCCGCTATAAATGGATTGAACGATGCCTGATTGGACTGGTGCTGCTAATGAGCCTGGCGTTTATCGCTACAATGATTTTAACCAGGCCGGATGTATTGGCTTTAGTAAAGGGCGCGTTTTGGCCACAGATCCCCGCTGGCGCTATGCTGACGGTGGTTGCGCTGATTGGCACCACAGTAGTGCCATACTCCTTGTTTTTGCATGCAGCCAGTGCGGCGCAAAAATGGCCGCAGGCCGATATTGATACCCGTTCTGCGCTGGCGGCGTCGCGTGCTGATATCGCTGTCGCCATTCCGCTTGGTGGCCTGATTTCGATTGCCATAGTGTCGACAGCTGCAATAGCATTTTTTGGCAGCGGCCAGCAGCTGGACAATGTGTCGCAACTGGCGCAAAGCTTAACACCGCTATTTGGTACTGCTGCAACCTGGAGTCTGGCTGTTGGGCTGATGGCGGCTGGGTTATCGTCAGCTATTACCGCGCCGTTGGCCGCGGCCTATGCATTGACGGGGATAATGGGAAAGCCGTTGGATCTTAAACAGCCGCTGTTTCGCTTAACCTGGCTGGCCATTATTAGCATAGGTGTGCTGCTGTCATCGCTGGGGATCCGGCCATTAAACGTAATTTGGTTTGCCCAGGTGGCCAATGGTATTTTACTACCGCTGATTTGTATTTGTTTATTGTTAGCCATGAACCATAAGGTATTGGGAGCCTATAAAAATAACCGCCGGCAAAATGTGCTGGGCGCGCTGGTGTTGCTGGTTAGTCTGCTACTTAGCGGGCGCAGCCTGGCATTGGCTTTTGCGCTGCTGTAGCTTGCTAACAGTACAACGCATGCTGATGTCGGGCCGGCGCTAAGGGCGTAATAGCGCTAAGCCATCCGCCGCTGTGTTTGCGCAGCAATGCCGAGCTGGCCTGGCCCAGGCGCTCAGTACAGCTGCGCCGCCCCAGGATCGGCCACAGTTGGTTATCGCCCTGCAGCCAGTCCGGATGGCTAAGTACATCTAACCGGCTGGCAAAATAACTGTTCAGGGTGCCAACATCGCGCCAGTAGTGGGGCAGGCTCTGTTCGCCGGGTAGAACATTGCTGCCAAAATCATAGACGCAGGCACGGCCGCTGCTGATAAGCTGCGGTAGTATATGGCGAGCAAAATCAACGTGCTGGCCGGCGGCTATATTGCCCAAGGCTTGTTGCAGCACCACTGAGCGAAACAGGTAGTTACCCATAGACACCAAAGCAAAACCGGGCCGCTGCGGTATTTGTGGGACATTGGCCTGCGGTTTTTCAATAAAGCCCACAATGCGCTGCTCAACATCGACAATAAAAACGCCAAAATGGCGGGCTTGTTCCACAGGCACTGCAACAGCCGCTATGGTGACATCTGCCTGCTGTTGTTGGTGACACTGCAGCATCTGACGGTAGTCCATTTTATAAATATGATCTGCGCTAAGTACGGCAATATGCGCCGGTTGGTAATCGCGGATGATACTGAGTTCGCGCGCAACCGCACCTGCAGTGCCAATATTTAATGCCGCCGGTGCCTGACAACACATCAGGCTACCATATTGTTTAAAGCGCGCCTGCCAGTGGCGCTGCAGATGGCTGTGTAAAGCCTGAGGTTGATATTGGGTTAATACCAGCAAATGATGAAAACCGGAATGCCACAAATTACTCAGCACAAAATCGATAATACGCCGGCGGTGCACAAAGTTCAGTGCCGGTTTAGCCTGCTTTAGTGTTAACGGAGCCAATCGTTTGCCCGCACCACCGGCCAGTATCACGTTTAGTACTGTACTCATGCTGTAGCTCCGTCAATTCAGATGTCAGGACATTAAATGTACAGTAGGTGCAGTCTATTGGCTTGATATGTATCAAATGAAAAGTTGATATTGCTGTAGCACCACCTAAGGTGCTACAGCAAGTCGGGTTATTGGCCTATACGTGCGCGGATTTCATTGACCAGCGGAGAGGCTTCAAAACCGTTGCTGGCTGCCCACGCCGGATAGTCAAATTCTGCCAGGGTTTTTGCCGGCATTTGCTTAACGATAAAGGTGCCTGATTCATAGGCGTCGCTGCGGATAGCAAATTGCAGCATGTTTTCGTTATTACATTTAATGCTGTCATAAATATTGCGCACGTTAAGCTTATTGTCAGTTAGCATTTTACGCAGCTGATTACGGTTATCATCTTTGATATAACCACACATGCTGCCAGCTAATTGATCGTTAGCCAGCGCCGGCACAGCCAGCAGCAGCGCCACTACAGGAACTAACAGTTTTTTCATAACCCCTCCACGGGTTTGCTTTAGTTTCCGCTGAAGTATAGCTGCAGTAATTTAAACTGGCATTAGCAGGCGCAAAAAATTCCTATGAATATTTTCAGCAGCTTAGCGTTTTTATTTGCTTAACAGCGCTATACTGGCGAGGTACAAATTTGCTTTGCAACAGCTAACCGGTCCGGAGCCGTTATGACTACGCTGGAATATATGTTACTGATGTTGTTACTGGTCAGCGCCAGTGCGTTTTTTTCAGTGTCAGAGATAGCGCTGGCCGCTTCACGCAAGATGCGTTTACGTTTGCTGGCGTCAGAAGGTGTCGCCAATGCAGAAAAAGTACTGGCGCTGCAGGAGCATCCGGGCAATTTTTTCACTGTGGTGCAAATTGGTTTAAATGCGGTGGCTATTTTAGGTGGTATTTTAGGCGAATCGGCTTTTACGCCTTATTTTAGCGCTTTGCTGGAGTTATTTTTTACCGGCAGTTGGCTGCCATCGGTTGCCTTTGCCATATCGGTATTTTTTGTTACGTCACTGTTTATTCTGTTTGCTGATCTGATGCCCAAGCGTCTGGCAATGATAGCGCCGGAGACCATAGCGCTTAAAGTGGTTACGCCGATGTTGTTTTTAATCACCTTTCTCAAGCCCTTTGTCTGGCTGTTTAACGGCCTGGCAAATGTCTGCTTTAGTTTGTTTAAAGTGCCAACTATGCGCAAGGATGATATTACACCGGAAGATATCATTGCCATGATGGAAGCAGGGGCCCAGGCTGGCGTGCTGCAGGAACACGAACATCAGTTGCTGGAAAACGTATTTGATATGGAGTCACGCACTGTGACATCGGCCATGACGGCGCGGGAAAGCCTGATATTTTTCACGCTGAATGAGTCGCAGGACAATATTAAGTCGAAGCTTGCCGAACACCCGCATGCGAAGTTTCTGGTGGTTGATGGTGTTCTGGATAAAGTTATCGGCTATGTCGATACCCGCGATATATTGCTGCAGGTATTGCATGACCAGCCAATATCACTAAAAAAAGAAGGCATAGTGCGGGCTCCGCTGATCATTCCGGATACGCTGTCATTATACGAAGTGCTGGAACACTTTAAATCGGCCGGTGTTGATTTTGCCATTATCATGAACGAATACGCACTGGTGGTGGGCATTATTACCTTAAAAGATGTTATGAGCATCGTGATGGGCGAGTTGGTAAGTTCTGAAGAAGAGCAAATAGTCGCCCGTGATACCAACTCCTGGCTGGTTGAAGGCCTGACGCCGCTACAGGATGTCATGCGGGTATTGGATATTAATAGTTTTCCGGATGCAGAAAACTACGAAACCATCGCCGGTTTTATGATGTACACGCTGCGTAAAATCCCTAAACGTACTGACTTTGTACTGCATAGTGGCTACAAATTTGAGGTGGTTGACATCGACAGCTACAAAATTGACCAACTGCTGGTCACCAGGATAACGCCGGCAGAGCCGGCTGATAAACAGTGAATTGCCAGACAACAGCCTGTTGGCTGCTGTTAGTTGCTGTCTTTGGGAGCCGTGCTTTGTTCTGCGTTATCAATGTCATCAGCTGGCGGGTTAGCTGCCAGCTCCAGCATTCTTTCACGAAAGCTGGCCAGCCCTTTGTTAACTAAATCATAGGTGCTGTCTACGCCGCTTTCTACGTCTCCTTCGTACACTTTTAAGTTGGTAAGAATTTCTTTGGCATCGGCAAAGCCTTTCTCAATGCCCGGCGTTATCAGCGCCAAAAAATCATCCAGCGTTTGCTGTTCTGTTTCAGCACCAGCCAGCTCTTTGTAGCGACTGTAAAAGGCAGTAGCAAAAGCGACGATACGTTCAGCAGTGGCTTCGGGTGAGGTGTCGATACCTGAGTCGTAAACTTTTTGGGCGGCGTTTTCGCCCAGTACCGGTTCCAGTTCGGCATTAATGCCCTCCAGCGCAGTTTTGTACAGTAAGCTTAAACTGTCATTATTACTGCGCAGCGACACTTGCTCATTGGCGCGCAGTATCGCCACATTCTGTGCCTGCTTGGCCTGGGCAGCCGCACTGATACCGCTGTTTGCGCCTGCGGCACCATCGGTTTTAGCTTTGTCGGTTTTTGCTGCGCTGTTGTCCGGTCTGGCAGGGTTAATAGCCGCTGAGTTGTTACCTGGTGTAATGGCCATGAGCTTGCTCCTCAAATTGTCGCATTAGTATAGCCTGTAGCTGGTTATCGGCGGTGTTTGGTTAAACTTTAACTTTTTTGTTGCTCGTCTGAGTTGGCAAATGGCTTTATAATAGCGCCTTACTCCGTCGCCGGACCGCAGGCCTTGATAGATTATAAAACCGCTGCCTTTTATCGCTCTGCCTTTGCCTTATGTTTAGCCGCCGTAGTGGTATTTGCCAATCTGCATTTGCTGCAACCTCTGTTACCTCAGCTTAGCCGCGAGTTCGGCCTGACACCGCTGCAAGCCAGCTGGGCTTATACTGTGGCGACCCTGTGTTTGGGTGTGTCTCTGCTGGTTTATGCAGCACTGTCTGATGCCTGGGGCCGAAAAAACCTGCTACTGCTTACGCTGGCTGGTATGACACTCAGCACACTGGCGTTGACCCAGGTAGACAGCTTTAACGCTCTGGTATTCTGGCGGGCGGTGCAGGGGCTGTTTCTGGGCGGCTTACCGGCTATAGCCATAGCCTGGATGGGGGAAGCCTACAGCAAGCCGGCTATGGTTGCTGCTGTGGGGTTTTATATCAGTGCCAATTCGTTGGGCGGCATCAGTGGTCGTTTAATGGCTGGCGCTCTGGCAGATCTTGGCCATTGGCAATGGGCATTTTGGCCTGTTGCGATACTGGGCATATTAAGTTGTTATTTTATCTGGCGTTATTTGCCTGCCAGCAAAGCTTTTGTGGCAAAGCCGTTTAGTTTGCACCAGGCCTGTATTGATAACTGGTACCATCTGCGTCAGCCGTTGCTGCTATTAACCTATCTTATCGGTGGGTTAAACTTTTTTATTTTTCTTAACCAGTACACTTATATTGGCTTTGTGCTGGCAGATGCTCCTTACAGCCTGTCCAGTTTCTGGATTGGCTTATTGTTTATTACCTATTTCACTGGCACAGTCGGCTCGGCAATGTCGGGCCGCGTGGCGCAGCGTCTGCCGGTACCGCTGGGCATGGCATTGGGTGTAATCATCCTGATTTTAGGCACGTTAATTACGCTAAGCGCCAGTTTGTGGTTGATAGTGCTGGGGTTTTTTATCAATGCATTTGGCTTTTTTCTTACCCATTCACTGGCCAGCAGCTGGGTTAATCAAACCGCCAGCCGCGCCAAAGCCAGTGCCAGTGCGCTCTATCTGGTATTTTATTATGTTGGTGCCAGCAGCGGCGGCGTATATTTACAACCGTTTTGGCAATGGCTTGACTGGCAAGGTGTGGTAGTGGCCGCGTTGTTAATGTATGGCGTAACCTTGCTATTGTGCCTGTGGCTTTGGCTGCGTGTTAAGGCGCTGCAGGCCAGCCAGCTCTGATGCTGTTAGTGGCCGATAGGCACCACAGGCCAAGTCTGCCAGTTGCAATGCACCAAGCGCCAGCCGTTTGAGCGATGTGACCCGATAGCCTAAGCTTTTGCACATATAACGAATTTGCCGGTGCTGGCCCTCAGTAAGTACAATTTGAAATTGTGCAGTACCCATGGCGCAAACCTGGCAAGGCCTGGAATGATAGTGGTTTGCCCCCAGTGTCCAGCTTACACCGTCAGCCATTTGTTGCACAAAAGCGGCAGTAATCGCTTTGTCGGTGTCAACGATATAGGTTTTAGTGTGATAGTGATCCGGATGCATAAGCTGTTGGCTTAAGGCACCGTCATTAGTGAGCAGTAACAAGCCACTGGAATCTTTATCCAGGCGGCCGACGGCAAACAGGCGTTGTGGCAGCTGCTGTAATAGGTGATAAAGGCTGGCCGGATCGTCTGGCCGGTTATTGCAGTCAATACCAACCGGTTTATGGTACAGCCAGTATTGCCGCTCTGTTGCAGCCTTCAGCTGCTGCTGATTAATCAGGATCTGGTCCGCTGCACACACCAGATCAGTGTGATTAGCCGGTTTACCATTAACGCTGACGCTGCCGGCACTGATTAAACGCTCGGCAGCGCGGCGTGAACACCAGCCGCAGTGCGCTATCCATTTTGCCAGGCGCTGTGGTGCTATCAGATTACTATGTCCTGCCATCAATACTTCAACTTCTGCCTGTTTCATTAAATTGTCGCTGATCTGTAACACAACTGACACGGGGTGGCTGCATACTTGCCCGCGTTCTACCTTCCTTCCTGGATTATATCTCACTAGTTAGTGACGGGAGCTTGCTCCCGTTTTCTTTTTTTCAAAAAAAGTTACCACGCTTTAAACCTTTACCAATACGCTATCGACTAACCAGTCAAACAATACAATAAAAGGCTATGGGGTTGATGGAGATTGCAGCGGCAATCGATGCAGCAAAGCAGGGCGATAAGCAGGCTTTTAAGGTGCTGTATCAGCAGTTTGTTGGCCGGGTGTATGCCATTTGTTTGCGCTTACTGGCAAATCGGCAGAAAGCTGAAGAAGCCAGCCAGGATATTTTCTTAAAGGTCTGGCAGCAATTGCCATCTTTTCGCGGTGACAGCAGTTTTACCACCTGGTTGCACAGCATCGCCACCCGCACCGCTATAGATATCTGGCGCCAGGAAAAATACCTGCGCCTGACCGATAGCAGTGAGGAGCTGGAGCTGGCCGAGCAGACGGTAGCTTGCCACAGTTTGCAGGCACCATTAGAGCACGCCATAGTGCGTTTGCCGCATCAGGCCAGAGCAGTATTTGTTTTGTTTGCTATTGAGGGGTATGGGCATAAGGAAATAGCCAGCATGTTGGCTATCGCCGAAGGTACGTCAAAGGCGCAGTACCACCGGGCCAGACTTTTATTACAGGAGTGGTTAGCCGATGAATAACGAGCAATTAGATGACGCTATCCGCAGCTTAAATAAAGCTATCACGCCAGAGCGTGAGCTGTGGAGCGATATTGTCAGCCGTTTGCCAGAGCGTCAAACAGCCAGGCCGCCAGTAGGATATTGGGCCAGTGCTGCTGCGTTACTGTTGGTGGGGTTAATTGGCTGGCAGTTGGCTGTTATGCCTTCCGCTGCGCAGCGCTCAGCGGCGATGCCTAGTGCAGAGTTGATGTTAATGCAGGTGTACGAGCAACAAAAACAGCAGCAATTGGCGCAAATTGTTGCCGTTGCTGAGGGGTTTGAAAACTGGCAACTGCAAATGCAAATTTGGGATCAGGCCATCGCTCAGGTGCGCCAGGCGTTACAGTTTTATCCGGATGAACCGCAGCTGTTAGCGCAGTTGCAAAGCTTATATCAACAGCAACTATCCTATATCCAGCGGGCGACGTTGCAACATCATTTAATCATAAGTTAGGAGCAACACTATGAATACACTATCAAAAAAATGGTTAACCGGCGTAGCAGCTTTGCTGCTGTTGCATGCTGGCCTGCCAGCCTATGCTGACCAGCGCGAAAGCGTAAACGAAAGCCGCGCCGTTGCCGCTAATGAAAAAATATATCTTGAAGTTATGAGCGGTGAAGTAAGCATTAAAGCCGTTGATGGTAATCAGTTTAAAATAAGCGGCAAGCTGGATGAAAAGGCCACCGGCTATACGCTGGAATCAAAAGATGGTTTTACCCGTTTTGAAATGACCATGCCGCGTCAGGTAAATTATCGCGGTAGTGAAAAATCTAACGGTGCTGATTTACAAGTTGAAGTACCCAGTGGCAGCAGCATTGAGTTTAAAGGTGTAAACAGTGACGTAAGCCTGGCCGGTGTAACAGGCGGCAGTAAAATCAGCACGGTAAACGGCAACATTTCCGCCGCCAAGTTAAGTGTTCTGGTGCAGTTAAACACGGTAAATGGTGAAATTAACAGTAAAGATAGCAGCGGTGACATTGAGCTGAGTTCGGTAAATGGTAAAATTATTGACGTTGGCTCTGCCGGCCGGCTGAATTACAGTGTGGTAAACGGCGAAATTAAAGCCAGAACCAGTGCCGAAGAAGTGAATGTAAGCACAGTAAATGGTGATGCCGAGTTAAAAATGACCGGCACACAGCATTTGAAATTAAGTACGGTTAACGGTGAAATTGAAGCTGAGTTGGCTAAGTCGGCTAGCCCACGCATTAGCGGCAGTAGTGTCAGCGGCGATATTGAATTAAAACTGGATAGCAGTATTAATGCCCGCTTTGATATTCAGGCATCTGCCGGTGGGGGTATCAACAACAAACTCAGCAGTGATAAAGCCAGCAAAGCGAAATACGGCCCGGCTCGCAGCCTGCAATTCACCCTGGGCAGCGGCAATGGCAGCGTAGACTTAAGCACAGTAAGCGGTGATGTAACGCTGGGCAAGCTGTAACCCCTGAAAACTATCACGTTTTTGTATCAGCCAGGGGCCGCGATTGCGGCCTTTGTTATACAAGGCAACAAAAGTAAGAGTAAAATAAAACGCTTGATTTACATTTGCCGGGCGAATTAGACTGGACGGAATTTTGCAACTACCAAGATCTGCAACATAAGGATCTGCAACATACTGCTGCAGTTTAATGTTGTGAATTAATGTAGCTTAGTCGCCACTTTGAGCGATGTCTTTAGCTGTATTACACAAGGAGGTTTTCATGAATTTCAATGCAACGTTGTTCGGCCAGGTGGTACTGGTATTATTGCCGCTGATGGCTGTGCTTAGCTATTACCTGGGCAAACGTAAAACCCAGACGCCAAAACTGGCGGCATTTTTTGGCGCTTTGCTGGCATTTATCCCACCGTTTGCCCTGTTATATATCATGGTGCTGATTATTAAAAATGACGTAGCAACTAACCATGCGTCTTAACGGCTTTGGCCTAAGCACAAGGCCCGCATTGGCGGGCCTTGGCATTAACAACGCCTGACAGGGTTTATTTAGCGATCAGGCCATAGTGCTTATCCAGCACTGCTATTATTTCGGCTTTCGGGTTGGCTGATAACTCGATTTTTTTGCCTATCACTTTCTCGGCAATGCCTAAATAAGTACGCGAGATGTCCATCATCACCTCTGTTGGCAGGGCGTTGTCGCGGGCGAGGGCTGCGCGTTCTGGCATGCGGTCTTTATTCAGCAGTATATCCGGCTCAGGGAAGTGGTTTAGCAGCCACTGGCGAAAGCCTTCTTTAGATTGCTCGACAATGTTGCCGTTACGCCAGCTGGCGCCATCCCAAATGCGCGAGCTGTCGGGGGTGCCTACTTCGTCCATATAAATTAGTTTGCTCTGGCCTTGCGCATCTTTGACATAACCAAATTCAAATTTGGTGTCGACAAATATTTGATCCAGTTTGGCTAATGCATCGCTTATTACAGCGAAACCCTGTTTTAACAGCTTCTCGTACAGGTCAATGTCAGATACTTGCTCAAAGCCAAAGGCGGCGCTGTGGCGTTCGATATCAGCGCGGGAGATATTAACATCATCGGCCTCAGGTACGCCGTCCAGCCCGGTTAATATGCCTTTGGTTGACGGTGTGATCAGTATATCTGCCAGCTGCTGGTCTTTTTGCAAGCCTTCCGGCAAGGTAATACCACAGAACTCACGCTCACCTTTACTGTAGGCACGCCACATAGAACCGGTAATATACTGCCGGGCAATGGCTTCAATTTTTACCGGCCGGGCTTTTTGTACTATCCATACCAATGGATGCGGTATATCCAGAATATGGCTGTCGGCAAGACCGTGCTGTTTAAACAGCGAAAACCAGTGGTTAGAAATCGCATTTAACGCCGCCCCCTTGCCAGGCACACCGTTTAAGCCGTGTTCGCCATGCCAGATGCAGTCAAATGCTGAAATACGGTCACTTATTACCATAATGGCCAGCGGAGTATCGGCGGCAACAGCATAGCCATTGTCGCGGATCAGCCGCGCACTGTCAGCTGCAGTTAACCAATATACGCTGCGCACTTTGCCGGAGTGAACCGGTAAATCTGTACGAATTGGCAAGTCGTCATTGACCGCCAGAACCTGGGTTGCAAGAGTCATTTTCACTTCTTCTGAGGCTGGGAAAAAAGGCGGGCAGAGTGTAGCAGATCTTGTGGCGTAACTAAATCTGTCTCTGCGCAACCGCTGCGGCCAATCAATGCGTCCGGTAATTGTAATTAAACGTAATTATCTGTTTTCATTGGTAAATTGCCATGGCTATCGATAGCGTAAATCCTTACTCTGACGCCGGATTTCTCTGGCTTTAGGATAAAGTGAATGAAAGCAACTGGTTTAACTTCGTGTGTGTTATTAGCCTCAGCGCTGGTGCTGAGTGCCTGTGGTGGCAGTAGTAGTAACGATTCAGCCACGGCAGAAAGTTTTCTGCAGTTTTATAACGGTGCAGCTGGTACAGGCAATGCAATTCTAAGCGCTGGTGACAAGAGTGTTGGTTCAGCGACCTATGGTGATGTTAGCTCAGTGATATCTTTAGAACCTGACAGCTATACGTTGCAAGTTAAGGATGTCGCCACGAGTGCATCGCTGTTAAGTAAAGACTTGCCACTGGTCGTAGACAACAAAGCCTTGTTTATTTTGACGCAACAAGGCCAGCAGTATGATTATCTTACTGTTGATGTCAGCCGTACCGAACCGGAAGAGGGCAAGTTTAAGCTGCATCTGGTGAATTTATCTGCCCAGCACAGTCAGTTGGACTTGTACATGGCTCAGGTTGGTAACGGCTTTAATAACGCCGACAAACTGGATAGCCTGAGCCAGAATGAAGTCAGTACTGAGGTGGTTAATAACGACATCGGCCAGTACCGCTTTTTTCTGACTGCAGCTGGCAGCCAGACACCGCTGTTTACCACAGATGCCATTAACTTCGCTTATCGCAACAGTTACGTGCTGATAGTGCGCGATAAATTTGGTCCTATAGCCAATCAGCTATCGCTGGATATAGTGCTTAACTCCACCACTGTTGCCGCCCATAACGATGTTGATGCCGGTGCGCAATTTCGCGTTTACAACAGCCTGGCGACGTCGGTAGCCTTAACTCTGGATAATGTGTCCGCTGGCAGCGTTGCAGCAGGCCAGCTTAGTGCCTATCAGGACCATGCTAAAGGTGACTTTAGCCTGTCAGTGCGTGACGCCGACAACAATCTGCTGCTAAACAGCGCTTTGTTAAGTTTAGCGGCAGGCGAGAGCAAAGCCGTGTTGCTGTACAACAACAAAGCGGGGGCAACAGAAGCGCTGGCCGTAGCCGAAAAAGACAGCCCGCAGCAAAAGAGCCACGACTTAATCGTTGCCAATCTGGTTGCGGATTTTGACCGTCTGCAGTTCTATTTTGTCAGACAAAACGAAACCATAGCCGATGCACGCTACCATGTAAAAAATCTGGATTTTAAAAAGCAGCAGTCACTGACGTTACCGGAAGACTATTATGCTATAGCTCTGGTGCAGGTTGCAGAGAACGGCAGCACAACCTTGCTGGATAAAACCGATTTACTGCAACTTACGCCAGGTAAACACTATATATTACTGGCCGAGCAGGATGATGCCGCACCGTCAGGTTACAAGCTAACGCTGGCACACTAAGCCGGTGCACTAATATCCAAAAAGGCGATCAGATGATCGCCTTTTTTTGTCATGCTACCGCCAACTTAAAAACGGTAGTTAGCCTGAACAGCAATCAGTTGGCCTTTATTGCTGTACTGGCCCTGAAAACCGCTGTTGTATAAGCGCTCATCCTGCACATTGTATTCGTGCTCATCAACACTGACATCACCGGTAAACAGGTAGCCATAAGCAAAATCCAGGCTTAGCTTGTCACTGAGCTGCCAGTTGGCACCAACCGTTAGCCATACCCGGTCATCGGTGGGTATGCGTGCGGTTTTATGGCGTTGGCTAATCGGGTTTTCATCAAAGGCAACGCCGGTTTTCAGTGTTAAGTCTTTCTGGTAGACATAGGTTGCACCAAGTGCAAAAGACCAGCTGTTATGCCAGTATTCCGGAATATAGCCAATATAGCCGGGGCTATTCAGGTTTGGCTCGCGTTGGGTACTTAATGAAATGCTCGGATTGGTATCGTTGCTAACAATGTCAATGCTCTGAAATTTGCTCCATTGCGTCCAGGCCGCACTAAACTGCAACGACAGGGCAGCTGTCAGCTGTTGGTCCAGGCTAAAGGCCGCGCTGGCCGGTGTGGTTAGATCCAGCTTACTTTTTTCAACCAGCTTATCGTTCGTTGCCAGTTTGCCGGTGCGGGCATCCAGCAATGGCAGTTGCGGCATACCTGGCACCGGCACCAGATAAGGCGCGCCGTTGGCAATGGTAACCGGCGTATTGGTTATAACCGAATCACCTTTTAAGCTGTAGTCGACAGCAGAGTGCCAGGTTAAAGCCAGACGGGTGCCGTCGATAGGCTCAGCATAGATACCCAGGGAGTAACCAAAGGCAATATCATCGCCTTCTACTTCGTAATGGCTGGCACAAATGGCATCGTTAAAAATGGCGCCAAGCAGCGGTCCGGCTTCGCACAGGCCACTGTGATCTTTAAATTTAGATAAGGTCCCCTCGGCATGATTTAGTGAAATACCGACACCAACAGAGATTCGCTCGTTAAGTTTATAGGCCAGTGCCGGCTGCAGGCTAACTACCTGAACGGCAGTTTCATCTGCAAAGTAACGGCCGACAAAGTCATCATCATAATCGGATGACAAGCCAAAGGGGGCGTAAAAACCTATACCCCAGCTTAATTGTTCTGACACTTTATCGGCGTAAAACATAAAAGGTACCAGTTCATTCAAACTATTTGCGCCTTCTGTACGACCAACTACTGACTGACCGTTGGCACTTCGCGCACTGGCGTTGCGGTAATTGGTTTGCGCACTGATAAGGTTAAGGCCGCCAGATAGCTGGGCACCGTCGAGTTCGGTAATGGCGGCGGGGTTGGAATATACCAGGCTGGCATCGGTGATCTGTGCGCCACGGCCAGCATAGGCGTTGCCCATGCTACTGACTGATTGCTCGAATAATTTATAGCCTTCAGCGTGCGCCGGCACACCAATGAACGCGGACAGCACAGCTAATGACACGGCGGATTTTCTAATCATATACATACCCTGTTGAATGTAAAAAGGGCGATTATAGAGAGGTCAGACCATAGAGTACATACTCTAGAGCTTATCTGGCTGTCGTTTGGCCGCTGCGCTATTGAGTTTTATGACCAACAAATAGTGATTTTGACTAACTAACATGAATGATGAGTGTACGTTATAAAATGAACATATTCTATGTTGTTGAAAATATTCATGAATTAATTATTTTTGCGGCTGGCATAGCAACTGCATTGACGGTGTTAACTTGCTCAGTTTTTTATTTTCCAAAGGATGAATAATGAAAACCTCACACAGTTTTAAGCTTACCGCCGCCGCTGCTATTTTAGCCAGCGTGTTACTAACCGGTTGTAATCAGGCTAATAGTTCTACAGCTGCCACTAAGGCTGACGCAGTAGTGGCTATTCCGGTTGAGGCGGCGTTAACCCGTCAGGGCCAAATCAGCAGCAGTTACCGCACGACGGCCACGTTGGAAGCGCGTGCCGAAGCGGAGGTGATCAGCAAGGCTACCGGTATAGTGCAAAAAATTCTGGTAGAAGAGGGGGACAAAGTTAGCGCAGGTCAGTTGCTGGCAGTGCTGGATAACGAGCGTCAGCAATACAGTCTTAATAAAGAAAAAGCCGAACTAAGCCGTCTGGGCAGTGAATTAAAGCGTATGGAAGAGATGTTTCAACGCCAGCTGATTAGCGCCGATGTATTTGAAAAACTGAAATGGCAGTATGATTCGTTACAAGCTACCGTCAGCCTGGCTGAACTAGCTTTGAAAGAAACGGAGATCCGCGCACCGATAGATGGCGTGGTGTCGCGCCGCTATGCCAAAGTCGGCCAGCTGGTTAACCAGCATGCGACACAGTCGTTATTTCATTTGGTGTCAAACCAGCAATTAGAAGCCGTGGTGCATTTACCTGAGCAACAGTTGGCGCAGGCCCGGGTTGGTCAGCAGGCTTTGTTACAGTTTGCCGGTATGGCCGAAGTACAGGCTGAGCTGGTGCGTATAGCACCGGTGGTAGATGCTCACTCAGGCACCGTGCGGGCGGTACTGAAAGTTGCCAACGCGCAGCAACAATTAAAACCCGGTATGTTTGCCCAGGTGCAGTTACAGTTTGATGTAAAAACCGATGCCTTACTGCTACCCAAACGCGCTCTGATGAGCACCGACAATACTCAAACGGTATTTGTTATCGACAGCGAGCAAAAAGTTAGCCGCAAGCAGGTACATTTGGGCTATCAGGCCGATAACACGGTAGAAGTGTTGTCAGGTCTGGCGCTGGGAGATCGGGTGGTGATTGCCGGTCAGTCAGCGTTAAAAGATGAAGCACTGGTTAATGTAGTTACCGAACGCGAATTTGAATAATAATAACAACGCTCACAGGACATGACGCTATGAAGCTGGTCGATACTGCGGTAGCCCGCCCGGTTACCATCTGGATGTTTACACTAGGTATTTTACTGTTTGGCATGGTGGCCGCCGGCCGCCTGGCGGTTAATTTGCTACCGGACCTATCTTATCCGTCGCTGACGGTTCGCACTGAGTTTGTCGGTGCCGCGCCGGCTGAAGTCGAACAACTGGTCAGCAAACCGATTGAAGAAGCTGTCGGTATTGTCAAAGGTGTGCGTAAGGTACAGTCGGTATCGCGCTCGGGCCGCTCTGATGTGGTAATGGAGTTTGACTGGGGCACAGATATGGACTTGGCTGCACTGGAAGTGCGTGAAAAGCTGGATGTGCTATTTTTGCCGCTGGAAATTGAAAAGCCGCTGTTGCTGCGCTTTAACCCCAACCTGGACCCGATAGTACGCTTGGCACTGAGCCGTGAAAACGCCGGTGAAGCACTAAACCCTGCTCAGTTAGTTAGCCTGCGTACCTTTGCCGAAGAAGACCTGCGCCGTGCGCTGGAATCATTACCGGGCGTAGCAGCCGTGCGTCCTGATGGCGGTTTAAGCCAGGAAATTCAAATATTGGTTGATCCGCAAAAGCTTAGCCAGTTGCAGCTGGATATCAGCCAGATCAGTGATCGTTTACGCCAGGAAAACCTGAACCAGGCCGGCGGCCGGTTGGAAACGTTCAGCTATGACTATTTAGTGCGCACCATTAATCAATTTGCCGATTTAAACCAGATAGAAAATCTGTATGTCGCTCAGGTTCATGGCAGCCAGGTGCGGTTAAAAGATGTGGCGCAAGTGCGCGATAGCTTTGTTGATCGTCAAAGCATTACCTATGTCGATGGTAAAGAAGCCATTGAAGTGGCCATTTATAAAGAAGGCGATGCCAATACCGTACAGGTGGCGCAAACACTGCTGGCGCAGTTGCCTGAGTTGCAAAAAGCCTTACCGGCCGGTTACCGCCTGACATTGGTATATGATCAATCAGAGTTTATTAAGCAAGCCATTGACGATGTGAAATCGGCCGCTGTGGTTGGTGGCTTGCTGGCAATGCTGGTGCTGTATCTGTTTTTACGTAATGTCTGGGCCACGTTAATCATTTCAATCTCTATTCCGGTATCTGTTATCGCTACCTTTAATTTGATGTATGGCCAGGGTATTACGTTAAATATGATGAGCTTAGGCGGTATTGCCCTGGCAGTGGGCTTGCTGGTTGATAACGCTATAGTGGTGCTGGAAAACATTGCCCGGCACAAAGAGCAGGGTAAAACGGCCTTTGCGGCGGCAAAAACCGGTACCAGTGAAGTAGCGATGGCCATTACGGCATCGACATTAACCACAGTGGCGGTGTTTTTTCCACTGGTGTTTGTTGAGGGCATTGCCGGCCAGCTGTTTCGTGATCAGGCATTAACGGTAACCTTTGCATTATTAGCGTCGTTAGTGGTGGCGTTAACCCTTATTCCTACCATGGCAGCTCGTGAGCGCAGCCGCAGTGCAGTTGCCGAACCTGCAGCTTTGCAACAAACAGCGCCGGCGGTACGGCGCTGGTACTACTGGCCAAGCTGGCCGTTGCGGATGCTGGGTAAAGCCGTGCGCGGTTTATTGTTGCTGTTGGTAACCGTGCTAACCCTGCTGTTTCGTCTGATTAGCCGTGGTTTAGCGCTGTTGTTTTCTCCGGTGCTGGGCGCCGTGCAATGGCTGTTAAGCCGCTTAGAAGCGGTGTACCGGCGGGCGCTTGCCGCAGCCCTGCAGTTAAAAACCCTGACTATAGCAGTAACGCTGAGCGCCGCTGCCTTATGTTTTGCCTTGTTACCACGGCTGGGCGCCGATGTGATACCAGCGATGAGCCAGGGCGAATTTTATGTTGAAGTTCAGCTGCCGGTGGGCAGTGCTATAGAGCAAACCGACAAAGTACTGACTAAACTGGCAGCCCTTGCCGGCGAGCAAAGCGCAGTAAAACGCAGCTATGCTCAGGCCGGTACCGGCGCGCAAATGACAGTTGACCCCAGCATCGGTGGCAGTCACTGGGGCCGGCTAAATATTGTATTGCAGCCTGGTAGCAGCGCCGAGCAGGAGCAACAAGTGGTAGCCGTGTTGCGTGATTACTTGTCACAACAGGCTGACATCGCAGTGAAAATTGACCGGCCGCAATTATTCAGTTTTAGCACGCCGCTGGAGCTGGAGTTATCCGGCTATGAGCTGGCACAGCTGAAAACTGCCGCTGACAATCTGGTTTTGGCACTGGAAGCCGATAATCGCTTTACTGATGTTAAAACCAGCCTGCGGCCAGGACAGCCGGAGATCACGCTGTATTTTAATCATGCTTTATTATCGCAGCTAGGCATGACATCACATGAGGTGGCAAAGCGCGTGGCGGCCTATGTTGGCGGTGAACTGGCTGGCCAGTATTCGGTCAATGATCGTAAAGTGGATATCCGCGTGCGCTTAGCCGAGCAGTATCGCCAATCCGAGCAACAACTGGCCCAGCTGATCATTAATCCGGGCAGTGACAAGCCGCTACCCTTATCAGCTGTCGCCGAGATAAAGCGTGAAACCGGTCCGAGCGAAATTACCCGCATTGGCCAGCAACGCGTTGCTGTGGTCAGTGCAAATCTGGCATTTGGTGATTTAGAGCAAGCCACGCAAAGTGCGACGATGATACTGGCGGCGCAAACGCTGCCATATGGTGTAACGGGCGCTGTGGTTGGCCAAAGCGAAGAGATGCAGCGGGCTTACACATCATTGACTATGGCGCTGCTGCTGGCGGTATTTTTAGTCTACTTAGTTATGGCATCGCAGTTTGAAAACCTGCTGCAACCGCTGCTGATCCTGTTTACTGTGCCACTGGCCGGTGCCGGCGCGATTTTAGGTTTATGGCTAACCGATACCCGCCTGTCAGTAATAGTGTTTATCGGCCTGATTATGCTGGCCGGTATAGTAGTGAATAACGCCATAGTACTAATTGATCGCATTAATCAGCTGCGGGCTGAAGGGATGGCACTAAAGTCGGCGATAATAGATGCCGGTGCCAGCCGTTTACGTCCGGTATTGATGACCACCTTAACCACTATTTTGGGCCTGCTGCCAATGGCGCTGGGAACCGGTGATGGCAGTGAAATACGCGCGCCGATGGCAATTACCGTGATTTTTGGCCTGGCACTGGCAACCATGCTGACCTTGCTGTTTATACCGGTACTTTATGCTTTAGTCAGCCGTGATAAGGTAGCAAATACGGTAGCTGCGGAGGTGACGGTATGAGTCAGCAGCCGTTGTGGTTAACCCGCTTTGCCCTGACCCGGCCGGTGACTATTTGCATGTTGTTTTTGTCAATGCTGGTGTTTGGCATTATTGCCAGCCGTATGTTACCGCTGGAAAAGTTTCCCGGTATTGATATTCCGCAGATTTTTATCAATGTGCCTTATAACAATGCCACGCCTACTGAAATTGAGCGCCTGATCACCCGCCCGGTAGAAGAAGCGCTGGCGACGGTGAGTGGGGTGAAGGAGATGCGCTCCTGGTCAAATGAAAACAGCGCTGAGATTTCGCTGGAGTTTAACTGGGAAGAAAACATCAACAGCAAAAGCATTGAAGTACGCGAGCGGCTGGACAGCATCCGGCATTTATTGCCGGACGATGTCGAGCGGGTGCTGGTCTTTCAGTTTAATACTAACGATATGCCGATTTTTCAGCTGCGTATTTCCAGTGAACGCGATCTTGCCATGGCTTACGATCTGCTGGAGCGGCAAATAAAACGTCCGCTGGAGCGGGTTGCCGGTGTATCGAAAGTGGAACTGTACGGTGTAGAAAAACGCCAGGTAATTATCCGGCTGGATCCGGACAAAATGCGGGCACTCAATATTGATGCGCCAAGCATAGTGCGTACTTTGCAAAGTAACAATTTTGCGATGACGGCCGGTGAGCTGCGTAACAGTGAAAACAGCATTTTAATTAAGCCAGTAGGCGAGTATCAGCAGCTTGAGCAGATAGCGGCACTACCGCTGCGGCCCGGGCTTAGCTTGCGCGAAGTCGCCACGGTGCAACTGGAGCTACCCGAGCGTGAAGATGGCCGTCATCTGGACCAGACCTACGCAGTGGGCATGAACGTGTTTAAAGAATCCGGCGCTAACCTGGTAGAGGTTGCACGCGCGGCTTTGGCGGTAGTAGAAGCGGCCGATAAAGATCCGGCTTTTAGCGGCATCAGCCTGTACATAATGGATGATATGGCCGATGGTGTGACCACCTCACTTAGTGATTTACTCAGTGCCGGTGGCATTGGCGCTTTGTTATCTTTTGCGGTGCTGTATCTGTTTCTGCGTCATATCGGCACCACTATGGTAGTGGTACTGGCTGTGCCGGTATCAATCTGTATTGCGCTGGGCATCATGTATTTTCTTGATTACAGCCTGAATATTTTAAGCATGATGGGCTTAATGCTGGCCATTGGTATGCTGGTTGATAACGCTGTGGTGGTAACCGAAAGTATCTTTCGTGAACGTGCTTTAGGCGGCGATGTTAAAGCGGCTACCGCCCGTGGCGTGCGCCGGGTCAGTTTGGCGGTGGTGGCCGGTACTGCTACTACTGCCATTGTATTTTTGCCCAATATTGTTGGCCAAAAAATGGAATTAACCATTTTTCTCGAACATGTGGCCATTGCTATTTGTTTGTGTCTGGCCGTTAGCCTGTTGATGGCGCTGACATTGATCCCACTGCTTACCACCTATCTGCATATGCAGCCACAGCAACAGCATCAGACCGGCGCTTTTGAACGCGGCTATCGTAAAGTGCTGGGCTGGGTGATGTATCACCCGCGGTGGTCGACGCTAATTGCAGTATTGTTGTTGGTTAGCATCGCTATTCCAATGGGGGCGGTGTCCAGCGGTGATGAAGACAATGAAGACAGAGACCGCATTTTTTTAAATTACAATATACAGGGCAACTTTGCCCTGGAAGAAGTGGAAGCAGAAGTTAGCAGCATGGAGGCATATTTATATGCCAATAAAGAGCAGTTTGATATCGAGTCGGTATACAGCTATTACCGCTCTGGCCATGCAATTTCAATCATCATTTTAAAACCGCAACTTAGTCAGCCAATGGCGGCGTTAAAAGAGGCAATTCGTAAAGACTGGCCGGCACTGGTGCGGGCTAAGCCGTCATTTGGCTGGGGTAATAATGGTGGTATGCAGGTGCATTTGCTCGGCAGTTCCACCGAAGTGCTGTTAAAGCTGGCGGAGGATATTGAACCTATGCTGTCTGGTATTGCCGGGCTGGAAGATGTCAGTTCAGAAATGGCCCGTGGCCAGCAGGAAGTGCAAATTCGCTTAAAACTGGAGCAGCTGCAACGCCATGGTTTGTCGGCGCAGCAGGTGGCGCAGGCTGTTGCACTGGCGCTGCGCGGTACCAATTTACGTACTTTCCGTACGCTGGAGCAGGGTGAACTGTTAATGCGTGTGCTGTACGACGAAAAAATCAGCCACTCCCAGGCTGAGCTGGCCGCCTTGCCCATCTTGAATAAAGACGGCGTGGTAATTAGTCTGCAGCAGCTGGCGACCCTGACCATAGCACCGCGGCTAAATCAGATCCGTCGGTTTGACCGGCAAACCGGCATTGCAATCCGGATGAACCTGGCCAAAGACTACAAAATGGATACCGCACGCGAAGACATTAAAAAAGTGATGGATCAACTGGCGTTACCGGCTGGCTATCGCTGGTCCTTTCAGGGCAGCTTTCAGCGCCAGGACGAGTCGCAGCAGGTGATGGTGGTCAATATGTTACTGGCGGTAGCGATGATTTATCTGGTAATGGCGGCGTTATTTGAGTCTCTATTATTACCAACAGCGGTGATTGGTTCGTTGTTATTTTCGCTGGTAGGCGTGTTCTGGACCTTTTTGTTTACCGGCACCACTATGGGCGTTATGGGCATGATTGGTATGCTGGTGTTAATGGGCATAGTGGTAAACAACGGCATAGTGCTGGTAGACCGCATTAACCAGGACCGGCAGGAACAACCTGACGCCACTCTACGTGAGCTGATTATCAACGCCAGTGAGTCGCGGTTGCGGCCCATCCTGATGACAGTGTCCACCACTGTACTGGGCTTATTGCCATTGGCACTGGGCGGTACCCAAATAGGCGGTGATGGCCCAAGCTATGCGCCTATGGCTATTGCGATAATTGGTGGTTTGCTGTTTTCTACCTTAACCAGTCTGGTGCTGGTGCCACTGACTTACTGGGGCCTGGTTAAATTAACCGCCGGTTGGGCCAGTTGGCGCGCACAATCGCTTAGCTGGGCCGATAAACTGATAAAAAGCCGGGGATAAGAGCAGATGTTACTGTCGTTAATGAGCAAGCTGGTGCCAGCCGTAGTAAGTGTTGCTTGTTTTTCACTCAGTGCTGCCCAATTGCCGCTGCAAAAGCCGTCTACGGCAGCGGCCAATGTGCAGCTGCTGACACCGCTATTTAAGATAGCCGGATTAAACCGCAGCCGTCAGGTGCGGCTGTACCTGCCGCCGGATTATGCGCTCAGCAATAAGCGCTATCCGGTGTTGTATATGCACGACGGCCAGAATGTGTTTGATGCTGCCACCGCTTTTGCCGGCGAGTGGGGCGTTGACGAAAGTCTGAATCAGCTCGCCGCTGACGGCTGGTTGCAGCTAATTGTAGTGGCTGTTGATAATGGTGCTGAACATAGGATGACGGAATACAGCGGCTGGGACCATCCGCGCTATGGTAGCGGCGAAGGCGAGTGGTATATCCGCTTTATTACCGACACGCTAAAACCCTATATTGATCAGCATTACCGTACGCTACCAGAGCCTGCACAAACCGGCATTATGGGCAGCAGTATGGGCGGGTTAATTAGCCACTACGCCATCTTTAACCAAGCTGGTGTATTTGGCAAAGCCGGTATTTTTTCGCCGTCGTACTGGTACGCCGATGCGGTGTTTCAGCAAACCGACATTAATGTGTTGCCCACAAACAGCCGGCTCAGCATGCTGGTAGGCGAAAAAGAAGGCCGTGACATGGTAAGCAATATGCAAAAGATGGCCAGCTTGTTACGCCAACAAGGTTTTGCTACCAGCAGTTTATCGGTTAAAACCGTAGCTGGTGCTGAGCATAATGAAGCCTTCTGGCGCAGTGAGTTTAGTGATGCAATATTGTTTTTATTTAACCCAGCAGCGTTTTATCTGCGCCAGCGCTAAAAGATGGTTGAGCCGGTGCCGGCTTTAGATTAAACTGCGCGCGTCCTTAAGGGAGTAATCTGCTGCGGTGTGGTACCGCGGCGCTACGGTCAACATACTTGTGCCTCACTGCACATGGCCGATGCGTTCAGCGCCAGCTGAATTGATGAGACTTAAGACACTACAGGGGCCCATTGCGGGAGCCGCTGCAGTGTCTTATGTTATGTTCCCGCTAAGGTGTGAGTTATGGAAGCCTTGTTCTCCTCTTTTACTGCCGTCGCTATTGCCGAAATTGGTGATAAAACCCAGCTATTGTCGCTGTTTCTTGCCGCCCGTTTTCGTGCCAAGGGCGCCATTATTGCCGGTATTTTGTTGGCTACCTTGTTAAACCACGCCGCTTCGGCCTGGCTCGGTGTCTGGGTGGCGCAGCTTATTCCGGCCAACTGGCATTATGGCTTGTTAGGCGGCTCTTTTATTGCCGTGGGCCTGTGGTTACTTATCCCGGATAAAGACGACAGTGACGATAGCGGTGTATTGCGTTACGGTGCCTTTGTTGCCAGCTGTGTGTTGTTTTTTCTTGCCGAAATGGGCGATAAAACCCAGGTTGCCACCGTATTGCTGGCGGCTAACTTTGAGCAGGCAGTCTGGTATGTGATCTGGGGCACTACGCTGGGTATGCTGGCGGCAAATGTGCCGGTAGTCTATGCCGGCAGTTGGCTAATGCAAAAAATACCGCTGGCATTAGCCCGCCGTGCCGCCTGCGCAGTGTTTATATCGCTTGGTCTGTATATTATTGTTGCCGGTTAGCCGCTGTGCTGCGCCGGCGCGGCTTGCACTGTCGGCGGGCTTTTCTTACCCTGTTGCACGGTTACTACAAGAACAACAGGATAAAACATGCGTTATCATGCCATTTTCACAGCGCTGGCCCTTGCCGGCGCTATTAGTATCACTGCCTGCTCGCCAAACGAGCCAGGCGCTTCAGACCATACAGCGTTACCGCAAAGTCCTCAGGCGGCGTCACCTGCTGCGCCGCTACTGTTAGACGAGCATAAGCAGCGGCTGGATATTTATTATCCGGTTGATTTAACCGCCGATTTGTCGCATTTATCTGATGCGCAGCGCAGCATGTTGGCCAAGCTTATTGATGCCAGCAAAATCATGGACGATTTATTCTGGCAACAAGCCTTTGGTGAGCCTAAAGCCGCATTTCTGGCGCGCTTGCCAGAAGGTAAGGTGCGCGATTTTGCCGCCATAAACTATGGCCCCTGGGATCGCTTAAACGGAGATAAAGCATTTTTAAGCCAGTATGCTGAAAAACCACCGGGCGCGCAGTTTTATCCTGCTGACATGAGCAAGCAAGAGCTGGAGCAAAGCACGCTGGCTGATAAAGCCGGTTTATATTCACTGATAAAGCGTGATGACAGCGGTAAGCTTATCAGCGTGCCGTATTCCGTTGCCTATAAAGATGAGCTGGCCAGAGCAGCAACATTACTAAACGACGCGGCTGCGCTGGCGCAAAACAGCGAATTTGCCAATTACCTGACACTGCGGGCAAAAGCCTTGCTGGATGATAACTATCAGCCGTCTGATATGGCCTGGATGGATATGAAAACCAACCCGGTTGAGCTGGTAATAGGCCCGATAGAAACCTATGAAGATCAGTTGTTTGGTTATCGCGCGGCATTTGAAGCCTATGTACTGGTAAAAGATATGCAGTGGAGCGAGCGGCTGGCGAAATATGCGGCTACCTTGCCAGCGCTACAACAAGGCTTGCCGGTGGCAGAGGCTTACAAGCAGGAAGTGCCAGGCTCAGATGCTGACTTAAATGCCTATGACGTTATTTACTATGCCGGCCATTCGAATGCCGGTTCAAAAACAATTGCTATTAATCTGCCAAATGACGAGCAGGTGCAGCTGGAAAAAGGCACCCGCCGCTTACAACTGAAAAACGCCATGCAGGCTAAGTTTGATCACATCATGCTGCCGATTGCTCAGCTGCTGATCACGCCAGAGCAGCGCAAGCACGTTACCTTTAACGCGTTTTTCAATAACACCATGTTTCATGAAGTGGCGCATGGCCTGGGTATTAAAAACACCCTTGATGGCAGCGGTACAGTGCGCCAGGCGCTGAAAGAGCATGCGTCAGCGCTGGAAGAGGGCAAGGCCGATATTCTCGGGCTTTATATGATCACCCAGCTTAAACAGCAGGGCATGCTGGCAGAAGGCGCGCTGGAAGATTACTACACGACCTTTATGGCCGGTATTTTCCGCTCGGTACGCTTTGGTGCATCCAGTGCACATGGTAAAGCCAATATGATCCGCTTTAACTATTTTGCCGAGCAGGGCGCCTTTGTCCGCAATGATGACGGTACCTATAAAGTCGATTTCGACAAAATGCAGACTGCAATGGCATCATTGTCTGAGCTTATCCTGACACTGCAGGGTGATGGTAATTATGCTGGTGTGGCGGCGCTGGTCGCAGATAAAGGCGTTATCAAATCACAGCTGGCCGCTGATTTGGCCAGGCTGGCAGCTGCCGATATTCCGGTCGATGTGAAGTTTAACCAGGGTAAAGACATCCTCGGCCTAAACTAACTCAGTAAAGCGGGCAGCGACTGGCTGCCCGGATAAGCCAGGGCGCGGGTCTTAACTGATCCGCAGCTTTTCGCCGCTTAGTTACTGCCAGTGGCGTCGTCTTGTGGCTCAAACATACGAAATGCCCCTGCAGCAGTGCTTAGCAATAACACCGGTACCGCCAGTACATGCATCATCAGTGACAGCTCTGCAGCAAAGTTAATCCAGAAAATCACCAGCCAGCTAACCAATAGTACGGCAATGGCCGGCCACTTTTTGCTTAGGGTATTCATACTGCCTCCTGCACCTTGTTGTTTGACCCTTGCAGTGTAGAACTTGCGAAATGGCAGCGGCAGTGTCACTATTGATAAAAATAAGGTCAATAGTGACAAAGGTGGCGTAAGTGAAGCAAATTGCTGTTTTGGCGACAAATCACAGTATCAACAACGATCTGTTTGGTTTGCTGGACTTTTTTGAGTACTGCAATGTGCTGTGGCAATACCAGCAACGTGACGCTGCCCCGCTGTTTCATTGCTATGTGGTATCACCCGATGGGGCGCCGTTACAGCTAAAGCACGGCGTTTGCTTTAACGTGCAGCCACATCACTGGCAACAGGCCGATGCGTTGGTTATTGCTCCGGCCTATGCTTACAACCGTGCCCAGTTAGCGGTGATTGCAGAGCCTGCTGCAGCGTATTTTCCAGGGCTGCGTAAGGCTGCTAAGGCCGGTAAGCTTATCGCTGCCAACTGTACCGGCACTTTTATTCTGGCGGCCAGTGGGCTGCTGGCACACAAAAATGCCACCTCCAGTTGGTTCTTTAAAGATGTGTTTGAAAGCCTGTATCCGGATGTACACTTGCAGCTCAACAAACTATTGGTGCAACATGACAACATCATAACGGCCGGTGCTACTACCTCTTTTGTGAACTTGTGTTTGTCGCTGGCAGAGCAGTTGGTTGGTGAGCAATTTGCAAGACAAATTGCCAAAATTATGCTGACCGATCCAAATCGTAGTTCGCAAATTCCCTATATGGATTTATCTGTCGGCCAGCAACACAATGATGCGCTGATCAGCGAGGTACAAAAATACCTGCTGAAAACCCTGAGTGAGCCCTTTGCGTTAGAGCCGCTGGCAGATCAGTTTCATTTAACCAAGCGTACTTTGCTGCGCCGCTTTAAAACCGCATTAAACGATACACCGTTGAATTATCTGCAGCGCCTGCGCATAGAGCACGCCAAACGCTTGTTAGAAACCACAAATCAACCGGTAGAGCAAATTGTACTGCAGGTAGGTTATGAAGACGTCAGCTCGTTCCGCAAGCTTTTTATCAACTACACCGAGCTGACACCCAGCCAGTATCGGCAGAAGTTTATGCACGAAGGCCACTTTGGCTGTTGTCCGGCAGAATCGGCACCAACGTTAAGCTAAGCAAAAAACACTTGCTTTTATCGATTACAGGTGTAATATCAAATGTATTACAATTGTAATCGATAGGTGCTTTATGATTGAAATCAGCAATGCTGAGTTAAGCGTGATGCAGGTGTTGTGGCAGCGTCAGCCATTATCAGCCAATGACGTGGTGGCCGCACTGGGCAATGAGAAAGACTGGCACGAAAAAACGGTAAAAACCTTACTAAACCGTCTGGTAAGCAAAGGCGCGCTCGGCTTTGACAAAGAAGGGCGGGCCTATTCCTATTTCCCATTGATTACTCAGCATGATTATCAGCTGGAACAAAGCCAGTCTTTTGTTGAGCGGCTGTTTTTTGGCCGCGTTGCGCCGCTGGTGGCCGGTTTTGCCAGCCAGAATAAACTCAGTGCTGATGATGTAGCGCAGTTAAAACAACTGATTGAGAGTTGGGAGCAGGAGCAGAAACATGACTGAATTTCTGCTGCAACTGTCGCTGCCTTTATCGTTACTGTTGTTGCTAGTATTGCTGGCGCAGAAAGTGTTACTTAAACCCCTTGGTGCCCGCAGCGTTTACGCATTGTGGGCGGCGGTGCCGGTGTTTTTGTTGACCACTATGTTGGTTTCCTTTTCACCGGTCGCTATTCACAGCGACGTGATAAAGCGTTACCAGGTTGGGCTGCAACAGGTTTCCAGCGCTGTCAGTACGACACATTGGATGTTTTGGCTGTGGATGCTTGGTGTGGCGTTATGCAGCAGTTACTTACTGTTAAATTACCTTAGTAACCGGGTGCAGTATTTACGCGCTGTACCGCTAAAGCTAACACCCTCATTGCTCAATTGCCGCCAGGCCAATGATAATAGCGGCCCCTACATTACCGGATTTTTAGTACCGCGCATTTTATTGCCACATGATTTTTTTACCCGCTTTGATGCCACTCAGCAGCAGCTTATTTTGCAACATGAACTGACACACTGGCGCCGCGGCGACTTACACCTGAATTACCTGGCGCTAGCCATTGTCAGCTTGTTTTGGTTTAACCCGCTGCTTTGGCTTAGTTATCGTAAATACCGTCAGGCACAAGAGTTGGCCTGCGATGCAGTTGTTACCGACAACGCCAGCCAGGCAGAAAGAATTGCTTATGGTTATGCCTTACTAAGCATTACACCGCCGTCATCAGTAAACTGGTGGCCGCTTACTCATCACTATGGAGATTTTAATATTATGAAACAACGAGTTATTCAGTTGCAGAGTCAGCGCGGATTCAGCAAACTACCAGTAGTTACTATGCTAACTGTTGTAATGCTGTTCAGTGTTTTGCTGCAACAGCCAAGCACAGCGAAAGAGTCTGGCGGCGTAGGTTTAACCCCGGTCCTCCAGATACAGCCTCGCTATCCGGTAGACGCGGCACGACAGTCAATTGCAGGCTATGTGCAAATAGAGTTTGATATTGAACTTGATGGCTCAGTATCAAATACCGAGATAATTGATTCTTATCCTCCTGAAGTGTTTGATGCTGAAGCCTTAAGGGCATTTAAAAAATGGCGTTATAAGCCATCAACTGCTGTGTTAAAAGGTAATCGGGTACAGTTAGATTTTGAATTGGATCAGGAGCCTGAAGGCATAGATCGGCACACTGTTAAGGCACCAAAGCAAGGTCAAGGCTGATGTAGCAGAAGTGCAATAACGCAGCGTTAAAACCGCAGTGCCATGTATGGTACTGCTTTATTGCATTTGGCCAATGGGAGACACTATGACACCCGCTATTGATTTGGCGAAGCAGCAGGGTATCGCTTATACCGTGCATCACTATCAGCATGATCCAGCTGCGTTATCATATGGCCTGGAAGCGGCAGAAAAACTCGGCGTTAAGCCCGAGCAAGTGTTTAAAACCCTGGTCGTACAATTAGAAGGCAAACAACTGGCCGTAGCGGTATTGCCGGTTAACCAGCAGCTAAGTATGAAACTGCTGGCAAAAGCATTAGGGGCCAAAAAAGCTGAGATGGCCAATGCTCATGATGTTATGCGCAGTACCGGTTATGTCTTAGGTGGTGTTAGCCCGCTGGGGCAGAAAAAGCCGCTGCCAACCGTTATCGATAGCTCAGCACAGCAGTTTGAGCGTATTTTTGTCAGTGCCGGCAAACGCGGGCTGGAAATCGAGCTTAGTGGCACAGATCTGTGCCGGCTGCTAAATGGCCGTATGGCAGCCTTGTGTCAGTTGTAGCTGGAAGTCAGCCCAGGCAGGTGCGGTTGCGGCCTGTCTGCTTGGCCTGATACAGGGCCTTATCTGCCCGCTCAAAGCAGTGGCTTAGTTCTTCATTTTGTTGCTGCTGCGCTACGCCAAAACTGCAACTTAAGCTGATATGGTGGCTAAAGGTGTAGTCGGCGATAGCGGCTGTTATTCTGCTGCATAGCGCCTGGGCTTCAGCAGCGCTGGTTTGAGGGCAAAAAATAACAAATTCTTCTCCGCCCCAGCGTGTGGCGATATCCTGTTCTCGCACTTGCTGGCGCAGGATCTCTGCCAGTTCACGCAAGATGGCATCACCGGCGCTATGGCCGTGGTTGTCATTTATCTGTTTAAAAAAATCGATATCTACCACAATCAGACTAAAAATATGCTGGCCGTGGCTGGCGCGCTGCTGGGCCACACGCAGCGTTTTATCAAAATAATTGCGGTTGTAAAGGTGTGTGAGTGGATCATGATCGGATAAAAATTTCAGCTCCTTTACTGCCGCTTCCAATTCGGCGCGGGTTTGTTCTAATTGCTGGTTTTTTTCCTGCAAGCGCTGATAAAAGTAGCGGCTGCGGTAATTCCAGATAATCAGTAACACTATGATAGCCATAGCGGTTGCGGCCAGTTGCCACAGCGGTTTGTAGTTAGTTATCTCGTTTACCGGCATACGGGTGCGGTTGCGGTAAATAGCCAGATGTTCTGCTTCTGTAATGGCGGCAATAGCCTGGTTTAGTTGCGGTAAAATTGCCTGATGTGCAATGGCGACGCCAATCCGTAGTTGATCTTCGACACCAACCCAGCCCGCCACTTTTAGCTGGTACAGGCCATGCTGTTGAATATAGTGATTGATTGAATATAACGAACCGACAAATAAATCGGCATTGCCATTCATTACTGCCTGCAAGCCGGCTGATTCGCTGTCTACCAGCAGAGTATTGCTGTCCGGATAGTAATTAAGCAGATGCTCCATTAAACGGTAGCCTGCCGGCACCGCCAGCACGCGTTGGCCAATATTCTCCAGGCTTTGTAAAAAGGGTTGCTGATGCTGAGATACCAGCACATTAGGTGAACGAAAATACACCTCGGAAAAGCGCAAAAACTGCAGGCGCTCAGCTGTTTGGTTTAACATTGGCAGCAACATGCAGCTGCCATTTTGCAGCAGTTGCAGGCTGTGCAACCAGGAGCGGCTGGGAACTAATTTGAATTTAAAACCGGATTTTTCGGCAATCAGCTGCAAATAATCTGCTGAAATACCAACATGCACACCATCAACAATGGCTTCGTACGGCATCCAATCCGGATCTATACAGTAGCGCAGTTCGTTATTGTCGGCCAGCAGTGGCGATGTTGTCAGCAATAAGCTGGTACAGAATAAAGTGCGTTGCCACAACAGCAAACAACGCACTGTTTGCACGGTGATTTTTATTACGGCTGGTAAAAAAGCTGACACTAATAATGCCTTACAGCTGACGTCAGTTGTTAACATCTACTGATAGTAGCGCTCAATCGCTAAAAGCGCGAACCAACAAGCTGCTTAGGGTTCACGCAGTACCGAGCTGCGGCGAAATTCATCCTGCGGAAACACCCTGCCGTGTAATATACAGTCAAATATATGCTTAAAAACCAAGCCGGCTTTACCCGGTATACGGCCATAACGGAAATAAGAATGGCCTTTGGGTGTGTCATAAGCGGTATTAATATCGTCGCAATCAACACTGTACAGATTGTGTGGCGTCAGGTTGATATCTTCTGGCCCGGTGTGGCCCAGCCGGCGAGACGCCACTTTGTTTTTCAGGTTGGCAACTTTACTGCTGCGCAGCGCTAAGTCGTCTGACGCGAAATACACCACCACATTGCGCGATGCGTCAGCAATCAGTCGGCCGGGCTGATCTTTGTGTACCGACTCATTGCGGATATCGGCCGCCACCATAAAGGTATTGCGAAACAGCAGCGGTACGCCGTTTGCCAGATCATTTTTGTTCCAGTCCAGCAAGGTTTGCCGTAATACCCGGTTACCCATAGAGTGTGCCAATACATTAATTCTTTTCAGGCAGGGCGCCGTTTCCGGCTCGTTGGCCGGTGTAAGACGCCAGTCTAAAAAAATACTCAAAGCGCGTGAAAAGGCCGCTGCACTTTGATCGGCAGATTTTTGATCATCCCAGTAATCTTTAACAATGCCCATGTCATTATCACAAGGCCAGATCACCGGCACGACCAAAACTTCCTGCGGTTTTTCTTTGTCGCACAGCTCTTGCAGTTCTTTGGCTGATTTAAAAATATCATCCGGCAAATTAGAAAACCCATGAATGTAAAGCAACAACTGCCGGTAGGGACTTTGTTTTAATGCTAATAAAAACTTTTCCCCCATTACTTCAGTGCAATGGCCATCGGCGTGGTGCTGACAAAAAAACACCGAATTACTCGGCGCATTGTTGCGCAGGTCGAACGAAAATTTCCGGCCAGCCCGGCTTAAAATAGATCCTTTGGGAAATCTGTTAGTAATAAATAACATCACAAACTCCTTCTGTTGGTAATTTAACTGCGGCCAAATGGATTAATGCCAAAAAAGCATAGGCTGAATTTGTGTAGTTGCACTATTACATCGCAGTTTTTTGCAGTTATCAGCCAGCCGGGCCGGTAGCAGAAATAACACTAAATTGCTTGCTGCAGCGGCTATTGCCGGTTAGCGTGGCAACTTTGTTGTGCCGGAGAGTGCTATGAGCAAGGTAACAATTCTGGTAGATGTACAAAACGTCTACTATACCAGCCGAGAGGCCTTTGGCCGCAATTTTGACTACAACGCTTTTTGGCGTCAGGTTACTGCTGGTCGCACTGTGGTAAAGGCTATTGCCTATGCTATTGATCGCAAAGATGAAAAGCAGCGTCAGTTTCAGAATATCCTGCGTGCCATTGGTTTCGAGGTAAAACTAAAGCCCTTTATTCAGCGCGCCGATGGCAGTGCTAAAGGCGATTGGGATGTCGGTATCACGCTCGATGCTATCGAGTTCGGCCAGCACAGTGATGTAGTGGTGCTGGCCTCGGGCGATGGTGATTTTGCCCTGTTGGCCGACAAACTGACCACCAGGTACCAAACCGAAGTTGAGATCTATGGTGTGGAAGGTTTAACGGCCCAGGCGCTGGTAAAAGCTGCCAGCCGTTTTATCGCGATTGACGACGCACTGCTGCTGCCCAAATAGGCCGCGTCTGCGGTATGCACCCGCGGCAAGCTCATTAACTTTGCGCCAGCTCTGCTGTCAGAGCATCATCAAGCTCTGTTGCCCGGATACAGGCTTTACGCGCTTGCAGCCGCTGCGCATAGTCTATAAAGACCGGGCGTTTTTCCAGTGTGCCAAACAGCATGCCCCAGCTAATGTGGCTACCAACATAAATGTCCGCTGCGGTAAATTGCTCACCACAAAGGTAGGGGCCTTTGGTCAGGGCGGTTTCCAACGCCTTTACCGTGTCCTGATACAAGCCGCAACCTACAGAAGTAGCATTGTCGCTATCAATACGCCAGTCATAGGCTTTGGCGGTCGTGGCCATTTCCAGTGGGCCGGCAGCAAAAAATAACCAGCGGTAATAGCTGCCGCGCTCCGGGCTATCGGGTGCGGGTGCCAGCTGTTTGTCGGTAAACTGATCGGCCAGATAGGCACAAATAGCAGCACCTTCGGTTACCACTGTATCGCCATGTTTAATGGCCGGTACTTTACCCATAGGGTTTAGTGCTAAAAATTCCGCTGCTTTCATGTCGCTGCCGAACTGCAACACCTTCACATCGTAAGGTACTTCGAGCTCTTCCAGCAGCCTGCGGATAATACGACCACGTGAATTAGGGTTGGTATAGAAAGTTAACGGTTTCATTTGAGTATTCCTTGTAAGTAAGAGTGATAAATACAACCTGTTTTAAGCTGATTCGATGTGCTGCCGGAACAGAATAAAACCAAAATAGGACAGAATGCGTCCTAGTAATCAGGTATATTTTCCACATCGAAGTGGTAGCAGGAACAATAAATGAATAACCGGAGAGCAGCATGAGAGGGCCAACTATTCGTGTGCTTAGCTTGCTGGAACTGCTGCAGTCACATGGTCGTTTAAGTGGCACTGAACTAGCGGCAAGGCTGGGTGTCGATAAACGCACTGTGCGCCGTTATATCCAGGCACTGGAGCAGCTGGGTATACCGGTAACAACAGAGCAAGGCCGCGACGGCGGTTATATGTTAGTGGCCGGTTTTAAATTGCCGCCGATGATGTTTACCAACGACGAAACCCTGGCGCTGTCGCTTGGGTTGCTGGCGGCACACAACCTTAACCTGGCCGATACGCAGGCGGCCATCAGTAGTGTGCAGGCCAAGCTGGAGCGGGTTATGCCGGTTAAACTAAAATCCCGTGCCAGGGCTATTGCCGATACTATACGGTTGGTGCTACCCGTTGCTGAAACCCCCAGCGCTGGCCAACACCTTAGCCCCTTGCTCGATGCACTGGAACAACAGCGCTCAGTCATTATCCACTATGCTGCACGCCAACAAGCGCCGGTGGAGAGGCAGGTTGACCCTTATGGCTTGCTGTTTCGCCTTGGCCGCTGGTATATGAGTGGGTATTGTCATTTGCGTCGCGAATTGCGCACCTTTCGGCTGGACCGGCTGCAGCAGATTGAACTACTAGCACAACACTTTAGCCGGCCGGACGATTTTGATTCTGCAGAGCATTTTAGCCAAAGCCTGTTTGGTATACCGGGTAATGTAGACGTGCAGGTATTGTTGCATACCGATCCTCAAAGCGCCGCACAGGCGCTGGGGTCTGCCGCGGCTATGTTAAAACCTCAGCCAGATGGCTTGCTGTTAAGTACCCGTACCGACAGCTGCCTGTTTCTGGCGCAGTGGCTAAGCCAGCTGCCGTTTGATTTTAGTATTATTGCACCGCCGGAGTTAAAACAGGCGTTAAAGCTGCAGGCCGAGCGTTTACTGCAGATTGCCGGGCGCTAAGGTTTATGACTTTGGCTTATTTAATAACGCTTTTAAATCGGCAAACGGATTATGGGTCGCCGGCGCGACCTTTTGCTCAGTAGTGCCACCGTATAATACAAATTCGTGGAATTTATTGTGCTCGTTATCATGGCAATAAATACACAACAGCTCCCAATTGCTGCCATCTGCGGGGTTATTGCTGTGATTGTGGTCAATATGATGCACAGTCAGCTCGCGCAAATTGGAATGCACAAACTCGCGGGCACAACGGCCACACACCCAGGGATACATTTTCAGCGCTTTATCGCGATAGCCTTGTTCCTGCTGCTGATAGGCCGCAGCACCGCTGTTGGTTTTATTCATAACTATCCTGCTTAATATGGTTACAGCCAGCTTAACCGCTGCCTGGCCTAACGGCATTTAATAAAGTGCTTCTTGATTTTAACAGCCTGATTTGCCCAGGCAATGTCTGTTTACCGACTTAGGCACAAATATCGGATTGCAAGCTATGCTTTGTTGATCAATTAACTGTCCGGTTCCGGAAATGTAGTCCGCAACCGGACTCCCGGCTACGTTATTTAGCTGTTTATGTTATTTATTTTTATAATTTTCAATAGTTTAAAAGTTGGAATGCAAGTTGCTTTGAGATCTGCAGCAAAAAAGTTATCAACGATTTAAAGCAAATAGCTAAACAGAGGACTCGTATGAAAACAGCACTAAATTCTTGCATCGCCATGCTGATGTTGGCCGCTGTAATGCCGGCCCGGGCAGACAGCGACCTTATCTTGCCCACCCGGCTGATAAGCAATGAATCGGTATCGTTTTACACTAAGCAAGATGTCTGTCAGCACAGCAAAACAACAGCGCCGGAAAAGAGAGCAGCAATGGTGATTGTTAAAACACATTATTGTGACCGCAGCTCGCAAGTTTGTTTAAAAACAACGGCTTTGGTGGCTGATCCAGCTAATCATTTTGTGCATGACAATTTTACCCTGTATCAATCCCGTTTTGAAAATAACGGCCGGCCCATCGTTAACGCCGGTGAAAAGGCTATTCGTGATGAATGGGTCAAGGACGATAGCGGTCCGGAATTTTACATCATGGATGTAAACCGCTGTGAGATTGTGTTTCGCGATTATGCCTACAGCGTGTATCGACATGGTATGCACCGGGCCAATACGGTCGGAAGCCATTTGGACTTTGAGGCCAACTACAGAGCAATGCGCCGGCTACTGCTGCAAGACGAGGTTGTTCGTAGCTTGCTGGACAACAAGTATCAGCATCTTGACGAGCCGCAAATTCGTGCAGAGCTGGCATACGCCGGGAAAATTCGGCAACGGCATGCGCAAAAGTCGTTATCTGAGGTGTTAAATGCAATAGACGCGCAAGATGCCCAAAACGGCCTGAAATATCAATGACTGTGCTGGCGGCGATGATTCTAATGTTGGTACAACTTAAACGTTACCCCCAATTTAAAAAGGCCGTACTGGCCGGTGTTGCAGTAACGGCTGCTAGTTTTGCATTCGGCTCTGGCTGGCTGTATGCTCAGCAACATCAGCAGGTGCTGGCTGATATCAAACTGGAAAGTTTGTCTGGTTATCAGGTAGCGTTGCCGCAACTGGCACAGGGGAAGCCGGTGGTGATGAATATCTGGGCCAGCTGGTGTCCGCCGTGTCATCGTGAGATGCCGGCGTTATTAGACGCAGAACAGCAGAACCCGAACATTAGCTTCATGCTAATTAACCTGCAGGAAAGCCGCGCTAGGGTGCAGCAATATTTGCGTCAGCATCAGTTAAGCTTTAAGCACGTATTACTGGATAGCCACGGTGATGTCGCCAGTTTTTATGGCGCCCAGGGTGTACCTGCCACCTTATTTTTCAGCGCTGACGGCAAGCTGGCCTCTGTGCATTTTGGCGAGTTATCACACGCCATATTACAGCAGGGTATAACTAAAGCCGGCGGCTAAATGACAGCAAAATCACACTACACCGGCCTATGTCTCACAAAGCTTAATGTTTAAAGTAGCTGTTAACTTAGGATGCTCACGAATGAAGCCACTGCTGCAGCGTAACGACATTTTTATTTGGATAGCGGCAGCAACAGTTGTGCTGTTGTTGCTACCTTTTATGGCCATGCAGCTAACTGCAGAGGTAAACTGGAGCGGCGCTGATTTTATACTGATGGCTGGCTTAATTTTTGGCAGTGCCAGCGGCTTTGTATTGTTGGCCAGGCGTATACCCGCAGCAAAGCGGCTTTGGCTTGCATTGGCTGTTGCGGTGGTATTTTTGTATTGCTGGGCCGAGCTGGCGGTGGGGATCTTTTTTAATTTTGGCAGCTAGAAGTTGCCTCCTATCAGCAACGCTTTACTCAACACATCTGCCTGAGACTCTATGAGCATAGATATTTTTGCGCCAGCGCAGTGGCAAACCCAGCGCTGGCAAAATGGTGGCGGCATTACCCATCAGTTATGCCGGCAGGACGACGAGCAAGGCTTGTTGTGGCGCTTGTCTATTGCAGAAGTGGCCAGCGACGGCCCGTTTTCACGCTTTGATAATATCGACCGTATTATTATGTTGCTAAGTGGCGGGGGCTTTAGCCTGCATGGCGTGGGCGCTAACCCACAAGTATTAGATACACCGCTTATGCCGTTTGCTTTCGCCGGTGAAACGCCAATTCACTGCAGTTTAATAAAGGGCGCCGTACGTGATTTTAACCTGATGACCCGCCGCGGCGCTGTGCAGGCACAGCTGCAGGTGCTGACTATAAGCAGTGCGGTACAAACATTGGCGCTAAGCGCGCAGTCGCTTGTTTATGTTGCCAGCGGCCGTGTTAATGCGTTGATTGGTGCAAAGCACATAACACTGCAAGCGCAGCATACGCTTAGCCTGACTAATGAAAGCAATAGTTTGCAGATAAGCAGCAGTGATAATGCGCAGGTAATAATAATAGGTATTTCCGGTGCGCAGTAGCACAACGCAAGGGTTAGTATGCGAATAACGTTGTTAATTGTATTGCTGCTTTTGCCGTTTAACGGCATGGCAAAAGACTGCGTTGTACTGTTGCACGGCCTGGCCCGCAGCGCTGGCGCGATGGAAACTATGCAGCAAGCACTGGATGATGCCGGCTACCATAGCGTCAATGTTGATTACCCATCGCGTGACTATAGCGTAGAAGCACTGGCGCCGATGGCGATAACGCCGGCATTAGCGCAGTGCCGCGCAGAGCAAAGCCGTGTTATTCATTTTGTTACCCATTCAATGGGCGGTATTTTGCTGCGGCAATATCTGCAGCACAATGTCATTACCGATTTGGGCCGGGTAGTGATGATGGGGCCGCCGAATCAGGGCAGCCAGGTGGTGGATAACCTAAAAGATGTACCGGGCTTTGAAGCCTTTAACGGCCCGGCCGGTATGCAACTTGGCACCGGCGAACACGATATACCTAAACAGTTGGGCCCGGTGAGTTTTGAGCTGGGTGTTATTGCCGGTACCAGCTCTATAAATCTTTTATTGTCTAACTTTTTGCCTAACCCGGACGATGGTAAGGTGTCAGTTGAAAACACCAAAGTGCAAGGCATGTGCGCGCTGGTTACGGTAGCCGTATCGCATCCGTTTTTGATGCAACGCCAGCAGGTTATAGATCAGGTACTGCACTTCTTGCGCAGCGGCAGCTTTTTTGGCGACAACGCACAGCAGTTTACCTGCCCGGCGCAACGGCAAGTTAAACCTGCATAACAACTAAGCCTATTTAATTTGGAATAGCCATGACACCAGCAGCAATAAAAGCCCCTATAAGTTTTGATGACTTAACAAAAATCGATATCCGTGTTGGCACCATTACACAAGTGTTAGAGGTTACTAAATCTGACAAACTGATGAAGCTTATCGTCGATTTTGGTGATCATCAGCGCAGCATACTGGCGGGTATTAAACAGGAGCGCGCTAACCCACAAGAGATTGAAGGCAAACAGGCACTGTTTGTGGTGAATTTACCTGAGCGTAAAATGGCCGGTGAAGTATCGCAGGGGATGTTGTTTGATATTGGCTATGAAGATAAATTAACACCTTGTTTAGCCTGTCCGGAACAAACTGTGCCAAATGGCAGCCGAGCCGGTTAAATGCTGCCGTGGCAAGATCAAACGTAATCATCCACTCTGAATTAAGTGTCGAGACATTATCCGCAGGCTGAGAAAGTGTTAAGCCAATCATTTACAGTGTCAAAGGGATCTTATGCGAGTGACTTCTGCGCGTCTGGATATGACGCCACTTACACAACAAGACTGGCCGTTGTTTCAGCTACTACACAAGACTCCTGAGGTGATAGCGCAGTGTTTTGATGCACCAACAGAGGCTGAGTTACAACAGAAATTTCTATCACGGCTGCAGCCTTGGCATAAAGACGCCAGCCATTGGTTATGTCTGGTTATGCGCCAGCTTAATACCGGCAAAGCTATTGGCGTCACCGGCATTGCAATGGCAGAGGGTAGAGCAGAAGTGGGGTATTTATTGCTGCCCGAGTTTCATGGTCAGGGCTTTGGCACTGAGTCATTGCAAGCGTTAATTCAATGGGCAGCAACTACACAGGAGATAACTTGCTTTAAAGCTGTGGTCACCGAAGGCAATATCGCATCAGAGCGGGTATTACAAAAAGCCGGTTTTAAGCTGGTAGCAAAAGAGCCAGATGCACACAGCATTGGCGGTAAACGCTATGCCGATCATAGCTACCATTTTGATGCGGCTTGATATTGCCGGCCTGCTACGAAGCTAAAGTTTGGCAACCAAGCTAAACGAATGTCGGGGCGCATTATTGCGCCCTTAGCTTTTACAGCCAATAAAGCCTTGACCAAGTTTAGCTTTTCGGTAAATGTAACAACAAATTTAAGGTTAACTAACCTATTCCGATGGTAGCTGAAACAGTCAGGCAAACGGCAATATCTGGCACGAAGAGCTTGGGCCCGAGGCATCAGATAATTGTAGTTTTTTCAGATCCGGCGTTTTTTAAGGAAGTAATGTGTACACAGAATGGAAACCTAACAGCTGGATTGCTGTGGTGTTTGGATTGCTGTTTCAACCCTTTGTATTTTTATACGTAAACCGGCCACGCTATTTTTTCTTTTATCTGGCTTTAACACTGGGCTGCATTTTTCTTATGCAGTATCCAGCGAGTGCGGCGCTATTTTCAGAAGGTGGCAAAGCGCAGTATTGGCCATACGCCATTACCATCGCTTGTGCCATACATGCCTTTATTCTTAGCGCTAACTATGATGTTTCACAAAAAAGAAGCTGGTGCGCAAGGTGGTGGACAACCTTAGTCTGCGTCATCGCGGTATATTCTTCTGTGTTTGTTACCAAGACGTTTTTTTATGACGTTTACACCATTCCGGCAACGTCAATGAGCCCGGCATTAAACCCCGGAGATCACGTGATTGTGAGTAAACAGGGTTTTGGTAATTATTCGTATGCTGGAATACCCGTGTGGCAAACTACATCCACTGCGACAATACAACGTGGTGACTTAGTGGTGTTTAAAAAGCCTGGCAATGAAACAACAGACTTTATCAAACGGGTGATAGCCGGTCCGGGAGATAAAATTTACTATCAGCATAAACGCCTATATCTCACCAGAGCATGCGATAGTTGCCTGGATTATGAACTGATTGATAACGTAGAAATAGACAGCGCAACTGAGACAGAGTTTTCGATATATCAGGAAACACTGGACGGCCAGCAATATAGCATCCAGCAGAACACTAAAAAGCCGGATTGGATTCAACATTACTTTCGTCAGCACGGTATGCGCTTGGGCGAATGGATAGTTCCTGCCGGGCATTATTTTGTGATGGGTGACAATCGCGATAACAGTCTTGACAGCAGATACTGGGGCTTTGTACCTGAGCAAAATATAGTCGGTAAAGCGGTGTATATTTTCTAACTAATTCAAAGTAGGGGCGCATTATCGCGCCCTCAGTTTTTGCAGCCAATAAAGCCTTGACCAAGTTTAGTTTTTCGGTAAATGGCTGTTACGCCGTTACAGCAACTCAATCCCATCCTGCCAAAAATTTGCTTACTTTCTCTGTTGCCTGCTAAGGTTAATTAAAAGTTAATTTTAGCGTGCGGCGATATGCGCACACTTATAAGAATTGCTTGTAACACAAGTTAATCTTGCAAAAAGTATCTTGAGGGATACACTGTAATGGTAAAGCAAATTAAAGTGACAGAGCAGTTTAGCAACTGGCTGGATGGCTTAAAGGATATTCAAGGCAGGGCGCGTATTCAAGCCAGAATTCAGCGGCTGGCTTCTGGTAATCCGGGAGTTCATCGTAATTTAAAACTTGGTGTGTCTGAACTAAAAATTGATGTCGGGCCCGGTTACAGGGTGTATTACACACAGCGGCAAAACGTGCTGATAATCCTGTTGTGTGGCGGTGATAAAGCAAGCCAGCCAGCGGATATAGAATTAGCGTACCAGTTGGTTCACAACCTTGAGGTGTAACATGAGCATAAAACTGCAAGATTACGATGTAGCAGAGCACCTGCGTACACCAGAGGAGATGGCAGCTTACCTGGAAGCTTCTATTGCCGAATGTGATGGTGATGCCAGCTTTGTCGCCAAAGCGCTGGGTGATATTGCCCGTGCCAAAGGCATGGCAACTCTTGCGCGTGACACCGGCCTTGGTCGCGAGAGTTTGTACAAAGCCTTATCTGCAGACGGCAACCCGCAATTAAGCACAGTTCTAAAAGTCGCCAAAGCACTTGGTCTGCAGTTTAGTGTAAAGCCTGCCGTATAACTGCCACACCAAACCAAGGTAAGGGCGCATTATTGCGCCCTTTGTTTTGCAGCAAATAAAGCCTTGACCAAGTTAAGTTTTTCGGCAAATGTAACTGCAATAACCGATTGTATTTTACTGGCGTTGGAGCGAGGCAGGAAAAAAGCAAGACCTAGCCCCGCGCGTCAAAGGCAAAACCTGACGACGAAGAGGCCTTATGCGAGTTAGATGGAAGAAGAATAAAAATTTAAAACCTGAAGTAGTGTTAGCTAAGCTGGAAAGCTCTAAAACAGTCTCTGATGACAAAAGAGTTAGTTTCTCACTTTGGGAATATGACGAGATAATGTCTGCGCTCATTAATATGGTCGAATTTCCCCGGCATTGTGATGGATTTGATTATGAACGTATCGTATCAGCTGCTGTTAGTAATATCGCGAGGAGTATGGCCTTAGATAAAGTCAAAGTCATAGATGAAATCAATGAAATTATTAAATTGGAAAACTCAATTAGTGAACAAGAATTTCATCTCTTAACTAAAGTATCACTCGCTCAGCCATATCCAATTGAAGAGTTGGTTCTTGAGAACGCAAAAATAGAAATATTTAATGATAGTTATCCAGAAAAATTCTTGGGGCGAAATGAAGTAATAAGTAAATATCCAGAAATCTCAAAGACACCTGAACACTATGCAAATGTAATTGTTAGTTTGAAAGAGAAAACTGTACGACGAGCCGCGACGAAATCTTTGAGAGTCTTGGATCTTGTTAGGTCGTTATTTTGTCTTTTTGGAAATCCGACTGGGGAGATTTTGGGAGGGCAGTGGAAGCCAATTAATGTCGTTCGTTTGGGTAGTGCTCATACTGTTCATAAAGATACCGGTGAAATAGCCAGTAAGGATTTTTGGTATGAACCTAATTTTTCCCCTGCTAAAGTTTTTAAGCCAAATAATTTGGATGTATTCACTAAAAACTGTAAATGGGCTATGGAGAAATTAGAACTTATTCCTTATGGATCGATTTTAAAAGATTCACTGTTACGGTATGTAAGAGCATTGGATGAAAGAGATCAAAATACGGCAATGATCAGGTTGTGGGGAGCTATAGAAGGTTTGGTCGCACCGTCAGAGAACAATTATGATCTAGTCACTCGTCGATGCGCATTTCTTTTCGATGATTATGAATACCACAAACAAATTTTGGAACATTTAAGGGAATATCGAAATGCCAATGTTCACTCTGGAGATGACCTTTCCCCCGATTTTAACACCATGACATTGATGAGATTTCCAATAAAATGGAGTCAATGGAGATCTCAAAATGAAAAAACGTTATACCGAAGAACAAATCATCAAAGCTATCAAGCAGCATGAAGCTGGGGCAAAGG